>NZ_DATJCS010000026.1:0-29992 GCF_035497915.1 Pseudomonas sp.
GCTGGCGATCGACGCCCTGGTGGAACTGATCAACGACCGCCAGCTGATCCTGCTCGCCTTCGGCGTGCAGGTGCAGCGGGGTGCCCTGGCCGGCGGCCAGCATCATCACCGCCATGATGCTCTTGCCGTCCACCAGCGCATCCGCCGAATGGCCGACCTTGACCCGGCAGGGAAAGCGTCCGGCGGTGGCGACGAACTTGGCCGCCGCGCGGGCGTGCAGGCCGAGCTTGTTGACGATGAGGACTTCGCAGGCGGGCATTCAGGGATCCTAGGCTTTCAGGTCGCGGTGACGGATCTGGACGTTCTTCAGTTGTGCCTTGAGGGCCGTGCCCAGGCGTTCGGCCAGGTACACCGAGCGGTGCTGGCCCCCGGTGCAGCCGACCGCGATGGTTACATAGGACCGGTTGCTGGCGGCGAAGCGCGGCAGCCACTTGTGCAGATAGACCGAGAGATCCTGGTACATCTCCTGGACATCGGGCTGGGCGGCCAGGTAGTCGATAACCGGTTGATCGAGGCCGCTGTAATCGCGCAGCTCCGGCTTCCAGTAGGGATTGGGCAGGCAGCGCACATCGAACACCAGGTCGGCGTCCACCGGCATGCCGCGCTTGAAGCCGAAGGACTCCACCAGGAAGGCGGTGCCCGGCTCGGGTTTGTTGAGCAGGCGCAGCTTGAGGGTGTCGCGCAGCTGGTAGAGGTTCAGGTGCGTGGTGTCGATCTTCAGGTCGGCCAGGTCGCTGATCGGGCCGAGCAGCAGGCTTTCATCCTGGATCGCCTCGGCCAGTGAACGAGTGTCGCTGGTCAGCGGATGACGGCGGCGGGTCTCCGAGAAGCGCTTGAGCAGGGTCTCGTCATCGGCATCCAGGTACAGCACATCGCAGTGGATGTGCCGACCGCGCACTTCGTCGAGCAGCTCCGGGAAGCGCTGCAGATGGCTGGGCAGGTTGCGCGCGTCGATGGACACGGCGACCAGCGGATGCAGCAGTTCGGTATGGATCAGCGCGCGCTCGGCCAGCTCGGGAAGCAGGCCGGCGGGCAGGTTGTCGATGCAGTAGAAGCCGCTGTCCTCGAGGACATCCAGCGCGGTGCTCTTGCCCGAGCCGGAGCGGCCGCTGACGATGATCAGGCGCATGTCACTTCCCGCCCAGCTCGTCCACCACGGTCTGATAAAGCGCTTCGCTGCTCTGTGCGTTGCGCAGGCGTTCGCGGATATCCGCGCGCTCAAGCAGACCGGCGATCTGGCGAAGAAGTTCAAGGTGCTCGTCGGTGGCGGCGGGCGGCACCACCAGCACGAACAGCAGATCGACCGGCACGCCATCGATGGAGTCGAAGTCGACCGGCGCATCCAGGCGCAGCACGGCACTGATCGGCGCGCTGCAGTTCGGCAGCCGGCAATGCGGAATGGCGATGCCGTTGCCGAAGCCGGTGGAGCCGAGGCGCTCACGCGCGATCAGCGCCTCGAACAGCTCGCTGGGGTCCAGTCCGGGCTGCTCGCGCGCGATCAGGTTGGCAATCAGTTCGAGGACGCGTTTCTTGCTGCCGCCCGGTGCGTTCACCTGGGAACGCCCGGGGGTCAGGATGCTTTCGAGTCGGATCATGGAGTTGGAGTCAGCGGACGGTGGCGCCCTGCTCCCGGTCGAGGCGCTTCTCCTTGGCCTTGATCAACTGGCGGTCGAGCTTGTCCACCAGCAGGTCGATGGCGGCATACATGTCGGTGTGCTCCGCATTGGCGACCACTTCGCCGCCGGCGATGTGCAGGGTGGCCTCGATCTTCTGCTGCAGCTTCTCCACCTGCATGATCACATTCACATTGGTGATGCGGTCGAAGTGGCGCTCCAGTCGGGAGAACTTCTCCTCGACATAGCCGCGCATGGCCTCAGTCACATCCAGCTGGTCACCACTGATGTTGACTTGCATACCTGTTCTCCTTCTTGCCGTTGGGAGAGGGCCGACCCGTTGATCGACCCTCCGAATCACTGTGACGCGCCAAGGGGTTCTGAGCATTGACCCTAATCATTCCGGCGCCGTTAAACAAGCCTGCCAAACGTTTTACATCAGACGCTTACGTTCACTTGACGGCGCGATGCCCAGGGACTCCCGGTACTTGGCGACGGTGCGGCGCGCCACCTGGATGCCCTGTTCCTCCAGCAGGCTGGCGATCTTGCTGTCGCTCAGCGGTTTCTTCACGTTTTCCGCGGCCACCAGTTTCTTGATGATCGCCCGGATGGCGGTGGACGAGCACTCGCCGCCCTCGGACGTGCTGACATGGCTGGAAAAGAAATACTTCAGCTCGAAGATGCCGCGCGGGGTGTGCATGTACTTCTGGGTGGTGACCCGCGAGATGGTCGACTCGTGCATGCCCACCGCTTCGGCAATGTCATGCAGGACCAGCGGTTTCATGGCTTCCTCGCCGTATTCGAGGAAGCCGCGCTGGTGCTCGACGATCTGGCTGGCCACCTTCATCAGCGTTTCGTTGCGGCTCTGCAGGCTCTTGATGAACCAGCGCGCCTCCTGCAGCTGATTGCGCATGAAGGTGTTGTCGGCGCTGGAGTCGGCGCGGCGCACGAAGCCGGCGTACTGCGGGTTGACGCGCAGGCGCGGCACCGCCTCCTGGTTCAGCTCCACCAGCCAGCGGCCCCTGTCCTTGCGCACGATGACGTCGGGCACGATGTACTCGGGCTCGCTGGATTCGATCTGCGAGCCGGGGCGGGGGTTGAGGCTCTGGATCAGCTCGACCACCTGGCGCAGCTCGTCTTCCTTGAGCTTCAGGCGGCGCATCAGCTGGCTGTAGTCGCGGCCGCCGAGCAGGTCGAGGAACTCGCCGACCAGGCGCTGCGCCTCGGTGCGCCAGGGGGTGCCGTCCGGCAGCTGGCGCAATTGCAGCAGCAGGCACTCGCGCAGGTCGCGGGCGCCCACGCCGACCGGTTCGAAATGCTGCAGGCGGCGCAGCACGGCCTCGATCTCGTCGAGCTCGATGTCCAGCTCGGGATCGAAGGATTCGAGGATCTCCTCGAGGGATTCTTCCAGGTAGCCCTGGTCGTTGATGCAGTCGATCAGCGTGGTGGCGATCAGTCGGTCGGTGTCCGACATCGGCGCCAGGTTGAGCTGCCAGAGCAGGTGGCTGTGCAGGCTTTCGCCGCCGCTGGTGCGGGCGGTGAAGTCCCACTCGTCATCGTCGTTGCTGGGCAGGCTGCTGGCGCTGGTCTGGTAGACATCTTCCCAGGCGGTGTCCACCGGCAGCTCGCTGGGGATGCGCTCGCTCCAGTCGCTCACCTCTTCCAGGTTCTCAACGCTGCTCTGCGTCTCCTGGTAGGTGTTTTCCGCAGGGGTGTTGCTGGCGGCCTCGTCGCCGTCGGCGAGCGGATCGCTGTTGTCGAAATCCTCGCCTTCCTCCTGCCGTTCCAGCATGGGGTTGGATTCGAGGGCTTCCTGGATTTCCTGCTGCAGATCCAGCGTGGAAAGTTGCAGCAAGCGAATGGCCTGTTGCAGCTGCGGGGTCATCGTCAGCTGCTGGCCCATCTTGAGAACGAGCGATGGTTTCATGGCAGACCTTGTATTCCGGCGGGTGTTCGCCTGTCCCTCGGCGCGCCGGGGCGCCGTCCGCAAGCAATTTATATGCCCGGCGACGAATTGTATATCCCGCAGGTGTGTCCGCCAGTCGCTCTACAGACGGAACTCGTGCCCCAGATAGACTTCCTTGACCAACTGGTTGGCCAGGATGGCCTCGGCGTTGCCTTCGGCGATCAGCCGGCCCTCGCTGACGATGTAGGCGGTCTCGCAGATGTCCAGGGTCTCGCGCACGTTGTGATCGGTGATCAGCACGCCGATGCCCTTGGACTTCAGGTGCTGGATGATCTGCTTGATGTCGCCCACCGAGATGGGGTCGACGCCGGCGAAGGGTTCGTCGAGCAGGATGAACTTCGGCGCGCTGGCCAGCGCGCGGGCGATCTCCACCCGGCGCCGCTCGCCGCCGGACAGGCTCATGCCCAGGCTGTCGCGGATATGGGTGATGTGGAATTCCTCCAGCAGCCCCTCCAGCGCCCGGCGGCGGCCTTCGGCGTCGAGGTCCTTGCGGGTCTCGAGGATCGCCATGATGTTGTCGGTGACCGTCAGCTTGCGGAAGATCGAGGCTTCCTGGGGCAGGTAGCCGATACCGGCGCGGGCGCGGCCGTGCATCGGCTGGTGGCTGACGTCCAGGTCGTCGATCAGCACCTGGCCGTGATCGGCGCGCACCAGGCCGACCACCATGTAGAAGGTGGTGGTCTTGCCGGCGCCGTTGGGGCCGAGCAGGCCGACGATCTGGCCGCTGTCGATGCGCAGGCTGACGTCGCGGACCACCTGGCGCTTCTTGTAGCTCTTGGCCAGGTGGCGGGCAATGAGGGTGGCCATTATTCGCTGGACTCCGCGGGCTTCTTGCGTGGCTGGATCACCATGTCGATGCGTGGCTTGGGCGTGCTCACGCTGCCGCCCTGGGCGCGGCCGGCGTTGACCACCTGGGTGCGCGTGTCATAAACGATGCGCTCGCCTTCGAAGGTGTTGCCGTCGCGCACCACCTTGGCCTGGTCGGTCAGCACGATGCGCTCGTTGCTGGCGAAGTATTCGATGGTGCGCCCGTAAGCGTGCACCAGCGATTCGCCGGCCGCCGGTTGCTGTTCGTAGTAGGCCGGACGGCCCTGGGCGGTGAAGGTGTCGATTTCGCCGCGGGCATTGCGGGTCACGGTCACGGTGTTGCCGGTGATCTTCAGGGTGCCCTGGGTGATTACCACGTCGCCGCGATACACGGCCTTGCCCTGGCGGTCGTCCAGCTCGGCGCTGTCGGCCTGCACATGGATCGGCTGGTCGCGGTCGGTGGGCAGCGCCCAGGCACTGCCGGCCAGGATCAGACAGCCCAGCAGCAGAAGCGGTTTAGCGAACGTCATGTTGGCCTCTCACATTGGACAGCAGCAGGACCCGGCCTTCCTTGACGTAGGCCTGCATGCCGGTGGCGGTGGTCACCCCGTCGGGGTTCTCGATGCGCACCGGCTGGGCGGTCTCGGCATATTCGCGCTCGGGGAATACGGTCAGGCGGCTGGTGGTCAGCCGGGTAAAGCGGTCTTGGGGGGTGGTCTGCTCGATGCGCACCGCGTCGAGCAGCTCCACCTGGCTGCCCTGCGGGGCAACCTCGCCGCGCAGGCTGCGCACGCGCCAGGGCTGTTCATTCGCGCGGTGAATCAGCAGATCCGGCTGGGTCAGCAGACTGGTGTCGCTGTCCTTGAGGTGTTCCAGGCGCTCGGCGGTCAGCTCGTAGCGCAGGCTGCCGTCGGCCTGGAACTGCCGGGAGCGGGCGTTCTCGATGAAGAAGTCCACCGAGGGCGGCGGCTGCACGGCCTGCGGTTGATCGAGGAAACGCTCCGGCGAGATGTTCCAGTAGCCGATGGCGGCAAATACCAGAGCGATGATGATCAGCGGCAGAAACGTGCGCAATTTGCCGAGCATGGCGGGATCGTCCCTTTACAGATAGGCGGACTGGGCGGCCTCGAGGTTGCCCTGGGCGCGCAGGATCAGTTCGCAGAACTCCCGCGCGGCGCCTTCGCCGCCACGTGCCTGGGTCACGCCGTGGGCGTGCTGGCGTACGAACGGGTCGGCGCTGGCGACGGCCATGCCCAGGCCGACGCGGCGGATCACCGGCAGGTCGGGCAGATCGTCGCCCAGGTAGGCGACCTGCTCATAATGGAGTCCCAGCTCGGCGAGCAGTTCATCGAGCACCACCAGCTTGTCTTCGCGGCCCTGGTAGAGATGCTGGATGCCCAGGTCGCGGGCGCGCTTCTCGACCACCGGCGTCTTGCGCCCGGAGATGATCGCCGTGCGCACCCCGGAGCGCATCAGCATCTTGATGCCCTGGCCGTCGAGGGTATTGAAGGTCTTGAACTCGCTGCCGTCGGTGAGAAAGTACAGGCGGCCATCGGTCAGCACGCCGTCCACGTCGAAGATGGCCAGGCGCACCTGGCGGGCACGTTGCAGCAGAACGTTCATCACATCACTCCGGCGCGCAGCAGGTCGTGCATGTTCAGTGCACCGACCGGCATATGGTTGTCGTCGACCACCGCCAGCGCGCTGATCTTGTGGTCTTCCATCAGTTTCAGGGCCTCGGCGGCCAGGGCGTCGGCGCGCACCGTCTTGCCGGGAACGGTCATCAGCGCGTCGATGCCAGCGTCACGCACATCCACGCCACGATCCAGCGCGCGGCGCAAATCGCCGTCGGTGAAGATGCCGGCCAGGCGGCCATCGGCCTCGGCCACCAGGGTCATGCCCAGCCCCTTGCGGGTCATTTCCAGCAGCGCCTCGCGCAGCGGGGTGCCGCGTTCGACCAGTGGCAGCTCGGTGCCCTGGTGCATGACGTGCTCGACCTTGAGCAGCAGGCGCCGGCCCAGGGCACCGCCGGGGTGCGAGAAGGCGAAGTCCTCGGCGGTGAAGCCGCGCGCCTCCAGCAGGGCGATGGCCAGGGCATCGCCCAGCACCAGCGACACGGTGGTGGAGGAGGTGGGCGCCAGGTTCAGCGGGCACGCCTCCTGGCTGACGCCGGCATCCAGGTTCACGGCGGCCGCCTTGGCCAGCGGCGAGGCGGGATTGCCGGTCATGCTGATCAGGGTGATGCCCAGGCGCTTGATCAGCGGCAGCAGGGTGACGATTTCGCTGGTGCTGCCGGAGTTGGACAGGGCCAGCACCACGTCGTCGCGGGTGATCATGCCCATGTCGCCATGGCTGGCCTCGCCGGGGTGCACGAAATAGGCGGTGGTGCCGGTGCTGGCCAGGGTGGCGGCGATCTTGCGGCCAATGTGTCCGGACTTGCCCATGCCGACCACGACGACGCGGCCCTTGCAGGCCAGGATCAGCTCGCAGGCGCGGGCAAAGTCGCCGTTGATGCGCTGCAACAGGGCTTCGATGGCTTCAAGTTCCAGGCGGATGGTGCGCTGGGCGGACTGGATCGGCGTGCTGGTTTGGCTCATGACACAGGGAACCGCTGATGGAAAAGGCGGCGATTATAGCGGCAAAGGGCGTCAGGCTCATCTGCCTGACCGAGGCGATTACCGTGCCGGGGGGCGAACAGTTGAGCAATGAAGTAAGAATTTGCTTACGTACACTGATGAATGTTTCGGAAATGCTATAGTGCGCGCCTTTTTCAATGCCGGCTCCGGCGTTTCCGGAGTTGCCGGGTGGTACAGGAGGCGGGATGACTGACGAGTATGCGGTCCAGCTGAAAGGATTGACCTTCCGGCGCGGCGAACGAGCCATCTTCGACAACGTGGACCTGGCGTTTCCGCGCGGCAAGGTCACCGGCATCATGGGACCCTCCGGCTGCGGCAAGACCACCCTGCTGCGCCTGATCGCCGCCCAGCTGCGCCCGGAGAAGGGCGAGGTGTGGGTCAACGGCGTCAACCTGCCGACCCTCGGGCGCGGCGCGCTGTTCGATATGCGCAAGCAGTTCGGCGTGCTGTTCCAGAGCGGCGCGCTGTTCACCGACCTGAACGTGTTCGAGAACGTCGCCTTCCCGCTGCGGGTGCACACCGAGTTGCCCGAGGAAATGATCCGCGACATCGTGCTGATGAAGCTTCAGGCGGTCGGCCTGCGCGGCGCCATCGAGCTGACCCCCGACGAGCTGTCCGGCGGCATGAAGCGCCGCGTGGCGCTGGCCCGGGCCATCGCCCTCGATCCGCAGATCCTCCTGTATGACGAGCCCTTCGTCGGCCAGGACCCGATCGCCATGGGCGTGCTGGTGCGCCTGATCCGCCTGCTCAACGACGCGCTGGGCATCACCAGCATCGTGGTCTCCCACGACCTGGCGGAAACCGCCAGCATCGCCGACTACCTGTACGTGGTGGGCGACGGCAAGGTGCTGGGGCAGGGCACGCCCGACGACCTGATGAATTCCGACGATCCGCGGGTGCGCCAGTTCATGCAGGGCACCCCGGACGGGCCGGTGCCCTTCCATTATCCGGCGGTGGATTACCGCGCCGATCTGCTGGGAAGCCGCTGATGCACACCAAGTCTCCCCTTGAACGTGTCCGCCTGCTTGGCAGGGCCGGCCTGGATGTCTGCCAGGCCCTGGGTCGCTCGACCATTTTCCTGTTCCATGTGCTGGCGGGCCGCAGCGGGCTGGGCAATGGCCTGCAACTGCTGATCAAGCAGCTGTATTTCGTCGGTGTGCTGTCGCTGCCGATCATCGTGGTGTCCGGCATCTTCATCGGCATGGTGCTGGCGCTGCAGGGCTTCAACATCCTCAGCGATTTCGGCTCCGAACAGGCGGTCGGCCAGATGGTTGCGCTGACCCTGCTGCGCGAGCTGGGCCCGGTGGTCACCGCGCTGCTGTTCGCCGGGCGTGCCGGCTCGGCACTGACCGCCGAGATCGGCAACATGAAGTCCACCGAGCAGTTGTCCAGCTTCGAGATGATCGGCGTTGATCCGCTCAAGTACGTGATCCTGCCGCGCCTGTGGGCCGGCTTCATTTCCATGCCCCTGCTGGCGGCGATCTTCAGCGTGGTCGGCATCTGGGGCGGCGCCATGGTCGCGGTGGACTGGCTGGGCGTCTACGACGGTTCCTACTGGGGCAACATGCAGAACAGCGTGCGCTTCATGGAAGACGTCGTGAATGGTGTCATCAAGAGCGTGGTGTTCGCCTTCGTGGTCACCTGGATCGCCGTGTTCCAGGGCTATGACTGCGAGCCGACCTCCGAAGGCATCAGCCGCGCCACCACCCGTACCGTCGTTTATGCCTCGCTGGCCGTGCTCGGCCTCGACTTCATTCTGACTGCCCTGATGTTTGGAGACTTCTGATGCAAAGCCGCACTCTGGAAATCGGCGTGGGCCTGTTCCTGCTCGCCGGCCTGCTCGCCCTGCTGCTGCTCGCCCTGCGCGTCAGCGGCCTGTCGGCAGTCGGCTCGGGCGATACCTACCGGCTCTACGCGCACTTCGACAACGTCGCCGGCCTGACGCCGCGCGCCAAGGTGACCATGGCCGGTGTGACCATCGGCAAGGTGCTGGCCGTCGACCTGGACAAGGACAGCTACACCGGCCGGGTGACCATGGAGCTGGATCGCGCCGTGGACAACCTGCCGATCGACTCCACCGCCTCGATCCTCACCGCCGGCCTGCTGGGCGAGAAGTACATCGGCATCAGCGTTGGCGGCGAGGAGGACATGCTGCGTGAGGGTGGCGTGATCCGTGACACCCAGTCGGCGCTGGTCCTCGAAGACCTGATCGGCAAGTTCCTGCTCAATACCGTGAACAAGGAGGGGCAATGATGACTGTCCTGCTCAGCGCCGTGCGGCGCACCTTCCTGGCGCTGCTGCTCGGCCTGCCGCTGCTGGCCAGCGCCGCGCCCTCCGCCCAGCAGGTGGTGGAACAGAGCGTCGAGCGCATGCTCGGCGACCTCAAGGCCAACAAGGAGCGTTATCGCACCGACCGTGAGGCCTTCTACCAGTCGCTGAACGACATTCTCGGTCCGGTGGTGGATGTGCGCGGCATCTCGCGCAGCATCATGACCGTCAAGTACTCGCGTCAGGCCAGTGAGGCGCAAATGCAGCGCTTCGAGGACAACTTCAAGCGCAGCCTGATGCAGTTCTACGGCAATGCGCTGCTCGAGTACGACAACCAGGGCATCCGCATCCTGCCCGAGCGGCAGAGCGAGCCGGATCGCGCCAGCGTCGGCATGGAAGTGATCGGCCAGAATGGCGTGGTCTATCCGCTGTCCTACACCATGGTCAAGCAGGGCGACCGCTGGCTGCTGCGCAACGTGATCATCAACGGCATCAACATCGGCAAACTGTTCCGCGACCAGTTCGCCGAAGCGATGCAGCGCAACGGCAACGACCTGGACAAGACCATCGACGGCTGGGTGCAGGTGGTCGAACAGGCCAAGGACAGCGCCGAGGCGCAGAAGGCGAGTGGCCAATGAGCGCGAGTATCCGCGCCGAGACTGACGGCCAACTGCTGCTGGCCGGCGTGCTGGATTTCCGCACCGGTCCCGCTTTACGCGAACAGGGCCGGACGCTGATTCGCGCCAGCCGGGCGGCCACTCTGTGCCTGGACCTGAGGGCGGTGGAAAAATCCAGCAGCGTCGGCCTGGCGCTGCTGCTGGCCTACCTGCGCGACGCCGAGGCGGCGGGCAAGACACTGCAGGTGCGGGCGCTGCCTGCCGACATGCGCCAGATCGCCGAGGTTTGCGAGTTGCTGGAGCTGCTGCCGGTAAGCGCCGCTTGAGTCGCGACGCGCGGGCTTTTTTTGTATGATGCCCGGCCCGCGAGCCCAGGGCTCCGTACTATCCGAACGCGCCGAGCGAGGTTGAGATGCAGGCACTGGACGTTAAGAACTTTCTCGAAGAGCAGCTGCCTGGCGTGCAGGTCGAAGTGGAAGGTGCCGGTTGCAGCTTCCAGCTCAACCTGATCGACGACGCGCTGGCCGCGCTCAGCCCGGTCAAGCGCCAGCAGCAGATCTACGCGCAGCTCAATCCCTGGATCGCCGACGGCAGCATCCACGCCGTCACCATGAAATTCTACAGCCGCGCCCAGTGGGCCGAGCGTTCCTGAGGCGTCGACGTCGAGAGACCTATGGACAAACTGATCATCACCGGCGGCAAGCGCCTCGACGGCGAAATCCGCATTTCCGGGGCGAAGAACTCCGCCCTGCCGATCCTGGCCGCCACCCTGCTGGCCGATACCCCGGTCACCGTGTGCAACCTGCCGCACCTGCACGACATCACCACCATGATCGAGCTGTTCGGTCGCATGGGCGTGCAGCCGGTCATCGATGAAAAGCTCAGCGTCGAAGTGGACGCCAGCAGCATCCAGACCCTGGTCGCGCCCTACGAACTGGTCAAGACCATGCGCGCCTCGATCCTGGTGCTCGGCCCGATGGTTGCCCGCTTCGGCCAGGCCGAAGTGGCGCTGCCCGGCGGCTGCGCCATCGGCTCGCGTCCGGTGGACCTGCACATTCGCGGCCTGGAAGCGCTGGGCGCCGAAATCGAAGTCGAAGGCGGCTACATCAAGGCCAAGGCGCCGGCCGGTGGCCTGCGTGGTGGGCGCTTCTTCTTCGACGTGATCAGTGTCACCGGCACCGAGAACATCATGATGGCGGCGGCGCTGGCCAACGGCCGCACCATCCTGGAAAACGCCGCCCGCGAGCCGGAAGTGGTCGACCTGGCCAACTTCCTCAACGCCATGGGCGCGCAGGTCAGGGGCGCCGGTACCGACACCATCACCATCGACGGCGTGAAGCGTCTGGGTGGCGGTCGCTACAGCGTGATGCCTGACCGTATCGAGACCGGCACCTACCTGGTGGCCGCCGCCGCGACCCGTGGTCGCGTGAAGCTCAAGGACACCGATCCGACCATCCTGGAAGCCGTGCTGCTCAAGCTGCAGGAAGCCGGTGCGCACATCACTACCGGCAGCGACTGGATCGAGCTGGACATGAAGGGCAACCGCCCGAAGGCCGTGAGCGTGCGCACCGCGCCCTATCCGGCATTCCCCACCGACATGCAGGCCCAGTTCATCGCCATGAACGCCGTGGCCGAAGGCGTTGGCACCGTGGTGGAAACGGTGTTCGAAAACCGCTTTATGCACGTGTATGAAATGAGCCGCATGGGCGCGCAGATCCTGGTCGAGGGCAACACCGCCATCGTCACCGGCGTGCCGCAGCTGAAGGCCGCTCCGGTGATGGCCACCGACCTGCGCGCCTCTGCCAGCCTGGTGATCGCCGCGCTGGTCGCCGAGGGCGAGACGATGATCGACCGCATCTACCATATCGATCGCGGCTACGAGTGCATCGAGGAAAAACTCCAGCTGCTGGGCGCCAAGATCCGTCGCGTGCCCAATTAATCGCTTTCAAGGATCCACCATGCTCACCATCGCGCTGTCCAAGGGCCGCATTCTCGACGACACCCTGCCGCTGCTGGCCGAGGCCGGCATCGTCCCGACCGAGAACCCGGACAAGAGCCGCAAGCTGATCATTCCGACCTCGCTGGACGACGTGCGCCTGCTGATCGTGCGCGCCACCGACGTGCCCACTTATGTCGAGCAGGGCGCCGCCGATCTGGGTGTGGCCGGCAAGGACGTGCTGATGGAGTTCGGTGGCCAGGGCCTGTACGAGCCGCTGGACCTGAAGATCGCCAACTGCAAGCTGATGACCGCCGGCAAGGTGGGCGCCCCCGAGCCCAAGGGGCGCCTGAAGGTGGCCACCAAGTTCGTCAATGTCGCCAAGCGCTACTACGCCGAACAGGGCCGCCAGGTGGACATCATCAAGCTGTACGGCTCCATGGAGCTGGCGCCGCTGGTCGGTCTGGCCGACAAGATCATCGACGTGGTCGACACCGGCAATACCCTGCGCGCCAACGGCCTGGAGCCCCAGGAACTGATCGCCATGATCAGCTCGCGGCTGGTCGTCAACAAGGCGTCCATGAAGATGAAGCACGCTCGCATCCAGGCGCTGATCGAAACCCTGCGCGAAGCGGTCGAGCGACACCACGGCTAGAAGATCGGTTGGCGTTTCGGTTCGCCCAGAGCCGAACCCCAGCCGTCGTCCCAGAGCCTATGCGCCTCATAGCCTTTTTCTCGGGCGTCCACGCAACAGGCTTGATAGTCTAGCGACGCCCGAGCCATTGCCAATGATGAGGCCTGCCATGACCGCTGAACGTTCCCTGCGTCGACTCAATGCCGCTGATCCGGAGTTCGCTCGACACCTGGATCATCTGCTGAGCTGGGAAAGCGTTTCGGATGACGCGGTCAACCAGCGCGTGCTGGAGATCATCGCCAACGTGCGCAGTCGTGGCGATGCCGCGCTGGTGGAATACAGCCAGCGCTTCGACCAGGTCGCTTCTACCTCGATGGCCGACCTGATCCTGCCCCGTGAGCGCCTGGAACTGGCGCTCGAACGCATCACCCCCGAGCAGCGCCAGGCGCTGGAAACCGCCGCCGCGCGGGTGCGCAGCTACCACGAGAAGCAGCGCCAGGATTCCTGGAGCTACACTGAGGCCGACGGCACCGTGCTGGGCCAGAAGGTCACCCCGCTGGATCGCGCCGGCCTGTACGTACCGGGCGGCAAGGCCGCCTATCCGTCGTCGGTGCTGATGAACGCCATTCCCGCCAAGGTCGCCGGTGTGCCCGAGGTGGTCATGGTGGTCCCGACGCCGCGCGGCGAGCTCAACGAAATAGTGCTGGCCGCCGCCGCCATCGCCGGCGTCGACCGGGTGTTCTGCATTGGCGGCGCCCAGGCCGTGGCCGCGCTGGCCTATGGCACCGAGAGCGTGCCGCCGGTGGACAAGATCGTCGGCCCCGGCAACATCTATGTGGCCACCGCCAAGCGCCACGTGTTCGGCAAGGTCGGCATCGACATGATCGCCGGCCCGTCGGAAATCCTTGTGGTCTGCGATGGCCAGACCGATCCGGACTGGATCGCCATGGACCTGTTCTCCCAGGCCGAGCACGACGAGGACGCGCAGTCCATCCTGGTCAGCCCGGACGCCGCCTTCCTCGACCGCGTGGCCGCCAGCATCGACAAGCTGCTGCCGACCCTGGAGCGCGAGGCCATCGCCCGCACCTCGCTGCTGGGGCGCGGCGCGCTGATCCAGGTGGCCGACATGGCCCAGGCCATCGACGTGGCCAACCGCATCGCGCCGGAGCACCTGGAGCTCTCCGTCGAGAATCCCGAGCAGTACCTGCCGCAGATCCGCCACGCTGGTGCGATCTTCATGGGGCGCTACACCGCCGAGGCGCTGGGCGACTACTGCGCCGGCCCCAACCACGTGCTGCCCACCTCCGGCACTGCGCGCTTCTCCTCGCCGCTGGGTGTCTACGACTTCCAGAAGCGCTCGTCGATCATCTACTGCTCGGCCGAGGGCGCCTCGGAGCTGGGCAAGGTGGCCTCGGTGCTGGCGCGTGGCGAGTCGCTGACCGCCCACGCACGCAGCGCCGAGTACCGCATCAAGTAAGCCGCCGGGTGGAAAACGGCCACAGGCCTTTTCCACCCTACGCCAAACCGCATCCATTCGAGGAGAGAAGGGCGATGAGCCGATTCTGGAGCCCTTTCGTCAAGGACCTGGTGCCCTATGTGCCGGGTGAACAACCCAAGCTGGCCCGTCTGGTCAAGCTCAATACCAACGAGAACCCCTACGGGCCGTCGCCGAAGGCCATCGCCGCGATGCAGGCGGAGCTGAACGACAGCCTGCGCCTGTATCCTGACCCCAACGGCGAGCGCCTCAAGCAGGCGGTGGCCGACCATTACGGCGTGCAGCCGGCGCAGGTGTTCGTCGGCAACGGCTCGGACGAGGTGCTGGCGCACATCTTCCACGGCCTGTTCCAGCATGACCGCCCGGTGCTGTTCCCGGATGTCACCTACAGCTTCTACCCGGTGTACTGCGGCCTGTACGGCATCGACTACGAAACCGTGGCGCTGGATGACGCGTTCCAGATCCGTGTCGCGGACTATGCGCGCCCCAACGGCGGCATCATCATCCCCAACCCGAACGCGCCGACCGGCTGCCTGCTGGGGCTGGCGGAGATCGAGCAACTGCTGCAGGCCAATCCGGACAGCGTGGTGGTGATCGACGAGGCCTACGTGGACTTCGGCGGCGAGAGCGCCATCGCGCTGGTCGACCGCTACCCGAACCTGCTGGTCACCCAGACCCTGTCCAAGTCGCGCTCGCTGGCCGGCCTGCGCGTCGGCCTGGCGGTCGGTCATCCCGAGCTGATCGAGGCGCTGGAGCGCATCAAGAACAGCTTCAACTCCTACCCGCTGGATCGCCTGGCCATCGTCGGCGCGGCGGCGGCGTTCGAGGACCGTGCGTACTTCGAGGACTGCTGTCGCAAGGTGATCGCCAGCCGCGAGCGACTGGTCGGCGCGCTGGCCGGACTGGGCTTCGACGTGCTGCCGTCGGCGGCCAACTTCATCTTCGCCCGCCACCCGGGGCACGACGCCGCCACGCTGGCTGCCGGCCTGCGCGAGCAGGGCGTGATCGTGCGGCACTTCAAGCAGCCGCGCATCGCCCAGTTCCTGCGCATCACCATTGGCGCGCCGGAGCAGAATCAGGCGCTGGTCGAGGCGCTGCGCGGGTTGTGCAGTTGAGGTAGAGGTTCGGCTGACGCCGCTTTGCGGCCGCTGTTTGTGGGAGCGACTTCAGTCCCCCGATGCTTTTAGTGCAATCCCGCTCAAAAGCTCGCGACTGAAGTCGCTACTGCAGGCTCAGGGCCGTTCCGTGCTGGCGGCGGCGGGCGGGCGCAGGCCAACTTCCGCTTCGAGCGTCAGCGGCTTGCCGTTGCGCAGGATCTCGATGCTGATCTGCTGTCCGGGACGCGCGCGCGCCACCTGGTTCATGGCGCCGCGACCGTCGGTGATCGCCTGCTCGTCCATGCGCAGGATGAGGTCGCCTGGCTGCAAGCCGGCGCGCTGCGCCGGGCCATCCCGGTAGACCCCGGCAACGATCACCCCGCTGCGCGCGCCCAGGCCGAAGGACTCCGCCAGTTCGGGGGTCAGCGCCTGCACTTCGATGCCCAGCCAGCCGCGAATCACCTGGCCGTGTTCGGTGATCGACTGCATCACTTCCAGTGCCAGCTTGACCGGGATGGCGAAACCGATGCCCTGCGAGCCGCCGGACTTGGAGAAGATCGCCGTGTTGATACCGATCAGGTTGCCGTGGGCATCCACCAGCGCGCCGCCGGAGTTGCCCGGGTTGATGGCCGCGTCGGTCTGGATGAAATCCTCGTAGGTGTTCAGGCCCAGCTGGTTGCGGCCCGTGGCGCTGATAATGCCCATGGTCACCGTCTGGCCGACGCCGAACGGGTTGCCGATGGCCAGGGTCACGTCGCCGATGCGGATGCCGTCGGAACGACCGAGCGGAATTGACGGCAGGTCGGGCAGGTCGATCTTGAGCACCGCCAGGTCGGTTTCCGGGTCGCTGCCGATCACCCGCGCCAGGGTTTCGCGGCCGTCCTTGAGCGCCACCACGATCTGGTCGGCACCGGTGGTCACGTGGTTGTTGGTCAGCAGGTAGCCGTCGTGGGTCATGATCACCGCCGAGCCGAGGCTGGATTCCAGGCGGCGCTGACGCGGCAGGGTCTCACCGAAGAAATGCCGGAACAGCGGATCCTGGTAGAGCGGATGATCCGGCTTGCTGACCACCTTGGTGGTGTACAGGTTGGCCACCGCCGGCGCGGCGCGATCCACCGCGCGGGCATAGGACACCGGACCTTCCTGGCTCGGCAGGGAAAACGCGCTGCTGCCCTGGGAAAGCTGCGGGCCGGGCAGGCCGACCCACTCGGGATGGCGTTCGATCAGCAGCAGCGCCAGCAGCAGGCCGGCCAGCAGCGGCCAGCCGAAATAGCGCAGGGTCTCGCGCAGCTTGCCCGGTTCGAGGGCTCGTCCGCCCAGCCAGCGCGGCACGGCCAGGCCGATGCGCTGGCGCCAGGTTTCGCCCTCGGCACGGGCGCGCAGGAACGGATGACTGTTCAAGGCCCGCGGCAACGGTAAGATTCGCTTTTTAGACACGGGCGACCCCTCGATGAAGTCGCGCCATTATACGGACGCGCATCGCAAAGAAGCAGCCGTCCGGCCGCTAAAAGGAACTCTCCATGGACATTGACCTGTCTACTCTGGTTTTCGAAGCCGATCGCTACCTGTCTTCGGCGAAGATTGCCGATTACTGCCCCAATGGCCTGCAGGTCGAAGGCCGTTCGCAGGTGCGCAGGATCATCAGCGGGGTGACCGCCAGTCAGGCGCTGCTGGATGCCGCCGTGGCCGAGGGGGCGGACCTGGTGCTGGTGCACCATGGCTATTTCTGGAAGGGCGAGAACCCCTGTGTGGTGGGGATGAAGCAGCGGCGCCTGAAGACCCTGCTGAGCCATGACATGAGCCTGCTGGCCTACCACCTGCCGCTGGATGTGCACCCCGAGGTGGGCAACAACGTGCAGCTGGCCCGCCTGCTCGGCCTGCAGGTGGAGGGCCCGCTGGAACCCGACAATCCGCGCAGCGTGGCGCTGCTCGGGCATCTGCCGGAGTCGATGAGCGCCGCCGAGTTCGCCCGGCGTGTCGCCACGGTCCTGGGCCGGGAGCCGCTGCTGGTGGACTGCGCGCGACCGGTGCAACGGATCGGCTGGTGCACGGGAGGCGGGCAGGGCTACATCGAGCAGGCGATCAGCGCCGGGGTGGATCTGTACCTGACCGGCGAGGCGTCCGAGCAGACCTACCACAGTGCCCGGGAAAGCGGCATCGGCTTCATCGCCGCCGGTCACCACGCCACCGAGCGCTACGGGGTGCAGGCGCTGGGCGACTACCTGGCGCAGCGCTTCGGCATCGAGCATCGCTTCATCGACTGCGACAACCCGATTTGATCGCTATATGAATATGAAACTTTGTTCTAGCACTCGGGATTCTTAGAAGAATTCCCGAGTGCTAAGGTGCGCGCTCGCCCACGGCCCGTAGGCCGTAACCCGCACGTGTGAGTAGTCATGGTCGAGAAACTGACGCACCTGAAACAGCTGGAAGCGGAAAGCATCCACATCATTCGTGAAGTGGCCGCCGAGTTCGACAACCCCGTGATGCTGTATTCGATCGGCAAGGACTCGGCCGTCATGCTGCATCTGGCCCGCAAGGCCTTCTATCCCGGCAAGCTGCCATTCCCGGTCATGCACGTGGATACCCAGTGGAAGTTCCAGGAGATGTACCGCTTCCGCGATCGCATGGTCGAGGAAATGGGTCTGGAGCTGATCACCCACGCCAACCCGGATGGCATCGCCCAGGGCATCAATCCCTTCACCCACGGCAGCGCCAAGCACACCGACGTGATGAAGACCGAGGGCCTGAAGCAGGCGCTCGACAAGTACGGCTTCGACGCCGCCTTCGGTGGTGCGCGCCGCGACGAGGAGAAGTCCCGTGCCAAGGAGCGCGTGTGCTCCTTCCGCGACAGCAAGCACCGCTGGGACCCGAAGAACCAGCGCCCCGAGCTGTGGAACATCTACAACGGCAAGGTGAAGAAGGGCGAGTCGATCCGCGTCTTCCCGCTGTCCAACTGGACCGAGCTGGACATCTGGCAATACATCTACCTGGAAGGCATTCCGATCGTGCCGCTGTATTACGCGGCGGAGCGCGAGGTGATCGAGATGAACGGTGCGCTGATCATGATCGACGACGAGCGCATCCTCCAGTACCTGACCCCCGAGCAGAAGGCGAGCATCCAGAAGAAGATGGTGCGTTTCCGCACCCTGGGCTGCTACCCGCTCACCGGCGCGGTGGAATCGACCGCCACCACGCTGCCGGAGATCATCCAGGAAATGCTGTTGACGCGTACCTCCGAGCGCCAGGGTCGAGTGATCGACCACGATCAGGCGGGCTCGATGGAAGAAAAGAAACGCCAGGGCTATTTCTGAGGACTACGCATCATGTCGCATCAATCCGAACTGATCAGCGAGGACATCCTCGCCTACCTGGCCCAGCACGAACGCAAGGAACTGCTGCGCTTCCTCACCTGCGGCAACGTGGACGATGGCAAGAGCACGCTGATCGGCCGCCTGCTGCACGACTCCAAGATGATCTACGAGGACCATCTGGAAGCCATCACCCGCGACTCCAAGAAGGTCGGCACCACCGGTGACGACGTCGACCTGGCGCTGCTGGTGGACGGCCTGCAGGCCGAGCGCGAGCAGGGCATCACCATCGACGTGGCGTACCGCTACTTCAGCACCGCCAAGCGTAAGTTCATCATCGCCGACACGCCCGGGCACGAGCAGTACACCCGCAACATGGCCACCGGTGCCTCGACCTGCGACCTGGCCATCATCCTGGTGGATGCCCGTTACGGCGTGCAGACCCAGACGCGCCGTCACAGCTACATCGCCTCGTTGCTGGGGATCCGCCACATCGTGGTGGCCATCAACAAGATGGACCTCATGGATTTCGACCAGGGCGTGTTCGAGCGCATCCGCGCCGACTACCTGGATTTCGCCGAGCGCATCGGCCTGGATCGCCAGGCCAGCTCGCTGCACTTCGTGCCTATGTCGGCGCTCAAGGGCGACAACGTGGTCAACCGTTCCGAGCGCGCGCCCTGGTACACGGGCCAGCCGCTGATGGAAATCCTCGAGACCGTGGAAATCGCCGCCGACCGCAACCTCGACGACCTGCGCTTCCCGGTGCAGTACGTGAACCGGCCGAACCTGAACTTCCGGGGCTTTGCCGGCACCCTGGCCTCGGGCGTGGTGCGCAAGGGCGACGAGATCGTGGCGCTGCCGTCGGGCAAGGCAAGCCGCATCAGGTCGATCGTCACCTTCGAGGGCGAGCTGGAGCAGGCCGGCCCCGGCCAGGCCATCACGCTGACCCTGGAAGACGAGATCGACGTGTCGCGCGGCGACATGCTGGTGCATGCCGACAACCGTCCGCAGGTCAGCGACAGCTTCGAGGCCATGCTGGTCTGGCTGGGCGAGGAGCCCATGCAGCCGGGGCGCAAGTACGATTTCAAGCGCGCCACCAGCTACGTGCCGGGGACGATCCCCTCGATCGTCCATCAGGTCGACGTCAATAGCCTGGAAAAGATGCCGGCCAGCAGCCTGTCGCTGAACGGCATCGCCCGCGTCAATGTCAGCCTGGACGCACCGATCGCCCTGGATGGCTATGCCGAAAACCGCACCACCGGTGCGTTCATCGTCATCGACCGGCTGAGCAACGTCACCGTCGGCGCCGGCATGATCCTCGCGCCGGCAGCCACCCATGGTCACCAGGCCGTGGGCGGGCATGTCAGCCGCGAGGAGCGGGCCGAGCGTTTCGGTCAGCAACCGGCCACCGTGCTGTTCAGCGGCCTGTCCGGTGCCGGCAAGAGCACCCTGGCCTACGCCCTGGAGCGCACGCTGTTCAACATGGGGCGCGCGGTATTCGTGCTGGACGGGCAGAATCTGCGCCACGATATCAACAAGGGCCTGCCGCAGGACCGCGCCGGTCGCACGGAGAACTGGCGTCGCGCCGCACTGGTGGCGCGCCAGTTCAATGAAGCCGGTTTGCTGACCCTGGCGGCCTTCGTGGCGCCGAGCGCGGAAGGGCGGGAACAGGCGCGGGCGCTCATCGGCGCCGAGCGGCTGATCACCGTGTACGTGCAGGCGTCGCCGCTGGTCTGCCGCGAGCGGGATCCGCAGGGGCTGTACGCCGCCGGCGAGGAGAACATCCCCGGTGAGTCCTTCCCCTACGATGTGCCGCTGGATGCCGATCTGGTGGTCAACACCCAGGCCCATTCGGTGGAGGAGTGTGTGCGGCAGGTGCTGGCGCTGCTGCGCGCTCGGGCGTTGATCTGACTCGAGGCCCAACGACAAAGGCCCGCCAGACGGCGGGCCTTTGTCGTTCATGAGGGCGCTTACTGGCGGGCGACCTGCTCGGCGCTCAGCAGCTTCTGCGCGTGGGCGACTTCCAAGGCTTCCATGGCATTGGCCGGCGGCAGGGCAACGGCCCGCTGCAGGTGCTCCAGCGCCTTGGAGCGCTCCTTCTTCCCGTACACGTAGTTCAGCGCGTTGGCATATTCGTAGTGGCCGATGGGCAGGCTGTCGGCTTGCTGGAAGGAGCGCTGGAAGTAGTGCTCCATCTTGGCCGGGCTGACCCCGTAGGTCATGCGGCCGACCAGCTTGCCCACCTTGCGGATCACCCCGGCGTGATAGCCGCCATACAGGGCCAGCGCGTAGGGATGTTTGGGGTGTTGCTTGAGCAGTTCATCGAGCTGGTCGGGGATCTGCGAGGTGTAGCCGCGCTTGAGCACCACCGGAACGGACAGCTCCTCGCCGAGACGGGCCTTGGCATACACGCCCCCGAACATGGCCACCGAATCGGCCTTGACCAGCTCGCCGGCCTGTTCGTTGTATTCGATCACTTCCTCGAGCAGGCGGTGCTTTTCCTCTTGGCTGTCGGCCAGGAACATGGCGTAGATCACCTGGGCATACATGGCCGGTACCTGGCCGCCAACACCCAGGGCCATGCCGCGCGCCTTGGCTTCGGCGAAGTCGCCACGGAACAGCAGGCGCCAGACTTCCTGCAGTTCGGTGGCGTACATTTGCGCATCCTCGGGCTCGAACGTGCCCCCGGCGGTGCCCTGCAGCGCCTCGGGGTGTTCCGCCGCCATGCGGCGTACCCAGTCGGCATCCGGGAACGGATAGTCGCCGAAGCCGAGGGTGAGCCGCGGCCAGGCCTGGCGCAGCTTGTCCTCGCTGTAGTCGAAGGTGCTTTGGTCGTGGGGGAAGGCTTTCCAGTCGGGGTTGGCCTGCGCGCCGAAGCTGAGCATGGCGGCGAGCAGGACGAACAGAATACGCATGGCGAATAGACCCTGTTTATGGTGTAGGTCAGCCAGCATAGTCAGGGCCGGTTCGCCCGCTTGCCCATCCTAGGTTCTGTGTGCCGCGAATCGGGCGCCCCTCACGCCGGTGTGTCCCGGGGTGTGGCGTGCTGGCGATACTGGTTCGGTGACAGCCCTGTGTGCTGGCGAAACAGGCGGGCGAAGAAACTGGCGTCGTCGTAACCCACTTCGTAGCTGATGGTCTTGATGCTCTTGCGCGAGGCGCTGAGCAGATTCTTGGCGGTCTCGATGCGCAGGCGCTGCAGATAGTGCAGCGGCTTGTCGCCGGTGGCAGCCTGGAAGCGCCGCATGAAGTTGCGAATGCTCATGCCGTGGCGGCCGGCGACGTCCTCGAGGCGGAACTTCTCGGTGTAGTGCTCCTCCAGCCAGTGCTGGATCTGCAGGATGGCCATGTCGCGGTGCAGCTTCTGGCCGCCGAAGCCGATGCGTCCCGGGGTGTAGCTGCGTTGCACCTCATGCAGCACGTCGCGCGCCACCGTCTGGGCGATGTCCAGGCCGCAGAAACGTTCGATCAGGTACAGGTACAGGTCGCACGCCGAGGTGCTGCTGCTGGCGCAGTACAGTCGGTCGGCATCGGTCAGGTGCTTGTCACGGTTGAGCTGTACCCGGGGAAAGCGCTGGGTGAACTCGTCGAAGAAGCGCCAGTAGGTGGTGGCTTCCTTGCCGTCCAGCAGACCGGCCTGGGCGATCCAGAATACCCCGCTGGCTTCGCCGCACAGTGTGCTGCCGGCGGCGTGGCTGTCCTTCAGCCAGTCGAGCACCTGGGGATGCTGCTCGCGCAGGAGGTCGAAGTCGCCCCAGAAGGCCGGCAAGACCAGGATGTCGGCCGCCTCGAGGCCGCCTTCGACCGGAATGTGTACGCCGCTGAAGCTGCGTACCGGCTGGCCGTCGGCGCTGACCAGGCGTGTCTGGAAGCTCGGGGTGGTGCCCAAGCCCTGGCGCTTGCCCAGGCGCAGGCTGGCCATGTGGAACAGGTCGCAGGCTTGCATCAGTGTGGAAGCCAGCACGCCGTCACAAGCCAGGATGCTGACCCGACGTAGCATGGAGGTTGGCGCGTTCATTATTTTTGTAAGGTGAATTAGCCAGGGAGTGGCGGGATCGTCGGCTTTTTTGGCGCAACTGTCCAGTTTGAAGCCAGACGCGACTGGCCTAGAGTCTGGGAACCCAATGCATGGCTATCAGGTGATAACAATGATTCCAAGAACCCTGTTCAGTGCTGACCATGAACTGTTCCGTGGCAGTGTGCAGAAATTTCTCGAGCAGCACGCCGTACCTTTCCATGCGCAATGGGAGAAGGATGGGCATGTGGATCGCGCCCTGTGGAACAAGGCCGGGGAAGCGGGTCTGCTGTGTTCGCACATCCCGGAAGCCTACGGCGGCATGAGCGCCGACTTCCTCTATAGCGCGGTGGTGATCGAGGAGGTTGCCCGGCTCGGCCTGAGCGGCATCGGCTTCTCGCTGCACTCGGACATCGCTGCGCCCTATCTGCTGCATTACGGCTCGGAGGCTCAGAAGCGCCGCTACTTGCCGCGCATGGTGAATGGCGAGCTGATCAGTGCCATCGCCATGACCGAGCCGGGCGCCGGTTCCGATCTGCAGGGCGTGCGCACCAGTGCGGTGCTGGACGGCGATGAGTATGTGCTCAATGGTTCCAAGACCTTCATCACCAATGGCTGGCTGGCCGACCTGATCATCGTGGTGGCCAAGACCGATCCACAGGCCGGCGCACGGGGCACCAGCCTGTTCCTGGTGGAAAGCGACACGCCCGGCTTCAGTCGCGGTCGCCGCCTGGAAAAGGTCGGCATGAAGGCCCAGGACACCTCGGAGCTGTTCTTCCAGGATGTGCGGGTGCCCAAGGAGAACCTGCTGGGTCAGCCGGGCATGGGTTTCGCGTATCTGATGCAGGAGCTGCCGCAGGAGCGCCTGAGCGTCGGCGTCGGCGCGCTGGCCTCGGCCGAGGCAGCGTTGCGCTGGACGCTCGACTACACCCGCGAGCGCAAGGCGTTCGGCAAGGCGGTGGCGGACTTCCAGAACACCCGCTTCAAGCTGGCCGAGATGGCGACGGAAATCCAGGTGGGTCGGGTATTCACCGACTGCTGCCTGGAGCTGCACCTGCAGGGCAAGCTGGATGTGCCCACGGCGGCCATGCTGAAGTACTGGGCCACCGAACTGCAGTGCCGCGTGCTGGACGAATGCGTACAGCTGCACGGCGGCTACGGCTACATGTGGGAGTATCCGGTGGCCCGCGCCTGGGCGGATGCCCGCGTGCAGCGCATCTATGCGGGCACCAACGAGATCATGAAGGAGATCATCGCGCGCTCGCTCTGAGTGGAGGTCATCCATGATCGCTCGCTATGCCGTCGATCCGCAGTGCTTTCCCGGCTGGGACGGCACCATCGCCGGGGCGCGGCGCCTCCAGGCGGAGCTGGCGGCGCAGGTGCGGCTGCGGGACGAGTTTCCCGCACCCCTGCGCCTGATCGCCGGACTGGATGTCGGTTTCGAGGAGCGGGGCGGTATCACCCGGGCGGTGGCGGTGCTGATGGATGCCGACAGCGGTGCTGTGCTGGCCGATGTGGTGGTGCGGCGGCCCACCAGCATGCCGTACATCCCGGGGCTGCTGTCCTTTCGTGAGCTGCCGGCGCTGCTGCAGGCGCTGAACGACTTGCCGCAGCGCCCCGATCTGCTGTTCGTCGACGGACAGGGCATTGCGCATCCGCGCCGACTGGGTATCGCGGCCCACCTCGGTGTGGTAACGGACCTGCCGAGCATCGGCGTGGCCAAGACCCTGCTGGTTGGGCGTGGCGAGACGCCGGATAAGGGGCGCGGCGCGCGAAGCGAGCTGCTGGATGGCGCGGAGCAGGTCGGCTGGCTGGTACGCAGCAAGGATGGCGTGCGACCGCTGGTCGTCTCGCCCGGGCATCGGGTCAGCCTGCAAAGTGCGCCGGATCTGGTGCTGCGCTACGTGACGCGCTACCGGTTGCCGGAGCCCACCCGCCTGGCCGATCGGTTGGCGTCGCGGCGCGCTCCCGGGATGCGCTAGTTGCAATTTTCCGAGTCTTGGGCATAATCCCGCGACTTTCCCGCGGGGACCGCCTAGCTCCTCGGGAAATAGGTGGGGATGCCTAGCCCGCCGCGCGATTCCTTGTTCTGCCCTAGCGGACGCGAAGACCCGAGCCCCCGATAGCGTCTGCCGCGGCCCGGCCCTGGCCTTGCCAGGGTACGTACTATTCAGTAAGATTCGCCGTCTTATTTTCAGGGCGGCCCCTGAGGCTTATAAAGAATGAAAACTTTTTCTGCTAAACCGGAAACCGTAAAGCGCGACTGGTACGTCGTCGACGCTGCCGGTCAGACCCTGGGTCGTCTGGCCACCGAGATCGCTAGCCGCCTGCGTGGCAAGCACAAGCCGGAATACACTCCGCACGTTGACACCGGCGACTACATCGTCGTGATCAATGCCGAGCAGGTCCGTGTCACTGGTGCCAAGACCACCGACAAGATGTACTACTCGCACTCCGGTTTCCCGGGCGGTATCAAGGAAATCAGTTTCGAGAAGCTGATCGCCAAGGCTCCCGAGCGTGTGATCGAGACCGCGGTCAAGGGCATGCTGCCGAAGAACCCGCTGGGTCGCGACATGTATCGCAAGCTGAAGGTCTACAAGGGTTCCGTGCACCCGCACGCTGCTCAGCAGCCTCAAGAACTGAAGTTTTAACGGGAATAGCTCATTATGTCGGCGACTCAAAATTACGGCACTGGCCGTCGCAAGACTGCTACCGCTCGCGTCTTCCTGCGTCCGGGTACTGGCAAGATCACCATCAACAACCGCACCCTGGAAAACTTCTTCGGCCGTGAAACCGCCCGCATGGTGGTTCGCCAGCCGCTGGAGCTGACTGCCAACGCCGAGAAGTTCGACGTCTACGTCACCGTCCTGGGTGGTGGTGTAACCGGTCAGGCCGGCGCCATCCGCCACGGCATCACCCGTGCGCTGATCTCCTACGACGAGACCCTGCGCAGCGCACTGCGCAAGGCCGGTTACGTGACTCGCGATGCCCGCGAAGTCGAGCGTAAGAAGGTCGGTCTGCGCAAGGCGCGCAAGCGTCCGCAGTACTCCAAGCGCTAACTTCGGTTACCGCTTCAGAAAACGCCCGGTCCGGATGGATCGGGCGTTTTTTTATGCGGCAAAAACACGCGTGCGACAACGTGCCACAGCCCGGAAAGCCGCGTGGCTCAAGGGTTTTGCCCGGGCTGTTACCTTGCCAGCAAGGGGGCTTTTCTTTAACATTCAGCAAATTTTTCGGGCTCGTCCTTGAAAATTTACTTCAAGACCCGGCCGAACCGGGTCGCAAAGCTGATGGGAGACGACTGAATGAGCAATGACGGCGTGAATGCTGGCCGGCGTCGCTTCCTCGTCGCAGCCACCTCTGTGGTGGGTGCGGCTGGAGCGGTGGGGGCGGCGGTCCCGTTCGTGGGATCGTGGTTCCCGAGCGCTAAGGCCAAGGCCGCTGGTGCACCGGTGAAGGTAAATATCGGCAAGATCGAGCCGGGTCAGCAGATGGTAGCCGAATGGCGTGGCCAGCCCGTGTTTATCCTGCGCCGCACCGAGGAAACCCTGAACAACCTGACAGGTCTGGAAGGCACCGTGGCCGACCCGGCTTCGCAGGCGTCCGAACAGCCGACCTATGTGGACCCGAAGCACCGCGCCATCAAGCCGGAGATTCTGGTCGTGGTCGGCCTGTGCACCCACCTGGGTTGCGCTCCGTCGTTCCGTCCCGAAGTGGCCCCGGCCGACCTGGGCGCCGATTGGATGGGTGGCTATTTTTGCCCGTGCCACGGTTCCAAGTACGACCTGGCCGGTCGCGTCTACAAGTCGCAGCCCGCTCCCTTGAACCTGCCGGTGCCGCCGCATTCGTACGAGTCGGATGACGTCATCGTCATCGGTGTGGACCAGGAGAACGCCTGATGAGCAAATTCATGGAATGGGTCGATGCCCGCTTCCCCGCCACCAAGATGTGGGAAGACCATCTGTCCAAGTACTACGCCCCGAAGAACTTCAACTTCTTCTATTTCTTCGGCTCCCTGGCGCTGCTGGTGCTGGTCAACCAAATCCTGACCGGCGTCTGGCTGACCATGAGCTTCACCCCGAGCGCCGAAGAGGCCTTCGCCTCCGTCGAGTACATCATGCGCGACGTGGAGTACGGTTGGATCCTGCGCTACCTGCACTCCACCGGCGCTTCGGCGTTCTTCGTGGTGGTGTACCTGCACATGTTCCGCGGCCTGCTCTACGGTTCCTACCAGAAGCCGCGTGAGCTGGTGTGGATCTTCGGCATGCTGATCTACCTGGCGCTGATGGCCGAAGCCTTCATGGGCTACCTGCTGCCCTGGGGCCAGATGTCCTACTGGGGCGCCCAGGTGATCATCTCGCTGTTCGGTGCCATCCCGGTGATCGGTGCCGATCTGACCGAGTGGATCCGCGGTGACTACCTGATCTCCGGCATCACCCTGAACCGCTTTTTCGCGCTGCACGTGATCGCGCTGCCGATCGTCCTGCTGGGCCTGGTCGTGCTGCACATCCTGGCGCTGCACGAAGTGGGTTCCAACAACCCGGACGGCGTCGATATCAAGAAGACCAAGGACGAGAATGGCGTTCCGCTGGATGGCATCCCGTTCCATCCCTACTACACCGTCAAGGACATCGTCGGCGTGGTGGTCTTCCTGTTCGTGTTCTGCGCCGTGGTGTTCTTCTTCCCGGAAATGGGCGGCTACTTCCTCGAGAAGCCCAACTTCGAAGAGGCCAACCCGCTGAAGACCCCGGCACACATTGCTCCGGTCTGGTACTTCACCCCCTTCTACGCCATCCTGCGCGCCGTTCCGGACAAGCTGATGGGCGTGATTGCCATGGGTGCAGCCATTGCCGTGCTGTTCGTGCTGCCGTGGCTGGACCGTAGCCCGGTCAAGTCCATGCGCTACAAGGGCTGGCTGAGCAAGATCTGGCTGGTGGTGTTCTGTGTCAGCTTCGTGATCCTGGGCGTGCTGGGCGTGCTCTCTCCGACCGACGGCCGCACCCTGCTGGCGCGAATCTGCACCGTGCTGTATTTCGCCTACTTCCTCCTGATGCCGTTCTACACGCGCATGGAGAAGACCAAACCCGTTCCGGAAAGGGTGACTGGCTGATGAAAAAGCTCTTCGCTGCACTGATGTTTTCCGTACTGCCGCTGACTGCCATGGCGGCAGGCACGGAGGCTCCGCTGGACAAGGTCGATATCGATCTGACCGACAAGGCGGCGCTGCAGGACGGTCTGAAAACCTTCACCAACTACTGCATGGGCTGCCATAGCGCCAAGTTCCAGCGCTACGAGCGCGTCGCCAACGACCTGGGCATTCCAGCTGACGTGATGATGGACAACGTCGTGTTCTCCGGCGCCAAGATCGGCGAACACATGAAGATCGGCATGCAGCCGGCTGACGCCAAGGTCTGGTTCGGCGCCGCTCCGCCGGATCTGACCCTGGTGGCACGCGTGCGTGGCACCGACTGGCTGTACACCTACCTGCGCACCTTCTATGAAGATCCCAAGCGTCCGCTGGGCGCCAACAACGTGGTCTTCCCGAACGTGGGCATGCCCAACGTGCTGTCCGATCTGCAGGGCCGCCAAGTGATTGGCTGCAAGCAGGTGCAGGTGGTGGAGAACGGCAAGAAGGTCTTCGATCCGCTGACCGGCACCCCGGTCACCGAAGAAGCCTGCGATCAGTTGACCATCGTCCCCGGCACTGCCAAGCAGACCGAGGCCGAGTTCGACGAGACCGTGAAGAACCTGGTGACCTTCCTGGCCTACTCGGCCAACCCGGTCAAGCTGGAAAGCCAGCGCATCGGCACCTACGTGCTGCTGTTCTTGGTGTTCTTCTTCGTGGTGGCCTACCTGCTCAAGCGTGAGTACTGGAAGGACGTCCACTGATCACTCGCTGATCTGATCGAAAGCGCGCGCGCCCCAGGGCGCGCGCGCTTTTTTCCGTTTATCGAATTTCAATTTCAGGAGGGGCGCCATGGCCGTCAATCGTCTGGCCTGCTTTTCCGATCCCGCCGATCATTACAGTCATCGGGTTCGCCTGGTGCTGGCCGAGAAGAGCGTCGCCGCTCAGATCATCGATGTTCCCGCCGGCGTCCGGCCCGCTGAACTGCTGGAGGCCAACCCCTACGGCGAGGTTCCCACGCTGGTGGACCGCGATCTGGCGCTGTTCGAACCGACGGTGCTGCTCGAATACCTCGAGGAGCGCTACCCCCATCCGGCGCTGCTGCCCACCTATCCCCTGGCGCGGGCCAATGTCCGTCTGCTGATGCATCGTATCCAGCGCGACTGGTGCGCCAAGGCGGATACGATTCTCGATCCGCGTCAGGATGGTGAAGTCCGGGAGCGGGCGCGCCAGACGCTGGGTGAGAGTCTGACCGATAGCGCGCCGGTATTCGCCGGCAAGCCGTTCTTCCTGAGCGACGAGGCCACGCTGGCGGACTGCTGCCTGCTGCCGGTGCTCTGGCGCCTGCCGCTGCTGGGCGTGGAATTGTCGCGCGCGGCGAAACCCCTGCTTGACTACATGGAGCGGTCTTTCGCGCGTCCCGCGTTCCAGGCCAGCCTTTCCTCCCAAGAGCGCGACATGCGCTGATTTCGCCAGGAGCCATTTCGCATGAAATCCAGCCGTCCTTATCTGCTGCGCGCCCTCTACGAATGGATCGTGGACAACGACTGCACCCCGCATCTACTGGTGGACGCCGAATATCCCCAGGTGCGGGTGCCCGCCGGTTACGCCCAGGACGGGCAGATCGTCCTCAACGCGTCGCCCGGCGCGGTGCGTCATCTGCACATGGACAACGAGGGCATCAGCTTCGAGAGTCGCTTCGGTGGTGTGGCCCACAGCCTCTACCTGCCCATCGGCTCGGTACTCGCCATCTATGCTCGCGAGAACGGCCAGGGCATGGTGTTCGAGCTGGAAGCCCCGGAAGCGCTCGGCGAAGTGGCCGAAGAGGACGACGATTTGCCGCCGCCGGAAACCCCGCGTCCCGGCGGACGACCCAGCCTGAAAGTGGTGAAGTGAACTGTGTAGAAGATGAAAAGGGCGCCAGAGGCGCCCTTTTCTTATGGGGTGAGCCAGACGCTCAGTCGGTGTACTGGAACAGCCTCACGATGCGCTGTACGCCGGAGACGTTCTGCGCGACCTCGGTGGCCCGATTGGCCTGTTCCCGATTGACGATACCCATCAGATAGACGATGCCATTCTCGGTGATCACCTTGATATGGCTGCTGGACAGGTTGTTGGCCACCAGCATGCTGGTCTTGATGCGGGTGGTCAGCAGGGAGTCGTTGCTGCGGGCCAGCGCCGATGCCGGCTGCTGGACCGTCAGCTCGTTGTGCACCTTCTTGACCCCGACTACCAGGCGGGCGGCCTGCTCGGCCTGGTCACGCAGCTCGGTGCGCGGCGTCTGGCCGGCGAGCAGGATGACGCCGTTGTAGGCCGTGACCACCACCCGCGAGGTGGGGGCGGCCAGGTCCGGGTGGGCGTTGAGGATCCGTGAGAGGACCTTGGGCTCGAGGAACTGGTCGTCGATCTTGTTGCCGATGCTGCGGTTGCCACACCCGGTCAGGACCAGCGCCAGGGTCAGGAAAACGAGGA
>NZ_DATJCS010000027.1:0-23800 GCF_035497915.1 Pseudomonas sp.
GACGAAGCCGAGGTGCGCGAGGCGCTGGCGCTGGCTGCGCGCAACGGCTGGCCGCTGCGCCCGATCGGCGGCGGCAGCAACCTGCTGCTGACCGGCGACCAGAACGCCCTGGTGCTGCGCATGGCGCTGCTGGGCAGGCGGGTGCTGAGCGATGACGGCGAGACCGTCCTGGTCGAGGCCGAGGCGGGCGAGCCCTGGCACCCCTTCGTGCTCTGGACGCTGGAGCAGGACCTGGGCGGCCTGGAGAACCTCAGCCTGATCCCCGGCACCGTGGGCGCCGCGCCGATGCAGAACATCGGTGCCTACGGGGTGGAGATCAAGGATGTGTTTGCCGGCCTGACCGCGCTGGACCGCCAGAGCGGCGAGCTGCGCGATTTCTCGCTGACGGACTGCGCCTTCGGCTATCGCGACAGCCTGTTCAAGCGCCAGACCGGGCGCTGGCTGATCCTGCGCGTGCGTTTCAACCTGCGTCGGCATACCGAGCTGCGGCTGGACTACGGGCCGTTGCGTCAGCAACTGGCCGCGCAGGGCTGCGCGGCGCCGACGCCGCGGGAGGTCAGTCGCGCGGTCTGTGCGATCCGCAGTGAGAAACTGCCCGATCCGGCGGTGCTCGGAAACGCGGGCAGCTTCTTCAAGAATCCGCTGGTCCCTGCCGAACAGGCGGCACGCTTGCGTGAGCAGTATCCCGGGCTGGTGGCGTATCCGGCCGATGAAGGTGTGGTAAAGCTGGCTGCCGGCTGGCTGATCGAGCAGGCGGGCTGGAAGGGCTTTCGTGACGGCGATGCCGGCGTGCATGACAAGCAGGCGCTGGTGCTGGTCAACCACGGCCAGGCGACTGGCGGCGAGCTGTTGGCCCTGGCGCGGCGTGTCCAGGCGGATATTGCCGACCGCTTCGATGTCGAGCTGGAGATCGAGCCCAACGTCTGGTGATCGTCCGCGCTGAAGCGGGCTGAGTAAGCTGTAGGAGCGACTTCATTCGCGAGCTTCTGGGTGGGGCTGCAAAAAGGCATCGCGGCTGAAGCCGCTCCTACAGGTGGTGGATGGTGCAGCAACAAAAAAGGGGATGCCTTTCGGCATCCCCTTTTTCGTTTCAGCGGGCGTGATTACGAGGGCAGCTTGGTCTGCTCTTCTTCATCACGAGCCGGCTGCTCGGCCTGGCTGTCGGCCTCGACCTGAACGGCGGTCTCGTCCTTGCCTTCGGCTTCCTGCGCCACGGCTTCCAGGTTGCGGGTCTCTTCCTGCGGCTGTTCGCTGGGAGTCACGACCGGAGTGGCCTCGACGACCGGCTGTGCTGCGGCTTCGCGGGCCAGGCGCTCGGCTTCCTGCTGGCGACGACGCACTTCGCGCGGATCGTTGGAGGCGCGACCGCCGGCGGGCTGAACGGCTGCCGGCGCCGGGGTGGCTGCCGGGGCTGGTGCCTCGACGATGGCTGCGGGCTGCTCGACCGGCGCACTGAAAGTCGGCTCGACCGGCGCAGGGGCTGCGGCTTCGACGACCGGAGCCGGAGCTTCCACTTCCACTGCTACCGGCACTTCAGCCGGCTCGGCGGACGCCTGCGGCGCTTCCTCGGCCTGCGTGGCGGGCGCGGTTTCCACGGCCTCGCTGGCCAGGCTCGCGGCAACCGCGCTGGCGGCGATCAGGCTGCCGGCGCTCGGCTCGACCTGGGTTTCTTCGCTGCTTTCATCCGGCAGCAGACCCGCTTCCTGCTGGCGCTCGCGGCGGTTGCTGCGGCGACGCTGGCCACGGGAACGGCGACGGGGACGCTCATGGTCGCCACCTTCCTGTTCCAGATCCTGGCCGTCCTCGTTGTTCAGCAGCTCTTCCTCGACAGCCTCAACCGGCTCGGGACGCGGCTTGCGCTCCTCACGTTGCGGGCGGTCTTCACGCGGCGGACGCTCGGCGCGTTCGCGACGGGCTTCCGGAGCCTGCTGCGCTTGCGCCTCGCGGGGCTGACGCTCTTCGCGCGGCTGGCGTTCTTCACGGGGCTGGCGCTCCTCACGCGCTTCGCGGGGTTGGCGCTCGCGCTCGACGCGCGGCTGCTGACGGCGGCTGTCCTGGCCATCGCGCGCTTCGCGGGTTTCACGCGCTTCACGCGGCTGGCGCTCTTCCCGCTCACCACGGGGCTTGCGCTCCTCGTCACGACGACCGTCGCGGCGACGGTTCTGCTGGCGACCGTTGCGGCGCTCCTCGCTGCCACGTGCGGCAGGCTCGCGGCTGGTCTTTTCCGCCGGCTTGGCGGTTTCTTCCTTGCTGGCGAACAGGCCGACCAGGGACTTCACCAAGCCTTTGAACAGGCTGGGTGCCGGCATGGTGGGCGCCACCGGGGCGGGCTGAGCAGCCGGGGCGGAGGGCGCGGCTGCCGGGGCGGGGGCCGGACGCTCGTGGGTGACGGTCTTCACCGCGGCTTCCTGGCGAACCAGGGTGCGGGTGGCGCTGACCGGCTGGACGTCCTCGTTTTCGCTCGGCGCCATCTCGTAGCTGGAGTGACCGGCGATCAGCTCGGGGCTGTCGTCGCGCAGGCGCTGCACTTCGAAGTGCGGGGTGTCCAGGTGGGCGTCCGGCAGGATGTAGATGCGGGTGCGGGTACGCAGCTCGATCTTGGTGATGGCGTTGCGCTTCTCGTTGAGCAGGAAGGCGGCAACCTGGAAGGGCACGCGGGCGCGGACTTCGGCGGTGCGGTCCTTGAGGGCTTCTTCCTCGATCAGGCGCAGGATGGCCAGCGACAGGGATTCCACGTCGCGGATGATGCCCTGGCCGTTGCAACGCGGGCAGACGATGCCGCTGGTTTCGCCCAGCGACGGGCGCAGGCGCTGACGGGACATCTCCAGCAGGCCGAAGCGCGAGATGCGACCGATCTGCACACGGGCGCGGTCGGCTTCCAGGGCTTCGCGGACCTTGTCTTCCACGGCGCGCTGATTCTTCGCCGGGGTCATGTCGATGAAGTCGATGACGATCAGGCCGCCGATGTCGCGCAGACGCAGCTGGCGGGCGATTTCCTCGGCCGCTTCCAGGTTGGTCTGCAGCGCGGTTTCCTCGATGTCGCCGCCCTTGGTGGCGCGCGCCGAGTTGATGTCGATGGACACCAGTGCTTCGGTCGGGTCGATAACGATGGAACCGCCGGAGGGCAGCTTCACTTCGCGCTGGAAGGCGGTCTCGATCTGGCTTTCGATCTGGAAGCGGTTGAACAGCGGCACGCTGTCCTGGTACAGCTTGATCTTGCTGGCGTACTGCGGCATCACCTGCTGGATGAAGGCGAGGGCTTCTTCCTGGGCTTCCACGCTGTCGATCAGCACTTCGCCGATGTCCTGGCGCAGGTAGTCGCGGATGGCGCGGATGATGACGTTGGATTCCTGGTAGATCAGGAACGGGGCAGGGCGGTCCTGGGAGGCGTCCTTGATGGCGGTCCACAGCTGGATCAGGTAGTCCAGGTCCCACTGCAGTTCTTCGCTGGAGCGGCCCAGGCCGGCGGTGCGCACGATCAGGCCCATGTCGGCCGGTGCGTCCAGGCCGTTCAGCGCTTCACGCAGTTCGTTGCGCTCTTCGCCTTCGATGCGGCGGGAGATACCACCGGCGCGCGGGTTGTTGGGCATCAGCACCAGGTAGCGACCGGCCAGGCTGATGAAGGTGGTCAGGGCCGCACCCTTGTTGCCGCGTTCTTCCTTCTCGACCTGGACGATGACTTCCTGGCCTTCGCGCAGCACGTCCTTGATGTTGACGCGGCCGCCTTCGGGCGCCTTGGAGAAGTATTCGCGGGAGATTTCCTTGAGGGGCAGGAAGCCATGGCGCTCGGCGCCGAAGTCGACGAAGGCGGCTTCCAGGCTGGGTTCGACGCGGGTAATGCGGCCCTTGTAGATGTTGGCCTTCTTCTGTTCACGGGCCCCGGACTCGATGTCCAGGTCGAACAGGCGCTGGCCATCGACCAGTGCGACGCGCAACTCTTCGGGTTGGGTCGCGTTAATCAGCATTCTTTTCATGTTGTACCGTTGGTTTCCGGGCTGCGGAAACGGCAAGCGGCATACACGACTCTCACGGTCGGTGTCGGGTGCGTCCAACAGCGGCACGGCCGCTGCATTGTCAAGCGAGTGCCGATCAAACGGACCGGGCTCGCGACGAACGTCTCCTGCTACAACTGGCATGCAGAAGCACTGAATCAGGAGGAGGAATCAACCAGCGGATGTGGACGGGAAGCGTCTGTAGAAGCCTGATGCTACACAGTCCGGAGGTTGTGCATCTCCACCCTACACGATCCTTGAAAATCGGGTGCCGCTTACTCATTCCGTAGCGGGTTGTCATTATCGCGTCCAGTCGTTCTGGTCGCGCGTCATGGGTTCGAGGCTTGGGTTCCCGGGCGCGTATGCTTCTGCGCATGCCCGGTGGACGGCCTGACGTCCCGAATGTGGTTGCCTGAGTGGAGCGGCTTTCTTGCATCGCTCGTGACTCGGCCGCTTTTGGCGGCGTTCGCGACTATAGCAGCTCTTAATAAGTGCTTCAATTCCATCAAAATTGTTATGATGCCGCCCCATGAATACGACTCCCTCCCCGACCTCTGGCGTGCAGATGCTGGAAGTCGCGCCGGAACTGGCCGGCCAGCGCATCGACAACTTCCTGCGAACGCAATTGAAAGGCGTCCCCAAGACGCTGATCTATCGCATCCTGCGCAAGGGAGAGGTGCGTGTGAACAAAGGGCGCATCAAGCCCGAATACAAGCTGCAGGCCGGCGATATGGTGCGCGTGCCGCCGCTGCGTCTGGCCGAGCGCGACGAGCCGGCGCCGCTGGCGCAGGGGCTGCTGGAGCGGCTGGAAGCCTCCATCGTCTACGAAGACAAGGCGCTGCTGGTGATCAACAAGCCCACCGGCATCGCCGTGCATGGCGGCAGCGGCCTGTCCTATGGCGTCATCGAGGCGTTTCGTCAGTTGCGCCCTGACTGCCGGGATCTCGAACTGGTGCACCGGCTGGACCGCGACACCTCGGGGCTGCTGATGATCGCCAAGAAGCGCAGCATGCTGCGTCATCTGCACGAGGCGCTGCGCGGCGACGGGGTCGACAAGCGTTACCTAGCGCTGGTGCGCGGCAACTGGCCGACTTCCAAGAAGAAGGTCAGTGCGCCCCTGCTGAAGAACAACCTGCGCTCGGGCGAACGCATGGTCGAGGTCAATGACGAGGGCAAGGACGCGCTCACCGAGTTTCGCGTGGTACGGCGCTTCGGCGAGTTCGCCACCCTGGTCGAAGCCAGTCCGATCACCGGGCGGACCCACCAGATCCGCGTGCATGCCCGGCATGCCGGGCATGCGATTGCCGGTGACGCCAAGTACGGCGATGAGGAATTCACCCGGGAGATTCGCGAGCTGGGCGGCAAGCGCCTGTTCCTGCATGCCCACGCGCTGACCGTTACGCTTCCCGATGGCGCCACGCTGACCCTGGAGGCGCCGGTGGATCAGATGTGGGCGCAGACCCTGGAGCGGCTGGGTGCCTGATTACCAGCTGCTGGTCTTCGACTGGGATGGCACGCTGGCCGATTCGGTGGCGCGCATCGTCGAGTCGGTGCTAGCGGCCGCCGATCGGTTTGACCTGCATCCGCCGGATGAGGCGCAGATTCGCGGCATCATCGGTCTGGGTCTTCCCGAGGCCATCGCGGCGCTGTACCCGGAGCTGGACTCCGGATTGGCCGAGCGTTTCCGGCTGGCTTATGCGGATCATTACCTGACGCTGGACACCACGCCGCCGCCGCTGTTTCCTGGGGTTGTCGAGGGGCTGGAAGCGCTGCGCGCTGCCGGCTATCGCCTGGCGGTGGCCACCGGCAAGAGCCGGCGCGGTCTGCAGCGTGCCCTGGCGGGGCATGCTTGGCAGGATTATTTCGAAATCACCCGCTGCGCCGATGAAACCGCCAGCAAGCCCGATCCGCGCATGCTGCACGAGATTCTGGCCCGCTGCGGGGTCGCTGCCGACCGTGCGCTGATGATCGGTGATGCGACCTTCGATCTGCTGATGGCGCGTAACGCGCAGATGGATGCGGTGGCGGTCGGCTACGGTGCGCAGTCGCTCGAGCGCCTGCGGCCGTTCGCGCCGTGTCTGGAAATCATGGAATTCGCCGAGCTGCGTCACTGGCTGATGCCAGTGACGCGGCGGTGCTCACTTGAGGGTGTGTGATGGCTGACGAGTGGAAGGCGCCCGAGGACAAGGGCGAGGACAAGAGCTGGAAGTTGCTGGAAAAGGCCGTGCTGGCCGGTGTGCAGGAGCAGAGGCGGGCGCGGCGCTGGGGCATCTTCTTCAAGCTGCTCACCTTTGCCTACCTGTTCGGCGCACTGGTGTTGTTCGCGCCCTGGAAGGATGAGCGCGGCGTCACCTCGGCGGGTGGTTCGCACACCGCGCTGATCGAGGTGCGCGGCATGATTGCCGATGAGGAAAATGCCAGCGCCGACAACATCGTCGGCAGCCTGCGGGCGGCCTTCAAGGATGCCGGGACGCGTGGCATCGTGCTGCGCATCAACAGTCCCGGCGGCAGCCCGGTGCAGTCCGGCTACATCTATGACGAGATCCGTCGCCTGCGGGCCGAGCATCCGCAAACGCGGGTCTACGCCGTGATCACCGATCTGGGTGCTTCGGGTGCCTACTACATCGCCAGCGCCGCGGACGCCATCTATGCCGACAAGGCCAGTCTGGTGGGGTCGATCGGCGTGACGGCCGCCGGCTTCGGCTTCGTCGGCGCCATGGAAAAGCTCGGCGTCGATCGCCGCCTCTACACGTCGGGTGAGCACAAGGCCTTCCTGGATCCCTTCTCGCCGCCGCGTGCCGACGAGGCCGAGTTCTGGAAGTCGGTGCTGCAGACCACGCATCGCCAGTTCATCGACAGTGTGCGCAAGGGGCGGGGTGAGCGTCTGAAGGATGCCCAGCATCCGGAGCTGTTCTCGGGTCTGGTGTGGTCCGGTGAGCAGGCGCTGGAGCTGGGCCTGGTGGATGGCCTGGCCAGCAGCAGTCAGGTGGCCCGCGACGTCATCGGTGAGGAGCGTATCGTCGATTTCACCCGCAAGGACACGGCGCTGGACCGCTTCGCCAAGAAGCTGGGTGCCGGCGTGGCGGCGCATCTTTCCCTGTGGCTGGGTCTGCAGGGGCCGGGCCTGCGCTGAGCGGGCAGGGCGGTCAGGGTATCTGGATACCCTCCGCCTCCAGCATGTCCACCAGACGGATCAGCGGCAGGCCGACCAGACTGGTGATGTCGTCCCCTTCGGTGCGCCGAAACAGGCTGATGCCCAGTGCCTCGCACTTGAAGCTGCCGGCGCAGTCGTAGGGCTGCTCGGCGCGCAGGTAGCGCTCGATGCGCGCATCGTCCAGTTCGCGGAAATGCACGGTGAAGGGGATGCAGTCCACCTGGCTGCGTCCGCTGCGCGCGTTGTGCAGGCACAGGCCGGTCAGGAAGCTGACGCTGCGCCCGCTGGCGGCGCGCAACTGTTCGCGGGCGCGCTCGAAGGTGCCGGGCTTGCCGATCAGTTGCTCGTCCAGTACCGCCACCTGATCGGAACCGATGATCAGGTGCTCCGGGTAGCGGCTGGCCAGGGCTTGCGCCTTCTGCTGCGCCAGGCGGCTGGCCAGGGCGGTGCCACTTTCGTTGGGTCGGGGTGATTCGTCGATCTCGGGCGCGGCGTAGTCGAAAGGCAGGCGCAGACGAGCCAGCAATTCGCGTCGGTAGACTGAGCCGGAGGCAAGCAGAATCGGTGGCATGCACGCTTCCTTTTATAGGTATTCCGGGCGCGGATTCTAAGCCCGTGTCAGCCCGGCGCACAGGCAGGAATTTCCTTTGACAGGGGGGAGTTAGCTCCCTAGAATCTCGCGCCTATGTTGAATGGGCCGATTCCACCTCACGTTGATCCACGCAAGCTGGCTGACCGCGGCGCAGTGCTCGAGGGCGAAATTCCCTTGGCTTCCCTGCCGCGGCTGGCCGAGCAGATGGTCGACCATGCCGGTACGGTACGCGCGAAGCTGAGCTTCGAGCGGGACGAGCGCCGCGCGGTCGTCATTCATGGCGAGTTCAGCGTCGAGGCCAAGATGGTATGCCAGCGCTGTCTGGACGTTGCCGCTCTGCCGATCCATGGCGAGTATCACTACGCTGTGGTCCCGGAAGGTAGCGAACAGGTCGTGCCGAAAGGTTACGACGCGCTGGAGGTGGGGGAGGACCCTCTGGATTTGCTGACACTGGTCGAGGATGAGCTGTTGCTGGCCTTGCCGATCGTTCCGGTCCACGATTCCAGCGTCTGTCAGCAACCGGCGGGTCAAGATGATCCCGAGCCGAGCGAGGACGAAGTTTCGCGGCCCAACCCGTTCAGCGTACTGGCGCAGTTAAAGCGCGACCCAAACGTTTAGGAGTTAATCAGTTATGGCTGTTCAGCAGAACAAAAAATCCCGTTCGGCACGCGACATGCGCCGCTCCCACGACGCTCTGGAGCCCAACGCTCTGTCCGTCGAAAAGAGCACCGGTGAAGTCCACCTGCGCCACCACGTATCGCCGGAAGGCTTCTACCGTGGTCGCAAGGTGATCGACAAGGACTCCGCCGAGTAATCCTTGTCCGCTTCGATCATCGCCATCGATGCAATGGGTGGGGACTTCGGTCCCCACTGCGTTGTTCCTGCCAGTCTGGCTTGCCTGGCGGAAAATCCCCTTCTCAGGCTGGCCCTCGTCGGTCAGGCACCTCTCCTCGAAAAGATCCTCTCGCGCCATCCCGGCGTGGATCGTTCCCGGCTGCACATCGTTCACGCGTCCCAGGTCATCGGCATGCAGGAACGCCCATCCCAGGCGTTGCGCGGCAAGCCTGATGCGTCCATGCGCGTGGCGCTGGAAATGGTGCGTGACGGTCGGGCCCGCGCCTGCGTGAGTGCCGGCAATACCGGTGCGCTGATGGCGCTGTCCCGCTATGTGCTCAAGACCCTGCCGGGTGTCGACCGGCCGGCCATGATGGCGGCGCTGCCGACCCGCATCGGTAGCTGTTATCTGCTCGATCTGGGTGCGAATGTCGACTGCGGTGCCGAGCACCTCTACCAGTTCGCCGTCATGGGGTCGGTGGCGGCCGAGGCGCTGGGGGTGCGCCGGCCGCGCGTGGCGCTGCTGAACGTGGGCGCCGAGGACATCAAGGGCAATCAGCAGGTCAAGCTGGCGGCGAGCCTGTTGCGCGAGGCGCGGGCGATCAATTTCATCGGCTACATCGAAGGCGACGGCCTGTATCGCGGCGAGGCCGATGTGGTGGTGTGCGACGGTTTCGTCGGCAACATCCTGCTCAAATCCAGCGAAGGGCTCGCCGAGATGGTGGCCGAGCGCATTCGCGGCCTGTTCGAGCGCAGTCTGCCGGCGCGCCTGGTCGGCCTGCTGGCGTTGCCCCTGTTGCGTTCCCTGCGCCAGGAGCTGCGGCCGGCGGCCCACAACGGCGCCAGCTTTCTCGGCCTGCAAGGCATCGTGATCAAGAGTCACGGCGGCGCGGCGGAGGAAGGTTTCCAGAGCGCCATTCGTCGCGCTTCGGCGGAAATCCGCGAAAATCTCCCCCAGCGCCTGCACGGGCGTCTCGAAGACCTGCTGTTATAGGTTGTCGCGCGGGATGTGACTGGCCGTCGCGGGCTGTCATCCAATCCTCAATTCGTTGCGCCCAACAGTCGGGCGCAATGGTTTCGACGAAGACATCAAGGATTTTTTCCATGTCCGTAATCTCCGCATTCGTCTTCCCCGGTCAGGGTTCGCAATCGCTCGGCATGCTGGGTGAGATCGGCGCGCAACAGCGCCTGGTGCTTGATACGTTCGCCGAGGCTTCCGAGGCGCTGGGTTATGACCTCTGGGCGCTGACCCAGAATGGCCCCGAAGAGCAACTGAACCAGACCGACAAGACCCAGCCGGCGATCCTCACCGCCTCCGTGGCGCTGTGGCGCCTGTGGCTGGCCGAGAACGGCGCGCGTCCGGCCTATGTCGCCGGCCACAGCCTGGGCGAGTACTCGGCGCTGGTCGCCGCCGGCAGCCTGCCGTTCGCCGCTGCCGTCAAGCTCGTGGAGCTGCGTGGCCAGCTGATGCAGCAGGCCGTGCCGGCCGGGCAGGGCGGCATGGCTGCGATTCTCGGCCTGGAGGATGACGACGTGCGCGCCGCCTGCGCCGAAGCGGCCCAAGGCGAAGTGGTCAGTGCGGTGAACTTCAATGCCCCTGGCCAGGTGGTCATTGCTGGTGGCGCCGCCGCGGTGGCGCGTGCCGTCGAGGTGTGCAAGGCCAAGGGCGCCAAGCGCGCCATGCCGCTGCCGGTCAGTGTGCCGTCGCATTGCGACCTGATGCGTCCGGCGGCCGAGCGTTTCGCCGAAGCCATCGCCGCCTTGGACTGGCAGGCACCGCAGATCCCCCTGGTGCAGAACGTCAGCGCCGATGTGGTCAATGATCTGGACACTCTCAAGCGCGACCTGCTGGCACAGCTGTACAGCCCGGTGCGCTGGGTCGAGTCGATGCAGCGCCTGGGTGCCTGCGGCGTCACCGCGCTGGTGGAGTGCGGACCCGGCAAGGTACTCTCCGGCCTCAACAAGCGTTGCGTGAAGGGTGTGGATACCTACAGCCTGGATACCCCCGAAGCCTTCGCGGCCACCCGCGCCGCCCTGGCTTGATCAAGGAGAACGTTTCAATGAGTTTGCAAGGTAAGGTTGCTCTGGTCACCGGCGCCAGCCGTGGTATCGGTCAGGCCATCGCCCTCGAGCTGGGTCGTCAGGGCGCCGTGGTGGTGGGCACCGCCACTTCCGCCGCCGGCGCCGAGCGCATCGCCGAAACCCTGAAGAGCAATGGCCTCCAGGGTGGTGGTCTGGTGCTCGACGTGAGCAACGACGAGTCCGTCGCCGCAGCGCTGGCGCAGGTCCAGGAACAGCACGGTCAACTGGCGATCCTGGTGAACAACGCCGGTATCACCCGTGACAACCTGATGCTGCGGATGAAGGACGACGAGTGGTTCGACGTCATCAACACCAACCTGAACAGCCTCTACCGTCTGTCCAAGGCGGTGCTGCGCGGCATGACCAAGGCACGCTGGGGTCGTATCATCAACGTCGGTTCGGTGGTCGGTGCCATGGGCAACGCCGGGCAGAGCAACTACGCGGCGGCCAAGGCTGGCGTGGAGGGTTTCAGCCGTGCGCTGGCCCGTGAAGTCGGCTCGCGCAATATCACGGTCAACACCGTGGCTCCGGGCTTCATCGATACCGACATGACCCGCGAGCTGCCCGATGCGCAGCGCGAGGCCTTGTTGACCCAGATTCCCCTGGCGCGCCTGGGGCAGGCCGAGGAAATTGCCAAGGTGGTCGGTTTCCTGGCCTCCGACGGTGCTGCTTACGTGACCGGTGCAACGATTCCGGTCAATGGCGGCATGTATATGTAATGTGAAAATGTGACCTCGACGGGTAGACCGTTGTCAGAAGGGCTATCCGAATTCATGTCGAAATGGTCGGGTACGGAATTGCAAGCGATCAAGCCGGGATGTTCCGGCTTGAAATGTGAAAAACCCTTTCTATACACTTACCGGCAGTCCAGCTGCCTGGATTTGTCCATTAGGAGTGAAAACAAGGTATGAGCACCATCGAAGAACGCGTCAAGAAAATCGTTGCCGAGCAACTGGGCGTCAAGGAAGAAGAAGTCACCAACAGCGCTTCCTTCGTCGAAGACCTGGGTGCCGACTCTCTTGACACCGTTGAGCTGGTGATGGCTCTCGAAGAAGAATTCGAGACCGAGATCCCGGACGAGCAAGCTGAGAAGATCACCACTGTCCAGGAAGCCATCGATTACATCAATGCCCACGCGCAGTAAGTAATCGAACGCTTTCGAGGCGAGAGAAGCCGCACAACCTCACGGGCGTGCGGCTTTTTCTTGTGGCGGGGAGAAACCCGTCACACCTCCCGTCCTGTCGTCGGGAGGATGGCCGAGCGAATCGCTGCGGCCTTTCCGTTAGTGAACAAGAGGACAAAACAGTGTCGCGTAGACGTGTCGTGGTCACCGGGATGGGTATGCTTTCGCCGCTGGGTACCGATGTGCCGAGCAGCTGGGAAGGTGTTCTGGCTGGCCGCAGCGGCATCGGTCCGCTTGAGCACATGGACGTTTCCGCCTTCTCCACCCGCTTCGGCGGCTCGGTGAAGGGTTTCGATGTCGAGCAGTACCTGCCCGCCAAGGAAGCGCGCAAGCTCGATCTGTTCATTCAGTACGGCCTGGCCGCCAGCTTCCAGGCAGTACGACATTCCGGACTGGAAATCACCGATGCCAACCGAGAGCGCATCGGCGTGGTCATGGGCTCCGGCATCGGCGGCCTGACCAACATCGAGAACAACTGCAAGTCGCTGTTCGAGCAGGGACCGCGGCGCATTTCGCCGTTCTTCGTGCCCGGTTCGATCATCAACATGGTGTCCGGCTTCCTGTCCATTCACTTGGGTATCCAGGGGCCGAACTACGCGGTGACTACCGCTTGCACCACCGGTACCCACAGCATCGGCATGGCGGCGCGCAACATCGCCTATGGCGAGGCCGACGTGATGATCGCCGGCGGTTCGGAAATGGCCGCCTGCGGCCTGGGCCTGGGTGGTTTCGGCGCGGCCCGCGCGCTTTCCACCCGCAATGACGATCCGACCCGCGCCAGCCGCCCCTGGGACAAGGATCGCGACGGCTTCGTGCTGTCCGACGGTGCCGGCGCGGTGGTGCTGGAAGAGCTGGAGCATGCCAAGGCACGCGGCGCCACCATTTATGCCGAGCTGGTCGGCTTCGGCATGAGTGGCGACGCCTACCACATGACCGCTCCGCCGGAGAACGGCGCCGGTGCGGCCCGCTGCATGGCCAACGCCCTGCGCGACGCCGGCCTGAATCCGGACCAGGTGCAGTACATCAACGCCCACGGCACCTCCACGTCGGCCGGTGACCTGGCGGAAGCGTCGGCGGTCAAGTCGGTGTTCGGGGAGCATGCCTACCGTCTGGCGGTCTCCTCCACCAAGTCGATGACCGGTCACCTGCTGGGCGCCGCCGGCGCGGTCGAGGCGATCTTCAGCATCCTGGCGATCCGCGACCAGGTGGCGCCGCCGACCATCAACCTGGAAAACCCGGACGAAGGCTGTGACCTGGACTTCGTGCCCGGCGAGGCCCGTGCCATGCCGATCGAGGTGGCGGTGTCCAACTCCTTCGGCTTCGGTGGCACCAACGGCTCGCTGGTGTTCCGCCGGTTCAACGGCTGATGCTGAGCTGGGTCGACGGTCGCCCGGCTGCGGACCTGCCGCTGAGTGACCGCGGCCTGGCTTACGGCGATGGGTTGTTCGAGACCCTCGCCGTGCATCAAGGGCAGCCCAGTCTGCTGACGGCCCACCTGCAACGCCTGCGGCTGGGCTGTGGCCGACTGGGTATTCCTTTCGATGAAACGCTGATCACCGAAGAGCTGCGGGCGTTCTGCGCCGCGCTGGGCGAGGGGGTGGTCAAGCTGATCGTCACTCGTGGCGATGGCCTGCGTGGTTATGCCCCGCCAGCCGAGGCACGGCCACGGCGTCTGCTGCTGGCCAGCCCCTTGCCCATTTATCCTGCCGAGCATGCCGAGCAAGGCATCGAGCTGTTCCCCTGCGCGTTGCGCCTGGCCGAGCAGCCCCGCCTGGCTGGCCTCAAGCACCTCAACCGCCTCGAACAGGTGCTGGCGCGCGCCGAATGGCAGGATTCCCGTTACGCCGAAGGTCTGCTGCGCGACCAGGCGGGACGGCCCATCGAAGGCGTGTTCAGCAACCTGTTTCTGGTCAGCGACGGCCGCCTGCTCACCCCGTCCTTGGCGCGTTGCGGCGTCGCCGGAGTCATGCGTGGTGCCTTGCTGGACGAGGCGCACGCGCTGGGCATCGCCTGCGAGGTCCGCGACCTGGCCTTCGACGAATTGCTGGCGGCGCAGGAAATCTTTCTCTGCAACAGTGTCTATGGCGTCTGGCCGGTGCGCCGTCTTGAGACCCGTGTATGGCTGCCCGGGCCGCTCACCCGTAAACTGCAGGGCATCGCCCGCACCCTCCTGGATTGTTGAACGTGATACGTACATTGTTGAGGCTGCTTGTCGGCGGCCTGCTGTTGGTTGTCCTTGTACTGGGTTACGCCTTCTGGCAGCAGCGCATGGCGCTGCAGCAACCGCTGAAGCTCGATGAGGCCAGACTGCTGGACGTGCCGGCCGGCTCCACGCCGGTCGGGCTGATCAATCGCCTGGAGCGCGACGGGCTGCTGGACGGTGGTCTGTGGCTGCGCCTGCACTGGCGGCTGAACCGCGCCGGGCAGACGCTGCATGGTGGCGAGTACCGCCTGGAGCCGGGCATGACGGTCAATGAGCTGTTCGAGGCCTGGGTCAGCGGCAAGGTGGTGCAATACAGCCTGACCCTGGTGGAAGGCTGGAACATCCGCCAGCTGCGCGCCGCGCTGGGCGCCGAGGACAAGCTGGAGCAGACCCTTGCCGGCGTCGACGACGCCGAGCTGATGCGCCGGGTCGGCGAGCCGGGCATGCATCCGGAAGGGCGTTTCTTCCCGGATACCTATCGTTTCGTGCGCGGCATGCGCGACATCGATCTGCTGATCCAGGCCAACCGCCGTCTGCGGCAGGTGCTGGCCGAGGAGTGGAAGGCGCGGGCCACGGGGCTGCCCTACAGGAACGAATACGAGGCGCTGATCATGGCTTCGATCATCGAGAAGGAAACCGGCGTGCCTGCCGAGCGCGGCCAGATCGCCGGCGTATTCGTCCGCCGCCTGGAAAAGCGCATGCGCCTGCAGACCGACCCCACGGTGATCTACGGCATGGGCGAACGCTACGCCGGCAAGATTCGTCGCAGCGACCTGCGCGAGGCCACGCCGTACAACACCTACACGATTTCCGGCCTGCCGCCGACGCCGATCGCCATGGTCGGGCGCGAGGCGATCCACGCGGCGCTGCAGCCCGAACCGGGCAAGACCCTGTATTTCGTGGCGCGTGGCGATGGCAGTCATGTGTTCTCCGCGACCCTGGAGGAACATCTGCGCGCCGTGCGTCAGTATCAGCTCAAGCGTCGTGCCGATTACCGGTCGAGTCCGGCGCCCCTCAGCAAGGAAACCCCGTGAGCGGCCTGTTCATTACCCTGGAAGGCCCGGAAGGCGCCGGCAAGACCACCAACCGTGAATTCCTCGCCGAACGCCTGCGCGCGGCGGGCCGCGAGACGCTGCTGACCCGCGAGCCGGGCGGCACGCCGCTGGCCGAACGCATCCGCGAACTGCTGCTGGCGCCCAGCGACGAACCGATGGCCTCGGACACCGAGCTGCTGCTGATGTTCGCCGCGCGCGCGCAGCATCTGGACCAGGTCATCCGCCCGGCCCTGGCGGCCGGCAAGGTGGTGCTCTGCGACCGCTTCACCGACGCCACCTACGCCTACCAGGGTGGCGGCCGCGGCCTGAGCGAGGCACGCATCGCCGTGCTGGAGGACTTCGTGCAGGGTACGCTGCGCCCGGATCTGACGCTGGTGTTCGATCTGCCGGTCGAGGTAGGCCTGGCACGCGCGGCGGCGCGCGGCCGGCTGGATCGTTTCGAACAGGAAGGCCGGGCGTTCTTCGAGTCGGTCCGCCAGACCTACCTGCGCCGCGCGGCTGGCGATCCGCAGCGTTACCGGATCATCGATGCCGGCCAGCCGCTGAGCGATGTCCAGTGCCAACTCGAACGCCTGCTGCCGGAGCTGCTGGAATGCCGCCGGTGAGCGACATTCTTCCCTGGCAGGCGGCGCTGTGGAAACAGCTGGCGGGCCGCCGGCAGCACGCCCATGCCTACCTGCTGCACGGGCCGCAGGGGATCGGCAAACGCATCCTGGCCGAGCGCCTGATGGCGCTGCTGCTCTGCCAGCAGCCGGCCGACGGACAGGCCTGTGGCCAGTGCAGGGCCTGTCAGTTGCTGGCGGCCGGCACGCACCCGGATCACTACGTGCTGGAGCCGGAAGAAGCCGACAAGCCGATCAAGATCGATCAGGTGCGCGACCTGGTGGGCTTTGTGGTGCAGACCGCGCAGCTGGGCGGGCGCAAGGTGGTGCTGCTGGAGCCGGCCGAGGCGATGAACCTGAACGCCGCCAACGCGCTGCTCAAGAGCCTGGAGGAGCCGTCCGGGGATACCGTGCTGCTGCTCATCAGCCATCAGCCCAGCCGTCTGTTGCCGACCATCAAGAGCCGCTGCGTGCAGCAGGCTTGTCCTCTGCCGGATCACAAGCAGAGCCTGGTCTGGCTGCGCCAGTCGCTGCCGGAGCTGGATGCCGACACGCTGGAGGCGCTGCTGGCCCTGGCCGCCGGCTCGCCGCTGGCGGCGCAACGCCTGCACGCCCAGGGTGTACTGGACCAGCGCGCCCTGGTAGTCGAGGGGGTCAAGAAGCTGATCAAGCGCCAGCAGAGCCCCAGCCAGCTGGCCGAGGCCTGGAACGCCGTGCCGCTGCCACTGCTGTTCGACTGGTTCTGCGACTGGACCCATCGGATGCTGCGTTTCCAGCTGACCGGCGACACGCGCGGGCTCGGTCCGGTGGACATGGCCAAGGTGATCGAGTACCTGGCAGGCAAGGTTTCCCAGCCGCGTCTGCTGGCCCTGCAGGATTGGTTGCTGGAACAGCGCCACAAGGTGCTGGGCAAGGCCAACCTCAACCGTGCGCTGCTTCTCGAAGCCCTGCTGGTGCAGTGGGCGGAGCTGCCGAGCCACGGCTAGAATCGGCCCTCGCCACCATGAGGGAGACGCCATGACCACGCCGAGTCCGGGAGCCCGCAATGGCATCCTGTCGCTGACCATCAAGGACAAGGCGGTGCTGTACGCTGCCTACATGCCGTTCATCAAGGGCGGCGGGCTGTTCATCCCCACCAGCAAGACCTATCGCCTCGGCGACGAGGTGTTCCTGTTGCTGAACCTGATGGACGAGCCGGAAAAGATTCCGGTGGCCGGCAAGGTGGCCTGGATCACGCCACGCGGCGCCCAGGGCAATCGCGCGGCGGGTGTCGGCGTGCAGTTCAACGAGAGCGACAACGTCGCCCGCAACAAGATCGAGACCTACCTGGCCGGCGCGCTCAAGTCCGATCGGGTCACGCACACCCTGTAACGACAAATGGTGGCCAGTGAGGGCGTATACTGCGCGCCCTCCATGCCTTGCCGAGCCGTCTTGCCATGCTGGTCGATTCCCACTGCCACCTTGATCGTCTGGACCTTTCCGCCCACGAGGGTTCGCTGGATGCCGCGCTCCAGGCGGCGCGCGAACGGGACGTGGGGCATTTCCTGTGCATCGGCGTCAGCGCCGCCAATGCCGCCGCGGTCCGCGAGTTGAGCCAGCGCTATGGCGATGTGGACTGCTCGGTGGGGGTGCACCCCCTGGACCTGCAGCCCGGCGCCGAGCCGGCGCTCGACTGGCTGCTCGCCGAACTGGCGCATCCCCATGTGGTGGCAATCGGCGAAACCGGACTGGATTACCACTACGAGCCCGAAGCCGCCCAGTTGCAGCAGGCATCCTTCCGCCTGCATCTGCAGGCAGCGCGCATCACTGGCAAGCCGGTGATCGTGCATACCCGGGCCGCCCGCGAGGACACCCTGGCGCTGCTGCGCGAGGCCGACCTGCCGCAGGCGGGCGTGCTGCACTGCTTCACCGAGGACTGGGAGATGGCGCGAGCGGCGCTGGATCTGGGTTTCTACATTTCCCTGTCCGGCATCGTCACCTTCCGCAACGCGGACAGCCTGCGCGAGGTGGCCAGGCAGGTGCCGGCAGACCGGCTGCTGGTGGAAACCGACGCCCCGTACCTGGCCCCGGTGCCGCATCGCGGCAAGCCCAACCTGCCGCAGTACGTCCGTGAAGTGGCCGAGTTCCTTGCCGAATTGCGCGGCGTTTCCTATGCCACGCTGGCCGAGCAGACCACGGCGAACTTCCGGCGCCTGTTCCCGCAGGCCCGGGTCAAATCGCCGGCATAAAAAAACCCGGATTCCGGGGGATGAATCCGGGTCAAGGACCATTAGGAGTAAAAACAAGCAAAGGCACGCACTCCAGTACCTTCTGCCGCCGTCGGGCATTGGGGGAAATGCCGCGACGGTCTTGGCAGTATGGCCAGTGCGATTGGAATGGCCTTGCGGGACTTATACGTTTTCGCAATGAATCCGCAGATGCTAAGAATCTACCTGCCTGCGAGCTGGTTTATAACGCCGAGCGTCTCGTCCAGCACCTGACCGGTGGTATAGAAGTGTGGTGAGAAGCGAATGCCGGCGCCGCGTTGTGCGCAGACAATCTGCTGCTGGCGCAGCTTCTCGAACAGCTCGCCTGGGTTCCAGCCATCCAGCGTGAAGTTGAGGATGCCGGCGCGGCGCCGGGTGTCTCGTGGGCTGTGGATCGTCACGCCGGGAATGCTCAGCAGCCCCCTCTGCAGGTGCTCCATGCGCTCGCCCAGTTGGCTTGCCACCTGTGCCATGCCCACCTCTTCCAGCAGGGAAAGGCTGGCCTCCAGCGCCATGCTGGCCAGCATGTTCGGGCTGCCGCATTCGAAGCGCCGCGCGTTGCGGGCCGGCTGCCAGTCCTGGCGCAGGTAATCGCCGGCATGTTCCAGCATGTGCCAGCCGTATTCGTGCAGGGTCAGCTGTTCGCGCAGGTCGCTGCGGCAGTAGAACACGCCCAGACCTTCCGGGCCGAGCATCCACTTGTGACCGTCGGCCACCACGAACGCGCAGCGCGCGGCCTGCACATCGAAGGGCAGGGCGCCCAGATGCTGGATGGCATCCACGCAGAACAGCACGCCCCGGGCGGCGCATCCCTCGCCGAGGCGGGGCAGATCCAGCAGCAGGCCGCTGGCATATTGCACCGAGCTGATGGACAGCAGCCGGGTGCGCGACCCGCAGGCAGCCAGCAGGTCGGCTTCCGGATCGGCGCCATCCAGGCTGACTTGCAGCACCTCGACGCCATGACGCGCCAGTGCCTGCCAGACGACCCGGTTCGAGGGGAATTCCTGGTCGCTGATCACCACCTGGTCACCGGGGCGCCAGTCCAGTCCGAAGGCAATGAAGGACAGGCCTTCCGAAGTGTTCTTCACCAGTGCGATGTCATCGGTGGAGGGTGCATTGAGCAGGCGACACAGCCGCTGGCGCAGGCGATGTTCCACCGTGAGCCAGTCGGGATAGTCGCGGGCACCGATGGTGGCGTTCTGTTGCGCGAAGGCGCAAACCGCACGCGCAGCCCGTTGCGGCCAGGGTGCCACGGCCGCGTGGTTGAGGTAGCGCAAGCCTTCCGGCTGGGGGAACTCGTCAAGCAGATCGACCATGGTGGCTCCGTACAATTTCCTGCGGGTCAGGCATAATAGCGAGCTTCAACCGTGAGCTGCGCAGTCCCTTATGCACAAAGAACCCCGCAAGGTCAGAGAGTTTCGCCGTCGTGAGCAGGAAATTCTCGACACCGCTCTGAAGCTGTTCCTCGAGCATGGCGAAGACAGTGTCACCGTCGAGATGATCGCGGATGCCGTAGGGATCGGCAAAGGCACCATCTACAAGCACTTCAAGTCCAAGGCCGAGATCTACCTGCGGCTGATGCTCGACTATGAGCGTGACCTGAACGAGCTGCTCCATTCGGACAACGTGGACCGTGACCGGGAAGCCCTGTCGCGCGCCTATTTCGAATTCCGCATGCGCGATCCGCAGCGCTACCGGTTGTTCGATCGCCTGGAAGAGAAGGTGGTGAAGAGCAATCAGGTGCCCGAGCTGGTGGAGCAGCTGCACAAGATTCGAACCTCCAACTTCGAACGCCTGACCCAACTCATCAAGGGACGGATCGCCGAAGGCAAGCTGGAAAACGTCCCGCCGTACTTCCACTATTGCGCCGCCTGGGCGCTGGTGCATGGCGCGGTGGCGCTCTACCACTCGCCGTTCTGGAGCAGCGTGCTCGAGGACCAGGAGGGTTTCTACCAGTTCCTGATGGACATCGGTGTGCGCATGGGCAACCGCCGCAAGCGCGACAGCGAAACGCCCGCCAGCTGATGGCGCCGACTGTCGGCTGGCGCGGAAGCTGCATCGCGCAGCCGCTCGCCGGTTTTCCGGCATCGGTATCGAGGGAGATCTGGATGCACAAGTCGATCATGCTGGGCCTGCTGCTGACGCTGGGAGGCTGCGTGCCGGTCAGCGACATGCTCGAAGCGACCCGTGAGCAGTTTGCCGACGTGGGACTGCTCGATCACAGCCAGACGCAGCGGGGCGCCTCGCGTCGCGTGCAGGCCGACTCCGTCATCTATATTGCCCAGGAAGATTTTCTGGCCGTGCAGGATCGTGACCAGGCCAACACCCTGGCCAACGAGGCCTATCGCAGCTTTGCCGAGTACTTCCCGCAGGTGCGCCGCGCCGAGACGCCGCTGCCGTTGCCGCAGGCCATTCGCCAGGCTAGGTCGGCCGGCGCGCACTATCTGTTGTTCGGGCGTGTCGCCGTCGAGGACGATCGTATCGGCACGACCTTCGAATGGGAGGATCAGCAGAGCTACGACCGGCTGGGTGTCGATCGTGGCGTGGTGCAGCTGCTGCTGATCGAGACGGCCACCGGGTTTCCGGTGGATTCCGCCCGGATCGTGACCCGTGGCGGTCTGCTGACTCTTTATGCAACCCGGCCGCAGGATCTGCTGGGCGTTCCCTTGCGGCAGTACGCCCAGAATCTGCGCGGCCTGAACTGATCGGGAGCACGACATGAGCGAGCGCCGCGGCAATCCCGGAGATCTGCTGGCGCGGATCCCCGGCGGTGAAGGTAAGGGCCTGCCGCCCGTACACCTGTGGAATCCGCCGTTCTGCGGCGACATCGACATGCGTATCGCCCGTGACGGCACCTGGTACTACCTGGGCTCGCCGATCGGCCGCAAACCCATGGTCAAGCTGTTCTCCAGCGTATTGCGCAAGGATGGCGAGGACTATTTCCTGGTCACTCCGGTCGAGAAGGTCGGCATCCGCGTGGATGACGCACCGTTCGTGGCGGTGACGCTGTCCGTGGACGGCGAGGGTGAGCGGCAGCGTCTGCGCTTTGCCACCCTGGTGGACGACGAGGTGGTTGCCGGTCCCGAGCATCCGCTGCGCGTGGAGCTGGATCCGCTCACAGGCGAGCCTTCACCCTATCTGCATGTGCGCGCCAACCTGGACGCGCTGGTCCATCGCAATGTGTTCTATCAGCTGGTCGAGCTGGCGGTGGAGCGGGAGATGGCGGGCCAGCAATGGCTGGGGGTGTGGAGCGACGGGGAGTTCTTCCCCATCGGTCAGCTGTAATCGGCTCAAACGAAAAAGCTCCCGTCCGGGAGCTTTTTCGTTTCCGCGAGGAGGGCGGGGTTTCCGCTCTCCTTTTGGAAAATGCCAATAAAATCAGCAGGTTATAGCTTACATGTTGGGATAGTTCGGGCCGCCGGCGCCTTCCGGAGCCACCCAGGTGATGTTTTGCGCTGGATCCTTGATGTCGCAGGTCTTGTAGTGCACGCAGTTCTGGGCATTGATCTGGAAGCGCTTGCTGCCATCGTCGTTGCTGATCACTTCGTACACGCCGGCCGGGCAGTAGCGCTGTGCCGGTTCGTCGTACTTGGGCAGGTTCTGCTCGATCGGGATGTTTGGATCGGTCAGCTTGAGGTGGACCGGCTGGTCTTCCTCGTGGTTGGTGTTGGACAGGAACACCGAGGACAGCTTGTCGAAGCTGAGTTTGCCGTCCGGCTTCGGGTACTCGATCTTCTGGCTCTCGGCGGCCGTCTTCAGGCAGGCGTAGTCCGGCTTGTTGTCGTGCAGGGTGAACGGCATCTTGCCGCCGAACCAGTTCTGATCGATGTAGTTGAAGGCACCGCCAACCAGTGCGCCCCACTTGTGCATGGCCGGGCCGAAGTTGCGGCTGCGGAACAGCTCGTCGTACAGCCAGCTGGCCTTGAACGATTCGACGTAGTTGTCCAGCGTGTCGCCGCCTTCGCGGCCGGCGGCCAGCGCTTCCACCACGGCGTCGGCGGCGAGCATGCCGGACTTCATGGCGGTGTGGCTGCCCTTGATCTTGGCGAAGTTCAGGGTGCCCAGATCGCAGCCGATCAGTGCGCCACCGGCGAAGACCATCTTCGGCAGCGAGTTCAGGCCGCCCTTGCTGATGGCTCGGGCGCCGTAGGCCACGCGCTTGCCGCCTTCCAGGTACTGGGCGATCACCGGGTGATGCTTGTAGCGCTGGAATTCGTCGAACGGCGACAGGTACGGGTTGGAGTAGGCGAGGTCAACGATCAGGCCCACGACCACCTGGTTGTTTTCCAGGTGATAGAGGAAGGAACCGCCGAGGGCGCTGTTACCGGTCACGTCCAGCGGCCAGCCGGCGGTGTGCACCACCAGGCCGGGCTCGTGCTTGGCCGGGTCGATGTCCCAGATTTCCTTGATGCCGATGCCGTAATGCTGGGCATCCGCTTCGGAATCCAGGTTGTAGCGCTTGATCAGCTGCTTGCCGATGTGGCCGCGGCAGCCTTCGGCGAACAGGGTGTACTTGGCACGCAGTTCCATGCCCGGGGTGTATACGCCGTCCTTCGGGTTGCCTTCGCGATCGACACCCAGATCGCCGGTGAGGATGCCGCGCACCACGCCATTCTCGTCGACCAGCGCTTCCTGGGCGGCGAAGCCCGGGTAGATCTCCACGCCCAGGCCTTCGGCCTGCTGGGCCAGCCAGCGGCACAGGTTGCCGAGGGAAATGATGTAGTTGCCTTCGTTGTGCATGGTCTTGGGCACGAACAGGCCGGGCAGTTTGTTGCCGCCAGTCGCACTGGTCAGCATGTAGATGTCATCGCGGGTGACCGGCGTGTTCAGCGGGGCGCCGAGTTCCTTCCAGTCCGGGAACAGCTCGTCGAGCGCACGCGGCTCGAAGACGGCGCCGGAGAGAATGTGGGCGCCGACTTCGGAACCCTTCTCGACCACGCAGACACTGATTTCCTGGCCCGCTTGCGCGGCTTTCTGCTTCAGCCGGCAAGCGGCGGAAAGGCCCGCGGGGCCGGCGCCGACGATGACGACGTCGAATTCCATATATTCGCGTTCCACAACTATCTCCTGCATTCAAGGCTCTTGGTGTGCTTTATGACTGGCCATCATACCTGCGAGCTCAGGCCGGCGCATTATACCAGCACCTTTTGCGGCTCCAATACAAACGTTTGTTTGAAAGTCGTCAAGCCCTGATAGACTCTGCGTTCCAGCCTCCCGAACGGGTGATTTTCTTGTATTGACCGGATGGGGGGTTGCGGTCAAGATACGGGCGGTTTTGCGGTCGCCGTATGGTTCGACAGCCGGTTCCGGCCGGCAGGCAACCCTCGCCAGTCCGCTGGCGACACTACTTTCAACCGGAAAAAATAACGAGGAATCCATGAAGGTTCTTGTAGCTGTCAAGCGAGTGGTCGACTACAACGTCAAGGTTCGCGTCAAGGCGGACAACTCCGGCGTCGACCTCGCCAACGTCAAGATGTCGATGAACCCCTTCTGCGAAATCGCAGTTGAAGAAGCGGTTCGTCTGAAGGAAAAGGGCATCGCCAGCGAAATCGTCGTCGTGTCCGTCGGCCCGACCACCGCCCAGGAACAGCTGCGCACCGCGCTGGCGCTGGGTGCCGACCGCGCCATCCTGGTCGAGAGCAACGATGAGCTGAACTCCCTGGCCGTGGCCAAGCTGCTCAAGGCCGTGGTCGACAAGGAACAGCCGCAGCTGGTGATCCTCGGCAAGCAGGCCATCGACAGCGACAACAACCAGACCGGCCAGATGCTCGCCGCGCTGACCGGTTTCGCCCAGGGCACCTTCGCCTCCAAGGTGGAAGTGGCCGGCGACAAGGTCAACGTCACCCGCGAGATCGAC
>NZ_DATJCS010000028.1:0-1820 GCF_035497915.1 Pseudomonas sp.
CTGGCATCGGCGTCAGTAGAGCCCGGCGAGCTCGGCGGATTCGAGCTCCGCGGCGGGGCAGTCCAGGGCGATGGCGCCGTCGCGCAGGCCGATGACCCGGCTGGCGTACTGGCGGGCGATGGCCGGATCGTGCAGGGCCATGACCCAGCTGCTGAAGCGCGTGCCGATCAACGTCATGACCCGCGCCGCCAGCGGCGGATCGAGCCCGGCCAGGGGTTCGTCCGCCAGCAGCCGCTCGCCGCCACGGTACAGGGCGCGGGCGATGGCCACCCGCTGCTGCTGGCCGCCGGACAGGCTGCCGGTGGCGCTGAACAGCGCGTCAGCCAGTTCCAGCTCCTCGAGCAGAGCGTGGATGGCGCGTTTGGCGCGCGCCTGCGGCCAGGCCAGATTGAGCAGGTTGGCGGGCCAGGCATGCCGGTCCAGGCGGCCGCTGTAGACATTGTGGAAAACGCTCAGGTTGGCGACCAGGCCCAGGGTCTGCGGTATCCATGCCGGCTCGTCGCTGTGGTCCCGGCACTGCTGGTGCAGCAGTTTCAGCAGGGTGGACTTGCCGGCACCGCTCCTGCCCAGCAGGGTGATGCGTTCCCCCGGCCGAAGACTGAGGCTTACGGACTGCAGCACCTGGCGGCCCTGATAGTGGGCGCCTGCAATGTGGAACTGCCAGGCCGGGGCGCTCAGCTCACTCATCCATCAGTCCGATGGCGCGGGCGGTTTCGGCGATGGCTTCGAAATCGGCGTTGCTGGCGGGAATAAAGGCACTGCGCGGAAACGCGGCCAGCAGCTCGGGATCGTCCATGTCCAGCAGCGCCTGGCGAACCCGCGCCGCAAAGCCCGCGCCCCAGCGCGCGTCCACATCGCCGCGCAGGGTCCACTGGTAGTCCGGGTAGGGCGGCGTGGTCCAGATCACGCGCACCTTGTCGGGATCGATGTTGCCCTGGGCCAGCTCCTCGTCCCACACCGCGTAGTTGAGGGTGCCCAGCTGGTAGGCGCCGGCCTGCACCAGGGCGATGGTGCGGGAGTGGTTGGCGGAAAAGCCCACCCGGCTGAACAGGGTTTCAGGGGCCTCGCCGAAGCGCTGGCGCAGGTAGTACTCGGGCATCAGCCGCCCGGAGGTCGAGCTCTTGCTGCCGAAGGTCAGGGTCATGCCCCGGATGGCGTCGGGCAGCGTCTCGGCGGGTTCCAGCCCGGTGCTGACGTGGGCGATAAGGTAGCTTTTGAAGCGCGGGTCCTCGGCGCCCTGGGCGATCACCTGGGCGCCCGGCACCAGGCGCCGGGCCTGTACGCCGGTGAGGCCGCCGAACCAGGCCAGCTGCACCTGGTCGTTGCGGAATGCACTGACCGCTGCGGGATAGGACTTCACCGGAATGTATTCGACCTCGACCTTGAGCCGCTCGGCGAGATACACCGCGACCCGGTCGAAGCGCGCCTTGAGGCGGGTCTCGTCCTCGTCGGGAATCGCGGTAAACACAAACGGTTCAGCGAGGCTGTGCCAGCTCAGCAGGCTGGCGAACAACAGGCTCAGGGCGAGGCGCAATGGCTGCACGGGTAAGGTCCTTGATTCAGTGGTTATACAGGGTCAGTGACAGAGCCGGATGGCGTCGCGCTGTGAGGGAGCCGCGCGGGTGTCTGCGGCGGCAATTGTACCGATGATGGCGGCCTGGCCGTAACCCGCCTGACGCAGGGCGGCGACGCAGGCATCGGCACCGTTCGCCGGCAGACTCGCCATCATCGGTACAATTGCCGCCGCAGACACCCGCGCGGCTCCCTCACAGCGCGACGCCATCCGGCTCTGTCACTGACCCTGTATAACCACTGAATCA
>NZ_DATJCS010000029.1:0-17044 GCF_035497915.1 Pseudomonas sp.
GCGGGACCACCCCTAGCAGTTCCGGCCCATTACTTGCTTTAAATTCGGTACGGAACCATCGCCCCCGCCATCGCTCCCATACAGGCGCCCCTTTTTCAGGGCGCCGCCCGAGCGAACCGGGCTGGCCATCAAGACAACAAAAGGAAGACACATGAGCAACCACTCCCATACCCAGAACGCCATCAGCGCCCTGCGCGAAGCTTTCGCCCCGTTGCATTGCTACATCGTGGCCCCCGGCCGCAAGGGCAATTTCAGTTTCACCCTGGTCGACCAGCACGGTGTCGCCCGCCACAGCGAGCGCCTGTATCCGGAGCAATACCGTGGCGAACGCCTTCAGCAGGTCATCGAACGCGCGCGGCACAAGACCCTGTAAGACTGATTTCATCTCTCCGGCAGGCTTGCTTGCCAAGCGTTGTGGGAGCGCCTGGGTGAATGCGCAGCATCACCGCAGCCCTGATCGCGGCTGAAGCCGCTCCCACAAAAGCCGCTCACGAAAAACCCGCATCCCTCGCCTGCACGCACGAGCTCCCTCAGGAGCGCGTCAATGCAGGCCGCGCAAGCCCATCGGCACGCTGATCTCGGCCACCGCTTCCCAGGGGCCGTCCGGTTGCGCGGAACAGAGCCAGCCATCCTCCCAGCGGTAATACAGCCGCTCGCGGTAATAGAGCTGACGCCCACTCACCACATAGACGCCCAGACGCGCATCCCAGCGCGCCTCCACATGCGGAGGCGGCGCGTAGCGCGGGTGGGTGCCGGTGCTTTCCGGTTGCGGGGGAATCTCCGGCCGCGACGGCACCGGAGTGATCGCCGGACGCGACGGCTCGGGCGTGGGCGCCGGCCGGGGTTCCGGCCAGGGCTGGGGCTGCCGGGAACCCGGCAGCTGGTAGATGTCGCTGGCGCAACCGCTCAGCAGCAGGCTGCCGAGCAGCAGCAGCCGGCCTGCGGCACGCTGCATGTCCTCTCCAGGGCCGGTCAGTTCGGCCTTCAGCGCTTCTCGGGCTGATCGATACGCAGGGTCTTCAGCTGGTCATCCGCGCTGCTGACCGCGCCGCTGCGCCCGATCCACTCGCCGGCCGTGGCATTACCGCCGCGCGACACGCGCGCCACCAGTTCCACCTGCGGGAAGTTCGACAAGCGTAGCTGCTCCATCATGGCGTCGGCGTCGCTGAGCAGCACCTCCGCCGGCAGGTCGGCCACCGTCAGGCGCTTGACCGCCAGCGGCATCGCCCCGCCGGCCGCCGGGCGGGCGAAGACGAACACGCTGTCCTCGGGCCGTACCTGGGCCGCCACGTCCGGCGCCAGCTCGACGCGCACACGCATCTGTGCCGGCGCCACGATGGCGGAAGCGGCCGGCGCGTCCTCGCCAAGCATCTCGCGGGCACGCTGGATGCCCTGCTGGATGGCCATGCGGTTCGGATCCTGCGGATCCAGGCCATTCATCAGGAATTCCCAGTGATCGATGGCGTCCCGGTAGCGGCCGGCCTCGAAGGCGACGATGCCCAGCAGGCCGCGACTGGTGACTTCGCCCGGATCGCTCTGCAGCGCCTCGTCGGTCAGCCCTTGGATCTGTTCGCTCCACTGCTGGCCGTTGGCAAAGTACAGCGCCTGCGCCCACTGGCCGAGCAGCGAGGGATCACGACCGGCGAGCGCCACGGTGCGCTCGAACGCGCTGGCGGCCTCGGTCGGACGCTCCATCGCCATGTAGCCACGGGCCAGGAAGTACCAGCCTTCCACGCCATCGGGCTGCGCCTTCACCGCCTGCTCCAGGCGCGCCACCATTTCCTCCATGGAGGCGGGCTGGTGGTCGAACTGGCGGGCCAGCTCCAGCTTGTCGCTGGCCCCCCAGTACAGATACAGCGCCAGGCCCAGCACCGGCACCAGCACGGCGGCGGCGATCGGCACGGCGCGACCCAGGTTGCCGTGGCGCTGCGTGTCGCCCTCGGTGTCCACCAGCAGTTCGCGAGCGGCCTCGGCCTTGCCGGCCGCCAGCTGTTCGGCGGTCAGGGTGCCGGCGGCGTGCTGGGCTTCCAGTTCACGCACACGCTCCTCGTAGAGCGCCACGTTGAGGGCGGTGCGGTCTTCCTCGGCCTGGGCGCGCTGACCGCGCAACACCGGCACCAGGATGAACGCCAGGGCGGCCAGCAACAGCAGGCCGGCGACAAGCCAGAGATCGATCATGGGTCTTTCTTATCCAGCAATTGGGAAAGGCGCTCCTGCTCCTCGGCGGACAGCAGGGCATTCTGCGGGGCGTTCTCGACCCGGCGACGGCGTACCACGATGACCACCAGGGCCAGCAGACCACCGCCCAGCAGTGCCCACGGGCCGTACCAGAGCAGCAGGGTGCGCAGCTCGACCGGCGGGTTGTAGCGCACGAAGTCGCCGTAGCGGTCGACCAGGTGCTCGACGATCTGCTCGTCGTCCTGGCCGTCTTCCAGCATGCGGAAGATCTCGCGACGCAGGTCCATGGCGATGGGCGCATCGGAGTCGGCGATGTTCTGGTTCTGGCACTTCGGGCAGCGCAGCTCGTTGGTCAGCTCGCGAAAGCGCTGGCGCTCCGCCTCGCTGGAAAACTCGTAGGTGTCGATGGCAGCCTGGGCGAAACCGCCCAGGGCCAGGCTGCAGAAAACGGCGGCTAGCAGGCGTTTCATTGCTCGAGCAACTCCTGATAGAGCGGCGCCAGCTGCTGGCGCCAGACGCGTTCGTCGATGGCACCGACAAACTTGTGGCGGATGATGCCGTCCTTGTCGATCAGGAAGGTTTCCGGTGCGCCATAGACGCCCAGGTTGAAGCCCAGGCTGCCCTGCGGGTCCTCGACATTGAAGCGGTAGGGGTTGCCCAGTTCGTTCAGCCAGCGACGCGCGGCCTCGCTGTTGTCCTTGTAGTTGATGCCGTAGACCACCACGCCCTGCTGGGCCAGGCGGTTGAGCATCTCGTGCTCGGCGCGGCAGGTGGGACACCAGGTGGCCCAGACGTTGACCAGCGCCGGCGCGCCCTTGAAGTCGGCGGCACTCAGGGTGCGCGCCGGCTCTTCCAGGGACGGCATGGCGAACTCGGGCAGCGGCTTGCCGATCATGGTCGTGCCGATGTCGCGCGGGTCGAGGAACAGCCCCTTGTAGAGGAAACCGGCGACCACCAGGAAGATCACCAGGGGAATCAGCAGCAATGCGCGTTTCATGCCGGTTGTGCTCCAGAGATGCCCAGCGCCTCGCGGACGCGGGTCTTGACCTTGATGCGATAGCGACGGTCGAGGGTCGACAGCAGGCCGCCGAAGCCCATCAGCAGACCGCCCAGCCAGATCCAGCGCACGTAGGGCTTGACGTGCAGACGCACGGCCCAGGCGCCTTCCTCCAGCGGCTCGCCGAGCGCCACATACAGGTCGCGGAACAGGCCCGGATCGATGCCGGCCTCGGTCATCGGCATCATCTGCACGGTGTACAGACGCTTCTCCGGATGCAGCACGGCGATTTCCTTGCCCTCGACCAGCACGCGCACGGTCGCGCGGTCGGCGGTGTAGTTCGGGCCCTCATGGTGCACGGCACCCTCGAAGCGGAACTGGTAGCCGCCCAGCTCCTGCACGTCGCCCGGCGCCATGCGCAGATCGCGCTCGGCGTTCTGCTGGGTGGACAGCACGATGCCGATGGCGCACACGGCGACCCCCAGGTGGCCAAGCTGCATGCCCCAGTAGCTGCGGGTCAGGCGCGGCAGGCCCTTGAGCAGGCCGGTGTGGCGGGTCTTGTCGAACAGGTCGCGCAGCCCGCTGAGCACCACCCAGGCGGACAGGCTGCAGACCGCCAGCACCGCCCAGTGGAAGTCGCCGAGCAGCACGGAGGCCAGGCCGCCGAGCACTGCGCTGGCGACCAGCACCGGCAGCAGCATGCCGGCCAGCCACTTGCCGGGTGTGTCCTTCCAGCGCACCAGCACGCCGACGCCCAGCGCGCCCATCAGGATGGCCATCAGCGGCAGGAACAGCGCGTTGAAATACGGCGGACCGACCGACAGCTTGGCGCCGGTCAGCGCGTCGAGCAGCAGCGGATACAGGGTGCCGAGCAGGATCATCGCGCAGGCCACCACCAGGATCAGGTTGTTGGCCAGCAGCAGGGTTTCCCGCGACCACAGGGCGAAGCCCACCTTGCTCTTGACCACCGGCGCACGCAGGGCGAACAGGGTCAGCGAGGCGCCGACCACGACGAGCAGGAAGGCCAGGATGAAGGTGCCGCGCTCGGGGTCGGCGGCGAAGGCGTGCACCGAGGTCAGCACGCCGGAACGCACCAGGAAGGTGCCCAGCAGGCTCAGCGAGAAAGCCGCGATGGCCAGCAGCACGGTCCAGCTCTTGAACACGCCGCGTTTTTCGGTGACCGCCAGCGAGTGGATCAGCGCGGTGCCGACCAGCCAGGGCATGAAGGAGGCGTTTTCCACCGGGTCCCAGAACCACCAGCCGCCCCAGCCCAGCTCGTAATAGGCCCACCAGGAGCCGAGCACGATGCCGACGCCCAGGCTGGCCCAGGCCACCAGGGTCCAGGGCCGCGACCAGCGCGCCCAGGCGGCGTCCAGGCGCCCGCCGAGCAGCGCGGCGATGGCGAAGGCGAAGGCCACCGAGAAGCCCACGTAGCCCATGTAGAGCATCGGCGGGTGCACGATCAGGCCGAAGTCCTGCAGCAGCGGATTGAGGTCACGGCCGTCGGTGGGCACCTGCGGCAGCAGGCGCTCGAACGGGTTGGAGGTGACGATCAGGAACAGCAGGAAGCCGATGCTGATGATGCCCATCACCGCCAGCACGCGGGCGAGCATCTCCTCCGGCAGCTGGCGCGACAGCACCGCCACGGCGAAGGTCCAGCCCCCGAGGATCATTGCCCAGAGCAGCAGCGAACCTTCGTGGGCGCCCCATACGGCGCTGAACTTGAAGTACCAGGGCAGTGCGCTGTTGGAATTTTCCGCAACGTACTTGACTGAGAAGTCGTCGATCAGGAACGCATAGGTCAGGCAGGCGAAGGACAGCAGCAGGAAGGCGAACTGCCCCCAGGCCGCCGGACGGGCCAGGCCCATCCACAAGCGGTCGCCGCGCCAGGCGCCGATCAGTGGCAGGGTCCCCTGCACCAGCGCCAGGCACAGGGCCAGGACCAGGGCCAGATGGCCGATTTCGGGAATCATTGCGCGCTCTCCGCCTTGGCCTGGATTGCCTTGTCCATCGCCTGGGCGACTTCCGGCGGCATGTAGTTCTCGTCGTGCTTGGCCAGCACTTCATCGGCGACCAGTACGTTCTCTTCGTTCAGGCGACCCAGGGCGACGATGCCCTGCCCTTCGCGGAACAGGTCCGGGAGGATGCCCTGGTAGCGCATGCGCACTTCGGAGGCGCCGTCATGCACCACGAACTCCACCAGCAGCGAGTCGGCGGAACGGCTCAGCGAGCCTTCCTTGACCATGCCGCCGGCGCGAATGCGCACGCCGTCGGGCACTTCGCCGTTGGCGATCTGCGTCGGGGTGTAGAACAGGTTGATGTTCTGCTGCAGCGCCGAGAGGGCCAGGGCCACGGTCGCGCCCACCCCGACGAGCAGGGCGAGGATGATGTACAGACGTTTCTTGCGGACCGGATTCACTTCATTTCCTCCCGGCGCAGACGGCGCGCCTCATCTTGCAGGTAACGCCGGCGTCCGAGCAGCGGCAGAGCGACATTGATCAGCACGACCACCAGGCCCATGCCGTAACTGGTCCAGACATACACGCCATGGTTGCCCATGGCGAGGAATTCGGAGAAGGAGGCAAAGCTCACGGACGACCCTCCACCTGGGCGCGCAGCTCGGTCTTCACCCAGCTGGCGCGCGCCTCACGCTTGAGAATTTCCAGGCGCATGCGCATCAGCAGCACGGCGGCCAGGAAGCAGTAGAAGCCAATGACCATCACCAGCAGCGGCGCCCACATTTCCACGGGCATCGCCGGCTTCTCGGTGATCTTGAAGGTGGCCGGCTGGTGCAGGGTGTTCCACCACTCCACCGAGTATTTGATGATCGGGATGTTCACCACGCCGACGATGGCCAGCACCGCACAGGCCTTGGCGGCGCTGTCGCGATTGCTGATGGCGTTGCCCAGGGCAATGATGCCGAAGTACAGGAACAGCAGGATCAGCATGGCGGTCAGCCGCGCGTCCCACACCCACCAGGCGCCCCAGGTGGGCTTGCCCCACACGGCGCCGGTGAGCAGCGCCAGGAAGGTCATCCAGGCGCCGATGGGCGCGGCCTGCTGCAGGGCCACGTCGGCCAGCTTCATCTTCCACACCAGGCCGACCACGCCGGCCACGGCCAGCATCACGTAGATCGACTGGGCGAGGATCGCCGTCGGCACGTGCAGGTAGATGATCCGGAAGCTGTTGCCCTGCTGGTAGTCCTGCGGCGCGAAGGCCAGCCCCCAGGCGCTGCCGATCAGCAACAGGACAATCGCCGCGCCGCCCAGCCAGGGCAGCCAGCGACCGCTGATTTCGTAGAACCACTTGGGCGAACCCAGCTTGTGAAACCATGTCCAGTTCATTGCAGCTCTCTTCGTGTCGCGGGGCCGGATCGCCGCCCCGTGCGTTTTACCGTCCTGCGCCGGGCGGGCCCGACGCGTTCATGTCTCATTCGCCGACGCTGATCTTCAGCCCCGCCGCGATGGCGAACGGGGTCAGGGTCACCGCCAGCGCGGTCAGCGTGGCCAGCCACAGCAGGTGACCGGCCGTGGGCAATCCCTGCAGGTCCGCCTGCAGCGCCCCGCTGCCGAGAATCAGCACCGGGATATACAGCGGCAGGATCAGCAGCGCCAGCAGCAAGCCACCGCGCTTGAGGCCCACGGTCAGTGCCGCGCCGACCGCGCCCAGCAGGCTCAGCACCGGCGTGCCGAGCAGCAGCGAAAGCAGCAGCACCGGCAGGCAGCGCGGCGGCAGGCCAAGCATCAGCGCCAGCAGCGGCGACAGCAGCACCAGCGCCAGGCCGGTGAATACCCAATGGGCCAGTACTTTGGCCAGCACCAGCAGCGCCAGCGGCTGCGGCGAAACGACCCACTGCTCCAGCGAGCCGTCCTCGAAATCGCTGCGGAACAGGCCGTCCAGCGACAGCAGCACCGCCAGCAGCGCGGCGACCCACACCAGTCCCGGCGACAGGGTCTGCAGCAGCTGGCTTTCCGGCCCCACCGCCAGCGGGAAGAGGGCGATGACGATGGCGAAGAACACCAGCGGGTTGGCCAGCTCGGCCGGGCGACGGAACAGCAGGCGGCTTTCGCGGGCCAGCAACAGGGTGAAGACACTACTCATGCGGCGCGCTGCCCCAGATCCAGTTCGCGATAGCCGGAGGGCTTGTTCTCCAGCGTGTGGTGGGTGGTCAGCACCACCATGCCGCCACGTTCGCAATGCCCGGCCAGATGCGCTTCCAGCTGGGCCACGCCCTGCTTGTCCAGGGCGGTGAAGGGTTCATCCAGGATCCACAGCGGCGGCGCATCCAAGTACAGCCGCGCCAGGGCCACACGGCGCTGCTGGCCGGCGGACAGCCGATGGCTGGGCACATCCTCGAAACCGCGCAGGCCGACGGCGGCCAGTGCCTGCCAGATCGCCTGGCGCTCGGCCGGCTGGTGCAGGGCGCACAGCCAGGCGAGATTCTCCTCGGGAGTCAGCAGGCCCTTGATGCCGGCGGCATGGCCGATCCACAGCAGGTTGCGGGCCATCTCGCCCCGGCGCGCCGCCAGCGGCTCACCGTCCAGGCGCACTTCGCCGGCGGTCGGCTGCATCAGGCCGCACAGCAGGCGCAGCAGGCTGGTCTTGCCGCTGCCGTTGGGGCCGACGATCTGCAGCATGTCGCCCGGCAGCAGCTGCAGGTCCAAGGCTTCGAACAACAGCCGCCAGTCACGCTCGCAGGTCAACGCAACGGCTTCGAGGAATGGACGGCTCACCACATGCGTATCCCATTCAGTATGCAATCAGGGCCTGACGGATCGCCGCAGGAAATCGACGATCCGTCTTAAGTCGGACCAATGGCAGCCGCTATCTAGTAAGGGCGCCCCGGGCGAATGGCTCGGCATTATACATAGGCGCCCTGACGATCAAGACGGGTAATTACGACAGGTTGTAAAGGCAATTCCTTTTTGATGAGCGAGATCAATTTTGCTTTCCCGCCCGCCCTGACCGGCGCCACCAGCGCCGCCGGCGGTCTGACGCCCCACACCCTGAGGGTGCTGACCTCGCTGGAGGGCCTGCTCAACCCGGGCCAGCAGCTGCAGGCGCAGGTGCTGGCCCGCCTGGAGACGGCCCAGGGTCAGCAGCTCAGCCTGCGCCTGACCCTCGCCGACGGGCGCAGCGTCACGCTCGATGCCCTTACCGCCCGGCAGCCCGAACTGGCCAGCGGCACGCGCCTGCAGCTCACCGCGCTGTCCGACAATCGTCTGCTGATCGAGACCCCGCCGGGCGCGGCCCGGCCACTGACCCGCCTCGACCTGCCCGCCGGCAGCCTGCTGCAGGCCCGGGTACTGTCCAGCACGCCGGCCGGCAACCTGCAGCAGATCGTCGCGCAGCTGCCGGACGGCCGTCAGCTGCTGCTGGAAAGCGCCCGGCCGCTGCCGGTCGGCAGCCTGCTCAACGCCCGGGTGCTGGATGATCGCAGCCTGCAGTTCATCGGTCCGGACGCCCGGGTCCAGCAGCTCGACCTGCTGCAGCAACTGGCCGGGCAGTTCGCCCGCCAGTCGCCGCTGTCCGCGCTGTTCACCGCGTTGCGTGCGCTGCAGGGCCAGCCCCTGCCCCCCCCGCTGCAGGCCAGCGTGGAACGCCTGCTGAACAGCCAGCCCAGCGCCGCGCAGCTCGGCGATCCCCGCCAGCTGGCGGCCATCCTGCGCAACGCCGGCATCGGCCTGGAAAGCCACCTGGCGACCGGACAGGCCGGCGCGCTGGACAACGACCTGAAGGCCAACCTGCTGCGCCTGTTGGGCCAGCTGTCCAGCTTCAATCCGACGACCGCGCTGCAGACACCCGCCGGCAGCCTGCTGCTGGCCACGCTGCCGACCCTGGCCCGCCAGGTACTCGGCGCCCTCGGCCAGCGCCCCGAGCGCCAGCCCGGCTTGAACTTCCCCCTGCCCTCGCAGCGCCTGGAAGGTCTGGAAAATCCCAGCCTGCAGCTGCTGCTCAAGCTGGCCGCCGGGGCGGTGGCGCGCGTGCAGAGTCATCAGTTGGCCAGCCTGGCGCAGGCGACGACCAGCGCGGAAGGCCAACCGGCCACGGTGCTGCAGATGGAAATCCCGGTGCGCGATCTGCCGACGCCCGTGCAACTGCGCCTGCGTGGCGAGGACGAGCCACCCGGCAAGCGCAACGCCAAGCAGCGCGCGCGGCAATGGAAGATCGACCTGGCCTTCGACATGGAACCGCTCGGCCCGCTGCAGGTGCAGGCGCAGCTGTGCCGCAACCAGTTCAGCGGCCAGCTGTGGGCCGAGCGCGCCGATACGGCGGAGCTGATCGGCCGCGAGCTGGGCGAACTGCGCCGCGCGCTCGGTGAAGCCGGGCTGGAGATCGGCGAGCTGGACTGCCAGCGCGGCACGCCACCGGCCGCGCCGGCGGCATCCCTGGAAACGAACTGGATACACGTGACCGCATGAACGAACCCCGCGCCATCGCCCTGCGCTACGACGGCCAGAGCGCCCCGACCTTGGTGGCCAAGGGCGATGAGGAAATCGCCCAGGCCATTCTCGAGCTGGCCCGCGAGTACGAAGTGCCGATCTACGAGAACGCCGAGCTGCTGCGTCTGCTGGCCGGGCTGGAGGTGGGCGACGAGATCCCCGAGGCGCTGTACCGCAGCGTGGCGGCGATCATCGCCTTCGCCTGGTACCTGAAGGGCAAGGCCCCCGAGGGCTTCGCGCGGCGGGACGACGACCCGCCGGAGGTGAACTGAGCGGCGCGACGGCGCCTCAGTTGGCCGGCGGCGTGGCGCCGCGGGCCTTGTGCAGCTTGCTGACCAGTTCCGCCTCGCCCTTGGTCAGGCCGCAGGACTGGGTGAGGTCGTCGACGCTGGCACCCAGGGTGACCAGCCGCGAGGCCTGCAGGTAGGAGATCATCGTCGGATCGCTCTGCTCCAGCTTGCTCAGCCGATCCGGCAGCGGCGTGGCCAGTTGCTGGAGGGTCTGCAGCTCATCGCCCATCTTCACGCAGACGCCGATGTAGGTGTCCACCCGGCGGGTCAGCTCCTGCATGCTCTGGTCACGCTTGAGGTGACGCTCGGCATGCTGGCGGAACTGGAACTGCATGCTGTCGTTCAGACGCCGCACGCGCGTGGCCAGCCAGACGCAGGTGATCGTCAGCCCCAGGCAGACCACCGCCAACGCGATCAGGGCGATTGCTTGTCCCATTCAGTAATTCTCGAGTTCCGACCACTCTTCCTCGGTCATCATCTTGTCCAGCTCGACCAGGATCAGCAGCTCGCCGTTCTTGTTGCACACACCCTGGATGAACTTGGCGGACTCGTCGTTACCGACGTTCGGCGCCGTTTCGATTTCCGACTGACGGAGATAGACCACTTCGGCCACGCTGTCCACCAGGATGCCGACCACCTGCTTGTCCGCCTCGATGATCACGATACGGGTGTTGTCGGTGACGTCCGCCGAATCCAGGCCGAAGCGCTGGCGGGTGTCGATCACCGTCACCACGTTGCCGCGCAGGTTGATGATGCCCAGCACATAGCTCGGCGCACCCGGCACCGGGGCGATTTCGCTGTAGCGCAGCACTTCCTGCACCTGCATCACGTTGATGCCGTAGGTTTCGTTGTCCAGGCGGAAGGTCACCCACTGCAGCATCGGATCGTCGGAGCTTTGTGCTGTCGAATTCTTCATTGTCCACCTCGTCGTCGAGCGCCCGGGCCCGCCCTGGCGCGTATCCGTTCTGCCCGCCGTGGCGGGCGCCAATTCAATGGGCGCGCTTGAGCGCGCCGCTTTCTATCAGTTCGGCCAGTGCCGCCACGTCGAGCAGCGCGCACATGTGTTCGATCACCGTGCCGGCCAGCCACGGACGCTGGGTGCGCAGGCTGCGCCACTTGATCTGGTCCGGGTGCAGGTGGATGGAACGGTCCACCTTGTGCACCGCCAGTCCCCAGTCGAAGCCCTGGATGGTGATGACGAACGACAGGTTATCGCGAAACTCATCGCGATAGCGCTCTGGCATCACCCAGCGCGCCGTATCGATCACCTTGATGTTGCCGGTGTGGGTCTTGAGCATGCCGAGGAACCAGTCCGGCTGACCGAACAGCGGAGTCAGGGTCTGGCCTTCCAGCGTATGGATGGTGCCCAGGCAGACCAGCGGCACCGCCAGGGTCAGGCCGGCCACGTCGAACAGCAGGCACTCGAAGCGCTGCTCGCCCCACTCGGGACGGCCGGAAACCACCTTGGGCGGCAGCGGCGGCGCCGCCGGCGGCGGCAGCGGCTCGGCGCGCGGCGTCTCGACCACCGGGGCACTGGTCAGCACGCTGGGCATCAGCACCTTGGGCGCGGCCGGCAGCTCCGGCTCACGCAGTACGGGACGGTCGACCGGCGCAGCGGGCAGCGGGGCGACTTCGACTGCCGCAGGGATGTCTTCGATCGGCGCGGCGGCGACCTCGATCGGCTGGCGCGCCGGTAGTGGCGCCGTCGGGATCAGCGGCGCAGCGATTTCGGGCGCAGCCAGCGCCACAGGCGCCGGGGATTCCACCACGGGAAACGGCTCGCGCTCGGCCACGGGAGCGGCCGCCTCCTCGGCCGAGGGCATCATGATCGACACCGCCACCGACACCGAGACCGGCGCGGGTTCGTTGACCACCGGCGCGGGAGCCGGGGTCGGCTCGGCCAGCGCCGTGCGGATCGACGCAGCCGCTTCGTCCACCGGGGTCTCGACCAGCTTGATGTCGGTCAGCTTGATGGTCGGCAGCACCAGCGGGCGCGGCTCCAGCACCAGCGGCTCGTGCGCCATCGGGCGAGCCGCCGGGGCAGCCGCCCGCTCGGGCGCCGGCGTGGCGGCGGCCGCGACGGCCGGTGCCGGTTGCGGGCGCGCGAACGCCTCGGGCTGTGCCGGCCGGTCGGGGGTCGCCTCTAGCAGCAAATCATCCAGATAGGACTGCAGGGCTTGCTGCGGTCCGATCCGGTGGGCGTCCTGGGTGCTCATGTCCTGCATCCGTCAATCTGTCCTCTAAATAGCTATCGGCCGACAGGGGCGACAGCTTGATAGCGCTTCGTCACGCGGGCTGGCCGGGATGGCGGGCCAGCAGAGACTTGAGCAGGGCCCGATAGGCGATCACGCCACGGCAGCCGGGGTCGAATTGCGACGGCACCAGCCCGGCACGGCTGGCATCGCGCAGCCGTCCATCGGTGGGGATGTAGGCCGGCCAGATGGTTTCCTTGTGGCGGTCGCGCAGCAGCTTGAGGGTGGACAGCGAGGCCTGCGAGCGACGGTCGAACAGGGTCGGCACGATCAGGTAGGGCAGCGCCTGGCGGCGCGAGCGGTTGATCATGGTCAGGGTGTGCACCATGCGCTCCAACCCCTGCACGGCGAGGAACTCGGTCTGCACCGGCACAATCAGCTGCTGGCAGGCGGCCAGCGCGTTGACCATCAGCACGCCGAGCAGCGGCGGGCTGTCGATCAGCACGTGGTCGAAGTCGTTCCACAGCTGCGCCAGCGCCTTGGAGATCACCAGGCCCAGCCCGCTCTGCCCGGGCGTCTGCCGCTCCAGGGTGGCCAGCGCGGTACTGGCCGGCAACAGGGCGATGCGCGGATGGCTGGTCTTCTGCAACAGTTGCACCGGCAGGCCGTCGGGCACCTGGCCGCCGTGCTGGAACAGCTCGAAGCCGGTGCGCTCCAGGCTGTCGGGGTTGTAGCCGAAATAGCTGGTCATCGAGCCATGCGGATCGAGGTCGACGATCAGCACCCGCTTGCCGACATCGGCCAGCAGGCCGGCCAGGGCCACGCTCGTGGTGGTTTTACCGACCCCGCCCTTCTGATTGGCTACTGCCCAGATTTTCATCAACTGCTCCTTCTCGTCCGCGACTCAGCGCGGACCACTACCGACGATCAATGCCGGCGTTTTGACAGCACCTTCGATCCGGGCGTCAGTGTGCGGCGCAAGTGCAGTTTGCGTGCCAGTGAGCGCCTGACGATTTTCCACGCGGGTGTCCCCGCTGCGCCGGGTTTCCAGGAAGCGTGACACCACCAGCACCACGCGCCGGTTCTTGGCCCGCCCTTCCGGCGTGGCGTTGTCGGCCACCGGGTGATATTCGCCGTAACCCACGGCGGCCAGGCGTCCGGGCGCCACGCCATCCATGTTCAGCATGCGCACGATGCTGGCCGCGCGCGCGGCGGACAATTCCCAGTTGGTGGGGTACAGCGGCGTGCTGATCGGCTGGTTGTCGGTGAAGCCCTCGACCTGCACCGGGTTGTCGAAGGGCGCCAGAATCCTGGCGACCTTCTCGATGATGTCGAAGGCATGGTCATTGGGAATGGCGTCGCCACTGGGGAACAGCAAGCTCGACTTGAGCTCGATTTCCACCCACGACTCGGTGCCGCGCACGATCAGCTGCCCCTCGGCGATCAGCCCGGCGAAGGCCTGCTCGATGTTGCGGGTGATCTGCGCCAGCGGGTCGCCGTCCTCCATGGGCATGGGGCCGCCGTCGTCCTCCATGCTGGCGTCGTAGTCGCGGGTGCGCGCGCGCTCCTGACCCACCGGGATCGGTTTGATCGACTTCTCGTTCTGGTTGAAGATCCCCACCAGCGCATCGGCCAGCACCTTGTACTTGCCCTCGTTGATCGACGAGGTGGCGTACATGACCACGAAGAAGGCGAACATCAGCGTCATGAAGTCCGCGAAGGACACCAGCCAGCGGTCGTGGCTGGGCTCGGCGTCATCGGTGCGGCGGGTGCGGCGGCTACGCATCGACATGGCTGGGACCTAGACCAGGAAGCCTTTCAGCTTGTGCTCGATGGACCGGGGGTTCTCGCCCTCGGCGATGGACAGCACGCCCTCGATGAGCATTTCGCGGTAGCGCGTCTGCACCCGCACCACGGCCTTGAGCTTGTGGGCCAGCGGCAGCAGGAACAGGTTGGCGAAGGCCACGCCATAGATGGTGGCGACGAACGCCACGGCGATGCCGGTGCCCAGTTGCGACGGATCGGTGAGGTTGCCCATCACCTGGATCAGGCCGAGCACCGCGCCGATGATGCCGATGGTCGGCGAATAGCCGCCCATCGCCTCGTACACCCTGGCGGCCTGCAGGTCGCGCTCTTCCTGGCTGTACATGTCCACTTCGAGGATGGTGCGGATGTTTTCCGTCTCCACGCCGTCCGCCAGCAGCTGCATGGCCTTGCGCGCGTAGGGGTCGGGCTCGCGTTCGGCCATCGGCTCCAGGCCGAGCAGGCCTTCCTTGCGCGCCACCAGGCTCCAGCGGGTGACCTTCTCGATGCCCTCCTCCAGACGAATCACCGGCGGGAAAAACACCCAGTGCGCCACCGCGACGGCCCGCTTGAGCGTCTGCAGCGGGGTTTGCAGCAGACAGGCCGCCAGGGTGCCACCGACCACGATCAGCGCGGCCGGCGCGTTGAGCAGCACCGAAAGGCTGCCGCCTTCCAGGAAGTTGCCGCCGAGGATGGCGATGAACGCCAGCAGAATGCCGATCAGGCTCAAGACATCCATTACTGGCACGCCTCGCTCAGGTGGCGTCCGATCTCGTCCAGGTCGTAGATGGCGTCGGCCAGGTTGGCCTTGGCCACCGCCATGGGCATGCCGTAGATCACGCTACTGGCCTCGTCCTGGGCCCACACCTGGCTGCCGGCCTGCTTGAGCATGCGTGCGCCTTCGCGGCCGTCGGCACCCATGCCGGTCAGCACCACGGCCAGCACCTTGTCGCCGTAGGCCTTGGCGGCCGAGCCGAAGGTGACGTCGACACAGGGCTTGTAGTTCAGGCGGTCGTCGCCGGGCAGGATTTTCACCACGCCGCGCCCGTCCACCATCATCTGCTTGCCGCCGGGCGCCAGCAGGGCCAGGCCGGGACGCAGCAGGTCGCCGTCCTCGGCTTCCTTGACGCGGATCTTGCACAGCTTGTCCAGGCGTTCGGCAAAGGCGCCGGTGAAGGCCGCCGGCATGTGCTGGATGAGCACCAGCGGCGCCGGGAAATTGGCCGGCAACTGGGTGAGCACACGCTGCAGCGCCACCGGGCCACCGGTCGAGGTGCCGATGGCCACCAGCCTGTAGGCCTTGCGCTTGGGGGCCGGCGAACGCTCGGCCACGCTCGGCGCCGGCACCGCTTCGGCGGGCGTCGCGTCACGCAGCGCACGACGCGCGGCGGGGGCCGGCGTCGCCACGGGTGCCGACGACGCCAGCGCCGGCCCGCGCCGGTTGCTGCGCGAAACGGTCAGCACCTTCTCCCAGAGCAGCGCCTTGACCTTCTCGATGTTGCGCGAGATGTCCTCGAAATTCTTCGGCAGGTAATCCACCGCGCCGGCGTCCAGCGCGTCCAGGGTGACCCGGGCACCCTCGTGGGTCAGCGAGGAGAACATCAGCACCGGGGTCGGACAGCGGCGCATGATTTCGCGCACCGCGGTGATGCCGTTCATCAACGGCATCTCGTAATCCATGGTGATGACATCGGGCTTGAGAGCCAGCGTCTTGTCGATCGCTTCCTGGCCATTGTTGGCCGTGCCCACTACCTCGATCTGGGGGTTGGAGCCCAGGATTTCCGTCAGCCTGCGCCGGAAGAATCCCGAGTCGTCCACCACCAGGACTTTAATTGCCATAACGACTCCTAAACGGACCGACCCCGCGGGGTCGGTCAGGCATCAGCCACGCCGTGCGTAATGTTTGAGCATGCTGGGCACATCGAGAATCAGCGCGATGCTGCCGTCGCTGGTGATGCTGGCGCCCGCCAGTCCCGGCGTGCCCTGCAGCATCTTGCCCAGGGGCTTGATGACCACTTCTTCCTGGCCCACCAATTGGTCGACGACGAAGCCGATCTGCTGGTTGCCGATGGCGATGATCACCACGTGACCTTCCTTCTGCACCGCGTCATGGAAGCCGGGCACCAGCCACTGCTTGAGGTAGAACAGCGGCAAGGCCTTGTCGCGAACGATGATCACCTCCTGGCCATCCACCACGTTGGTGTGCGACAGGTCCAGGTGGAAGATTTCCTTGACGCTGACCAGCGGGAAGGCGAACGCCTGATCGTCGAGCATGACCATCAGCGTCGGCATGATCGCCAGGGTCAGCGGCACCTTGATGACGATGCGCGAGCCCTTGCCGGGCGTGGAGTCGACGAACACCGTGCCGTTGAGCTGGGCGATGCGGGTTTTCACCACGTCCATGCCCACGCCGCGGCCGGATACGTCGGAAATCTCCTTCTTGGTGGAGAAGCCCGGCGCGAAGATCAGGTTGTAGCACTCGGCGTCGCTCATGCGCTCGGCGGCATCCTTGTCGAGCATGCCCTTCTCCACCGCCTTGGCGCGCAGGATGTTGGCATCCATGCCCTTGCCGTCATCGGTGATCAGCAACAGGATGTGGTCGCCTTCCTGCTCGGCGGACAGCACCACCTTGCCGGTGCGTGGCTTGCCGGCGGCCTCGCGCTCCTCGGGCATCTCGATGCCGTGGTCGACCGCGTTGCGCACCAGGTGCACCAGCGGGTCGGCCAGCGCCTCGACGAGGTTCTTGTCGAGGTCGGTCTCCTCGCCCACCAGCTCCAGGTTGATTTCCTTCTTGAGCTGGCGCGACAGGTCGCGGACCTGGCGCGGGAAGCGGCCGAACACCTTCTTGATCGGCTGCATGCGGGTCTTCATCACCGAGGTCTGCAGATCACCGGTGACCACATCGAGGCTGGAAACGGCCTTGGCCAGTTCCTCGTCGCCGCTGTTCAGACCCAGGCGCACCAGTCGGTTACGCACCAGCACCAGTTCGCCGACCATGTTCATGATTTCGTCCAGCCGCGCGGTGTCCACACGCACGGTGGTTTCCGACTCGACCGCGGCCGGCGCCTTGGCCGGCGCCGCGGCGGCGGGCTTGGCGGCCGGTGCGCTTTCCGCGGGCGCGGCGGCGGGTGCCCGCGCGGC
>NZ_DATJCS010000030.1:0-66321 GCF_035497915.1 Pseudomonas sp.
TGCTAGATTCATCGCGTCCGTCGGGACAGTCCTGTCCCCCAGCGCCCTCCGCGCGACGCACATCCTCCCTCCTGTAATTCAACGGCGCCCCGCGAGGATTGCCCGTGTCCGATACCGAAAACCACACCCCGAACGACGCCGTTGGCGCCGACGCCAGACCTGTTGCCGAAGGCAAGCCCGAGCCGCGCCCGCGCGCGCCGCGCCGCACGGCAGCAGCCATAGCGGCGGCAAATGCCGAAAAAGCCGCCAAGTCATCCGCGGCGGAAAAACCGGCCGCCGAGACCGCCGATCGGCCAGCCCCCGCACCAGCCCCGGCGCCGTACGCCCCCGTGCAGGGCAACCTGCCCGTCGCCGCACCGGCCGCCGCCTCATCCAGCGAGGCGCCCCTACGCGCACCGCAGGAACCACGCGAAGCAGCCCCGGCCGGCAACGCCAACCCCCAACAGAACCAGGGCCAGGCGCCGAACCCGAACCAGGGGCAGAACCCGTCGTCCAGCCAGGGCCAGAATCAGGGCCAGGGGCAGAACCAGAACAACGGCAACGGCGGCCGCGAGGGGCGCGACGGCCGCGGCCGGCGCCGCCGCAACGAGCGCAACCCGCAGCAGCAACCGCCGCGCGGACAGAACAACAACCCGCGCCACAACAATCCGAACGGCTTGCCGGTGGACGACGACAACGCCGATCCGGGCAGCAACGACCGCGTCATCAATCTCACCGAACTGAAGCGCAAGAACGCGCCGCAGCTGCTGGAATTCGCCGAATCGCTGGGCATCCACGAAGGCATCGCCCGCGCGCGCAAGCAGGACGTGATCTTCAACGTGCTCAAGGCGCACGCCCGCTCCGGTGGCGGCATCTGGGCCGAAGGCGTGCTGGAAATCCTGCAGGACGGCTTCGGCTTCATGCGTTCGGCCGACGAGTCCTACCTGGCCGGCCCCGACGACATCTACGTGTCGCCCAGCCAGATTCGCCGCTTCAACCTGCGCACCGGCGACTACATCACCGGCCGCGTGCGTCATCCGAAGGAAGGCGAGCGCTACTTCGCCATGCTGCGGGTCGAGACGATCAACGGCGATCCGCCGGAAGCATCCAAGAACAAGATGCTGTTCGAGAACCTCACCCCGCTGTTCCCGCGCAAGGCCTTCAAGCTGGAGCGCGGCAACGGGTCGAGCGAGGACATCACCGGCCGCATCCTTGATCTCATTGCACCGATCGGCAAGGGCCAGCGCGGCCTGATCGTCTCGCAGCCGAAATCCGGCAAGACGATGATGCTGCAGAACATCGCCCAGGCCATCCAGTACAACCACCCCGAAGCGCACCTGATCATGCTGTTGATCGACGAGCGCCCGGAGGAAGTCACCGAGATCGCCCGCACCGTGCGCGCCGAAGTGATCAGCTCGACCTTCGACGAGCCGGCCGTGCGCCACGTGCAGGTCGCCGAGATGGTGATCGAGCGGGCCAAGCGCCTGGTCGAGCACAAGAAGGACGTGATCATCCTGCTCGACTCGATCACCCGCCTGGCCCGCGCCTACAACACCGTGATCCCCAGCTCCGGCAAGGTGCTCACCGGTGGTGTCGACGCCCACGCCCTGGAGAAGCCCAAGCGCTTCTTCGGCGCCGCGCGCAACATCGAGGAAGGCGGCAGCCTGACCATCCTCGCCACCGCGCTGGTGGAAACCGGCTCGAAGATGGATGAAGTCATCTACGAAGAGTTCAAGGGCACCGGCAACCTGGAACTGCAACTGGAACGTCGCATCGCCGAGAAGCGCGTGTTCCCGGCCATCAACATCAACCGCTCCGGCACCCGCCGCGAAGAGTTGCTGACCGCCGAGGACGAGCTGCAGCGCATGTGGATCCTGCGCAAGCTGCTGCACCCGATGGACGAGATCGCCGCCATCGAGTTCCTGCTCGACAAGCTGAAAGACACCAAGACCAACGAAGAATTCTTCATGTCCATGAAGCGCAAGTAGCGTTCGGTTCAGGTAGGCAAAGGCCGGGGCTCGCTCCGGCCTTTTGCTTTTCCGGCGGTTTTGAAACGCCGGGAGCCAACGGTACACTTCGCTCCCCGACCCGCCCCTCAGCGAGGCCCATGCATGCAGTATCGCGATCTGCGCGACTTCATCACCGCCCTGGAACAGCGCGGCGAGCTGAAACGCATTCAGACGCCGGTGTCGCCCGTTCTGGAAATGACCGAGATCTGCGACCGCACCCTGCGCAGGCAGGGTCCGGCGCTGCTGTTCGAGAAGCCCACCGGCTTCGACATGCCGGTGCTTGGCAACCTGTTCGGCACCCCCGGGCGCGTCGCGCTGGGCATGGGCGCGGAGGATGTCTCCGAACTGCGCGAGATCGGCAAGCTGCTGGCCTACCTCAAGGAGCCCGAGCCGCCGAAGGGCTTCAAGGACGCGCTGGGCAAGTTGCCGCTGCTCAAGAAGGTCATCAGCATGGCGCCCAAGGTGCGCAAGGACGCCGCCTGCCAGGAGGTGATCCTCGAGGGTGACGACGTCGACCTGTCGCGCCTGCCCATCCAGCACTGCTGGCCGGGCGATGCTGCGCCGCTGATCACCTGGGGCCTGACCATCACCAAGGGGCCGAACAAGGAACGCCAGAACCTCGGCATCTACCGCCAGCAGGTGATCGGCCGCAACAAGGTGATCATGCGCTGGCTGAGCCACCGTGGCGGCGCGCTGGACTACCGCGAATGGTGCGAGAAGTACCCGGATCGCCCGTACCCGGTGGCGGTGGCGCTGGGCGCCGATCCGGCGACCATTCTCGGCGCGGTGACGCCGGTGCCGGACACCCTCTCCGAGTACGCCTTCGCCGGCCTGCTGCGCGGTTCGCGCACCGAGCTGGTCAAGTGCCTGGGCAGCGAGCTGCAGGTGCCGGCCGGCGCCGAGATCATCCTCGAAGGGCATATCCATCCCGGCGAGATGGCCGATGAAGGTCCCTACGGCGACCACACCGGCTACTACAACGAGGTGGACCGCTTCCCGGTGCTCACCGTCGAGCGCATCACCCACCGCAAGGATCCGATCTACCACAGCACCTATACCGGTCGTCCGCCGGATGAGCCGGCGATCCTCGGTGTGGCGCTCAATGAAGTGTTCGTGCCGATCCTGCAGAAGCAGTTCCCGGAGATCACCGACTTCTATCTGCCGCCGGAAGGCTGCTCCTACCGCATGGCGGTGGTGACCATCAAGAAGCAGTACCCGGGGCATGCCAAGCGGGTGATGCTCGGCGTGTGGAGCTTCCTGCGCCAGTTCATGTACACCAAGTTCGTCATCGTCACCGACGACGACATCAACGCCCGCGACTGGAACGACGTGATCTGGGCGATCACCACGCGCATGGACCCCAAGCGCGACACGGTGATGATCGACAACACACCGATCGATTACCTGGACTTCGCCTCGCCGATTTCCGGCCTGGGCTCGAAGATGGGCCTGGACGCCACCCACAAGTGGCCGGGCGAGACCAGCCGCGAATGGGGCCGCGTCATCACCCGCGACGAGGCCGTGGTGCGGCGCGTCGACGAACTCTGGGCGAGTCTGGGCATCGACTGAGCGGACGCAGAGCCGCCACAGCACAACCTGAACCGGTGTCGCGGTCGGCAACGTCCGCGGCCCCGGTCGTATTTTCCCCGCGAGAAACTGCCTTGAACGTAACTGTCCAACCCTCCGGCGTGGTGCTGGAGGTTCAGCCCGGCGAACGCATCCTGGATGCCGCCCGGCGTCTGGGCCTGGAATGCCCGCAGAGCTGCCGCAACGGCAACTGCCACATCTGCGCCGCCACGCTGCTGCGTGGCCGGATGCGCCAAGGCGACGCGGTACTGACCAGCGGCGAGGTGCTGCCCTGCGTCGCGGTGCCGCTGGAGGACTGCGAACTGCTCTGGCCGCTGCTGCTGGCGCCCGGCCATCTGCCGGTGCGCGAGCTGACCTGCCAGCTGCTCGGCTGCGAACCGCTGGGTGGCGACGTGTACCGCCTGCGTCTGCGCACGCCGGCCGGCAAGCCACCGCGCTACCACGCCGGCCAGTATCTGCTGCTGCAACGCGAGGATGGCGAATGGTCGGCCTATTCGCTGGCGTCGGCGCCGCACCAGGGTCGCGAGCTGGAACTGCACATCCTGGCCCGCGACGAGCAGCCCCGCGCGCTGCTGGCGTTCATCGAGCGCAACGGCATGGTCCGGGCGCAACTGCCGTTTGGCGAGGCCTGCCTTGACCGCCTGCCGGACGGGCCGCTGCTGCTGATCGCCGCCGGCACCGGCATGGCGCAGATGTGCGGGCTGATCGAGCACTGCCGCGCGTCGGGCTTCAGCCATCCGATGCACCTGTATTGGGGGGCGCGCACCCCAGAGGACTTCTACGAATTGCCGCAGTGGGCGGAGTGGGAGCGCATGCCCAACCTGACCCTGCACCGGGTGGTCAGCGATCTGTGCGGCTGGGAAGGGCGTTGTGGGCTGCTGCACGAGGCCGTGCGGGCGGACTTCGCCAGCCTGGCCGGACTGCACGTCTATGCCAGCGGCTCGCCGGCGATGGTCTATGCCACCCTGGATGCGCTGGTGGCGGCCGGCATGGCGGCGGAGCAGATGCGCGCCGACGTGTTCGCCTATGCGCCGCGCCCGGCCTGAGGGCTGTAGGGTGGACAACGGTTTTCTTGTCCACCACCGCGCCGGTACGGCGTGCCTGGCGGCCCGCGTGGTGGGTCGATAACGCGCGATCCACCCTACGGAGTCCCGGGTGCCGTCCGAAAATTGACGCGTGCGGCCGCCGTTGCCGGTTCTGTCCGGCGAAACCTCGCGGAATCCCGCGCCCTGTGAGCTGGCACGCTAATAGCTAGGCTAGCCGTCAACGCCAGAGGAGTTTGCTTGTGAAATCGCTTATCGCCGCGCTGTTGTTGCTGGGTCTGTACATCGGCCCGGCCCAGGCCGCCAAGGAATACGACCCCAGCAAGGTGCTGTATCTCGAGCTGCGGCCCTCGCTGGTCGGCAACTACGGGGACGGCCCGCGTCCGCGCTTCTACAAGGCCGACGTGGCCTTGCGGGTCACCGGCACCTTCGCGATGGCCCGGCTGGAGCACCACCAGCCGCTGATCCGCAACGAGCTGATCATGCTCTTCGCCGCCGTGCCCACCGGCGGCATGGACAGCCTGGAAGCCAAGGAACAGCTGCGCCAGAAGGCGCTCGAGCGCATCCGCGCCGCCATCGAGTACGAGGAAGGCTACCCGCTGGTCGAGGACCTGCTGTTCACCAACCTGATCGCTCAGCCGTAAGGCTGGGGTCTGCACGAACCCTGTAGGAGCGACTTCAGTCGCGAGCTTCTGGCGGCGGCCCGCACCAAAGCATCGCGGCTGAAGCCGCTCCTACAAAAGATGGGTGCAGCAGCCCTCAGGCCATCTGCGCCAGGGTCTTGCGAAAGCGCGCCAGCGCGCCGAGGAAGAACAGCGCGCCAATGCCGAGGATGGCCAGCAACTGCGGCCAGACGATCGCCAGCCCGGCGCCGCGATAGAGGATGGCCTGGGCCAGGCTGACGAAGTGGGTGGTCGGCGCCGCCAGCATGATGAACTGCACCGCCTCGGGCATGCTCTCGCGCGGGGTGGTCCCTCCGGAGAGAATCTGCAGCGGCATCAGCACCAGGATGATCAGCAGTCCGAGCTGCGGCATCGAGCGCGCCACCGTGCCGAAGAAGATGCCCATCGAGGTGGTGGCGAACAGGTGCAGCGCGGCGCCGAGCAGGAACAGCCCCAGCGAACCCCCGATCGGCACCTGCAGCCAGCCCTGCACGACCACCACCAGCGACAGCGCGGTCGCGCCCAGCACCACCAGGCCCATCGCCCAGACCTTGCCGAGCATGATTTCCAGCGGCGTCACCGGCATCACCAGCAGGTGCTCGATGGTGCCATGCTCGCGTTCGCGGATCAGCGCCGCCCCGGTGAGGATGATCGACAGCATGGTGATCTGGTTGATCACCTCCATCACCGAGCCGAACCACGAGCGGGTCAGGTTGGGATTGAAGGCCACGCGCATTTCCAGTTCCACGGTCTGGCTGCTGCCGCCCCGGTGGCGCTGCAGGAATTCGGCAACCTCGCTGGCGGCGATGTTCTGGATGTAGCCGGCGCCGGTGAAGGCCTGACTGATCTGGGTAGCGTCCACGTTGAGCTGCGCCGCCGGCTGGCGCCCGGCCAGCAGGTCACGCTGGAAGTTCGGTGGAATGTTCAGGGTGAAGGTGTAGTGGCCGGCGTCCATGCCCCGGTCCATCTGGTTGAGGTCGATCAGCTGGGGCGTCAGGAAGAACGGCGGCTGGAAGGCGTTGATGATGCGCATCGACAGCGGCGAGCGGTCCTCGTCGACCACCGCCAGGGTGGCCCGGTGCAGGCTTTCCGGCATGCTGCTGGCCGCCGTGTAGATGCCGAAGGTGAAGGCCCAGACGATCAGCAGCAGCAGCGCCGCGTCGCGGTACAGGCTGCGCAGCTCCTTGATGCCCAGGTTGAGTACGTTGCTGCCGCGCATCTCAGGTCTCCTGTTTCTTCAGCAGGGCCGTGCACAGCGCCAGCAGCACTGGCACCGTGATGGCCAGCGGCAGCAGATAGCCGCCCAGGTCGCCAAAGCCCAGCGCCTTGGAAAACACCCCGCGGCTGATGACCAGAAAGTGCGAGGTGGGATACAGCTGACCGATCACGGCACCGAAACCTTCCAGCGAGGACACCGGATAGATCAACCCGGCGAATTGTACGGCGGGCAGCAGGGTGACGATGGCGGTACCGAACACCGCGGCGATCTGGCTGCGCGTGAAGGTGGACATCAGCAGCCCCAGGGCGGTGGCGCAGCCCAGGTACAGCAGGGCGCCGAGCAGCAGGGTCAGCGGGCTGCCCTTGAGCGGCACGTCGAACAGCAGCACCGCCGCGACCAGCAGCAGGGCGAAGTTCAGCAGGCCCAGCGCCAGGTAGGGCAGCTGCTTGCCGAGCAGGAATTCCAGGCGGGTCACCGGGGTGACGTACAGGTTGATGATCGAGCCCAGCTCCTTCTCGCGCACCACGCCCAGGGCGGTGAGCATGGCCGGGATGAGCATCAGCAACAGCGGAATCACCGCCGGCACCATGGCCTTGAGGCTCTCCACGTCCGGGTTGTAGCGAAAGCGCACTTCCAGCGAGGCGGGCAGGCCGACGGCTTGCCCGGCCGCGCGGGCCAGATTCTGCAGGTAGTTGTTGTGGATGCCCTGCACATAGCCCTTGATGGTGTCGGCGCGGGTCGGCATGGCGCCATCCACCCAGGCGGCGATCGCCGGGCTGGCGCCGCGCTTCAGGTCGCGGCCGAAACCGGCGGGAATCTCCACGGCCAGGCTGATTTCGCCGCTGCGCAGGCGCCGGTCGAGGTCGGCGTGGTCGCGCAGCGGCGCCTTCTCGAGGAAATAGCGTGAGCCGGACAGGTTCAGGACGTAGGCCTGGCTGGTGGTGGTCTGGTCATGGTCGAGCACCGCGAAGGACAGGTCCTCGACATCCATGCTGATGCCGTAGCCGATGATGAACAGCAGGATCAGGCTGCCGAGCAGCGCCATGCTGCCGCGAATCGGGTCGCGGCGCAGCTCCAGGGATTCGCGTCGCGCATAGCTGAACAGGCGCAGCAGGCTGAAGCGCTGGCGCGGCACGCGCGCGGCGGGCTCCACGGCGGGCGACGCCGGTGCGGCGGCAGGTGATTGCATGGCGCCAGCGGCCTCTTCGAGGTAGGCGATGAAGGTGGCTTCCAGGGTCGGCAACCCGCGCCGCGCCATCAGCTCCTGCGGAGTGCCGCTGTCCAGCACCTTGCCGGCGTGCATCAGCGAGATGCGGTCGCAGCGCTGCGCCTCGTTCATGAAGTGGGTGGAGATGAAGATGGTCACCCCGTCGCGGCGCGACAGGTCGATCATCAGTTGCCAGAAGCCGTCGCGGGCCACCGGGTCGACCCCGGAGGTGGGCTCGTCGAGGATCAGCAGCTCCGGCTCGTGAATCACCGCCACGGCCAGCGACAGGCGCTGGCGCAGGCCGAGCGGCAGGCGGTCCGGCAACTGGTCCATGACCGGTTGCAGGTCGAAGCGCTCGGCCAGCTCGGCGATGCGTGGCGCGATGCGTTCTTCCGGCATCTGGAACAGCCGGGCATGCAGGTCGAGGTTCTGCTCGACGGTGAGCTCCCGGTACAGCGAGAAGGCCTGCGACATGTAGCCGACCCGCCGGCGGGTCTGCAGGTCGTGGGGATCGACCGGCTGGCCGAACAGGAAGGCCTCGCCCTCGCTGGCCGGCAGCAGCCCGGTGAGCATCTTCATGGTGGTGGACTTGCCGCAGCCGTTGGAACCGAGGAAGCCGAAGATCTCGCCGCGCGGGATGCGCAGGTTGACGTCGCGGACCGCCACGAAGTCGCCGAAGCGCATGGTCAGGCCGTGGGCCTCGATGGCGATTTCGGTTTCACCGGCGACGCGCGGCGGAATCACCAGTTGCCGGTGTTCCCGGCGCTTCTCTTCCGGGAGCAGGGCGACGAAGGCTTCCTCCAGGCTGGCGCTCGCGCTGCGCTGGCGCAGTTCGGCGGGGCTGCCGGTGGCCAGGATCCGCCCGGCGTCCATGGCCACCAGCCAGTCGAAACGCTCGGCTTCCTCCATGTAGGCGGTGGCCACCAGCACGCTCATCTGCGGGCGTTCGGCGCGGATGCGCGCGATCAGTTCCCAGAACTGGTTGCGGGACAGGGGATCGACGCCGGTGGTCGGCTCGTCGAGGATCAGCAGGTCCGGGTCGTGGATCAGCGCGCAGCACAGGCCGAGCTTCTGCTTCATGCCGCCGGACAGCTTGCCGGCCGGGCGCTCGCGGAACGCCGACAGGCCGGTGCTGCGCAGCAGCTCGTCGATGCGCCGTTCGCGCTCGGCCTGGCGCTGGCCGAACAGGCGGGCGAAGAAGTCGAGGTTCTCGACCACCGAAAGGGTCGGATAGAGGTTCTTGCCCAGTCCCTGCGGCATGTAGGCGATGTGTGGGCAGACCCGCCGGCGGTGACGCGGGTCGGCCATGTCGCCGCCCAGCGCTTCGATGTGGCCGTCCTGGAGCTTGCGCGCGCCGGCGATCAGCGCGAGCAGGCTGGACTTGCCGACGCCGTCCGGACCGATCAGGCCGACCATGCGCCGCGCCGGCAGCTCCAGCTCGATGTCGGCCAGCGCCCGGGTCTTGCCGTAGCGCAGGCCGACCCCGCTGAGCCGGGCGACCGGGCTCATTGCGGAACCTTGATCGCCAGGTGCGCGGGCCATTCGGCCGTCGGGTCAAGACGCAGATAAGCCATGCCCGGCACGCCGGTCTTCACATGGGCCAGATACTTGCGCAGCAGTTCGGGGTCGATGCGTGCCTTGACGCGGAACATCAACTTTTCCCGCTCGCTGGCGGTTTCCACGGTCTTGGGCGTGAACTGGGCGACGCTGGCCACGTAGGTGATGCGTGCCGGAATCACGTACTCGGGGGCGGCGTCGATCACCAGGCGCGCCTCGGCACCCAGCGCCACGCGACCGGCCTGGCGCTCGGGCAGGAAGAAGGTCATGTAGACGTCGGAGAGGTCGACCAGGTTGAGCAGCTTGCCGCCGGCGCCGAGCACCTCGCCCGGCTGGCTGATGCGATATTGCACGCGACCGGCGCGCGGCGCCTTGAGCTGGCTGTCGTCGATATCCACCTGCAGGCGGGTGACGCTGGCCTGGGCGGCCTCCACGGCCGATTGCGCCTCGATGACCTGGGACTGGGCGGCGGCGATCCCGGCCTCGGCGGAACTCACCTGCGAACGCGACGCGGCGAGCGCCGCCTGGGCGCTCTGCAGGGCGGCCAGGTCGTCATCCAGTTGCTGGCGCGGCACCGCGTTGCTCTTCACCAGGGTCTGGGTGCGCGTGTGGCGCTTCTGCGCGGCGGACAGCTCGGCCTGGCGCTGGCGCACCACGGCCTCGGCGGTGGTCTTCTCGCTTTCGCGCAGCGCCACCTGGGCGCGCGCGGTGTGGATGGCATTCTCGGCCTGGCGCAACTGCGCCCGGGCCTGGGCGAGCTGGGCCTCAAGCACCTGGGTGTCCATGCGCGCCAGCGCCTGGCCGGCTTCGACGAAGTCACCCTCCTCCACATCGATGGCGGCCACGCGGCCGCCGAGCTTGGTGGCCACATCCACCTCGGTGGCCTCGATGCGTCCATTGCCCCAGGCGAAGCCCTCACCCAGGCCGCTGGGGCGCAGTTCGTACCAGGCCAGGGCGGCGAGGGCGGCGATCACGGCCAGGGGCAGGCCCACACGGGTGATCCAGCGTGTGCGTTGGCTCATCTTCACTCCTTACCGTCCGGGACGCGCTGCAAAAGGCGGATTCTATTCTGTTGACTGCGTCGACGGGGAGTGTTGATGGCCGTCAGGCGGACACCAGACGCAACTGCGATTGCGTCCGCTGTGTTTGGCGCGATACAGGGCCTGGTCGCAATGGGCGATCAGGCGCTGCGGGCTGTCCTGGCATTCCAGGTTGGAGGTGGCGATGCCGATGCTCAGGGTCAGGCTGCCGAGCGGGCTGCCCGGATGCGGCAGGGCCAGTTCGGCGAGGCGCCGGTGGATGCGCGCGGCCAGGTGCTGGGCGCCCTCCAGGCGGGTGTTGGCAAGAATGATGGCGAACTCCTCGCCGCCGTAGCGGCAGGCCACGTCGCCCTCGCGCTGCAGGCATTCATGCAGCAGGCGGCCCACCTGGCGCAGGGCGTCGTCACCAGCCAGGTGGCCGAGGGTGTCGTTGTAATCCTTGAAGTGGTCGATATCCACCAGCAGCAGCGACAGCGGCGTGCCGAGTCGGCGCAGGCGCCGCCATTCGGCCTGTAGCTGCTGGTCGAAAAAGCGGCGGTTGTGCAGGCCGGTCAAGCCGTCCTGCTGGGAAAGGCGCTGCAGGCGCGCTTCCATGCGCAGCCGCTCGGTGTTGTCGCGTGACACGCCAATGAGAAATTCGCGGCCCTCGCGTTCGACCAGTTGGGTGCTGATCTCCGCCGGTTGCAGCGTGCCGTCCTGGCAGCGCAGTTCCCGCTGCAGCAGGCGTGGCGAGCCCTCGCGATGCAGTTGGTGCACTTCGTCCAGCCATTGCGCAAAGCCGGGCATCAGCAGCTCGGGGTCGCGGTTGAACAGTGTGCTGAAGGTTTCCCGGTCGTAGCCCAGGCTCACGTAGATCGCCCGATTCATGTAGAGAAACGCCCGCGCCTGTACGTCAAGGATGAACAGTCCGTCGCGGCTGAAGTCGGTGAGTTCGAGGATCAGTCGTTGCTGCGCGCGGCTCTCGCGCAGCCGGGTGGCGGTGCGCCTGCGCCGTTCCGCCTCGGCGCGCAGGCGCCGGTTGACAGCCAGCAGGGCGGCCGCGCGCCGGTGGTTTTCCAGAGCCAGGTACAGGGCGGCGATCAGTAGCACGCTGATGGACAGGCTGGCTACCAGGACCACATCCGGCCAGGGGGTGTTCAGGCGTTGCACGGCATTCGGAGTGGGCCGGATCAGCAGGCTGAAGGCGGGCTCGCCAGGGAGCTCGAGGGCGATACGCTGGCGCAGGCCGGTGGCGGGCGCCGCCAGCCCCTGGTCATGCAGGACCTGGTCGCCCTCCAGCAGCGTCACACTGGAACGCCACTCCCCTTGGCGCGCCAGCCAGCTGTCCAGCAAATCGGGCAGCCGGAAGGTGCCGCGCAGGTAGCCATCGAACCCGGGGCCGGGGGTGTTGCGGTCATACAGCGGCACATACAGGGCCAGGCCCGGGCTGCCGTCGGCCAGCGGGAAACTGGCGCTGAAGCGCGGCTCGCCCTGATCGCGGGCGTCCAGCGCGCTGTCCGGGCTGGGCAGTTGCAGCGGTTCGCTGCGGCTGGCCGGCACTTGCCAGCGCAGGCGTCGCGCGGCGTCCAGCCATTCGATGGCGTGGTAGCCGTCGCGGCCGGCCAGCAGCAGGCGCGCCTCGCGCTGCCAGTCCGTGCGGCGCAGCCGGCCTTCATTGTTCCAGCGCTCGGCCAGCCGCTGCAGGTTGGCGGCCTGGTCGGTCAGGTAGGTTTCGAACTGGCGGGCCAGATGCTGGGCCTGCAGGTTCAACTGCTCCTGGGCGCGGGCCTGGCGGTCTTGCTCCAGGCGCTGCCAGAGCAGCAGGCTGCCTGCGCACAGGGCGCAGAAAAGCAAGCCGAGCAACAGGTAGACGGCAGGAGGGAGGGCGGCGCGGTTCATGGGGCAATCCTTTGCTGTGCTGTGGGTTTAGCACAGCCTCAACGCAGCGCCAGAATCGCCTCCCATTGTGCGGGTGTCACCGGCATCACCGACAGGCGACTGCCGCGTTGCACCAGGGGCAGCCCGGCAAGGGCTGGAGCGGCCTTCAGGCGGGGCAGTTCGATGACTCGCTCGAAGGTTTCCACATGGCCGACGTCCACGGCGCTCCAGGGATTTCCGTGTGTCAATGCCTTACTGTCAAAATAGTGGCTATCTGCCTGCAGTGCCGTGGGGTCCGGATAGCTGGCGCGCAGGATCTTGCCGATGCTGGCCACCCCGGGTCGGGGGCAGCTGGAGTGGTAAAAGAGGAACAAATCACCCGGTTGCATGGCGCGCAGGAAGTTTCGTGCCTGGTAATTGCGAACTCCGTCCCAGCGTGCGTCGCCAAGGCGTGCTAGGGCGCTGATTGACAGTTCGTCGGGTTCGGATTTCATCAGCCAGTACGGCATGAACTTTGCCTTCCTCTTGTGGTCCGAGTCGCGGGCATTGGAGCCGGCAGGCAGCGACGCTCAGGTCAGCGAGCGTCCCACTAAAAAAACAGCCGCCGGGCATTTCTTGAAGTTGTCTGTAGGGGAAGACAAGGCAATGAGACGGCAAAAACCCGATCTGTTGTGGGTACTGGTTATTGTGTTCAGCCTGGGCATGGTCACCACCGGCTATACCCAGGGTCTCTGGGATCGCCAGAGCGAGGCGCCCGCCGCCGCTGCGCAGCGCTAAGCGCCCCGCGCGGCCTGCGGGCCGGCTCCGCCGGTCCCTGCGCAATACCAGCCCCTGTCGGTCACCGTGGCCTGCAGGGGCACATCCCAGCTGGCCAGCGCCAGACGATCCACCTGCTGACACTGATGGGCCATGCCCAGCAGGGTCGGCTTGTGCCAATTTTTGCGCAGGTTGCGGTAGGCCAGGCTGCGGTCATAGAAACCGCCGCCCATGCCCAGGCGCCCGCCGCGCGCATCGAAGCCCACCAGCGGCAGGCAGATCAGTCCCAGGGTCCACAGCTTGCGCTGCCGCGCGCGGCAGAACGCCGGCTCCGGGATGCCGAAGCGGTTGCGGCGCAGCGTCTCTCCCGGGCGCAGGCGCTGGAACACCATGCGCGTGCGCGGCCAAGGGTTGAGTACCGGCAGATAGGTGGCCTTGCCGCGTCGCTGGGCTTCGCGCAGCAGTAGCGCGGGGTCGATCTCGCCGTCGTTGGCCAGATACAGCGCAAGGTGCCGGGTGCGGCGAAACAGGGGGTGGTGGCTCAGCTGGCGGTAGAGGTCGCGCGCGGCGCGCCGCTGCTCGAGCGGGGTCAGCTGGCTGCGCCGCTGGCGCAGCAAGCGGCGCAGTTCGGCGCGCGAAAGGTCGTCACGCTGGATCATGGCGAGGGGCGGCCCTGAAATGAAAACCGCCGGCGCGGATGCTCCGGGCCAGCGGTGTCTGGAATTCGACTCCCCGGCATGCCGCTGTCGGCGTGACCCTTGAACCCGAGAGTTCAAGGTGGCGACCGCCGGCAACCTTAAGGCTCTCCGTCGAGCGGATATGCACACGGGCTGCACGTACGGCCTCCAGATGTTTTGCTTATCGGGAGAGGGACGTGCCAACTGGCGCACACACCAGGGAGTTGCCGGCGAGTATACGCCGATTTTCGTCCGTGTGACCCCCTTGTGACCGTGCTCAGTCACTTCCCAGGGCGGTATCGACCCGGTCGAGCAGCTCGCGCACCTGCTCGCGGGCCAGGCTGTCCTGCTGCTGGTGTTGCTGTTGCAGGCGCTGCAGGTCGTGGGCGATGTTCAGCGCGGCCATGACCGCGACGCGCTCGGAGCCGATGACCTTGCCGCTCAGGCGGATCTCGCGCATCTTGCCGTCCAGAAAGCGCGCGGCGTTTTCCAGGCTGGCGCGAGCATCGCTCGGGCAGGCGATGCAGTATTCCTTGTCGAGGATGGTGACGGTGACGGTGGTGGATGGGGTCATGAGTCCTGCTCCAGGGCCTTGAGGCGGGAAATCATCGCTTCGACCTTCTGGCGGGCCAGTTCGTTCTTTTCGATCAGTTGGGCGCGCTCTTCGCGCCAGGCTTTCTCGTTGGCCAGCAGCAGGCGGTTCTGGGCCTTGAGGCGCTCATGATGTTCGAGCAGCTCGTCGAGTTTCGCTGCCAGGCGCTGCAGTTCGGTGGTGTCCATGAGGGCTCGGGGTGGCAACGGGGCTCCGACTATAGGGAGGAGAACGCACGGGGGTCAAACACCCCGCGCGGCGCCCGCCAGGGCTGCCTTGCCTGCCCGGGGCTGCTAGGATACGGAGCCTCCTTATCCCCGTCCCAGAGTTGTCATGTCGCCCTACGCCGCCTTCGCCGCCCTGCTCGCTTCCTCCGGTCACTCCGTTTCCCCCGCCGAACTGCACGGCCTGCTGGTTGGTCGCAGTTGCGCGGGCCTGGGATTCGATGCCGATGGCTGGCTGGAAGATGCCCGCGACCTGCTGGGCAGCGAGCCGCAGGACAACGTGCGCCAGGCCCTGTTGGGGCTGCAGGAAATGGTCAAGGGCGAGCTGGCTGGCGGCGAGTTCGCCGTGCTGCTGCTGTTGCCCAACGATGACGCGCCGCTGGCCGAACGCGCCGATGCGCTGGGCCAGTGGTGCCAGGGCTTCCTTTCCGGTTTCGGCCTGGCGCCGCGCGAGCAGGCGCTGTCCGCCGAAGCCATGGAAGTGCTGCAGGACCTGGCCGCCATCGCCCAGGTGCAGAGCGCACTGGACGAGTCCGAGGACGGCGAGAGCGACTATATGGAAGTCATGGAATACCTGCGCGTGGCGCCGCTGCTGCTGTTCGCCGAATGCGCCAAGCCGGCCGCCGCCGACGCCAAACCCGCCCTGCACTGACCGGAAGCTGCCGATGATCCGCATCCCGCAAGTCGAATATGCCCGCCGCCGCGCCGAGCTGATGGCGCGCATGGAGCCCGGCAGCATCGCCATCCTGCCGGCGGCGCCGCTGCAGCTGCGCAACAGCGACGTCGAGCATACCTATCGCCAGGACAGCGACTTCCAATACCTGAGCGGCTTCCCGGAACCGGAAGCGGTGCTGGTGCTGGTGCCCGGCCGCGAGGAGGGGCAGTACATCCTGTTCTGTCGCGACCGTGATCCGGAGCGTGAACTGTGGGATGGGCGACGCGCCGGCCAGGACGGTGCGGTGCGCGACTACGGCGCCGACGATGCCTTTTCCATCCAGGCCATCGACGCGCTGCTGCCGTCGCTGATGGAAAACCGCCGGCGGGTCTATTACGCCGTCGGCCAGGACGACGGATTCGACCTGCGGGTGCTGGGCTGGGCCAACCAGGTGCGCGCCAAGGCCCGCCAGGGCGTGACGGCGCCGCGCGAGTTCGTCGCTATCGACCAGCTGCTGCATCCGCTGCGCCTGCGCAAGTCCGCGGCGGAGCTGGAGGTCATGCGCTACGCCGCGCAGGTGTCCGCCCGTGCCCACGTGCGCGCCATGCGCGCCAGCCGCGCCGGGCTGTACGAGTACCAGCTGGAAGCCGAGCTGGAATACGAATTCCGCAAGGGCGGTGCGCGTCTGCCGGCTTACGGCTCGATCGTCGCCGGGGGCCGCAACGCCTGCATTCTGCACTACCGGGAGAATGACGCCGCGCTCAACGCCGGCGATCTGGTGCTGATCGACGCCGGCTGCGAGATCGACTGCTACGCCAGCGACATCACCCGCACCTTCCCGGTCGGCGGGCGTTTCTCGCCGGAACAGAAGGCCATCTACGAGCTGGTGCTCGAGGCCAACCTGGAAGCCTGCAAGCACATCGCCCCCGGCAAGCGCTGGAACGAGGCGCACGACGCCACCGTGCGGGTGATCACCGGCGGCCTGGTGAAGCTCGGCCTGCTGCAGGGCGAGGTGGACGCGCTGATCGAAAGCGAGGCCTACAAGCCGTTCTACATGCACCGCGCCGGCCACTGGCTGGGCATGGATGTACACGATGTGGGCGACTACAAGGTCAATGGCGAGTGGCGCGAGCTGGAGCCGGGCATGTGCATGACCGTCGAGCCGGGCATCTATGTCGCCGTGGATAGCCCGGCTGTCGAGCCGCGCTGGCGCGGCATCGGTGTGCGCATCGAGGACGATGTGGTGGTCACCGTCGACGGGTGCGAGATTCTCACCGGCGAGGTGCCCAAGTCGGTCGCCGCCATCGAGGCGCTGATGGCTGCTACCCGGGAGCACGACTGATGGAACGGGTCGAGCTGGCGATCATCGGTGGTGGACTGGTCGGCGCCAGCCTGGCCCTGGCCCTGCAGGACGGCGCTCGGGCGCGCGGCTGGCGCATCGTGCTGATCGAGCCCTTCGCGCCGGGCGACAGTTACCAGCCCAGCTATGACGCACGCTCCTCCGCGCTGGCCTATGGCAGCCGGCTGATTTTCGAGCGCCTGGGCCTGTGGTCGCAGCTGGCTGCGCGCGCCGAGCCGCTGCTGCATATCCATGTCTCCGAACAGGGGCGCTTCGGTGCCACGCGCATGCACGCCGCTGACGAGGGCGTGCCGGCGCTCGGTTATGTGGCGGAGAACGCCTGGCTCGGCCAGTGCCTGTGGCAGGCGCTGGATCCCGAGGTGGTCAGCTGGCGCTGCCCGGCCGAGGTGGCCGACCTGCAGGCGCTGGCGGACGGTTACCGGCTGCGGCTCAAGGACGGCGCCACGCTCGATTGCGACCTGGCGGTGCTGGCCGACGGCGGCCGCTCCGGACTGCGCGAGCGGCTGGGCATTGCCGTCGAGCGCCGGCCTTACGGGCAGAGCGCGCTGATCGCCAACGTCACGCCGAGCCTGCCGCATGGTGGCGAAGCCTTCGAGCGCTTCACCGCCCAGGGGCCGATGGCGCTGCTGCCGTTCCTCGACAACCGCTGCGTGCTGGTCTGGACCCGCGCGCCACAGGATGCCGAACGCCTGCAGGTGCTGCCCGAGCCGGCATTCCTCGCCGAGCTGCAGCAGGCCTTCGGCTACCGCCTGGGGCGTTTCCAGCATGTGGGCTCCCGGCATCTCTACCCGCTGGCGCTGGTGGAAGCCCGCGAGCAGGTGCGCCCGCACCTGGTGGTGCTGGGCAATGCGGTGCACAGCCTGCATCCGATTGCCGGCCAGGGCTTCAACCTGTGCCTGCGCGATGCCCTGGCCCTGGCCGAAACCCTGCTGGAAAGCGTCGAGCCGCTGGGCAGCCTGGCCACGCTGGCTCGCTATGAGGCCCGCCAGCGCCTCGATCAGGACCTGACCATCGGCTTCTCCGACCGCCTGACCCGGCTGTTCGGCGCCAACCTGCCGCTGCTCAACCAGACGCGTCACCTGGGGCTGCTCGGCCTGGATCTGCTGCCAGCGGCCAAGCACGGCTTCGCCCGCCAGGCCATGGGCCTGGGCGCCCGCATCATTTAGGACGAGGGACTGACATGCACGCGGACATCATCATCGTGGGCGCCGGGATGGTCGGCAGCGCCCTGGCGCTGGCCCTCAAGGACAGCGGCCTGGACATCCTGCTGGTGGACGGCGCCGCGCTTGAGCCGCGGCCGTTCGAGCCGGCGGCGCCGTTCGAGCCGCGCGTCAGCGCCCTGTCGGCGGCCAGTCGCAATCTGCTGCAAGGCCTGGGCGCCTGGCCGGGCATTCAGGCCCGGCGCTGCAGTCCCTATGCGCACATGCAGGTCTGGGACGGCTCGGGCACCGCACAGATCCGTTTCTCCGCCGCCAGCGTGCATGCCGAGGTGCTCGGGCACATCGTCGAGAACCGCGTGGTGCAGGACGCTCTGCTCGACTGTCTGCGCGACGGCCCGGTGCGGCTGCTCGGCCAGGCGCGCGTCGAGCGCCTGCAGCAGGGCGAGGCCGGCTGGCGGGTGAGCCTGGCCGATGGCCGCGAGCTGCAGGCACCGCTGCTGGTGGCCGCTGATGGCGCCAATTCGGCGGTGCGGCGCATGACCGGTTGTGAGACCCGCGAGTGGGATTATTTCCACCACGCCATCGTCACCAGCGTGCGCTGCGCCGAGGAGCACGGGCTGACCGCCTGGCAACGCTTCACCGATGACGGTCCGCTGGCCTTCCTGCCGCTGGATCGCGACGGCGACCGTCACTGGTGCTCGATCGTCTGGTCGTGCACGCCGGCCGAGGCCGAGCGGCTGATCGCGCTGGACGAGCCGGCCTTCCGGGCCGAGTTGGGCAAGGCCTTCGAATACCGCCTGGGTGAGGTGCTGGAGGTCGATCCGCGCGTGTGCATCCCGCTGCGCCAGCGCCACGCCAAACGTTACATCGCACCCGGACTGGCGCTGATCGGCGACGCCGCGCATGTCATCCACCCGCTGGCCGGGCAGGGCGTCAATCTGGGCTTCCTGGACGCCGGCGTGCTGGCCGAGGAGCTGCTCAAGGCCCGGGCGCGTGGCGAGCCGCTGAGCAGCGAGCGCGTGCTGGCGCGCTTCGAGCGCCGGCGCATGCCCTACAACCTGGCGATGATGGCGTCCATGGAAGGCTTCGAGCGCCTGTTCCAGGCCGACCTGCCGGCGCTGCGCTGGCTGCGCAACGCCGGTCTGCGCCTGGCCGACCGCCATCACCTGCTCAAGTCGCTGTTCGTGCGTCAGGCCCTGGGCCTGGACGGCGACCTGCCGGAGCTGGCGCGGGGCTGAGCCCTTACCAGCTGAACAGATCGCTGCCGACGGTGATCATGTAGCCGGCGGTGCCCAGGATCGCGAACTGGGCACTGACGCGCCGGTACTGATAGCCGAGCGCCGGAATCACCCCCAGGCCGACGCCGTCGCGGTTGACCGGAATCTTGCCTTCGTATTCGCCCTTGTAGCCCAGCAGCGGGCCGGCGGTCAGCTTGACGTAGAGGCCGGGAACCCGCTCGGATGACCAGCGGTGCCCCAGGTAGAAGTACTGGCTCGGCTGATGGTAGGAGTTGTGGAACCACATGGCGCCGGCCAGCCAGCCATCGCGGCGTTCGACTTCCAGGCCGAACAGGTCGGGGGTGTCGTTGTGGCGGGGATCCGGCTCCCAGTGATGTACATAGGGACCGTAATGCAGGCTCAGCACGTGGGAATCCCGGTCCTGGGCCTCGGCCCCCAGGCTAGCCAGTGCGATGAGCGCACAGGTGGCGCGAAAGATGGAACGTTTCAAGATACAGCCTTACTGCAGGGAACAAGGGGCGTCGGCGGAGCCGGCACGGCGTGTACTGGCGGGCCTCTGACGCGGGCGGGGCCGATTGCAAGAAGCGCACCAGCGTGCGGGCCGCATGCCTGCGGCGAAAACACGCGTTGTGGTGTTAACTGATAGTCACTATCATCTGTGGCAATTTCTCTTACCGGAAACGAGAGGCATTGCCATGCGGGTCAGTAACGCGCTGTTTGCCACCCTGGCGCTGGGTGTCTGTATCGGTCAGGTCCAGGCCGCCGATGATGTGGTGGTCTATTCCTCGCGCATCGACGAGTTGATCAAGCCGGTGTTCGACGCCTACACCAAGGAAACCGGGGTGAAGGTCAGGTTCATCACCGACAAGGAAGCTCCGCTGATGGCGCGCATCAAGGCCGAGGGCGCCAACACCCCCGCCGACCTGCTGCTCACCGTGGATGCCGGCAACCTCTGGCAGGCCGAGCAGATGGGCATCCTGCAGCCGCTCAAGTCCGACGTGGTGGCGGCCAACATCCCGCCGCAGTACCGCGCCGCCAGCGGCGCCTGGACCGGCCTGTCGCTGCGCGCGCGGACCATCGTCTACTCCACTGAGCGAGTCAAACCGGGCGAGCTGAGCACCTACGAGGCGCTGGCCGACGAGAACTGGGAAGGCCGCCTGTGCCTGCGCACCAGCAAGAAGGTCTACAACCAGTCGCTGACCGCCACCCTGCTGGAAACCCACGGTGAGAAGAAGACCGAGCAGATCCTGCGGGGCTGGGTCGGCAACCTGGCCACCGACGTTTTCTCCGACGACAACTCGGTGGTCAACGCCATCAATGCCGGCCAGTGCGACGTCGGCATCGTCAACACCTACTACTTCGGCCGCCTGCACGCCCAGAACCCGGACCTGAAGGTGCGTCTGTTCTGGCCGAACCAGAACGACCGTGGCGTGCACGTGAACCTTTCCGGCATCGGCCTGACCGCCCATGCGCCGAACCCGGAAGGCGCCCGCAAGCTGGTGGAGTGGATGACCGGTGAGCAGGCCCAGGCGATCTTCGCCGGCGCCAACATGGAATTCCCGGCCAATCCCAAGGGCAAGGTTTCCAAGGAAGTCGCCAGCTGGGGCAGCTTCAAGGCCGACAGCATTCCGGTGGAAGTGGCTGGCAAGCGCCAGGCCGAAGCCATCCGCCTGATGGACCGGGTGGGCTGGCGCTGATCGCCCGGCGGCGGAGCGGTTGCAACCGCCCCGCCGCCGCTGGTTAACTTGCACGCCCCGCCCGTTCGGGGCGTCGTCGTTTCCGAGCCGCCAGGAGTTTGCGCGTGCCTCATCCGATCCAGCGCCGCTGGTACCCCGTCGCCTTCAGCGTGGCCGCGCTGGTCCTGCTGCCGCTGAGTATCCTGCTGTTCAGCTGGCACGAGGTGGATGGCGAGATCTGGAGCCACCTGTGGGAAACCCAGATGGCCCGGCTGATCGGCAACACCGGGATCCTGGTGCTGGGCGTGGGTGTCGGCGTGACCGTGCTGGGGGTCAGCCTGGCCTGGCTCACCGCGCTGTGCGAGTTCCCCGGGCGCAAGTGGCTGGACTGGGCGCTGATGCTGCCCTTCGCCATTCCCGCCTATGTGCTGGCCTTCGTGTTCATCGGCCTGTTCGACTTCTCCGGCCCGCTGCAATCCCTGGCCCGCGACTGGTTCGGCAGCGGCCTGCGCTTCCCGCGCGTGCGCTCCACCGGCGGGGTGATCCTGGTGCTGGTGCTGGTGTTCTACCCCTACGTCTACCTGCTGGCCCGCTCGGCCTTCCTGGCCCAGGGCAAGGGGCTGATGGAAGCCGCCCGGGTGCTCGGGCAGACGCCCTGGCAGGCGTTCTGGCGCGTTGCGCTGCCGATGGCCTGGCCAGCGATCGGCGCCGGTCTGGCGCTGGCGATCATGGAAACCCTGGCCGACTTCGGCGCTGTCTCGGTGTTCAACTTCGACACCTTCACCACCGCCATCTACAAGACCTGGTATGGCTTCTACAGCCTGACCGGCGCCACTCAGCTGGCCAGCCTGCTGCTGTTGGCGGTGATGCTGGTGCTGTACGGCGAGCGCCGCGCGCGTGGCGCCAGCCGGCCGGTCAGTGAACGGCCGCGCGGCAAGGCCCTGTACCGGCTGAGCGGCTGGAAGGCGGCGCTGGCCAGCGGCTGGTGCGCGCTGGTGTTCCTCTGTGCCTTCGTCATCCCGCTGCTGCAGCTGCTGGTGTGGTTGTGGCAGCGCGGGCGCTTCGATCTGGACGAGCGCTACGCGGCGCTGATCCTGCACACCCTCTACCTGGGCGGCATGGCGGCGCTGATCACGGTGAGCGTGGCGCTGCTGCTGGCCTTCGCCCGCCGCCAGGCGCCCACGCGGGTCATCCGCACGGCGGTCGGGATCGGCAACCTCGGCTACGCGCTGCCCGGCGCGGTGCTGGCGGTGTCGATCATGCTCGCCTTCAGCTACCTGGACACCCATCTGGTGGTGCCGCTGTCCGCCTGGCTGGGCGGCGCCGGCAAGCCGCTGCTGCTCGGCAGCCTCGGCGCGCTGCTGGTGGCCTATCTGATCCGCTTCCTCACCGTCGGCTACGGTCCGCTGGAAAACAGCCTGGCGCGCATCCGTCCGTCACTGCCGGAAGCCTCGCGCAGCCTGGGCGTCGGCGGTCCGGCGCTGTTCTTCAAGGTCTACCTGCCACTGCTGCTGCCCGGCGTGCTCAGCGCGGCGCTGCTGGTGTTCGTCGACGTGCTCAAGGAAATGCCCGCCACCCTGCTGATGCGCCCGTTCGGCTGGGACACCCTGGCGGTGCGCATCTTCGAGATGACCAGCGAGGGCGAATGGGCGCGCGCCGCGCTGCCGGCGCTGACCCTGGTGGCGGTCGGCCTGCTGCCGGTGATCCTGCTGATCCGCCGCTCGGCGCGGCGCTGAGCCTGCGGAACTTTCCGCAACGGGCCGGGGTCTTGTCTGGCCGTCACGCCGGTCGGGCCCCTTGTCGTGCTTTCGCCACATCGGCCGGCTACAATGCGCGCCATTCGACGCAGCCGCGCCCGTCGCGGAATCACGTCAGCAAGGAGAGACCCATGGGTGAACGTACGCCTCTGTACGACCTGCATCTTGCCCTCGGGGCCAAGATGATCGACTTCAGCGGTTGGGAGATGCCGCTGCACTACGGCTCCCAGGTGGAGGAGCACCATCAGGTGCGTCGCGAATGCGGCGTGTTCGATGTGTCCCACCTGCGCGTGGTGGACGTGAGCGGTGCCCAGGCGCAGGCCTTCCTGCAGCGCCTGCTGGCCAACGACGTGGCGCGCCTGGACTGTCCCGGCAAGGCGCTGTACAGCGTGGCGCTGAACGAACAGGGCGGCGTGGTCGACGACCTGCTGGTCTACCTGACCCTCGACGGCTACCGCCTGGTCAGCAACGCGGCCACCCGCCAGCGCCTGGCCGGCTGGCTGCGCCAGCAGGCCACCGGTTTCGCGGTGCAGCTGCGCGAGCGCAACGACCTGGCGATCCTCGCCGTGCAGGGTCCGGACGCACGCGCCCGGCTCAGCGCCCAGGTGACCATCGCCCGCGCCGCGCTGATCAAGGAGCTCAAGCCCTTCCAGGGGCTGGAGGAAGGCGGCTGGTTCATCGCGCGTACCGGCTACACCGGCGAAGACGGCCTGGAAGTGATGCTGCCGGCCAGCGAAGCGGTGGATTTCTTCAACGAACTGGTCGGCGCCGGCATCGCGCCGATCGGTCTGGGCGCCCGCGACACCCTGCGCCTGGAGGCCGGCCTGGGCCTGTACGGCCAGGACCTCGACGAAAACGTCTCGCCGCTGGTCAGCAACCTGGCCTGGAGCGTGGCCTGGACGCCAGGCCGCGACTTCATCGGCCGCGCCGCGCTGGAAGCAGAGCGCGAGGCCGGCGTGACGCGCAAGCTGGTTGGCCTGGTGCTGGAAGAACGCGGCGTGCTGCGCGCCCATCAGGCGGTGCGCGTGGAAGGCATCGGTGACGGCGAAATCACCAGTGGCAGTTTCGCGCCGACCCTCAACAAGTCGATCGCCCTGGCCCGCCTGCCGATGGCCACCGGCGAGCGCGCCGAGGTGGAAATCCGCGGCAAGTGGCATCCGGTGCGGGTGATCCAGCCGCCCTTCGTGCGCCACGGCCGCATCCTGATCTGATTGCTACTGCGACATCCCACTAGAGAGGAACCGACATGAGCCATATCCCCGCCGATCTGCGATATGCCGCCACTCACGAGTGGGCACGCCTGGAGAATGACGGCATCGTCACCGTGGGCATCACCGACCATGCCCAGGAAGCGCTGGGCGACGTGGTGTATGTGGAATTGCCGGAAATCGGTCGTACCCTGCGCGCCGGCGAGCAGGCCGGGGTAGTGGAGTCGGTGAAGGCCGCTTCGGATATCTATGCCCCGGTAGGCGGTGAGGTGGTGGCGGTGAACGGCGCCCTGGTGGACAGCCCGGAACTGATCAACAGCGAACCCTACGGCAGCTGGTTCTATCAACTGCGCCCGACCGACAGTGCCGAGCTGGACCAGCTGCTGGACGCCGCCGGTTACGAACAGGTCGCCGGGGCCTGAGATCACCTGTTCCTTCCGTCTGTAGGGCCGGCTAACGCCGGCCTGCAGCACACGCTCAATCCCCCCCGCCCGCAGCTTGCACCTTTCCCTGTGGGGCCGGCTTTACGCCGGCCGGCGGAGTGAAGTCATGTGCCCTGGGGCGGGCTTCTGTCCCCTACTCCTGTGCCAGCAATGCAGCAGCCAGCTGCAGGTCGCTGTGCGACGCCAGGTCCGGCCGGGCTTCGCGCAGCTGGCGCAGCGCGGCTTCCAGATAGGCGCCGCGCATGGCTCCGGCGCTGGCGACGAAGGCACCGGCATCCTCCCGGGCGGCGACCATCAGCTTGTCGTCCTTGAAGGTGGAATAGAGCGAGGCGGAAATCCCCGCCGAGGTGGCGTAATCGCTGGCATCCCGCGCCAGGGCCAGGCCTGGCAGGGCCAGCAGCGACGCACAGCACAGTGCGGTAACGGAACGCATGACAGCGGCTCCCGGACAAAGGGGGCAGACACTCCCCCGATGCAGCTCAGAAGCCGCTGCCGGCCGTGAAGTTCCGCTGCTCCGGCGGAGGGTCGCGGGCCAGCGCCTGCTGCAGCGCGGCGTCCAGACGGTACAGGTCGGGACGAAAACGCAGCCGGTTGTCGCTGTCCACCTCGACGGTCCAGTAGGCCATCAGGATCGGCATGGGCCGCACCAGGCGGTACTCGTGGGTGCGCCCGCTGTCCAGCAGGCGGCCGACCCGGGCGTGTTCGCCGTCCACCAGCAGCAGATCGATCAGCCCCAGCGCATGCTCCACCCGCACACAGCCGGAGCTGAAGGTGCGCTGCGCCTCGGCGAACAGGCGCTGGCTGGGCGTGTCGTGCAGGTACACGGAAAAGGGGTTGTCGAAGCGCAGCGCCACCTTGCCGAGCGGGTTGCTGGGCCCGGCGGCCTGGCGCAGCAGGATGCCGCGCGGACGGGACCAGTCCACGGCATGGGGATCCAGGCGGCGCCCCTGGTGGTCGAGGACGCTCATCTGATGACGGGCGAGAAAGCCGAGGTCGCGGCGGATCTGCGGCAGTTTGTCCTCGCGCAGGATGGTGGGTGGCACGGTCCAGGTCGGGTTAAGGGTCAGCCGCGCGATACGCGACTTGAGCTGCGGCGTCGGACGATCGGCGCGGCCCACCTGGGTGCGCGTCTCCCAGACCGGCTCGCCGTCGCGATAGAGCAACAGGCGCCCGCCGGCGATATCCACCACCAGCAGGTTGGCCTCCATGTCGCCGGCCAGCCAGCGCCAGCGCTCCAGATTGACGCGCAGCTGGGCGCGGCGCTGGGCCGGGCCGATGTTCAGCTCGGCCAGGGTCGCCGGACCGAGGACGCCGTCGTCCTTCAGGCCGTGCCGCTGTTGGAAACGCTCCAGCGCGGCGACCAGCTTGGGATCGTGGCGCAGCGGGTCGGCGCCGGGCGGGGTGAGCTCGTCGGGCAGATAGCCGGCATGGAACAGGCTGCGGCGCAGTAGCGGCGTGCGGGCATCCTTCTGGCCGGGACGCAGCAGCGGACCGCTCGGCAGGGCTTCGAACGGTGGCAGGGGTTGGCTGCGCTGCCGAGCATAGTGCGCGCGCAACGCCTGGTACTGGGGCAGGGACGGTCGGGCCTGGGCAAAGGCGCCGGGCAGGTCGTCGAGACCGCCCAGTGCCAGGATCAGCAGGCTGACCCGTTCGTCGCCAAGGGGTTCGAGGCGCCAGAGGGGGTCCAGCCCGGTGCGCGGCAGGTAACCCAGGCTCAGGTGCTGCAGTGCTTGCAGATAGCCATGACTGGCGCGCAGCTCGGCACAGGCCTGTTGCAGCGGGTCGGTTAGCGTGGCCGGCGAGCGAACCGGCAGGTAGTCGGCGGGGTCAAGACCATCATCGGCCAGCTGTTCCAGCTGCCGGGCCAGGCCGTCGAGGCGGCCGGCGGCCTGCCACTGCGGTCGATGGTCGAGGAGTTCGTAGAAGACCCGCAGTCGCTGGCGAGCCTGTTGCTCGACGGGGATCGGGCACAGCGATTGCTCCAGCGCCTGGCGAAGCGGCGGCCCGGCACTGATGACGTCTTGAGCACCCCACGCGACAAGCGGAGCCGTCAACAGCCAGGTGCTCAGATACAATGCTGCGCGTTTTTTATACAAACCAACGCTCCGGATACCTTCAAGCGCGCCGCCAGCCTACGCGGTGGCGCCAACAACGAGAGTCCCCGAAAAGTATAGGCAGGCTAACGCCGCTACGAGACAGGATGTCTGGAGTCGTAACCACGAGGCCTTTGCCAATGACGTCCCTTCTGCGACGAGCGCTGCTGCTCGCCGCCGGGCTCTGTTTGCCCGGTATGCCGCTGCTGGCGGCCGTCCCCTCCACGCCGCTGGCCGATGAGCTGGCCCGCAGCGCCCCGAAGCTGAACAAGCAGGTGCTGGTGCATGCCCTCTCGGCCATGCAGTGCGCGGTCAACTACGGTGCCGAGGCCGCCGACCGCCTGGCGGTGATCGACTTCTCGCTGCCCTCCAGCAAGCGCCGGCTGTGGATCTTCGATCTGCGCAGCAAACGTCTGCTGCTCAAGGACTATGTGGCGCATGGCAACAAGTCGGGCAACAACCTGGCGACGGCCTTTTCCAACCGGGAAGGCAGCCATCAGTCCAGCCTGGGGCTGTTCCGCACGGCGGAAAGCTACCGGGGCAAGCACGGCTACTCGCTGCGCATGGATGGCCTGGAGCCGGGGATCAACGATCGGGCCCGCGAGCGCGCCATCGTCATTCATCCCGCCGACTACGTGAACCCGCAGTGGATCGCCAGCCAGGGCCGTATCGGCCGCAGCCAGGGCTGCCCTGCGGTGCGCCCGGAAGTCGGGCGCATGGTGGTCGATAGCCTCAAGGGCGGCCAGTACCTGTTCGCCTGGTACCCGGATCAGCAGTGGCTGCAGAGCTCCGCCTACCTGAACTGCGAGCCGGAGCGGGTGGCCGGCATTCTCGGGCAGCGCTCGGACGGTTGAGGCAGGGCGGTGCGCTCGCGTCGATCACCTCTGACACTGTAGGAACGGCTTCAGCCGCGACGGGGTCGCGTACCGTCTATCGCGGCTGAAGCCGCTCCTACCTATTCAGCTCAGGCCTTACGGCGTTACCCGCAATACCTCTTCCACGGTGGTCAGCCCGGCGGCGATCTTGTGCGCGCCGGACAGCCGCAGGCTGCGCATGCCGTCCTTGAAGGCGGCGTGGCGCAGGGCGTTGAGGTCCATGTCCGGGTGGATCAGCGGCTTGAGCGCATCGCTCAGCTGCAGGATTTCATACACGCCGGCGCGGCCCCGGTAGCCGGTGTCGCGGCATTCCGCGCAGCCCACGGCGCGCTGGGCGCCAGCGGGCGGCGCCGCGCTCCAGGGTCGGGTCAGCGCCTGCCAGTCCGCCGGTGCAATCTGCGCCGGTGCCTTGCAGTGCGGGCACAAGGTGCGCACCAGGCGCTGCGCCATGATGCCGAGCAGCGTGGCCTTGAGCAGATAGTGCGGCACGCCCAGCTCCAGCAGGCGGGTGATGGCGCTGGGCGCGTCGTTGGTGTGCAGGCTGGACAGCACCAGGTGGCCGGTGAGCGCGGCCTGGATGGCCATCTCGGCGGTTTCCAGGTCGCGGATCTCGCCGATCATGATGATGTCCGGGTCCTGGCGCATCAGCGCGCGCACGCCGCTGGCGAAGCCCAGGTCGATCTGAGGTTGTACCTGCATCTGGTTGAAGGTCGGCTCGATCATCTCGATCGGGTCTTCCAGGGTGCAGACGTTCACCTGCGGCGTGGCAAGCTGCTTGAGGGTGGTGTACAGCGTGGTGGTCTTGCCCGAGCCGGTGGGGCCGGTGACCAGGATGATGCCGTGGGGCTGGCGGGTCATGGCCTGCCAGCGCTGCAGGTCTTCCGGGGAAAAGCCCAACTGATCGAAACTCTTGAGCAGCACCTCGGGGTCGAAGATGCGCATCACCATCTTCTCGCCGAAAGCGGTCGGCAGCGTGGACAGGCGCAGTTCCACCTCGCCGCCCTCCGGGGTGCGGGTCTTGATGCGACCGTCCTGCGGCTTGCGCTTTTCCGCCACGTTCAGGCGGCCGAGGCTCTTCAGGCGGCTGATCACCGCCAGGGTCACCTGCGGCGGCAGCTGGTAGACGGTGTGCAGCACCCCGTCGATGCGAAAGCGCACCGTGCCCTGCTCGCGGCGCGGTTCGATGTGGATGTCGCTGGCGCGCTGCTGGTAGGCGTACTGGAACAGCCAGTCGACGATGTTGACGATGTGCGCGTCGTTGGCGTCCGGCTCCTGGTCGCTGGCGCCGAGGCTGAGCAACTGCTCGAAGTTGCCGATGCCGCTGATCTTCTGATCCAGGCCGGCCGCGCCGCTCACCGAGCGGGCCAGGCGGTAGAACTCCTGGGTGTAGCGCTGGATGTCCGCCGGGTTGGCCACCACCCGGCGCAGCGGGCGCTTGAGCACATGCCGCAGGTCCGCTTCCCAGCCCTGTACGTAAGGCTCGGCGCTGGCGATGGTCACCGCTTCATTGTCCAGCGCGACGGCAAGAATGCGGTGACGCTGGGCGAAGGCATGGGACATCAGCGGAATCACGGCGGCGACGTCGATCTTCAGCGGGTCGATGCGCAGGTAGGACTGGCCGCTCTGCTCGGCCAGCCACAGGGTGAGGGTTTCCAGGTCCAGCGTGCGGCCGGGCTGGGCGAGGTCGTCCAGCTGCTGGGCGGCGATGATTTCCAGCGGGTGCGGGCGCCCCGTGGCGGCGCCCCGGCGCGCCAGGCACTGCTCGGCGCCGTCCTGGCTCAGGCGACCGCTGGCGACCAGCTCGCGCAGCAGGCCGCCGAGTTCCAGCCAGCGGTCGGCGATGGGCGGGGTGGAAGCGGACATGGGCGGCTCCTGCTGAGAACGATGGTTCGGCAGGTTAGCGATTCGCCGTTAATGGAGCGGTGCGCCCTTGCACAGTCCGCGCGCGGGAGTGGCTCTTGTGGGAACGGCTGTAGGAGCGGCTTCAGCCGCGATGCGCCCCGAAAGCTCGCGGCTGAAGCCCCTCCTACAGGGGTTGTGCAGGCCTTACTTCAACGCCTTCCAGGCCTTGAGCATCCACACGCGCTTGGCCTGCTCGGCGCGGGCCGGCAGGGTGGTCTCGTCGTCAACGCCCACAGGTTGCACCGCCAGTTCATGCAGCTTGTGCAGCTCGCCGTACAGGCGGTCGGTCTCGGCCACCTCCAAGACGCCACGCGCCAGGCGCAGCCAGACCAGCATGCGTTCCAGGCGCGGCAGCTGCTCGGGCAGCTCGCTCGGCTGGCGCTGGTAATTCTCCAGCGGCAGGACGCCGATTTCCTCGTGCAGGAACTGGCTCAGCCAGCGGCCGATGGCCGCCGCGCCGGCGCGGGTGCCGCGCGGGTTGCGTTGTTGGGTCCAGCTGCGCGCGAGCAGCCAGTGCGCCAGTTGCAGCGAGAACAGGCCCCAGCGGGTGTCGTCCAGCTCGGCGGCGAACTGCTGCGGCGCGGCCTGGCGGGCCGCTTCGTCGAGCTGTCCGGCCGTCAGGCGCGGGCGCCAGTCGGCCAGCAGCGCATCCAGCGCCTCGCGCAGCGCGTGGCTGCTGACCCGCGGTGCGGCCTGGCCGAGGCTGCCGAGCAGGGCGCGCAGGTCGATCAGTTGCTGCAGCCACTGCTCCAGCAGTTTCCAATGGCCGGTGAAGCGGTACTGCTCGGCCAGCCGCTGGCTGCTGCCCAGCAGGTGCCAGGCCAGCGCCGCGAACACCTCGTCCAGCGGCTGTTCGGCGTGCAGCGCCGGCGCCGGCAGGCTCAGGCTGTAGCTGCCGGCGTCGAACAGCCGGTAGCCGCGCTCGGCCTTGCTGATGTCGCAGGGCACCAGCGGCAGGTCGGCCGCCAGGCCGATGGCCAGCTCCAGCAGCGCCTCGGGGCGGCCCTTGCGCAGCTCCAGCTCCAGCTCGCAGATCTCTTCCTCGCGACCGTCGGCCAGCACCTTGCCCAGGTCCAGGGCGGCCTCGATCAGCACCTCATCCTCCCCCTCGCCCCAGCCGATGTCGGCCTTTTCGCGCACGAAGTCGGTGGTGAACAGCGGCTGCAGGCTGGCCTTGTCCAGCTCGGCCAGGCTGGCCGGCCAGCAGTCGTCGCCAAGCAGCGCAGGGTCCAGCTCGGGGCGTTGCAGGTACCAGTCCCACTCGTTGCGCTCGGACAGCCCGGCCACGCTCTGGCCGCGGCTCTTCAGGGTCTGGATGAACTGCTCGCCGTCGCGGCGCAGGCGCAGCGCGACGCGCGCGTGAGCCAAGTCCCGGTTGGCGGTGTCGTAATACTGGTTGTACAGCTCGACGCGCTGCCAGCCGCTGCGGTTGCGCCCGGCCAGCAGCGGGTGGTCGCGCAGCGTCGCCAGGGTGGCGCGGCTGGCGCGCAGTTTGATCTCGGTTTCTTTGTTCATGGAGGAGTCTCGCGAAAATGGCGTGCATTGTACGGGCAGCACGGGCGGCGGGCGTCACATGCGTAAAATTGTTTCAGATCAGTGACGCGAACTGGCCGGCAACGCGAGGCGGCTCTTATAATCCGGCATCTTTCAAACAGGGTCCCCCCTATGCCAACCAACCCCTTCGTCAGCCTGTTCGGGCGTTCGCCCATCGGCCCCATGCAGCAGCATATGGCCAAGGCGCACGAATGCGCGGCTCAACTGGTCCCCTTCTTCCAGGCGGTGATCGCCGAGGACTGGGAGCGCGTCGAGCAGCTCCAGAAGGACATGGCCCGGATGGAGAACGAGGCCGACAAGCTCAAGAAGGACGTTCGCCAGCACCTGCCCAAGAGCCTGTTCCTGCCGGTGCCGCGTTCGGACCTGCTCGATCTGCTCAGCGTGCAGGACAAGATTCCCAACCGCGCCAAGGACATCGCCGGGCTGATGCTCGGGCGCACCATGGTCATCCCCCAGCCGCTGCAGGCGCCGATGCTGAACTATGTCAGCCGCTGCGTCGAAGCCAGTGCCCAGGCGCTCAAGGCGCTCAAGGAGCTGGATGGGCTGCTGGAGACCGGTTTCAGCGGTCGCGAGGTGGCGCTGGTCGAAAAGATGGTCGAGGAACTCGAGGAAATCGAGCGCGACACCGATCGCATGCAGATCACCATTCGGCGCGCGCTGTATGCGCTGGAAAAGGACCTTCCGCCCGTCGATGTGATGTTCATGTACAAGATCATCGAGTGGGTCGGCGACGTGGCCGACCGCGCCGAGCGTGTCGGCAATCGTCTGGAACAACTGCTGGCGCGCTAAGCGCCAGCGTCCTTTTTAGGTATTCACAGGTAATTCGTTATGTCTCTTGTCGCGGACTACGGCTTCGTGCTGCTGGTGCTCGCCTGCGCGTTCGGTTTCTTCATGGCCTGGGGGGTTGGCGCCAACGACGTGGCCAACGCCATGGGCACTTCGGTCGGTTCCAAGGCACTGACCATCAAGCAGGCGATCCTCATCGCCATGGTCTTCGAGTTCTGCGGGGCCTACTTCGCCGGCGGTGAAGTGACCGAAACCATCAAGAACGGCATCCTCGACGCCAGCGAGATTCCTCCGGACCTGTTCATCCTCGGCATGATGTCCTCGGTGCTGGCTGCCGGCGCCTGGCTGCTGATCGCCTCGGTGAAAGGCTGGCCGGTCTCCACCACCCACTCCATCGTCGGCGCGGTGATCGGCTTCGGCGCGGTCGGCGTGTCGGTCGACGCGGTGCACTGGGAAGCCATCGGCCCGATCGTCGCCAGCTGGGTGGTGACGCCGTTCATGTCCGGGGTGATCGCCTTCGGCCTGTTCATGAGCGTGCAGGCGCTGATCATGAACACCGATAACCCCTTCCAGAAGGCCAAGCGCTACGTGCCGGTGTACATGTTCCTGACCGGCTTCATGGTCTCGATCATGACCTTCAGCAAGGGCCTCAAGCACGTCGGCATCAACCTGAGCGGCGCCGAGAGCCTGCTGTTCTCGCTGGGCATCGGCGCCCTGGTGGCGCTGCTGGGCATCGCCCTGCTCAGCCGCATCCAGGTGGACGAGGAAGCCGACAAGACCTTCCACTACGCCAGCGTCGAGAAGGTCTTTGCGGTGCTGATGATCTTCACCGCCTGCTCGATGGCCTTCGCCCACGGCGCCAACGACGTGGCCAACGCGGTCGGCCCGCTGGCCGCCGTGGTCGGCGCCATCGAGGCCGGCGGCAACATGATGGTCGGCGCCAAGTCCGCCGTGCCGGGCTGGGTGCTGCTGCTGGGCGCCATCGGCATCGTGGTCGGCCTGGCCACCTATGGCTGGCGGGTGATTGCCACCATCGGCAAGGGCATCACCGAGCTGACCCCCAGCCGTGGCTTCGCCGCCGAGCTGGCCACGGCCACCACCGTGGTCGGCGCTTCCGCCCTCGGCCTGCCGATCTCCACCACCCACACCCTGGTGGGCGCGGTACTGGGCATCGGCATTGCGCGCGGTATCGGCGCCTTGAACCTGGGCGTGATCGGCAAGATCTTCACCTCCTGGCTGGTGACCCTGCCGGTGGGCGCGGCCTTCTCGATCCTGTTCTTCCTGATCTTCCGCGCGATCTTCATCTGATCGCCCGCGCAGACGCCATGCCTCGCCGGCATGGCGTCTTTCGTGCTTCACTCCGCGCTGGTTGACCGCACGCACGGAGATGGTCGATGTCCCTTCCCTCGCTTGAGCAGCAATTCGCCGCGCTGATCGCCGCGTCCTCGGTGAGCTGCACCCAGCCGTCCCTCGATCAGTCCAACCGCGAGGTCATCGCCCTGCTTGAGGGCTGGCTCAGCGCCCTGGGCTTTCAGTGCGACGTCCAGCAGGTGCAGCCCGGCAAGTTCAACCTGCTGGCCAGCCGCGGCAGCGGTCCCGGCGGGCTGGTGCTGGCCGGGCACAGCGACACCGTGCCCTGCGATCCGGCGCTATGGCGCAGCGATCCCTGGCGGCTGAGTGAACGCGACGGCCGCTGGTACGGACTGGGCGCCTGCGACATGAAGGGTTTCTTCGCGTTGGTGATCGAGGCCGTGCGCGGCCTGCTCGATCAGCCGTTCCGCCAGCCGCTGATCATTCTCGCCACCTGCGACGAGGAAAGCTCCATGAGTGGCGCCCGCGCGCTGGCCGACGCGGGCCGGCCGCTGGGTCGCGCGGCGCTGATCGGCGAGCCGACCGGGCTCAAACCCATCCGCCTGCACAAGGGCGTGATGATGGAGCGTCTGGAGATCATCGGGCAGAGCGGCCACAGCTCCGACCCAAGCCTCGGCCACAGCGCGCTGGAAGCCATGCACGCGGCCATCGGCGAGCTGCTGGCGCTGCGTACCGAATGGCAGCGCGAGCACCACAACGGCCTGTTCCGGGTGGCGGTGCCGACCCTCAACCTCGGCTGCATCCACGGCGGCGACAACCCCAACCGCATCTGCGGGCGCTGTGCGCTGGACTTCGACCTGCGCCCCTTGCCCGGCATGCACGCCGAGAGCCTGCGCGCGGCGATCCGCGAGCGGCTGCGGCCAGTGGCCGAGCGGCATCAGGTGCGCATGGACTTCGCCCCGCTGTTCCCCGAGCTGCCGCCCTTCGAGGAACCCGCCGACAGCGAGCTGGTGCGCCTGGCCGAGCGCCTCACCGGGCACGCCGCCGAAGCGGTGGCGTTCGGCACCGAGGCGCCGTATCTTCAGCGCCTCGGTTGCCAGACCCTGGTGCTCGGCCCCGGCGACATCGACTGCGCCCACCAGCCGGACGAATACCTGGCCCTGGAGCGCATCGAGCCGACCGTGCAACTGCTGCGCCGGCTGATCGAGCACTACTGCCTGCAACCCATCGTCTGACGCCTCATCCGACAGGTCACTTTTCCATGCACGACTACGTCAGCTGGCTCCGCAATTCCTCGCCCTACATCAATGCGCACCGCGAGCGCACCTTCGTGGTGATGCTGCCGGGCGATGCCGTCGAGCACGCCAACTTCGGCAACATCGTCCACGACCTGGTGCTGCTGCACAGCCTGGGCGTGCGCCTGGTGCTGGTGCATGGCTCGCGCCCGCAGATCGAGGCGCGCCTGGCGCAGCGCGGGCTGACGCCGCGCTTCCACCAGGGCCTGCGCATCACCGACCAGCCGACGCTGGAGTGCGTGATCGATGCGGTCGGCCAGCTGCGCATCGCCATCGAGGCGCGGCTGTCCATGGACATGGCCGCCTCGCCGATGCAGGGCGCGCGGCTGCGCGTCACCGGCGGCAACTTCGTCACCGCGCGGCCGATCGGCGTGCTGGATGGCGTCGACTACCAGCACACCGGCGAGGTGCGGCGCGTCGACCGCAAGGGTATTGGCCGCCAGCTGGACGAGCGCAGCATCGTGCTGCTCTCCTCGCTCGGCTATTCGCCCACCGGGGAGATCTTCAACCTGGCCTGCGAGGACGTCGCCACCCGCGCCGCCATCGAGCTGGGTGCCGACAAGCTGCTGCTGTTCGGCGCCGAACAGGGCCTGCTGGACGCGGACGGACGGCTGATTCGCGAGCTGCGCCCGCAGCAGGTGCCGCAGCACCTGGAACGGCTTGGCGTCAGCTACCAGGCCAGCCTGCTCAAGGCCGCCGCCAGCGCCTGCCGGGGCGGGGTCAATCGCTGCCACATGGTCAGCTACGCCCAGGATGGCGCGCTGCTCAACGAACTGTTCACCCGCGACGGCAGCGGCACGCTGATCGACCAGGAACAGTTCGAATCGCTGCGCGAGGCGACCATCGCCGACGTCGGCGGGCTGCTGGAGCTGATCCGCCCGCTGGAGGAGCAGGGCATCCTGGTGCGCCGTTCCCGGGAAGTGCTGGAGCGCGAGATCGGCCAGTTCAGCGTGGTGGAGCGCGACGGCCTGATCATCGCCTGCGCCGCGCTGTATCCGGTGCCGGATTCCGACTGGGGCGAGCTGGCCTGCCTGGCGGTGCATCCCGACTACCGGCATGGCCATCGCGGCGATGCGCTGCTCGAGCGCATCCAGGAGCGCGCTCGCGCGCTGGGTCTGAAGACCCTGTTCGTGCTCACCACGCGCACCGCCCACTGGTTCCAGGAGCGCGGCTTCCAGGCCAGCGGCGTGGAACGCCTGCCGGCCGCGCGCGCCTCGCTGTACAACTATCAGCGCCAGTCGAAGGTGTTCGAAAAGCGCCTGGACCCGTAGCGCGACACGTCGGGCTTGTCGCACAATAATGGCGCTATGACATCGGACATGGCGGGCATCTTGCCGCCCGCCACCCTTCAACGGAACGAAGAGAAGCCCCCTCAATGCGTCAGCATCTTACTGTCACGCGCAAACTCGGCCTGGGTTTCGGCCTGCTGCTGGTTCTTTCCCTGATGCTGGCGTCAGTGGGCTTTTCCGGTCTGCACAGCAGCGGGGAGTCCTTTGCGCGCATCGGCCAGGTCAGCCTGCTGTTCGATGAAAGCGTCTACGCCCGCGAAGCCAACTTCAATTTCGCCCTCACCCGCGCCCCCGAGCATGTTGCGCAGCACGACGAGCACCTGGCGGAATTGCGCAAGGTGCTCGGCGGCATTCTCGCCGGCATCGCCAGCGGCGACTGGCCAGCCGAGGACCAGGCGGCCGCGCAGGCCCTGCAGGCCGGGCTGGAGGGCTATGCCCAGCGGCGCCGTCAGGCGCAGGACACTGCCGCCGTGCAGGCCGCCAACGAACAGCTGCTCAGCCTGCAGGATGGCATCAATACCCTGTATTACGCCGAGGAAGCGCGCGGCGCCGAGCGGGTGCGGCAGACCGGCACCCTGCTGGCGGTGATCACCCTGGTGGCGCTGCTGATCGGCGCGCTGACCGCGCTGGGTATCGGCCGCCACCTGATCCTGCCCCTGCAGCAGGCCGTGCAGGCCGCCAAGCGCATCGCCGAGGGCGACCTCACCGTCGAACTGCACAGCGCGCGGGGCGATGAACTGGGGGTGTTGCTGCGCGCGCTGAACGACATGAGCCACAGCCTGCGCACGGTGATCGGCAAGATCGGCAGCGGCTCCGAACGCCTGGCCACCTCGGTCACCCAGATGGCCGCCGTCAGCCAGGAGACCCTGGCCGGCATTTCCCTGCAGCGCAGTGAAACCGACCGGGTCAACCGCGCCATGCACGAGCTGTCGCGCACCGTGGGAGACGTGGAACGCAACGCCGAAGGCGCCGCCGAAGCGGCCCGCGACGCGGACCGGCAGGCGCAGGGCGCCGCCGGGCTGTCGCGCCAGGCGCTCGGGCAGATCGAGGCGCTGGCCCGGGAAGTCGACCAGGCGGCCGGCTCGATGACCCGCCTGCAGCAGGAAAGCGAACGCATCGGCGGAGTGCTGGGCGTGATCAAGGCCGTTGCCGACCAGACCAACCTGCTGGCGCTCAATGCGGCCATCGAGGCGGCGCGCGCCGGCGAGGCCGGTCGCGGCTTCGCGGTGGTGGCCGACGAGGTGCGCAGCCTGGCGCAGCGTACCCAGCAGTCCTCGGCGGAAATCGATCAGTTGATCGCCGCGCTGCAGGAGATTGCCATGCACAGCGCGCAGAGCATGCGCGCCAGCGTCGAGCAGACCCGCCTGAGTGTCGATGGCGTGCGCAACATGGGCGCCTCGCTGGACACCATCACCCGGCAGGTGGCTGACATCCAGCAGGTGAGCTCGCGGATCCAGAGCGCCGCCGGCGAACAGAACGGCATGGCCGACGAGGTCAATCGCAGCGTGTCGAGCGTGCGCGAGGCCGCCGAGCGCTCGGCACGCGCCTCGGAGGAGATGACGGCCGCCAGTGGCGAGCTGGAACGCCTGGGCAACGACCTGAAGGTGCTGGTCGGGCACTTCCGCACCTGATCCGGTGCGGCGCCCGGATCAGCTCGCGACGTTCAGCAGGCTGGCCTGGTAGGCGGCCACGAAGCTGTCGAAATCACCCTCGTCCGTCGCCTCGATACGCTGCTGGGCGAGCAGCGACTCGCGTGCCAGCGCCTCGAAGCGCGCCTGCTCGTCCGCCGCCAGCGGCGTGGCGAGAAACGCCCGGGCGTGTTCGCGGCTCTGCCGCTGGGCGAAGGCGGTAAAGCTTTCGCCGCGCGCGCGCAGGCTGGCCAGCACCCGCGCCGACGGCGTCAGCTCGGCATCCTCCACCTTGGCCCGCTGGGCCTGCAGCGCCTGGACATGGCCGTGGCCGCCGCGCGCGCGGTCGAGCAGCTCGGCCACCGGACGCATGGCCTCCAGCAGCTCGTCGGCCCACTGGCGCAGTTCCACCGGTTGCTTGCCCTTCAGCAGGTGCAGGCCCGGACGGCGGCCCTCGGTGGCGGTCTTCAGGAAGTTGGCGGTGCAGCGGCCGCACTCGCCATCCACCAGCAGCGGGCTGTCCTGCAGCGCGCAGTAGAGCAGGAAGGTATCGAGGAACAGCGCCTCCGGCAGATCGATGCCCAGCGGCAGGAACGGATCGATGTCCAGGCAGCGCACCTCGACATACTGCACGCCGCGCGCCAGCAGCGCCTGCAGCGGGCGCTCGCCCGGGGCGGTGACGCGCTTGGGACGGATGCTCGAGTAGTACTCGTTCTCGATCTGCAGCAGGTTGGTGTTCAGTTGCAGCCATTCGCCGTCCTTCTTCGTGCCCAGCGCCACGTAGGGCGGATAGGGCGTGGAAACGGCGTTCAGCAGGCTCTCGGTGTAGCTGTCCAGGTCGTTGTAGCAGGGCGTCATGCCGGCCTGGGCGTTGTTCTGGTAGCCCAGGTCGCTCATGCGCAGGCTGGTGGCCCACGGCAGGTACAGGGTGTCGGCGTCCAGCTGCTGCAACTGGTGGCTGCGCCCGCGCAGGAAGTTGGCGTCCAGCGCCGGCGAGGCGCCGAACAGGTACATCAGCAGCCAGCTGTAGCGGCGGAAGTTGCGGATCAGGCCGATGTAGCGCGCCGACTGATAGTCACGCGCGTCGCGGCTGTCGTGCTCGGCCGTCCTGAGCAGCGCCCACAGCGCCTCGGGCAGCGAGTAGTTGTAGTGGATGCCGGCGATGCACTGCATGGTCTTGCCGTAGCGCAGCGCCAGGCCCTTGCGGTAGACGTACTTCAGCCGGCCGGTGTGGGAGCTGCCATAGCGGGCGATGGGAATGTCCGCCTCGTCCGGCAGCGGGCCGGGCATGGAGGCGCTCCACAGGTATTCGCCGTCGAGCTTGCCGCTGGTGAAACGGTGGATGCGTTCCAGCTCGTCGAGGGTCTGCGCCGGATCGGCGCTGGTGCCGGTGATGAACTCCAGCAGCGCCTCGGAATAATCGGTGGTGATCTGCTCGTGGGTCAGCGCCGAGCCCAGGGCGGACGGGTGCGCGGTGAGGGCCAGCCGGCCCTGTTCATCGACCCGCAGGGTCTCGCGTTCGATGCCGTGCAGCGCCTGGCCCAGCAGGGGCAGATGAGCCGGCTCGCCCAGCAGGGCCAGGCGACGGGTGAGTTGCTCGCTCAATTATGAATTCCTACACGCAGGGATCGACCCAATATGAGGTTGGACCCGCGCGACTACAAGGGCGCGGCGGCCGTTCGCCGCATCGCGCGACCGGCCGCCGGACGGGAAGGGTTACAGGCAGGCGAAAGTGGCCTGGGCCTTGGCCACCAGCTTGTCGCCCTGGTGCACCTCCGCCTCGATGACCTGGGTGCGCCGGCCACCGTGCACGACCCAGGCACGGCAGACCAGCTCGCCGTCGCTCACGCTGCGGATGTAGTTCACCTTGCATTCCAGGGTGACCGTGTTCGGCGTGCCGTCGCCCAGGCTGTGGCTGGCCTGGCCCATGCTGGAGTCGATCAGCGAGAACAGCGCGCCGCCGTGCAGCTTGCCGTGCAGGTTGCGCAGGCCGTCGTGCATGGCCAGGCGCAGCAGCGCTTCGCCCTTCTCGACCCTGATGATATCCAGGCCGAGCAGGCGCCCGAAGGCGCTGCTCTTGCCGATGGCTTCGTCCTGCACGCTCACGTTACTTCCTCAACTGCTTGGCGTTGGCGAACAGCGACGCCATGGCGGCATTGGTCGGCGCCGGCTTTTCCTGCGCGGAATGGCGCTCGCTGCGCGGCTGGCCGCCGCGGTTGTTGCCGCCCCGGGATTGCCCGCCCCGCTGTCCATCGACCTTCTCGCCGGGGGTGTCGGACAGGCGCATGGACAGGCCGACGCGCTGGCGCGGGATGTCCACCTCCATGACCTTGACCTTGACGATGTCGCCGGCCTTGACCACCTCGTAGGGGTCCTTGACGAACTTCTCCGACAGCGCCGAGACGTGCACCAGGCCGTCCTGATGCACGCCGATGTCGACGAAGGCGCCGAAGTTGGTCACGTTGGTCACCACGCCTTCGAGCACCATGCCGGGCACCAGGTCCTTGAGCGTTTCCACGCCGTCCTGGAACTCGGCGGTCTTGAACTCGGGGCGCGGGTCGCGGCCGGGCTTGTCCAGCTCCTTGAGGATGTCGGTCACGGTCGGCAGGCCGAAGCGCTCGTCGGTGAACTTGGCCGGATCGAGGCGCTTGAGGAACGCCGAATCGCCGATCAGCGAGCGGATGTCGCGCTCGGTGCCGGCGGCGATGCGCTGCACCAGCGGGTAGGTTTCCGGGTGCACGGCGGAGGCGTCCAGCGGGTTGTCGCCGTTCATCACGCGCAGGAAGCCGGCGGCCTGTTCGAAGGTCTTGTCGCCCAGGCGCGGCACCTTCTTCAGGTCGTTGCGCGACGTGAACGCGCCGTTGGCGTCGCGGAACTGCACGATGTTCTGCGCCAGGGTGGCGTTCAGGCCGGAAATGCGCGCCAGCAGCGCGGCGGAGGCGGTGTTGACGTCCACGCCGACGGCGTTCACGCAGTCCTCGACCACCGCGTCCAGCGAGCGCGCCAGCTTCAGCTGCGACACGTCGTGCTGGTACTGGCCGACACCGATGGCCTTGGGCTCGATCTTCACCAGCTCGGCCAGCGGGTCCTGAGGCGGCGCGCGATGGACACCGCGCCGCGCAGCGACACGTCCAGATCGGGGAATTCGCGGGCGGCCAGTTCGGAGGCCGAATACACCGAGGCGCCGGCTTCGCTGACCATGATCTTGGTGAGCTTCAGGCCCGGCACCTTCTTGATCAGCTCACCGGCCAGCTTGTCGCTTTCGCGGCTGGCGGTGCCGTTGCCGATGGCGATCAGGTCCACGCCGTGCTTGGCGCACAGCTTGGCCAGCACGGCCAGGGTGCCGTCCCAGTCGTTGCGCGGCGCGTGCGGGTAGACGGTGGCGGTGTCCAGCAGCTTGCCGGTGGCATCCACCACCGCCACCTTGCAGCCGGTGCGCAGGCCCGGGTCCAGCGCCAGCACGGCACGCGGGCCGGCCGGGGCGGCGAGCAGCAGGTCGTGCAGGTTGCGGGCGAACACGGAAATGGCCTCGTCCTCGGCCTGCTCGCGCAGCTCGCCGAACAGGTCGGTTTCCAGGTGGGTGTAGAGCTTGACCTTCCAGGTCCAGCGCACCACCTCGGCCAGCCACTTGTCGGCGGCGCGGCCCCGGCTGGCGATGCCGAAATGCTCGCCGATCATCACTTCGCCCGGATGCATGGTGCCCGGCGCCTCGTCGCCGACCTTGAGGGCGATGCTCAGCACGCCCTCGTTGCGGCCACGGAAGATCGCCAGCGCGCGGTGCGACGGCACGCCCTTGAAGCGTTCGTCGTGCTCGAAGTAGTCGCTGAACTTGGCGCCTTCGGTTTCCTTGCCGGGCACCAGGCGGGCGCTGAGGGTGGCTTCGTTCTTCAGGAAGGTGCGCAGCCGGTCGAGCAGCGTGGCGTCTTCGGCGAAGCGCTCCATGAGGATGTACTTGGCGCCTTCCAGCACGGCCTTCACATCGGCGAAGCCCTTCTCGGCGTCGATGAAGCGCTCGGCCTCGCCCTCCGGGTTCAGTTCCGGATTGCCGAACAGTGCGTCGGCCAGTTCGCCGAGGCCGGCTTCCAGGGCGATCTGCCCCTTGGTGCGGCGCTTCTGCTTGTAGGGCAGGTAGAGGTCTTCCAGGCGGGTCTTGGTGTCGGCCAGCTGGATTTCGCGCTTCAGCTCGGCGGTCAGCTTGCCCTGCTCCTCGATGCTGGCCAGGATCGCGCCACGGCGTTCCTCCAGTTCGCGCAGGTAGCGCAGGCGTTCTTCCAGATGGCGCAGCTGGGTGTCGTCCAGGCTGCCGGTGACTTCCTTGCGGTAGCGGGCAATGAAGGGCACGGTCGAACCTTCGTCGAGCAGGGCCACGGCGGCGGCCACCTGCTGCGGGCGTACGGCCAGTTCTTCGGCGATGCGGGCGTTGATATCCATATGATTTCCTGGGTGGATCAAGGCAAGCAGGCCGGGCCTGCGCGAAAGGGCGGGAGTATAACCAGCCGCGCGCCCGGCGCGGCAAACGCGGCGGCCGGGCCAGCAGAGGAAAAATCTGTTAACAATGGCCGGACTTGGCGCCGATGGGGCTGCGCCATAATGCGCCGCACATTATCTCGGGAGTTCCGATGAGCAGCACGGCAACCGCCAGCGATGGCGAAAAGATCCTGGTAGTCGACGACGACGCGCGCCTGCGCCGTCTGCTGGAACGCTTCCTCGACGAACAGGGCTACCGGGTCCGCACCGTGGAGAACGTCGAGCAGATGGACCGCCTGCTGGCCCGCGAACTGTTCAATCTGGTGGTGCTCGACCTGATGCTGCCCGGCGAGGACGGCCTGTCGGCCTGTCGCCGGCTGCGCGAGAAGAACAACCAGGTGCCGATCATCATGCTCACCGCCAAGGGCGACGAGGCCAGCCGCATCCAGGGGCTGGAAGGCGGCGCCGACGATTACCTGGCCAAGCCGTTCAACCCGCGCGAGCTGCTGGCGCGCATCAAGGCGGTGCTGCGCCGCCAGGCGCCGCTGGTGCCCGGCGCGCCGGCCAGCGAGGACGAGGTGGTCAGCTTCGGCGACTACCAGCTGTCCCTGGCCACCCGCGAGCTGAAGAAGGGCGACCAGGTGCAGATGCTCACCACCGGCGAATTCGCCGTGCTCAAGACCCTGGTGCAGCACGCCCGCGAACCGCTGACCCGCGACAAGCTGATGAACCTGGCGCGCGGCCGCGAATGGGACGCCCTGGAGCGCTCCATCGACGTGCAGATCTCGCGCCTGCGCCGACTGATCGAGCCGGATCCGTCCAAGCCGCGCTACATCCAGACGGTGTGGGGCGTGGGCTACGTGTTCGTCCCGGATGGCAGCAAGTGAGCCGAGCGCGCCGCGCATGAGCACCCCGTTCTGGTTCCCGCAGAGCTTCTTCGCGCGCACCCTGTGGATGGTGCTGATCGTCGTGCTGTTCTCCAAGGTACTCACGCTGGTGTACCTGATGATGAACGAGGACGTGCTGTTCGACCGCCAGTACAGCCACGGCGCGGCGCTGACCGTGCGCGCCTACTGGGCGGCGCCGGAGGCGGAGCGGGCGAGGATCGCCGCGGCCGCCGGTCTGCGCATCGCGCCACGCGCCCAGGTGCCGGACGGCGAGCAGCACTGGCCGTACAGCGACATCTTCGCCCGGCAGATGCAGGATGAACTCGGCCCGGAGACCCAGGTGCGCCTGCGCGCCCTCGGTTCGCCGGCGCTCTGGGTGCTTGCGCCGAGTCTGGGGCCGGACTGGCTGCGAGTGCCCATGTACCCTTCCCCGTTGCGCGGCCAGCGCATCTGGAATGTGCTCGGCTGGTTCCTGGGCATCGGCCTGCTGTCCACCGCGGCGGCCTGGATCTTCGTGCGCATGCTCAATGCGCCGCTCAAGCGACTGGTCTACGCCGCCCGCCAGGTGGGCCGTGGGCGCAGCGTGCGCTTGCCGATCAGCGACACGCCGAACGAACTCACCGAGGTGTATCGGGCGTTCAACCAGATGGCGGCGGACGTGGAAAAGGCCGCCGGCGAGCGCGAGCTGATGCTGGCCGGCGTGTCCCATGACCTGCGCACGCCGCTGACCCGCCTGCGCCTGTCGCTGGAACTGCTGGGTACCGACTCGGAACTGACCGAGGACATGGTGCGCGACATCGAGGACATGGATGCCATCCTCGACCAGTTCCTGGCCTTCATCCGCGACGGGCGCGACGAGCCGGTGGAGGATCTGGACCTGGCCGAGCTGGTGCGCGAAACCGTGGCGCCCTACAACCAGCAGCAGGAACAGGTGCAACTGGCCGTGCAGGCGGGTATTCCGCCCGTGCCGCTGCGGCGCATTTCCATCAAGCGCCTGCTCACCAACCTGATCGAGAACGCCCTGCGCTACGGCGGTCAGGACGTGCGGGTCGAGGCGCGGCTGGCCGGCGATCCGGGCGCGCCCTTCGTGCTGCTCAGCGTGCAGGATCGGGGCCCGGGCCTGGCCGAGCACGAGCTGAACGACATCTTCAATCCCTTCATCCGTGGCGACCGCGCCCGGGGCGGCACCGGCACCGGGCTGGGCCTGGCGATCGTCAAGCGCATCGCCGCGCTGCACGGCGGCCACGTGGAGTTGCGCAACCGCCAAGGCGGCGGCCTGGAGGCGCGGGTCTGCCTGCCGCTGGGTCTGCTGCTGCCGCGCGAGGCGGGCTGAGCGAAAGCGGCACGGCGCTGCTTTTGTTTTTTATTTTTGTAGGAGCGGCTTCAGCCGCGAATGGCCTTGGGGGCGGACCCGAAAAGCATCGCGGCTGAAGCCGCTCCTACAGGTTCCGGATCAGCCCTTGCCGCGCGTGCGCGTCGACCCGGGGCAGGCGTTCTTTTCCAGGTATTCGATGACCAGCCCGGCGATGTCCTTGCCGGTGGTCGACTCGATGCCTTCCAGGCCGGGCGAGGAATTCACCTCCATCACCAGCGGGCCGTGGTTGGAACGCAGGATGTCCACCCCGGCGACGTTCAGGCCCATCACCCGCGCCGCGCGGATGGCGGTGGAGCGCTCCTCGGGGGTGATCTTGATCAGGCTGGCGCTGCCGCCGCGATGCAGGTTGGAGCGGAACTCGCCGGGTTTGGCCTGGCGCTTCATGGAGGCGATCACTCGGTCGCCCACCACGAAGCAGCGGATGTCGGCGCCGCCGGCCTCCTGGATGTACTCCTGCACCATGATGTCCTGCTTGAGGCCCATGAACGCCTCGATCACCGACTCGGCGGCCTTGGCCGTTTCGCAGAGCACCACGCCGATGCCCTGGGTGCCTTCCAGCACCTTGATGACCAGCGGTGCGCCGTTAACCATCGCGATCAGGTCGGGAATGTCGTCCGGCGAGTGGGCGAAGCCGGTCACCGGCAGGCCGATGCCCTTGCGCGACAGCAGCTGCAGCGAGCGCAGCTTGTCCCGCGAGCGGCTGATCGCCACCGACTCGTTGAGCGGGAACACGCCCATCATTTCGAACTGGCGCAGCACCGCGCAGCCGTAGAAGGTCACCGAGGCGCCGATGCGCGGGATCACCGCGTCGAAGCCCTCCAGCGGCTTGCCCCGGTAATGGATCTGCGGCTTGTGGCTGGCGATGTTCATGTAGGCGCGCAGGGTGTCGATCACCTGCACCTCGTGGCCGCGCTGCACGCCGGCCTCCACCAGACGGCGCGTCGAATACAGGTTGGGATTGCGGGACAGGATGGCGATCTTCATGGCGCACCGGTGAGGTTGGGGAGCAGGGGCTTGTCCTGCACGTAGGCTTGGGAGGGATTGACCACCAGTTGGCCGTCGATCAGCGCCTTGGCGCCGAGCAGCACCCGGTAGCGCATGTTGCGGCGACAGGTCAGGGTGAAGTGGACTGGCCAGGTTCGGTCGCCAAGGGTCAGGCGGGTGCGGATCATGTAGCGCAGCTGGGTCTGGCCGTTGGAGCTTTTGATCTTCTTCACCGCCACCAGCGGCGCCTCGCAGCGATGCCGGCGCTGCACCAGCGTGCCGATATGCGCGGTGAAGCGCACCCAGTCCTCGCCTTCGTGGCTGAACGGCTGGATGTCGCTGGCATGCAGCGCCGAGGTGCCGGCGCCGGTGTCGATCTTGGCGCGCAGGCCGACCAGGCCCAGGTCCGGCAGGCAGATCCATTCGCGCAATCCGATGACGCTGAGGTGGTCGAACGTCTTCATGGCGGCCTCCCCGGGAAATTTCCGGCATTCTAGGGCCTGTCCCCGTTTCGCGCACGGCCGCGTCGGAGCCGTTTTCTGCGCGAACGCGTCTGGAGAAAACATGAACGAACGTGACGACAAGGTTCGCCTGGACAAATGGCTGTGGGCGGCCCGCTTCTTCAAGACCCGCGCCCTGGCCAAGGCGGCCATCGAGGGCGGCAAGGTGCAGCACCGGGGCGAGCGCTGCAAGCCGGGCAAGGAGCCGAAGGTCGGCGAGGAATACCTGATCCGCACCGGCTTCGACGAACGCACCGTGCGCGTGCTGGCGCTCTCCGACGTGCGCCGGGGTGCGCCGGAGGCGCAGCTGCTGTACCAGGAAACCGAGGAGAGCGTCGCGCGGCGCGAGGAGGCCGCGCGGCAGCGCCAGGCCGGCGCCCTGGGCATCGAGACCGACGGACGGCCGACCAAGAAACAGCGCCGGCAGATTCACCGTTTCCTCGACGACTACTGAGCCAGCGCGCTGTAGGCGATGCGCGGCACGCCATCCAGGCGGCGAGCCAGCACTTCACCCAGCGACTGGTCCTGTTCCAGGTAGGCATCGCCGAAGCCCTGGCGCAGCGGGTACGGATGGGCGATCACTTCCAGCACTCCGCCACCGGGCAGCAGGCCGTGGTGCAGGTCGAGCGGCGTGCACACATGGTCGGCGCTGGCATGTCCCAGGCGGCGCAGCCGCCAATTGAGCAGCGCCTTGAACAGGCGCTTGGGCGGCGTGAGGTTGCGTCCCAGGTTGCGGGCCAGACGCACCGGCACGCCCTGGCGGGCGGCGAACCGGGCCACCACTTCGCCCACCGGCAGGATGTTGTGCACGTGCTGGTGCGAGTCGATATGGCTGGGACGGATGCCGTGCTCCAGGCAGCGCTGCCATTGCGCCTGCAGTTCCGCCGCGATGGCCTGGCGGGTCGCTCCCGGCAGCCACAGGCGATGGCGCGGCAGGTTCAGGTCGAATTCCCCGGCGGCGTTGCACAGGAGCGGCTGGGTGCGAATGGCCGCGCTCAGCGGTCGCCCGTAGGTCAGGTTGAAATGCAGGCCGATGCGCCCCAGCAAGCCCTGCTCACGGGCCAGCGCGCAGGCCTCGACGAACGCCGGCATGTTGGCCATCAGCGTCGCCGAGCTGATCAGCCCCTGCTGGAAGGCGTCGATGATGGTGCGGTTCTCGTCCTGGCTGAGGCCAAAGTCGTCGGCGTTGATGATGACGCGCTGGATCATTGGCCCGCCCCCGGCAAGGGCTCGCCGCTCACGGCTTCGCCGCTGCGCCGCTGCTTGCGCCACTCCCAGACGCGATGCGCCAGGCCCATGAGAATTCCGGACGGCCGCCAGGAGTAGAAGCTCCAGCGCAGGTGTTCGACCTGGCCGTTCATGCGTTCGTGCAACTGATGCGTCGAGCCGCTGCGGCTGATCCGCGAGGCGTCGATCCAGCGCCAGCCCTCCTCGAAGCCCCACTGGATCCATTCGTCCAGCAGCAGGCGGCCGCCGCTGAGGTCGGCATATTCCGGCAGGAAAGCCAGGTTGTAGTCGTACAGCCGCCCGTGGTGCAGCAGGCCGAGGCGATAGCTGATGCAGCGCCCCTCGTGTTCGAGCATGACCACGCGCACCAGGCCGCTCGCGGCCAGCGCGGTGAAGGCCTCACGCATCCAGCGTCCGCGGGGCTCGCAGAAAATGCCCACCTCCTCCTGGCCCTTCCAGCTGCGTTCCTCGACGGCGGCGAGGCTTTCCAGCAGCCCGCCGATGGATGCGGCATCCGGGGTGACGCGGCGGATCACCGCGCCGATTTCCTCGCTGCGCTTGCGCGCCTTGCGCAGCTTGTAGCGCACGTTGCGGTGGGGTTCCTGGTTCTGCGCGGAAATGAAATGGTACGGAGCGCGGCAGCTCAGGTGGCAATGATGACTGGAGCTCATGTGGGCCCAGTGCCGCATGCAGCGCTGGGTATTGGTGTCGTTAGTGAATTCGGCGAGCTGCAGCACGGTATGCGGCAGCCGCTCACGGATCGCCTCCAGCGCCTGGCTCAGGCCCGGTTCATCGAGCAGGCAGAGCAGGGCCAGCCGGTCGGTCATCGGGTAGCCCAGATGCCGCAGGGTGGTCCAGCTCAGCCCGAAGCGCGATTCGCGGAAGGTGACCAGCGGCAGGCACAGGTGCAACTGATCGCCGTTCCAGGCCAGCAGGACGTGCAGGCGCTGCTCCGGCAGCAGGCTGTGCTCGGCGGCGAGCAGCCAGGCCAGGTGGTTGAACGGCGTGTGATGGGGCAGGCGCTCGCACAGTTGTGCATAAGCCTGGGCGGGAAACTCGGGTGCGGACAACGAGGCACACCATTGGAAGCGGTAATCCATGACCGATCGCTCTGGCTGTGTGAAAAGTGAGCTGTGGTAACCAGCCGGCGCGACTTCCCTGCTGCACGGGCAGCACCTTTTATAGCAGGCTTTTTCCGTCACGGCGGGGCCAGGGACGGCCGGAACAGTGACCGCCTGACGAAAAACCGACACTGGTCGGCATCCCCTCCCGGGCCGCCACGGCTTGACTAGAGTTCGCCCGAGCCCCGGCGTGGCCTGGCTTTCGGGGCGATGCCACCTATTTCTGCAAGGACGCAAGAAATGACCGACCTCTCCGCAACCGCCGATCTCCCGACGTCGACACACCGCGCACACCGGATTGTCGAGGTCGCCGACCCCGCCGAGCTGGCCCGCCATGTGCCGGCCTGGGAGCGGCTGGTCGAGCACGCCGCCGACCCCAACGTGTTCTACGCGCCCTGGGCGCTGCTTCCGGCGGTACGTCATTTGCGCGGGGGGCAGGCGCTGCGGGTGCTGCTGTTCCTGCGCAACGGCGAGGGAGAGGTGCTCGACGGCGTGCTGCCGCTGTTCGAAAGAACCTGCGGCGGCCTGGTGACTTCCCTGCACAGCTACCAGCACCGCTACTGCTTTTCCGCCGAGCCGTTGCTGTGTCGCGGCCGGGAAGGCGAGGTGGCTCGGAGTTTCGCGGCCTGGCTGCAGCAGCGGCGGTTCCGCCATCCGCTGCTGAGTCTGCGCGGCCTGGACAGCGAGGGCGTGTGGCTGCGCGAGCTCGGCCCCGCCCTGCGCGGGCGCGGACTGCGTTACCAGCAGAGCGCGCCGGTGCAGCGTGCCTTGCTGCGTCTGAACGTGGGGCTGGAGGCGTTCCTGCAACGCACGCCGGCCAAGAAGCACCGTGAATACCGGCGCCTGCAGGAGCGCCTGGCCGAGCTGGGCGAACTGAGGGTGCAGGTATTGGGGCCCGACGCCGAGGACCTGCAGACCTGGCTGGACGCGTTCATCGCCCTGGAACTCAAGGGCTGGAAAGGCCGGGAGGGCACCGCGCTGGGCAGCCGGGCCGAATGTCGGCGCTTCTTCGAGGAAACCGCGCGCAGCGCCCATGCGCGCGGATTGCTGGTGATGATGCGCATGAGCCTGGATGGGCGCCCCGTGGCCATGCTCTGCGATTTTCTCGCGCCGCCGGGACGCTATGCCTTCAAGACCGCCTATGACGAGGACTATGCGCGCTACGCGCCGGGGGTATTGCTGGAGCTCGAAAATGCCCGGCAGACCTTTGCCGACCCGCGCGGGGTGGAATGGCTGGATTCCTGTGCGGCGCCCGACAATGCGCTGCTGAACCGCCTCTATCCGGACCGGCGCACCCTCAGCGATCTGACGGCCTGCACACAGGGCCTGGCCTGGGTGGGGCTGTGGATGTCCGCCAGGCTCAAGCGCCTGCGTCAGCGACGCAAGCGCCTGGCCCAGGCGCAGTCGAGCGACTGAGCGACCGCGCGCCCTACCAGCCGCCCCCGGGCTTGCCGCCGGGCAGCAGGCGCGGTCGCTCGACCGGGATGGCCGGCTGGGGCCGGGCGGGTTGCACGGTGAAGCGCATGCCACCGAACAGGGTATGCGCATGCACCTTGCGCCCGTCCTCGTGGAAGCCCAGGCGCTCCATCAGCCGCAGCATGATGCGGTTGCGGCAGTCCACCACCGCCACCGCGCGCTTGTAGCCACGACTGCCCAGTAGTTGCCAGAGATAATCCTGGCCGCCCAGGAACAGCGCGCTGCCCCGGTGAGTGGGGGCGATCTCCAGGGCGAACAGGTAGGCATCGCCGGGCGCCACCGGAAACCAGCTGCGAAAATAGTGACCATCGTAGTAGTCGCGCGGGCTGATCCACATGAAGGCACAGACGTCGCCGAACGAATCCAGGGCGGCGTAGCCGTGCAGGTCGGGTTGGGCCAGCAGATCGGCCATCACCCCGACCTGGTTGGGAAAGTGGCGCCGGAAGGCGGGCAGCATGCGCGGGCTGATGTCCAGAAAGCGCCACGCATGGCGCCGCGGCAGCTGCAGCGGCGCCTGGTTTAGCTCGCGGGCGAACCAGTGCAGTTCGTTGTGGGCATAGATGAAGCGTTCGCGAAACAGGCGCAACGCGCCTCGCCATCCCTTGCGCCGCAGCTTGTGGTTGAGTTCGTGAATCTTCATGGCTGCTCCCAGGTCAGTGCGAACAGGGTTTCGCCCGGGATTTCGAAACGCCATGCGGCGTCCTCACAGCGGGGCGACGGAATTCGGGACTCGTCGCCGAACAGCGTGAGGCGCGGCGGATCGTGTCCCGAGCAGGGAATGCCGGCGAACTCGAGGCGTACCTGCTGGATGCGCGCGACCTTGTTCACGCCCAGCAGGTTCATGCTTGACCCGCTGCGCGTGGCCAGCGCGTCGAGCTCGAAGGCATCGTTGTCGAGCGCGAGCACCTGTTCACCCCAGTGCCCGAGCATGAAGACCATGGCCTGGCCAACCGGCCGCAGGCTGTAGCGATCGCCGTCCTCCAGACGCAGCAGCCCCTTGAAGTGCTGCTCGTCGTCGGCCAGCAGGAACCAGTTGAGCATGTCCAGCAGGCCGTCCTGCGAGGCCTGGATGGCCACCGAAGCCCACCAGAGCGCGGCGAACCGGGTGTCCTGCTCGTAGGGGCTGACGGTGTTGCCGCTGGACAGGTTGGTCTGGTCGATCAGCAGCGCCTTGCGGGGCCTGCCGTCCGGGGCGTAGCCGACCAGATCGGCGGCCTGGCGCACGCTGTGGCGGTACCACTCGGTGGCGCGCAGGTCGCGCACCATCCATTCGTGCCAGGCCAGGGCGTCGATCAGCGGTTCGTGCTCCTCCAGCAACTTCCTGGCCCAGTCGATGCCGCGCCGCTCGCTGGCGTTGTCCATGGTCGGACCATTGACCAGCCGTGAGGAGGCCGGGATGGCGATGCGGATGCCGGCGTCGTGGGCGCGGGGGTGGGCGCGCACCTGTCTGGCCATTTCCCGGAAATAGGTCGAGAAGCGCGCATAACTGGAATAGTTGAGATTGGGCTCGTCCGCCATGGACAGGTAATGGCGGCCGCCGCTACCCAGGCTCGCGGTGCTGTCCAGCCAGGCCTGCAGGCCTGCGCGACTCGTCGCGTCGAGGTCCAGATCGGCTACCCGCCCGGTTTTTGCCAGCAAGGTTATGTCATGGGCGATGCCGTACCGGTGCCGGAAGAGCGGGCGAAAGCGCTGCTCATGGCGCGGGTTGCGGGCCATGACATTGACGAAGCTGTAATGGCCGCCGGCTTGCGGGCGCAGGGTGCCCAGCAGGGTGGCATCCTCGGGCAGGCTGTACGGCAATGCCACGCCGAGTTTCGGCGTAGGGCCGAGCACCCGGTCGTGCAGCGCCAGGCGCACCCGGCCGGCTGTCCGGCCGGGCTGGTACAGGTGCTCGGGGCGCTGGGCGAACAGGTTGTCGGTGCCGTCCAGCCAGAACGCCGCCTTGCCCTTGCCATGCAGGCGCAGGCGCCAGACCTGGTCCTGGGCCGAGACCGGCAGGCTGACCAGATCGCTGCGCGGATACAGCGCATGGCGTTGCAACTTCAGGTGCACCTGGACGCCGTCGCTCAGCCGTTCGGCGCTCAGGGCGTGGACACCGCCGTGATACTTGCCGCCCAGTTGAGCGGCAACGCCGGCCGGAATGCGAAAGAACAGCGTCTGGTCGCGGCCGGCCTCAATGCTGAAGTGCAGCTTCACCGGCTCGAACAGCGAGGCGGTCTGCTCACCATGCCTGACCTGGTAACGCCGGAAGCTGTAGCCGGGGATTTCCAGACGGTAGCCGCTGCCCGCGGCGCGCAACGGCCATTCACGCGTTCCGCGTTGCTCGCCGGCGGCAATCTCGAAGCGCTGCAGCAGCCGGCCATCGCCGTCCTGCAGGTACAGGCGCTCCTGGTTGGCATCGGCCTGCCAGGCCGGCTCCCAGCCGATCCGCAACGGCTCGTCGACGGCGGGTTGCAGGTACAGCGCGCCGTCACGAATGCCCGACCACTCCAGGCCATGGGCAACTGGCTGCAGGCTGGCGAGCAGTATTCCGATCAGAGTCCATCGGCTTCGCATACCGGTCTCCGTCGCAGGTGGTTGAACAGGAAGCGCAAGTCGCTGGGCAGGATCAGCAGGGTGTTGGCCAGCGCCACGCCGCTGAGTCGGCAGTACAGCCACAACATGCCCAGGGTCAGCAGGCTGTAGGCCAGCGAGGAGGCATAGGCCGCGCCGACGATGCCCCAGTGCGGAATCAGCAGGTAGGTCAGCAGCAGGTTGAGCGCGGCGGCGATGCCCGCCATCAGCGACAGGGTGCCGGGCTTCTGCTTGCCGAGCAGGTCGAGGTGCAGAATGCTCGCGTAACACAGGCTGAAGATGCCGGGCAGCAGGGCCAGCAGTGCCGGATAGGCCGGCTGATAGGCGCTGCCGAACAACAGCACGATCAGCCATTCGCCGATCAGCGCCATGCCCAGACAGGCGGCGAGCATGGCCGTGCCGGTCAGGCGCAGGGCCAGCGGCGTCAGCTCATCGATGCCCTCGCCCTGTTGCAGCAGGCGCTTCATCAGCGGTGTGGTCACCGCCTCCGGGACGATGATCAGCAGCTCGGCGGCGGCGCTGGCCATGGCGTAGTAGCCCAGCGCTTCACTGTCGAGCAGCAGGCCGATCAGCAGGTAATCCGAGCGCATGAGAATCTGCTGGAAAAGAATGTCCGGGTGGCTTTTGCTGCCGAACTGCCACATCTCACTGCGGGTGTCGTGGCTCCAGCGCAGCCGGATGCGGTGATAACGGCCCAGCAGGCACAGGCCGACGATCGCCACCAGCGCCAGGCCGCCGATCCAGCTGATGACCGCCGCTTCCAGGGCGAAGCGTTGCCACATCAGGAACAGACCCAGGAACAGCACCAGGGGAACCAGCGACTCGATCAGGCGCAGGCTGTTGAAGGCCCCGACCTTGCCGTCGGCGTTGTGCAGGTTGAGCAGGGCGCTTTTCATCACGAACAGCGGGACCACCAGCAGCAACAGCCAGGCGAGCGCGCCGAGTTCCCGGGTGATTTCCAGATCCTGGCCGAACTGCTGCAACAGCACGACGCCAAGCCCGGTGGCCAGCGCCGAGAAGAGGCAGCCGTAGACCAGTACCTGGGCAAGCAGCGCGCCCATGGGGCGTTGCCGGGCCGCCTGGTAACTCAGTGCGGTATTCAGGCCGCCGCTGGTGGCGGCGCTGATCATCTCCGGCATGGCGCTGAGCAGCGCGAACAGGCCGCGGTCCGCGGGGCCGAGAATGCGCGCCAGCAGAATGTTGCGCAGCAGGCGCAGGACCAGCATGGCCAGGCTGGTGCCCACGCTCTGCAGCATGTGGCGGATGAAGCGCGAACGACTCATGGGCGGCCACTCGACAGCATGCGCCAGGCCAGCAGTTCCGGGCGGCGGGCGGTGTGCTGGCTGACGCCGATGCGCGGCAGGGCCAGGTTGTCGCCACGGCCGCTGAACAGGCCCGGTCGGGTGCTCAGGGCATGGCGGTAGTCATGGTGACGGACCAGTTGCCGACGAATCTGTTCGTTGTGATCGCCGTTGGGGTAGCAGTACACCGGTAATGGCCGTCGGCAGCGTTGGCGCAGCAGGCTGCTGCTGTCGTGCAGTTCCCGCTCCAGCTGGGCAGGATCCAGCCCGGTCAGGATGGCGTGGCTGGCGCCGTGCGGACCGAAGCGAACGAGGCCGGAATCTTCCAGCTGGCGCACCTGTTGCCAGTCGAGCGCCTGGGGTTCTGGGCTGTCGGGGCACTGATCGGCCAGGGCCTGCAGCAGCCCGGCCGGCAGTTGCTTGAGACGTTGCAGGTAATGCGCCAGCGTCAGGCTGCGCGGGTAATCGACGCTCCCGTCGCACAGCGCCGCAGGCACCTCGACCCCGGAGTCCCGTAACCGCGCGCACAGCGCATCGCGGGCGGAGGAGCCGTAGGTGCCCCACAGGGTTTCGCCGATGCTCTCCCACCAGAAGGGTCGCGGACTGCCGATGAAGTCGGTGGACAGGAAGATGCTGGCCGGCATCTGGTAGCGCTGCAGCAGCGGGAAGGCCTGGGTGGCGTTGTCCCGCCAGCCGTCATCGAAGGTCAGGGCCACGCGCAGGCGATTGGCCGGCGCGGCATGCGGGTCGAGCAGCTCCATCAGCGGCACGCAGTCGAAATGGCGGCGCAGCCAGCACAACAACCGTTCGAAGGTTGCGCTGCCCAGGCACAGTTCGTTGCGGTGCGGCAGGGCCGCGGCGCGGTCGTCGGCGATAACCCGGTGCAGCATGAGGATCACCCCCTCGGCCTGCACGCGCTGGGGCACGGGGGTATGCAGATAAAGCCAGCCGGCACCGGCCTTGAAGGCCTGTCTGAGGTTCATTTCAAGCCCTTAGCGATTCTGTTGGGGATTCCACAGGCTGTAGCGTTGCCCGCGCAAAAATTGCCAGAGCCCGAGGCTCATGCCGGCCAGCGTCACCAGCAGGAAGGCGGCGAGGCGGAACGGCTTGGGCAGGCGGCGCTGGCGGTCGAACAGACCCGCCAGGGCCAGCAGGTAGGCGCCGAGCTGGGCGACCAGGGTGGCCTGGAAGAAGGTGCCTTGCGGCCACAGCCAGACGTTGCTGAGCAGCAGCGGAATCAGCAGCAGCGGGGCCAGACGGCGGATCAGCTTGTGACTGATCAGGGCCAGTGCGTAGCTGCCGTAGCGCAAGGGATTGAGCAGCTCGCGCCGCTGGGCCAGGCTCTGCAGGCCGCCCACCGTGACGCGCAGCCGGCGGCGGAACTGCTTGTCGGCATCATCCACCCCCTGGTCGAGCACCTGGGCGGACTCCACGAAGACGATGCGCTGGCCGGCCACGGCGGCACTGGTGCTGATGTAGAAGTCATCGGTGACGTCCGCCGGAATCGTCTGAAACAGCTCGCGGCGCAGCGCCAGCAGGGCGCCATCCACCGACACCAGGCAGCCGGCACGGCTTTCTGCACGGCGCAGCCAGGATTCGTAACGACGGTACAGCTGATCGCCGAGCCCGAGGTGGGCGCCGCTGTGTGGAATCTCGATGTGCCCGCCGGCCGCGCCAACCCGAGGATCGCTGAAGGCGCGCATCAGTTCGCTCAGGCAATCCCTGGCCCAGCGGTTGTCGGCGTCGGTGAACACCAGGATGTCGCCACGGGCCGCCGCCACGCCGGCGTTCAGGGCGTGGGCCTTGCCCTGGCGGGGCAGGTCGAGAACCTCGATGCGCGGGTCGGCGATGGCGTGTGCCTCGGCAACCGTGGCGTCTGAGGAGCCGTCACTGGCGACGATGATCCGCAGTTGCTCGGGCGGGTAATCCTGCTGCAGCAGCGTCTGAAGCTTTGCGCCGATGTGCTCGGCCTCGTTATGGGCGGCGATGATGATGCTGACGCTCGGTGAGCATTCAGCCGGGCGCACCGGCGCCGGCCTGAAGCGGGCGATCAGGCCGATCAGCAGCGGATAGCCCAGGTAGGCATAGACGGGCAGCAACAGGCACAGCCAGAAAACGAATTCAGCCACGAGCGGGCCTCCGTGGGGTGAGATTGAGCAGGCCGAACAGCAGGCCGGCACCGGTGACATGCAGGCGCAACCAGTGCAGCAACCAGAGCTGTGTGGTCAGCCGGGGAGCAAGGCGGCTGTAGGTTTCGCGCAGGGCCAGGCCCAGGGCGGGGGCCAGGCCTAGGGCGAACAGGGCGAGGGCCGCCGGCCACTGCTGCTGAACCAGCGCGATCAGGGCCAGCAGGTCGAGCAGCCAGATTCCGCAGGCCAGCAAGGGGAAGCGCAGCAAACGCAGACTCGGGCCGTTCTTGCGCAGCAACTGAACATGACTGCACTGGCGCCACAGTTCCTTGCCCAGCCATTCGCTCCAGGTGCTTTCGAAACCCCAGTTCAGCACGGCGGGATCGGGCAGGCTGAGCAGGCGCGCGCCGGCCTGGCCGAGGCGCAGGCTGAGGTCCTTGTCCTCGCCGGTGCGCAGTGTCTCGTCGAAGCCGCCGACCCGCTCGAACCAGCTGCGCGGCAGGCACAGGTTGGCGGTAGGCAGCCAGTCGCGCAGCCCGGCCTGCTCGCGGGCGCTGCCCACGCGCTGCAGCCAGGCGCGGGCATACCACGGCGCCTGGGCTGGCGGGCGGTGGACCAGGCCGAGCACTTCGGCGCGGTTCTGCGCCTGCACCCGGCTCCAGGTCACCAGCCAGTTCTCCGGGACCTGCATGTCGGCATCCAGAAAGGCCAGCCATTCGCCCTTTGCCAGGGCGGCGCCGCGGTTGCGCAGGGCGCCGATGCTGATGCCCGGACAGGCCAGTACCCGGGCACCCCATTCGCGGGCGATGCGGGGGCCGGCATCGCTGGAGCCGTTGTCGACGACGATGACTTCCCACGCGCAGGCGGCGCGCTCGGCGGCCTTGCGGACCGCTTCGAGGGTGCGGGCGATGTGCCGCGCCTCGTTGAACATGGGAATGATGACGCTGAGGGTATGGCTCATGCGGGGCGGACCTCCGCCCGGCCGGGTGCTGGCGTTTCGGTCGTTTCCAGGCGCATGCCGCTGGAGATCGCCAGCAGGATCCACAGCAGCTTGCTGTTGGGGCTGCTGAGGAACAGCAGGAACATGCTCAGCGCCAGGAAGGTCAGGCCCATGAAGGCCGCCAGTTGGGCCTTCTGGTCGTCGCCAGCCCGGAGCCAGTGCGCGCGGGCATGCTGGAAGTTCTTCAGGCCGAGCGCGATCAGGGCGATGAACAGCAGGCCGCCGGGCAAGCCGACCTCGGCGAGCATGCCCAGGTAGGTGTTGTGGGCGACGCGGTGCAGGTTCGGATCGTTGGGGCTGAGCGAGAAGGCCACCGCGAAGCCCGACTGGGCGTATTCCAGCGGGAAGGTGCCGGGTCCGGAGCCGAGCAGCGGGTGCGCGGCGATCACCTGGCCGCCCACCACCAGATAGGAGGTGCGCCGGCCCAGCGAGGGGTCGTCGTAGGAACGCACGCCCTGCTTGATGAAGGCCAGGGTCTTGACCCGCTCGACATACTCGTCCGGCAGCGCCTGGAAGGCCAGCGGCGTGCCGATCAGTAGCGCCAGCAGGATGAAGCCGAAGTGGCGTGGCTGGATGTGCCGGCGGTAGGTGCGAAAGTGCCAGAGCGTGCCGAACAGGCAGACCAGGAAGATCAGGAAGCCCGAGCGGGAGCCGGTCTTGGTCAGGCCGAAGACCAGGAAGACCAGCAGGCCGAGCCAGAACAGCCGCAGCAGCAGATGGCGCGCGCGCAGCGTCAGCAGCAGCGCGGGCGGGATGGCGCAGGTCAGCAGCAGGGCGAAGTAGTTGGGGTCGGCCAGCAGCCCCAGGGAGCGACCGGTACGTTCGTCGATGTTGTCCAGCGCGATCACGCCGCTGACGCTGACGCCCAGCACCATCAGCCGGGCCAGCCAGAGCAGGTCGAGCTCCTTGTAGAGCAGCAGGGTCAGGCCGAACAGCGACAGGCCGACCGACAGCTGGCGCAGGGTTTCCAGCGACAGCGGGACGTGCCGGCTGTAGAGAATGCTGAGCACATAGCAGAGCAGGAAGGGCAGCAGCAGTTTCCACAGGTTGCTGCGCAGCCGCTGTTCGGGCAGCTGGCGCAGCAGCAACTGCAGCGCCGCCACCAGGATCAGGGTGTAGCCGACCAGCTTGCCGCCGGTGATCGCGCTGCCCTGGGGAAACAGGCCTTCGACCGGAATCATGGCCACCAGGCCGAGGATGCCCCAGGCGGGTCGCTTGTACAGCACGCCGAGCGCGATCAGCGCCGGAGCCAGCAGCGGCGCCACAAAGGGCAGCGGGCCGGCCAGCAGCACGGCGATGGTCAGGCCGAGCAGCAGGGACAGCGGAAGTATCAACGCCATGATGGGGTTCCCGCGCGATGGTAAAGCTGGCTCCAGCGCTCGGTCTGGCCAGGCAGGTGAAAACGCTCCTGCTGCACCTGCCGGGCGCACGCGACCAGGCGTTGACGCAGCGCGGAATCGTTCAGCAGGCGTTCGGTCTGGGCGATCAGGTGGGGCAGATCTCCGGCCGGGCTGAGCAACGCGGACTGTTCATGGGCCAGCACATCCGGTATGCCGCCAACGGCGAAGGCGGCGATCGGCGTGCCGAGCTGCATGGCCTCCAGCAGCACCATGGGCGTGCCCTCGGTGCGCGAGCTCAGCACCAGTGCGTCCAGGGCACCCAGCCAGTCAGCCATGTGGTCCTGGTAGCCGGGCAGCAGGATGCGCCGGGAGAGTCCGGCCGCCGCGATACGCGCCTCCAGGTCGCCCCGTTGTGGCCCCTCGCCCAGCAGCACCACGGACAACGCGGGGTGGCGCGCGCATAGCGCGATGGCCAGCTCGACGAACAGGTCCGGGCCCTTTTCCAGGCTGAGCCGGCCGACGAAGCCCAGCAGCGGCGCCGGCGGCGCCAGCGGCGGACGCTGCGCCGCTCGTGCGTCGCTCGCCGGCAGGCCATTGGGCAACACGTGCAGCTTGCTCTCGCGTACGCCGGCCCGGCGCAGCAGGCGGGCAATGCTGTCGGCCACGCAGACCACACTCGTCACCTGCGGCGTGCGGCACAGCTGCAGGGTCAGCCAGGTGTACAGTCGCTGCTTGCGGTTGCTGGGGGTGAAGCCGTGCTGGGTGGCGACCAGCGGCAGGCCAAAACGGCAGGCGGCCAGCCAGCCGAGCACCAGGCCCTTGAAGCCGTGGGCGTTGATCAGCCCCGGCCCGACCTGGCGCACGGCGCGCAGAAGCTCGCGCGGCCCGCCGCCGCAGCGGCGGATGTCCACGCCGGCCGTGGCGAAGCGCTGGAGCAGGCTGTCGGGCCCGTCGAGCAGCCACACCTGATGGCTTGCCGGTACGTGCAGGCAATGATCGAGAAGCATGCGTTCCAGCCCATAGAAACCGCCGCTGCTCAGCAGATGCACGACCTGCGGCGGTGCATCTACGGTCGCGGTCAGCTCGCGGCCCAGTGCCGAATCCATGGCAGACGTCCTGTCTTGTGCGAATCGGGTTGGTCGGGATCATCCGCGTCGATGGTCATCAGCACCGGCAGACCCAACTGCTGACCGATCTGGCCGGGGTGCTTGAAGCGGTGGTCGAAGAATTCGCGGATGTAGCCCAGCGCGATGGCCAGCAACAGGCCGGTCAGCAGGCCCAGCGGAATGACCTTCGAAGGCACCGGGAAGGTGGCCTGGGTGGGTTCGAACGGCCGCGTCAGAATGCGCGCGTTGGATAGCGCGCCCAGCACGTCGCTGGTACGGCTCTCCTCGTAGCGCTGGGTATAGGCGAAGAATGCCTGGTGCAGCGCCTCGATTTCCGTGTTCAGCTGACGCAGCTGCGACTGGATGCCCTGCAGGTCGCGGATGCGGGTCTTGTACTCGGTGACCCGTTCGCTCTTCTGGGCGATCACCCCGGTGACGATTTCCTGGTTCTTCTCCCGCTCCTGGATCCGGTTCCTCACCACCTGCAGGAACTGCTGGCGGGCGCGCTGGATCTGCGCGCGCAGCGTCTGCATCGGCACGCTGTCAGCTTGAAAAATGTCGCTTTCGGTGCCGTACTGGCTGACCAGCTCGATCAGCCGGTCACCCAGCTGGCGAATTTCGCGATCGTCGTAGATGGAGTTTTCCAGGGTCTGGGCGAAGGTGTAGGGGAAGCTGTAGTCGTTGAGGCGTGCCTGGCTGGCCACGTTCAGGCTCTTCTGCAGGTACTCCAGCCAGCGATTGCCTTCCAGGGCGCGGTCGCGGTACTGGCTGAGGTTCAGCTCCTCCTGGTTGATGGCGCTAAGCAGGAAGGTGATCTCCTCGTCCGGGTTGGCGGCCTTGGCACCTTCGAGCAAGGTCAGGCGCTGCGCCTCCAGGCCCTTCAGGCGCTCCTGGTACTGCAGCTTCTTCTGCTCGTAGAAATCCAGCGGCAGGTCGTTCGAATACAGCTCCTGGCGATGGACCAGATAGGTATCCAGCAGCCGGTTGATCAACAGGGTGCCGAACACCGGCTCGCCGGCGCTGTAGGCCACGCTGATCACGTTCGAGCCGGGCAGCGTCTGGATCTCCAGGTCCTCCAGCACCATCAGGGCCAGGTTGTCGAACAGGTTGTCGCGGATCGGCTCGGCCTCCAGGCCAAACACCTCGCGCAGCGGGTTGAGCACGTGCGCCTGGAACGGCTCGACGACATGCCGGCGCAGGGGGTCGGTCACCCAGCGCTTCAGCAGCCCCGGCTCCTCCTGGAAATGGCCTTCGGCATACAGCTGCTCCACGGTGCGGCGGATCAGTGCCGGGGAGCGCAGGATGCTGCTCTCCGTTTCCATGTCGATCAGCGTCGGCGGCACGAACACGTCGCTGAGCTTGTTCAGCGCGCCGCCGCTGGGGTCCATCTGGGGAAGTTTCTTGGACTGGACCAGCACTTCCGCCGTGACATCGAAGGTCTGCTTGGCCAGCACCGGGATGAGCAGGGTGATCACCGCAAAGAACAGGAACACCCGCTTGATCAGCCGCCGGTTGGCAAAAAATATCCGCAGGAATTCATGCAGGTAGTTTTCGGTCTGGTTCATGACGTCTAGTCGTTCCCGTTGTTGACTTCATAGCTGAAGCCGAAGTTGAAGCCGCTGAAGAGGATCAGGTCGGACAGCTGGCGGACGGTGTCGCCGGCCTCGGCCAGCCCGGTCTTGGGAATGAACAGCAGGTCGTCGGGCTGCAGATAGGCCATGGCCGCAGCCTTGTCCTTGAGCACCGCCTTGATGTCGTAGGTGCGGGAGATGACCTGGTCGCCCTGGCGGTTGACCACCATCACCTCGCTGAGGTTGGAGCGCGGGGTATAGCCGCGGGCCAGGGTGAGCGCCTCGAGCACGGAAATCGGCCGGCGCACCGCGTAGGCGCCCGGCTGGCCGACCTCGCCGAGCACGAACACCTCGTTGGCCGCGCTGTTTTTGAGCAGCACGTCCACCTTCAGCGGGCCGACTTCGGAGGCGTAGCGGCGGCTGACGGTCTGCTGCAGGTCGTCGAGGGTGACCCCGGCCAGCGCCATGCTGCCGAGCATCGGGAAGGTCGCCCGGCCGTCCGGGCCGATGGTGATTTCGCGGCTCATGCCGCCCCCGGGACTGAACAGGGTGTCGCGCAGGTTCTGCAGGTTGCTCTGCGCGCGCGGCACCGAGGCGGAGATGATCGGGTTGCGCAGGGTCTGGGAATAGAGATCGACCAGCTTGGCCTCGACTTCCTTGACGGTCAGGCCGGAAACCTTCACCGAGCCGACGTATTCCAGGCTGACCGTGCCGTCCGGCATGACCGTCTTGGAGCCGCTCATGCCGCGGGCGGAGACGAAATTCAGTTCCAGCTGGTCGCCGCTCTGGATCCGGTAGGCGGCGTTGGAGTCCAGGGCGATGTGATAGATCACCTCCAGCACATCATGCGGGCGCAGGACCTGGCGGACCGGCAGAATTTCGGTGCGCCCGGCCAGCTCCTCGGGCGCCGAGAGAATCTGGGCCTGCATGATGCGCTCCTGGCTGCTGCAGCCGAGCAACGTGCCCAGCAGCAGGGCTGATGCGAGTCCTTTCGTGGCGTTCATCCTGGTCTCCCTCACAGATAGCGATACAGCCATTTCGGCGTGTAGTAGCGGCGTGCATTGAAAATGCTGCCCAGCAGGTTGGCGTTGGCCTGGCGTAGGCGCTGCACCGCGGCCTGGGCGACTTCCCAGCGGGTTTCCTCGCCGCGCACCACCAGGATCACCCCGTCGACCCGTGCGGCCAGGCCGAGGCTGTAGCTGCTGGAGTAGATGGCTTCGCCATCGATCACCACGAAGCGGTAATCCGCCGAAAGGGCGCTGAACAGCTGCGGAATACGCTCGTGCGGCAGATGCCGGTTGCGGCCCTGCGGAACGCCCAGCGGCAGCACGTCGAAGGGCTGGTCGGGGTGCGGATACACGCACTGGCCCAGCCGCTCCGGCATGTCGTCGCCAGCCAGCAGATCCAGCAGCCCGGGCGCGCCGTTGAGCTGGAACAGCGAGGTCAGTCCGCGCGGCGACGGGCTGGCATCCACCAGCAGCACCTTGCCGGCGCTGGACAGCGCCAGCTGGCGGGCCAGGGTCAGGGCGCTGGTGGTGCCGCCGCAGCCGGAGTTGGGCGCGGTGATCAGCAGCGTTCGGCAGGCCGGATCGAGAACCGTGGCGATCAGGTTGCTCTCGCTGGCTTCGAGGATGGGTTTGTCGCGCTCCACGGGGAGTCCGACTTCGTTGGCGCTGAGCATGTTCATGTACGGCTGCTCCAGGTAAGAAACGATGCGATGCGGGCGTTAACCGGCCCCATGGCCGGAAAGCACCTTGGCGGGGGTCTTGAGCAGGATCTGCAGGTCCTGCAGGGGCCCCTGCTGGCGGATGTACTGCATGTCCAGGTGCACGCGGTCGTCGAAATCCACGTCACTGCGTCCGGAGATCTGCCAGAGTCCGGTCATGCCCGGGTAGGTGCTGAGCCGGCCGAGGTGATGGCTGTGGTAGCGCGAGGCGTTGAAGGAGGTGGGGCGCGGCCCGACCAGGCGCATGTCGCCGAGGACCACGTTGATCAGGTTGGGCAGCTCGTCGAGGCTGGTCTGGCGCAGCCAGCGGCCGATCGGCGTGATGCGCGGATCGTTGTCGATCTTGAAGTCGACCGAGTCGGCGCCGTGCTTGTTGAGATGGCGCAGGGACTCCTTGAGCGCTTCGGCGTTGGCCACCATGGTGCGGAACTTGAACATGCCGAAGCGGCGGCCGCGGTAACCGGTGCGCTGCTGAATGAAGAACACGGGGCCCGGATCCTGCCACTTGATCAGCAAGGCCATGCCCAGCAGCAGTGGCGCCAGCAGCACCAGCAGCAGCAGGGCGCCGGCGGCGTCCAGCCAGCGTTTGGTGCGCGACAGGTTCCACGGCCTGCCGCCGGCGCGCCCGGTAATCCAGCCACGGTCCTGAATGTAGAGGTTCTCCCCGATCGTCTTGCGCAAGGCGGGATCGAGGCGCTTTTCGCGGGTTCCCAGCAACGGTTTGCTATGCGAAGCAGTCATGCCGAACGGTCTCCTCAACGAGTCAGGGCGATCTGCCCGGGCGAAACGGCGCCGGGCCGGGCAGATGCGTCCGGGTGGTAGTAGGCGCGAAACCACTCCACGAACCGGGCGATTCCCTCGTCGAGGCCGATCCGTGGCGAAAAACCGGTGAGCCGCTGCAGGTCGCTGGCATCCGCGCAGGTGCTCAGCACATCACCAGGTTGCAGGGGCTTGAGCTGCACCTGGGCCGGGTGTCCCAGGTGTCTTTCCAGCGTGGCGACGTATTCCAGCAGCTCCACCGGCGATTGCCCGCCGATGTTGAGCAGCCGCCAGGGCGCCATGCTGCTGGCCGGATCCGGCCGGTCCCGATCCCAGGCCGAATCGGGGCTCGGCGGATGATCGAGCAGGCGCACCAGCCCCTCGACGATGTCGTCGATGTAGGTGAAGTCGCGCTGGTGCTGACCGTGGTTGAACAGTTGCAGCGGCTGCCCCGCGCTGATGGCGCGGGCGAACTGGATGGGCGACATGTCCGGCCGCCCCCAGGGGCCGTACACGGTGAAGAAGCGCAGGCCGGTGCAGGGAATGCCGAACAGATGGCTGTAGGCATGCGCCATCGCCTCGTTGGCCTTCTTGGTCGCCGCGTACAGCGAGAGCGGGTGGTCGACGTTGTCATGCACCGAATAGGGCGTGTGCTGATTGGCGCCGTACACCGAGCTGGACGAGGCATACAGCAGGTGCTCGACGGGGTTGGCGCGGCAGCCTTCGAGGACATTCAGGAACGCCTCGATGTTGCTGCTGGTGTAGGCGCGTGGCTGATGCAGCGAGTGGCGCACGCCGGCCTGGGCGGCCAGGTGGATGACGGCATCGGGCTGGACTTCGGCGAACAGCTCGGCAGTGGCCTGGGCATCGGCGAGGTCCAGGCGCAGCAGCGGGAAATCGCCCGCCTGTTCGCGCACCCAGTCGACCCGCGCCTCCTTGAGGGCGGGGTCGTAGTAGTCGTTGAAGTTGTCCACGCCGACCACCCGGTGCCCGTCGCGCAACAGGCGCGATGCGCAATGCGCGCCGATGAAGCCGGCGGCTCCAGTCAACAGGATCTTCATTGTGGGCTCGCTTGGCTGACGGGAGCGATGTGAGGCAGGCCGATGCCCAGGTAGTGCAGGCCGGCGCCGGCCACCTGGGCCGGGTTGTAGAGGTTGCGGCCATCGATGACCACCCGTGCGCGCAACTGGCTGGCGAGCCAGTCGAAATCCACCACGCGGAAGGCCTTCCATTCGGTGCAGATCACCAGGGCGTCGGCGTCCAGCAGGGTGTCGTCGCGGGTCGGGCAGAGCACCAGGTCGCTGCGATGGCCATACAGGCGCCGGCATTCGGCCATGGCTTCCGGGTCGTAGGCGCGCACCGTGGCGCCTTCGCGCCACAGCGCTTCCATCAGGTAGCGGCTGGGCGCCTCGCGCATGTCGTCGGTGTTCGGCTTGAAGGCCAGGCCCCAGAGCGCGATGGCCTTGCCGGCCAGGCCTTCCGGAAACTGCTGGCGCAGCTTGGCCAGCAGGATGTGCCGCTGGCTGTCATTGATGTCGCTGACGGTCTGCAGCAGACGCAGCGGCATGCCGCTGCGCTCGGCGGTGTGCAGCAGGGCGCGGATGTCCTTCGGAAAGCAGGAACCGCCGAAGCCGCAACCGGGGTAGATGAAGTGGTAACCGATGCGCGGATCGGAACCGATGCCCTTGCGCACCGCCTCGATGTCGGCGCCCAGGCGTTCGGCGAGGTTGGCCAGCTCGTTCATGAAGCTGATGCGCGTGGCCAGCATGGCGTTGGCCGCGTACTTGGTGAGCTCGGCGCTGCGGTTGTCCATCCACATGAGCTTGTCGTGGTTGCGACAGAACGGCGCGTAGAGCTCGGCCAGCTGGACACGGGCCTGCTCGTCGTCGGTGCCGAGGATGATGCGGTCGGGGCGCATGCAGTCGGCGACCGCGCTGCCTTCCTTGAGGAATTCGGGGTTGGAGACCATGCGCACCCGCAGGTGCTGCTTGCCCAGGCGGGTCAGCTCCTCATGGGCAGTCTGTTCGACCTGATGGGCGGTGCCCACCGGGACGGTGGATTTGATGATCAGCGTGCGATCGCCCTGCATCTGCGCGGCGATCTCGCGGGTCACGTTCAGCACATGGCTGAGATCGGCCGACCCATCCTCGTCCGGGGGCGTACCCACGGCAATGAAGATCAGCTCGCCATGGGCGACGGCGTCGCTGGCCTGGGTACTGAACGACAGGCGGCCGGCCTTCAGGTTGTCTTCGAGCAGGGTCGACAGGCCCGGCTCGTGGATCGTGGGCACGCCACGCTGCAGTTGCTTGATCTTGTTGGCGTCGATGTCGACGCAAACGACGCGGTGGCCGACATCGGCCATGGTAGCGGCTTGGACTAATCCTACGTAGCCGGTACCGAATACGCTTACATCCATGTCTAGCGCCCCTTCGGCAAGGTATGTGTTGCGCCTACAGGTATAGGTGATGGGTCCGGGAAACTGTCAAGGAACCAGGACCCCTGTTCGGCGGAGCTGGCAGCGTAGATCACCCTGGAAAATCTGCAGGCGACGAATGGTGAAAAAACGGCCTGGTTCCGGCTGGCTTGGAAGGCGGAGGGGAAAGCACCTAGAATTCGCGTTTTCCTTGCAGCGTGACGCCGCCTTCGTGCGGCCTCACAAGGGCTTGCCGATGTCCGATTTCGATTTTTCCCAGCGGTTTCTCTTCGATGACAACGACGTGCGCGGCGAACTGGTCGCGCTCGAAGACAGTTATCAGCACGTGCTGGCCAAGCATGCCTATCCCGAGCCGGTGGCCCGTCTGCTGGGCGAAATGCTGGCGGCGGCCGCCCTGCTGGCCGGCAACCTGAAGTTCGAAGGCCTGCTGGTGCTGCAGGCGCGCTCGTCCGGTCCGGTGCCGTTGCTGATGGTGGAGTGTTCCAGCGAGCGCGAGGTGCGCGGCATTGCCCGCTACCACGCCGAGCAGATCGAGGCGCAGGCGGGCCTGCGCGAGCTGATGCCCGAGGGGGTGCTGGCACTGACCGTCGATCCGAAGGAAGGCCAGCGCTATCAGGGCATCGTGGCGCTGGACGGTGCCGATCTGGCCGAATGCCTGAGCCTGTATTTCGTCAATTCTGAGCAGTTGCCCACACGTTTCTGGCTGGAATCCGACAGCCGGCGCGCGCGCGGGTTGCTGCTCCAGGCGCTGCCGGCCGACCGGCTGCGCGACCCGGAGGAGCGTCAGGCCGCCTGGGAGCATGTCACCACCCTGGCCGACACCCTGCGTGCCGAAGAGCTGCTGGAGCTGGACAACGAGACCCTGCTGCATCGCCTGTATCACCAGGAACAGGTGCGCCTGTTCGACGCGCTGCCGCTAGAGTTCCGGTGCAGCTGTTCGCGCGAGCGTTCGGCGCGGGCACTGGTCAGCCTGGGCGAGGACGATGCGCGCCGGTTGCTTGAGGAAGAAGGCGGCACGCTGAGCATCGATTGCCAGTTCTGCAACCACCGCTACCTGTTCGATGCCGCCGATCTGGCCCAGTTGTTCGCCGGCGGAGGCAGCGACCAGCCGTCCCTGACGCGGCACTGAGGACGGGCGAGCCTTCAAGAGGCTGGCTCAATCGAAGCGATAGTTAGCCTTCATTTGAAGCGCTCCCTAAGGCGCTGCGTTTCTGGCATAATCCGCAGCACTTTTTTTCTGTAGTGGAACCCTGGCGGGCACTACACAGCAACAGAGAGGGCTCGGCAGCCGCCGACGAGGACGCACATGACGCAAGGTAACACTACTGTTTACACCGATATCAGCCCCGCCCAGCTGGTCGAGGAAGCGCTGCGCCGCGGCGAAGGCCAACTGGCTGCCAACGGTGCACTGGTTGTTCGTACCGGCCATCGTACCGGGCGCTCTCCGGCCGACCGCTTCATCGTCGACGAGCCGAGCACCCGCGAGCAGATCGGCTGGGGCGCGATCAACCGCCCCTTCCCCGCCGACAAGTTCGACGCCCTGTGGGACCGCGTCGTGGCGTTCAACAACGCCCAGGATCATTTCGTCTCCCATGTGCACGTCGGCTCGGCCGGCGAGCACTACCTGCCGGTCAAGATGACCACCCAGACCGCCTGGCAGAACCTGTTCGGCCGTCAGCTGTTCATCAACCCGCACACCTACAAC
>NZ_DATJCS010000031.1:0-39592 GCF_035497915.1 Pseudomonas sp.
GGATGTTGCCGCAGGTCAAAAGATCTTCCAGACCAATTGCTCAGTATGTCATGGTCCCGACGGCAAGGGCCTGCAGGCCATGGGCGCGCCGAACCTGACCGACCGCGTGTGGTTGTACGGTTCCAGCTTCGCCCAGGTCCAGCAGAGCATCCGTCACGGTCGTAACGGCCAGATGCCCGCTCAGGAAGCCTTCCTGGGCAACGACAAGGTGCATCTGCTGGCCGCCTACGTGTATAGCCTGTCGCAGCAACCTGCTGACGCTCAATAAGAAAAATGCTTTCGGTGCGACTCGGCGTCGCACCGAAAACAGACACATCAGGCGTACCATTGGCAGCAGCCAAATGATTCCGGCCGACTACGTATCGGCCGGAGCCCCACCCCGCAAAGTGGTACCTGATGATGAGTGAGCAGATCCCCGTTCGTGACGTGACACCTGGCAAAGGTAACGTCGACCTCTACGCCAAACGCGAAAAGATCTACACCCGAGCGTTCACCGGCGTGTTCCGCAACATTCGCCGCTTCGGCGGTGCGTTCCTCTTCATTCTGTTCTTCGGCACGGTCTGGCTGAACTGGGATGGCCGTCAGGCCGTCTGGTGGGACCTGCCCGAACGCAAGTTCCACGTATTTGGCGCCACCTTCTGGCCCCAGGACTTCATGCTGTTGTCCTGGCTGCTGATCATCTGCGCCTTCGGCCTGTTCTTCATTACCGTATTCGCCGGCCGCGTCTGGTGCGGATACACCTGTCCGCAGAGCGTGTTCACCTGGGTGTACATGTGGGCGGAAAAGGTCACCGAGGGCGACCGCAACCAGCGCATGAAGCTGGACAAGGCGCCGATGAGCGCCAACAAGCTGCTGCGCAAGGTGGCCAAGCATGCCATCTGGCTGGGCGTCGCCGTGGCAGTGGCCATTACCTTCGTCGGCTACTTCACGCCGATCCGCGACCTGGTCCCCGAGCTGCTCAGCCTCAACGTCAATGGCTGGGCCGCGTTCTGGATCGGCTTCTTCACCCTGGCCACCTACGGCAGCGCCGGCTTCATGCGCGAACAGGTGTGCATCTACATGTGCCCCTACGCCCGCTTCCAGAGCGTGATGTTCGACAAGGACACGCTGATCGTCTCCTACGACACCAACCGTGGCGAGCAACGCGGTCCGCGCAAGAAGGGCGCCGACTACAAGGCCCAGGGCCTGGGTGACTGCATCGACTGCACCGTGTGCGTGCAGGTCTGCCCGACCGGCATCGACATCCGCAACGGCCTGCAGATCGAATGCATCAGCTGCGCGGCCTGTATCGACGCCTGCGACAGCATCATGGACAAGATGGGCTACCCGCGCGGCCTGATCAGCTACACCACCGAGCACAACCTGTCCGGCCAGAAGACCCATCTGCTGCGTCCGCGTCTGATCGGCTATGCGGTGGCGCTGCTGGCCATGATGAGCCTGTTCACCTGGGCACTGACTGCCCGGCCGCTGGTGCAGATCGACGTCCTCAAGGACCGCGTGCTGTATCGCGAGAACGAGGAAGGCAACATCGAGAACGTTTACACCCTGAAGATCATGAACAAGGCGCAGACCGACAAGACCTTCGTGGTGGAAGTCGACGGCCTGCCGGGACTGGCCTTCGAGGGTCGCCAGGAAGTGCAGGTCGCCGCCGGCGAAGTGCTGTCCATCCCGGCCGAACTGTCCATCGAGCCCGAGAAGCTGCCGTCCAGCACCAACACCATCGTCTTCCGCGTCAAGGCGACGGACGATCAGTCCATCAACAACGAGGCCGAGAGCCGTTTCATCGGCCCGGCCGTTCGCTAAGTAAGGTTCCGCATGCAGTCGAAGACCGAAAGTCGCTGGTACAAGGAATTCTGGGCCTGGTTCGTCATTGGCATCCTGGCATTCGCGGTGTTCCTGGGCCTTGGCCTGCTGACATTCGCCACGATGAACCCCGACGTCCCGGTGGTAGCCAACTACTACGACGTCGGCAAGGGCATCAATGCCTCGTTGGAACGTGAAAAGCTGGCCAAGCAGCTGAACCTGCAGGGCGTCCTGACCCTGGACGACGAAACCGGTACCGCCAACCTGCAGCTCACCGGCTACAGCCGACCGCAGCAGCTGGAGCTGAACCTGATTTCGCCGACCCAGGCCGAAAAGGACCGTCGCGTCATCCTGCAACCGAAGGATGACGGTCGCTACCAGGGCTTCATGCTGGACAGCGTGTCCGGTCGGCGTTTCGTGGAGTTGCTGGGCGAGGAAGGCGGCAAGCCCTGGCGACTGTATGTGGAAAAGGAAGTGATTCCGGGACAGCCGCTCACGCTGGAAAACTGATTCCGCCCCGATGAGCAGTCCCCTTCCCTGCTTCCACTGCGGCTTGCCGGTTCCCGCCGGCAGCCGCTTTGTCGCGCCTGTACTGGGCGAAACCCGCGAATTCTGTTGTCCGGGTTGCCAGGCGGTGGCCGAAGCCATCGTCAGTGGCGGCCTGGAAAGCTACTACCGCCACCGCAGCGAACCCTCGGCCAACCCCGAGGCGCTGCCGCAAGTGCTCACCGATGAACTGGCGCTCTACGACCGCGCCGAGGTGCAGCAGCCCTTCGTGCAGCATGAAGGCGAACTGGCGGAAACCACCCTGCTGGTCGAAGGCATCAGCTGTGCCGCCTGCGGCTGGCTGATCGAGAAACACCTGCGCGGCCTGCCGGCGGTGGCCGAGGCGCGCCTGAATCTTTCCAACCACCGGCTGCAGGTGCGCTGGTCCGACAGCCAGGTGCCGCTCAGCGAACTACTGCAGAGCCTGCGACGCATTGGCTATGCGGCGCATCCTTACCGCGCCGATCAGGCGGCGGAGACGCTGGCCGAGGAAAACCGCCGCGCCCTCAAGCAGATCGGCGTGGCCGGCCTGCTGTGGTTCCAGGTGATGATGGCCACCATGGCCACCTGGCCCGAGTTCAACCTCGACCTGTCACACAGCTTCCATGTGATCCTGCGCTGGACCGCGCTGATCCTTACCACGCCGATCGTCTTCTACTGCTGCGGCCAGTTCTTCCGCGGCGCCCTGCGCGACCTGCGCACGCGGCACCTGACCATGGATGTCTCGGTGTCGCTGGCCATCGGCGGCGCCTACCTGGCCGGCATCTGGTCGACGCTGACCGGCGAAGGCGAACTCTATTTCGATGCCGTGGGCATGTTCGCGCTGTTCCTGCTGGCCGGACGCTATCTGGAACGCCGCGCCCGGGAGCGCACGGCGGCGGCCACCGCGCAACTGGTCAACCTGTTGCCGGCCTCCTGCCTGCGCCTGGACGAGCAAGACCAGGCACAGCGCATCCTGCTGACCGAGTTGCGCATCGGCGACCGCGTGCTGGTGCAGCCCGGCGCGCTGCTGCCCGCCGATGGCCGCATCCTCAGCGGCCAGTCGAGCGTCGACGAATCCCTGCTGACCGGCGAGTACCTGCCGCAGCCGCGCGGCGTCGGCGACAGCGTTACCGCCGGCACCCTGAACGTGGAAGGTCCGCTGACCGTCGAGGTGCAGGCGCTGGGCGACGACACCCGGCTGTCCGCCATCGTCCGCCTGCTGGAGCGCGCCCAGAGCGAGAAGCCGCGCCTGGCCGAACTGGCCGACCAGGTGGCCCACTGGTTCCTGATCGGCGTGCTGCTGGCCGCCGCCGTGGTCGGACTGGTCTGGTGGCAGCTGGACAGCGAGCGCGCCTTCTGGATCGTGCTGGCCCTGCTGGTCGCCACCTGTCCGTGCGCCCTCTCGCTGGCCACGCCGACCGCCCTCACCGCCGCCACCGGCAGCCTGCACAAGCTCGGCCTGCTGCTCACCCGCGGGCATGTGCTCGAGGGGCTGAACCAGATCGACACGGTGATCTTCGACAAGACCGGCACGCTCACCGAGGGGCGTCTGACCCTGCGTGGCATCCACCCGCTGCGCGAGCTGGATGCCGACCAGTGCCTGGCCCTGGCCGCCGCCCTGGAAAACCGCTCCGAACACCCGATCGCCAAGGCCTTCGGCCGCGCCGCACAGGCCGCCGAACAGGTCGACAGCCACCCTGGCCTGGGCCTGGAAGGCGTGGTCGAGCAGCGCCGCCTGCGCATCGGCCAGCCGGACTTCGTCAGCGCCCTCGCGGGTCAAGCGGCACCGGCGATTCCCGGCGACCACGGCCAGTGGCTGCTGCTCGGCGACGAGCAGGGCCCGCTGGCCTGGCTGGTGCTGGATGACCGCCTGCGTGACGATGCCCCGGCCCTGCTGGACGCCTGCCGCGCCCGTGGCTGGCGCGTGCTGCTGCTGTCCGGCGACAGTTCGCCGATGGTCGGCGAGATCGCCCGCCAGCTTGGTATCAACGACGCCCGTGGCGGCCTGACCCCCGACGACAAGCTGGCCGTGCTGCAGCAGTTGCGCGCCGAGGGCCGCAGGGTGCTGATGCTGGGCGATGGGGTGAACGACGTGCCGGTGCTGGCCGCCGCCGACATCAGCGTGGCCATGGGCTCGGCCACCGATCTGGCCAAGACCAGCGCCGACGCGGTGCTGCTGTCCAACCGCCTGGACAGCCTGACCCGCGCCCTGCCCGTGGCGCGCCGCACCCGGCGGATCATCATCGAGAACCTCAGCTGGGCAATGCTGTACAACGGACTTATCCTGCCCTTCGCCGCCGTCGGCTGGGTCACGCCGGCGTGGGCCGCGCTGGGCATGTCCATCAGCTCGCTGCTGGTAGTGGTCAACGCCCTGCGCCTGGCCCGCCTGCCCGCCGAAGCCGCCGCCTGAGCGCTCACTATCGGAGGTGCCCCATGGCCGCCCTGTACTACATGATTCCCGTGGCCGTCATCGTCGTCGGCCTGGCCATCTGGCTGTTCTTCTGGGCCGTCAACAGCGGCCAGTACGACGACCTGGACAGCCCGGCCCACAGCATCCTGTTCGACGATGACGACCCCAACCACAAGGCCGGGGTCGAGCAGGCCGGCCAGGAGCCCGGCAAGGACCAGGACGAACCCCGTGCCTGATCTCGCGCCGCAGCTGATTTCCGCGTTCATCCTCGGCCTGCTGGGCGGCGGACATTGCCTTGGCATGTGTGGCGGCCTGATGGGTGCGCTGACCCTGGCCATTCCGCCGGAACAGCGCGGCCGTCGGCTGCAACTGCTGCTGGGTTACAACCTCGGGCGCATCCTCAGCTACGCGACCGCCGGCCTGCTGCTCGGCCTGGGCGGCTGGGCACTGGCCAACAGCCCGGCGGCGACGGCCCTGCGTGTCGTTGCCGCGCTGCTGCTGATTGCCATGGGCCTGTACCTGGCCGGCTGGTGGAGCGGGCTGACGCGGATCGAGGCGCTGGGCAAGGGCTTGTGGCGCTTTATCCAGCCCATCACCCGACGCTTCATGCCGGTGCGCGGCCTGCCGCAGGCGCTGGCCCTCGGCGCGCTGTGGGGCTGGCTGCCCTGCGGGCTGGTCTACAGCACCCTGCTATGGGCGGCCAGCCAGGGCGATGCGCTGGACAGCGCACTGCTGATGCTCGCCTTTGGCCTGGGCACCTGGCCGGTACTGCTGGCCACCGGCCTGGCCGCCGAGCGCATCACCGCCCTGCTGCGCCGCCGCGGCGTGCGCATCGCCGGCGGCCTGCTGGTCATCCTGTTCGGCCTGTGGACCCTGCCCGGGCCGCACCAGGACTGGCTGATGGGCCACGGTGGCCACCAACAGCACGCGGATTAATGATGGGGCGCTGGCGTTCCTACAGCAGCCAGTCGATGGGCAACCAGGAAAACAGCCTCACCAGGATACGCTGCAGCAGCCGGGTGTCCGGCTCACGATCATGGCGTATCACCTGCTCGCCGCGACGCTCCAGCCAATACAACCGGCCCGATGCATCGAGCCGCACTTCGTAGGCCGCATCGGGAATCACCCGCTCGAACAGCTGCCGAAGGTGTCCGGCCAGGCGTGGACTCTCGATCACCAGGCCAAGCTCGGTGTTGAGGTTGGTGGAGCGCGGATCGAAGTTGAAGGAGCCGACGAACACCCGCCGATCATCCACCGCGAAGGTCTTGGCGTGCAGGCTGGAGCCGGAGCTGCCGAACAGCCCGACCTTGGGCGTCTGCTCGGTCTCCGTTGCGCTGCGGCGCATTTCGTACAGCACGACACCGGCCTCCAGCAGCGCCCGCCGCCATTTGGCGTAACCCGAATGTACCAGTGCCACGTCCGTGGCCTCCAGGGAGTTGGTGAGTACCCGCACATCGACCCCCTGTTCCGTCAGTGCGGCGAACGTCTCGACGCCGCTCCGGGTCGGCACGAAATAGGGCGACACCAGTTCCAGATGCCGCTGCGGCGTACCGAGGATCTCCTGTAACTGATGCGACAGCAGGGCTTCGTGCTCCGGCTGCCCCAGCCCCTTGCCCGGATCGTCACTGACCAGACGGGCCGGCGCCCACTCCAACTCCAGACGCTGCTCGAGCAGACGGCGAATGAAGTCCGACTCGCGAATCGCCTCGACGTAGCCCGCGGCGGCCGGATCGCGCTCGACCAGCGAAGCGGTGGCAACCCACGCCTGCAGCTGAGCGGGGTCGGCCTGGGGCAGCAGCAGATCGACCGGATAGCTGGAGTCGCTGCCCCAGTAGCGATCGAAGTCATCGGACACCACCTTGACCACCGGGCCGACGGCCAGCACATCGAGGTCGGCGAACAGCACCCCGTCGCTGGCGCCGAAGTATTCGTCGCCAATGTTGCGCCCGCCCAGCAGGGTCGCCTGGTTGTCGGCGGTAAAGGACTTGTTGTGCATGCGCCGGTTGGCACGGGAAAAATCGCTCAGAAAGCCCAGCAGGCGTGCCCGACGCTGCACGAACGGGTTAAACAGGCGCACCTCGATGTTGGGGTGTGCGTCCAGCACCGCCAGGGTCGCATCCAGCCCCCGGGTGTTGTTGTCATCCAGCAGCAGGCGCACCCGCACACCCCGTTCGGCCGCCTCGTGCAGTGCCTCGAACAGCAGCGTGCCAGTCATGTCCTGGCGCCAGATGTAGTACTGCACGTCCAGGGTGCGCTGGGCGCTGCGCGCCAGCAGCACCCGGGCGGCGAAGGCGTCCTGGGCGTCCTGCAGCGGCCAGATGCCGCTCAGGCCGGGATGCGCCGCCAGCTCGGGGGCCAGCGCCCGTCCCAGCGCGCTGTCGGCGGACTCCTCGTCGCCGAGCGCCTGCGACGGGGTGCGCGTCTCCAGGGTCGGCAGGTCGCCACAGCCACACAGCAGCAGCGCCAATAGCCCCGGCAGCCACCAGCGGCGCCATGCGGATCCGACGCGCACCTTCACAGCAGAACCTCCAGCCCCCAGCCACCCAGCCCGCAGCCCAGCACCACCAGCCAGGGCGGCAGTTTCCAGACCATCAGCGCCAGCAAGGCCACCAGCGCGAGGGCTACGTCGGCCGGACCGAGGATGGCACTGGTCCACACCGGATCATAGAGCGCCGCCAGCAGCACGCCGACCACGGCGGCGTTGACCCCCTGCAGCGCCGCGCGGGTATGCCGGCTGGCGCGCAGGCGCTCCCAGAATGGCAATGTGCCGATCACCAGCAGGAAGGACGGCGCAAACACCGCCGCCAGGCACAGCATTCCACCCAGCCAGCCGTTCGGCGCATCCTGCATGGCCGCGCCGAGGAAGGCCGCGAAGGTGAACAGCGGCCCGGGCACCGCCTGGGTGGCGCCGTAGCCGGCCAGGAACGCCTCGTTACCCACCCAGCCACTGCCGACCACCTCGGTCTGCAGCAGCGGCAGCACCACGTGGCCGCCGCCGAAAACCAGCGAACCGGCCCGGTAGAAGGCATCCACCCGCTGCAGCCAGGCCATCGGCCAGAACTGCGCCAGCAGTGGCAGCACCAGCAGCAGCACGAAGAACACCACCAGCAGGAACACGGCCGTGCGTCGTCTCACCAGAATGCCCAGGGGTTGATGCGCCTCGCCCGGGTCGGGCTTGAACAGCAGCAGGCCGAGCAGCCCCGCCAGCAGGATCACCGTGACCTGAGCCAGCGCCGAGGACCACAGCAACAGCACCACCGCCGCGCCCAGCATCAGCGCCAGCCGCACGCCGTCGGTGCAGAACACCCGCGCCATGCCCCACACCGCCTGGGCCACCACCGCTACCGCCACCACCTTGAGCCCGTGCAGCACTCCGCCGGGCAGCACATTGCCCCAGGCCGCCAGCCCCAGGGCAAACAGGATCAGCAACACCGCCGAGGGCAACGTGAAACCCGCCCAGGCCGCCAGCGCCCCACGATAGCCGGCGCGCGCCAGACCGACGGCAATGCCCACCTGACTGCTGGCCGGGCCGGGCAGGAACTGGCACAGCGCAACCAGATCAGCGTAGCCGCGCTCGCTCAGCCACTGGCGCCGCCGCACGAACTCGGCATGAAAATAGCCCAGATGGGCCACCGGGCCGCCGAACGAGGTCAGTCCCAGGCGCAGGAACACCTTGAACACGGTCCACCAGGAATCGGATCGGACTGTTTCGCTGGACTGCATCGGCAGGCTCCCTTGGAAAGACGGGCGGCATCATAGGTCAGCGCCGCGACTTGATGGAGATCATGCACAAACCCGGCTGGCCACAGCAGACTAGGCGGCACTTTTTCTCCATCCCGCCGGCGCTTGACCTTGCCACGGTGGCAAGGACGAGGATAACGGCCCGGCATTGCACTTTGAGGTAATTTCCATGACTGCTGTCGAACTGATGGTTGAAGGCATGACCTGCGGCAACTGCGTCAAGCATGTCGACGAAGCCCTGCGCCCGCTGGCCGGTGTGCAGAGCGTCGAGGTCGATCTGGCCAGCGGCCGCGTGCGCGTCAGCGGCGAGGCCGATAGCGCCGCGCTGATCGCCGCGCTCGACGATGCCGGCTATCCTGCCCGCCTGGCCGGTGCCCGCAAGAGCGGCGGCAGCTGCTGTGGCGGTTGCTGCGGCTGATTCATCCCATTCGTTTTCGGGGACTTCCCATGCACCCACGCTTCACCCGTAGCCTGCGCCTCGGCGCCCTGACCACCCTGCTGCTGCTTGGCGGCTGCCAGGAATCCGTGGTCGACGAACGGGTCATCGACGTGCACCGCGACGCCAACTGCGGCTGCTGCAAGGACTGGATCGCCCACCTCGAGGACAACGGCTTCACGGTGCGTGACCACGTCGAGCCCGACATGGTCGCGGTGAAGATGAAGCATGGCGTGCCGCCGCGCCTGGCTTCCTGCCACACCGCGGTGATCGACGGCCGCTTCGTGGAAGGCCATGTGCCCGCCGCCCAGGTGCTGGAGCTGCGCCAGCGTCCCGACCTGCGCGGCCTGGCCGTCCCCGGCATGCCGGTCGGCTCGCCGGGCATGGAGATGGGCGACCGCCAGGACGCCTATCAGGTCATCGGCCTGACCCGCAACGGCCAGGAAGAAGTGATCGCGCGCTATCCGGGCAAGTGAACCGACGCCAGGCCACCAGCCACGCTGGCGGTCTGGCGTTTCGCTTTTCATGCACGGACGATACTCTGCCCGGATCCCATACCGCTCCGACGATGCAACGCTTCCCCATTGATTACATCGAACCCGTGTTCCGCCCGCCCAGCGAGGCCCATTCGCTGATCCTGCCGGTGACCAACGGCTGCTCATGGAACCGCTGCACCTACTGCGAAATGTATACGGCGCCGCAGAAGAAGTTCCGCGCCCGTGACGAGCAGGAAGTGCTGGATGAGATCCGCCGCTGCGGCGAACAGCTGATCGTGCAGCGCGTGTTCCTCGCCGACGGCGACGCCCTGGTACTGCCGACCCACCGTCTGCTGCGCATTCTCGAAGCGATCCGCACCCATCTGCCCGAGGTCGAGCGGGTCACCGCCTACTGCCTGCCACGCAACCTCAAGCGCAAATCGGTGCAGGAACTCGAATCCCTGCGCGAAGCCGGCCTGGCCATGATCTATGTCGGCGCCGAATCCGGCGATGACGAGGTGCTGGAGCGGGTCAACAAGGGCGAGACCCACGACAGCACCCGTGACGCGCTGCTCAAGGCCGGCGAAGCCGGTATCCAGCGCTCGGTGATGCTGCTCAACGGCCTGGGCGGCCGCAGCCTGAGCCCGCAGCACGCCCGCAACTCCGCGCGCCTGATCAACGCCACGCAGCCGGAATACCTGGCCAGCCTGGTGGTCAGCTTCCCGACCGGTATGGAGCGCTTCATGGCGCAGTTCCCGGACTTCGTACCGTTGAGCCCGCGCGAGCTGTTCGAGGAAACCGAACGGCTGCTCGATGCCCTGGAGCTGACCGATACGGTGTTCCGCAGCGACCACGCCTCCAACCACCTGGTGCTCAAGGGCGTGCTGGGCGGCGACAAGGCGCGTCTGCTGACGCAGGTGCGCCGCGCCATCGAGCAGCCCGACCAGGCGGGTCTGCGACCGGAGTGGCTGCGCGGGCTCTGAACTTTGGTCTAACCCCCAGCACCAAGACCCCGTTGTCGAGTCCAAGGGATTCTCGTCCATTGTGCCAAGGAGCCCCCCATGCCCGACCTGAGCAAAGCCCACTGCGAAGCCTGCCGCGCCGACGCGCCGCGTGTAACCGACATCGAGCTGGGCGCGCTGCTCCAGCAACTGCCGGACTGGGGCGTGCAGGACCGTAACGGTGTGATGCAACTGGAGAAGCAGTATCGCTTCGATGATTTCCAGCAGGCCCTGGCATTCACCCAGGCCGTGGGCGAAATCGCCGAAGCCGAGGGCCATCACCCGGCGCTGCTCACCGAATGGGGCAAGGTCACCGTGACCTGGTGGACCCACAAGATCGGCGGCCTGCACCGCAACGATTTCATCATGGCGGCGCGTACCGAGGAGCTGGCCCGCCACAGCGCGGGCCTGCGCGACGTACTGGCCTGAATCAGCGCATGTCGAACAGCTCGTGGTGGAAGTCCTCGATCGCCATGCCGCGTTCCGCCAGCCCCTGCCGCAGGTTCTGTCCGAACGCCAGCGGGCCGCAGAACCACACATCCGCGTCTCGCCAGCCAGGCACCTCCTCGCAGAGGCGTTCGGGGGTCAGCCGGCCGTCACGCTGGGACACCAGCAGGTGCAGGCGTACGCCGGCGTTACGGGCCAGCAGGCGCAGCCGGGCGATAAAGGCTTCATCCGGCTCACTGGTGCAATAGAACAGATCCACCGCCTGTTCGCGCCGCTGCCGAGCCAGCCACTGCAGGCGCGCGATGAACGGAGTGATGCCGATGCCGCCGCCGACCCAGATCTGCGCCGCCTTGCGACCCTGGAAATCGAAGCGCCCGTAGGGCCCCTCCACCACCGCCGGCTCGCCGATCTTCAGGCGCTGCGGCAGCGCCGCCGTGTAGTCGCCGATGGCCTTGATCAGGAAGGTCAGCCGGCCGTCCTCATGCCAGGCCGAGGAGATGGTGAACGGGTGCGGGCCTTCCTGGGGATCGAAGGTCACGAAGGCGAACTGCCCGGCCTCGTGGCCGGGCCAGCGATCCTGCAGCTGCACGGTCACGCGCAACACGCGGTTGTCCGGGTGGCGTTCCAGCTCCGCCACCTCGCCCAGCACGCGACGCCGGTGACCAATGCGCCGGGTCAGCGAAACCAGCCCGGCGATGCTGCCCAGCAGCATGAACAGCGCGAACAGCGGCGCGAGCGGCGTGCTCCAGTATTCCGGCTTCATCAGCACCAGGCCGTGGAAGGCCAGCACCAGATAGACCAGCGCCAGCAGCCGGTGGGTCTTGAAGAAGTAGCGGTACGGGAAGCGCTTGACCAGCGCCAGTACGATCAGCACCACCGCCGCATAGAAGGCCCATTCGCCGATGTCCTCGGCCAGACCGCGCTGGCTATGCAACCAGCCAAGGATGCCTTCCCGCACCGCGCCGGCGCCCTTGCGCGCGGGTTTTTCCAGCAATCCCCAGCCCACCAGCCACTTGGGTATCTGCGCCCAGCCCCAGTGGATGATGCTCAGCACCAGCGCGCTGATGCCCAGCCACTTGTGCAGACGGTAGACCTTGTCCAGCCCGCCCAGGCGTCGCTCCAGCAGCGCCGGGCGCACCGCCAGCAGCATGGCCAGGCTCATGGCGCCCATGGCCAGCAGGCCGGACAGGTTGACCAGCGAGGAACGCAGCGGAAAGAAGCCCCGCGCGGCGAGAACCTCATCGGCCAACCACCACAGCAAGGTGATGACGACGAACAGCACCCAGTAGGTGCGCTTGATAGCTTTCATCCTGGCAATCCGGGTTCGACACACGAAGAGTAGCGGTAGGGTACCGCCACGACCGGTGCCCGACCCTGTCGAAAGTCAACGGATAGTGGAAATGCGCCAGGCAGGGCGGTGATAAAGTATTGCCCCTTTCGTTGCGAGCGTTTCCATGGACTCGATCACCCAGGCCGTACTCGGCGCCGGCGTGCAGGCCGCCCTGCTCGGTCGCTGGCAAGGGCGCAAGGCGCTGCTGTATGGCGCGATGCTCGGCACCCTGCCGGATCTGGACGTGGTCATCGACTACGGCGACGCCGTGGCCCAGATGACCTATCACCGCGGCTTCAGCCATTCGCTGTTCGTGCTCAGCGGCGTGGCGCTGCTGATTGCCTGGCTGGCCCGGCGCTGGCGGCCCAACCCGGGGTATTCCGGCAAACGATTGTTCCTGACCCTGTGGCTGGTGCTGATCACCCATGTGCTGCTGGACAGCTTCACCAGCTACGGGACCCAGCTGCTCTGGCCGCTGAGTACACCGCCGGTGGCCTGGTCGAGCATCTTCATCATCGACCCGCTGTACACCCTGCCGCTGCTGATCGCCGTGCTGGTCACCGGCATTTCCGGCTTCGGCGCCGGCCGCCAGCGCTGGCATTACTGGGCGTTGGGGCTGTCCAGTCTGTATCTCGCCTTCGCCCTGGCCGGCAAGCAGATGGCCGAACACCGGGTGAACCGGGCGCTGGCCGCGCACGGCATCGTGCCGGAACGGGTGTTCAGCACGCCGACGCCGTTCAATACCCTGCTCTGGCGCGTGCTGGTGCTGGATGGCGAGCAGTACTACGAAACCCTGGTCGGCTGGCTCGACGAGCAGCCACCCCAGCTGCAACCCCTGCCACGCGGCACGGCCTGGCGGGCGCAGCTGGCCGACTCACCCCAGCATGCGCGTCTGCAATGGTTCACCCAGGGCGTGCTGCGCTACGACCGCATCGGCGAGCAGTTGGTGGTAACCGACCTGCGCCTGGGCATGACCGGCTATCACCCGTTCCGTTTCGCCCTCGCCGAATGGCGGGACGGCGCCTGGCAGCCGATCCGCTGGGTGGAACGCCAGTCCAGCCTGCGAGCCGATGCCGAACGGCTCGCCCAGCTGTGGACGCGCATCTGGCAACCGCACACCCCGGTGCCGCTCGGCGGATGGGCGGCGGAACTGGAGCGCTGACTCCGGGTGCGCAACCGACACACCGCCGGCCGGCGTAAAGCCGGCCCTACAAGGTTCGGCGCAGCGTCGAGCATGTAGGGCCGGACCTACCCGGCCGGGTTTATCCCGGCCGACGGGACCCCACCGAACCCCCCGGCCGGCGTAAAGCCGGCCCTACAGAGCTCGGTGCGGCGGCCCAGCTCGCTGCCTACAACCACACGGCGTCCCAGTGCGGATACTGGCCTATCTGCCTGACCAGGCCGGCCCGCAGCGGGTTGGCAACGATGTAGCGGGCTACGCCGGTCAAGGCTTCATCCTGGCGTAGCGCATGGTCGTAAAACCCACGCTGCCATAGGCGCCTGCCCCTGCAATCCGCACGCGCCACGCCTGCGGTGCGCCCCTTGAACAGGCGGATCAGCGCCGACAGCGGCAAACCGGAACGCTTGCTGACCATCCAGTGCAGATGATCGGGCATCAAGACCCAGGCCAGGGTATCCAGCTGCTGCTCGTCCTGCAGGCGCCGCATCTGCCTCACCACCGAGCGCGCGATGCAGAAGTCATCGAACCAGGGCTGTCGCTGGTGGGTGCACAGGGTGAGGTGATAGATCTGCCCGACCAGGGAAATCCGTCCCTTGCAGAGATCGCCATAAGGCATGTCCGTTGCCTCTTGCCGGAAATTCTTCCGCCCACTCTAGGCGAGGGGAACGGATCTGCCTGGCGGTCCGGCGAAAAACCTGTAGGGCCGGGCCTACCCGGCCGGGTTTATCCCGGCCAACGGGGCCAAGGCCCCGCCCCCATCTACGACCGGAGCTCCGCAGGCCGGCGTAAAGCCGGCCCCACAAGGGTTCGGCGCGGCGAGCCTGTAGGGCCGGACCTGCCCGGCCAGGTTTATCCCGGCCAACGGGGCCAAGGCCCCGCCCCATCTACAACCGATACTCCGCCGGCCGGCGTAAAGCCGGCCCAACAATGGTGCGGCGTGGCCTAGCGCTTGAACTGGCCCACCAGTTCGCGCAACTCGACGCCCAGGCGGGCCAGCTCGTTGCTGGAGGCGGCGGTCTGTTCGCTGGCTGCGGCGGTCTGCACGCCGATGTCGCGCACGCGCACCATGTTCTGGCTGATGGTTTCGGCGGCGGCGCTCTGCTCTTCGGCGGAGGCGGCGATCTGCTGGTTCATCTGCTCGATGTTGGCCACTGCCTGGGCGATGCGTTGCAGAGCGCCGCCCGCCTCACCCGCCAGCCCCACCGTATCCTGGGTCAGGCGACGGCTGCTTTCCATGCGTGCCACCGCCTTGTCGGACATGCCCTGCAGGCTGGCGATCAGCGTTTCAATCTCTTCGGTGGAGTTGTGAGTACGCAGTGCCAGCGCCCGCACTTCATCGGCCACCACGGCGAAACCACGACCCTGCTCGCCGGCCCGGGCCGCTTCGATGGCGGCGTTGAGCGCCAGCAGATTGGTCTGTTCGGCCACCGCGCGGATCACCTCCAGCACGCTGCCGATGCGCCCGCTCTCGGCCTGCAGGCCCTGGATGACGGTGGCGGTCTCTTCCACCTCGCGAGCCATGTCGCCGATCTGCCCGACCGCCCGCTGCACCACCTGATTGCCCTGCCGGGCCTCGCCATCCGCCTCGCGAGCCGCCTGCGAGGCCTGCTCGGCATTGCGCGCCACTTCATGCACGGTCAGCGCCATCTGATGCATGGCGGTGGCCGCCTGCTCGGTTTCCTGGCGCTGGGACTGCATGCCGCTGCTGGTCTGGGTGGTGACCGCCGCCAACTCCTCGGACGAGCTGGCGATCTGCTGCACCCCGTCCTCGATGCGCCCCACCAGGGTGCGCAGGCTGTCGGTCATGCTGGCCATGCTGGCCTGCAGCTGGCCGAGCTCGTCGCGGCGGCTGACCACAGTCGCGTGACTCAGATCGCCGGCGGCCACACGCTGGGCAATCGCTACCGTCTGCCGCAGCGGCTGAAGGATGGAACGCGTGATCAGGATGCCGGCGATCGCGGCCAGCACCAGAGCGCTCAGTGTGAAGCCCGCCAGCAACAAGGCGACGCGGGTAATCTGCGCATCCATCGCCTGCGCGGCATTGCTCGCCGCCTGCTGGGTCTGGGCGACGGCCTGGGCGGCGATACGGCTCATCTCCGCGCTGCTGGCCAGGCGCTTGTCGCGAGCCTGCTGGAACTGCTCGAAGGCCTGGCGATATTGTTCAATCGCTTCCAGCCCGGCGCGCAGGCTGACCTTGCGCTCTTCGTCCAGCCAGTGAATGAGATTGTTGGCGATGTGCTGCTGTTCCGTGTACAGCCTCCTCCATTCCTGCAGGTATTCCTCACGGAAGGACTGGATGTAGCGCAGCTCCACCAGTCGCAGCTCCATCACGCGCTGGTTCAGGCCGGAGGCGGTTTCCGCCAGCGTCAGCGGGTCGCTGCCCCGCAGCCGGTCGCCCTGCAGGCGCAATTCGCGGACGGCGTCGTACATTTCCAGCTCGATCTGGGTGAACTCGTCCCGCGCCTGCGCGGCGGCTTCCTCCATGCGCTGGCGCTGAAGCACCGCCGCCTTGAAGTTCTCCACCACCGCGTCGAACTGCTCGCCGAACGCCCGGGCGCCGTCGCGAATCGCCAGGATGCGCTGGCGGGCCTCACCCTCCAGTTTTCCCGCCAACGCCTCGCTCTGCGTGGCCGCCGATGCCAGGCTGTCACGCACCTTGTTCAGCGTCTGCTCCTTGCGATTGGCCTGGTAGTCGATCTCGGCGACATACGCCTCCACCACCGCACGCTCGATGGCAGCCATCGCCTGCATCTGGCGGGCACGCTCCTGGATGGCATTCACCGCGTAATAGCCGGTACCGGCCACTACCAGCGTGAGCAACATGACCAGGCCGAAGCCGATCCGCAGCTTGCGGCCGACCCCCATGTTCGCCAGAACGCTTCCTATGCCATTCATGTTTGATTCCTCGCTCCCGTAGCGATTCCGCAGGGCGGCCAAAAGCCACCAGCAAAAGTTGACGCCAACTAATCGACTCGAAAGACCGAGACTTTAGGGTAAGAACGGAAAAAAACGGGAACGCCAGGAAAAGCCCTGCAAGACGAGGGGAATTAAGGCGTTTCTGCGGGAGTGCGACTGTCGGAACAACTCCGACAGCCACAGGAAGGCGACTCAGCGTATGACGGGCGCCTCACCCGCCTTGAGGCGCAGACGATAGGCGACCCACATCAGCAGCAGCCAGAAGGGAATCACATACACCGAGACGCGAATGCCCGGAATCAGCAGCAGCACGCCGAGAATGAACACCACGAAGGCCAGGCACAGGTAGTTGCTCAGAGGCGACCAGAGCGCCTTGAAGTGCGTGGTCACGCCCTGGGCCAGCATGGCCTTGCGGAACTTCAGGTGCGCGAGGCTGATCATCGCCCAGTTGATCACCAGAGTGGCGACCACCAGAGACATGAGCATTTCCAATGCGTTCTGCGGCACCAGGTAGTTGACCAGCACGCACAGCAGGGTCACCAGCGCGGAAACGCCGATCGCCAGCACCGGCACGCCACGCCGGTTGACCTTCATCAGCGCGCGCGGCGCATCGCCCTGCTCGGCCAGACCGTAGAGCATGCGGCTGTTGCAGTACACGCCGCTGTTGTAGACCGACAGCGCGGCGGTGAGCACCACGAAATTCAGTACATGGGCGGCGGCGGCGCTGCCGATCAGCGCGAAGATGCGTACGAACGGGCTGGCGCTGTAGATGTCGCCCGCCGCGTTCAGCTCGGCCACCACGGCATTCCACGGATACAGCGCCAGCAGCACGGTCAGCGCGCCGACATAGAAGATCAGAATGCGATAGACCACCTGGTTGATGGCCTTGGGAATCACTTTGCGCGGCTCGCTGGCCTCGGCGGCGGTGATACCCACCAGCTCCAGGCCGCCGAAGGAAAACATGATGATGGCCATCATCATTACCAGCCCGGTCATACCATTGGGGAAGAAACCGCCGTGGACCCACAGGTTGGTGATGGACGCCTGCTCGCCGCCCAGGCCGGTGGCCAACAGATAAACGCCCAGACCAATCATGGCCAGGATGGCCACCACCTTGATGATGGCGAACCAGAACTCGGCTTCGCCGAATGCCTTCACATGGCTGAGGTTGATCAGATTGATCAGCACGAAGAACGCCGCCGCCGTGGCCCAGGTGGGAATTTCCGGCCACCAGAACTGCACGTACTTGCCCACCGCCGTCAGCTCGGCCATGCCCACCAGCACATAGAGCACCCAGTAGTTCCAGCCCGACAGGAAGCCGGCGTAGCCGCCCCAGTACTTATGGGCGAAGTGGCTGAAGGAACCGGCCACCGGCTCCTCGACAATCATCTCTCCCAGCTGGCGCATGATCAGGAAGGCGATGAAGCCACCGATGGCGTAGCCGAGGATCATCGACGGGCCGGCGCTCTGCATCACCCCAGCCGAGCCCAGGAACAGGCCGGTGCCGATGGCGCCACCCAGGGCAATCAGCTGGATGTGGCGGTTCTTCAGGCCCCGCGTCAGCGGCCCGGCGTGCAGTGTGTCGTGACTCATAAGGGTCCTTGTGTGCGAAATCCGCCCACGCACCGATGCGGGCAGTCAAACGGCGCGCATTGTACACCGGCGGCGCCACACCGGCCGGCCGCTTACCCGTTGCCCGCCGGCCGGAGCAACGGGACCGTTCCCGCACGCATCAACTGCTGCCCGACGCCTCACCGCGCGCACCGCAACGGCACGCTCCGCGCCAGCCCGCGCCAGGCGTGGCATGTAGCCTCTATTCGCGACTTCAAGCCACGCAAAAGCGCACCAAAAAAGGGCGCAATGCTGCTAGTCGAAGATGCCGATTTCGTCAAAGAAGGCTCTGACTCCCGGGTTTCCGCTGTGTTCTTCAAACTTGGCAAGGGATATGCTTAGTCCTGGTTGAAATAAGACCAATAGCCACTGGTTTTATAAATCGAGGGGATTCCCCTCAAAAAAACTAAGCGACATGGAGCAAGAGCATGCTTAAGAAACTTTCCCTCGCAGTTGCAGTAGCTTCGGCCAGCCTCAGCGGCATGGCGTTCGCGGAGACCTTCGAAAGCCCGGTGGGCAAGTTCGATGTCGGCATGACTGCGACCTTCGTCAGCGATTACGTATCCCGTGGCGCCTCCCTCAACGGCGGTCATCCGACCGTTCAAACCAGCCTCGATGTCTCCCATGAGAGCGGCGTCTACGCGGGCGTCTGGGGCAGCAGCCAGGCCGGCAGCGAGGAAAACGGCGGGGCCGAAATCGACTTCTACATCGGTTACGCCGGACAGATTACCGAAGACATTTCGTTCGACGTTTCCGCAGCGACTTACATGTACCCGGGCACTGTCTGGGGTGGTGAAGAGGCGGAGGATGACATCGAGTACATCGGTAGCCTGAGCGCCTACGGTGCGACTGTTGGCGTGAAATATCGCAGCGAAGCTACCAAGCAGATGTACTACTTCGCTGGCTACGATTTCGAGCTGGGCGCCGGCTTCGGCCTGTCGGCCGCCGTCGGTCAGACCCAGTACGACAACAGCGATGATGGTGAAGATTTTGTCGACTGGAGCGTAGGCATCAACAAGTCCCTCGTTGGCCTGGACTTCGCCCTGGTTTATGCGGACAACGATATGGAGAACAACGACGACAACATCGTTTTCTCGGTCTCCAAGACCTTCTAAAGCCTCCTGCTCTGGCAGGATGCCACGCGCAACGCCGCTCTTCGGAGCGGCGTTTTTGTTTGGCCCGAAGACGTCTGCGGGGACGGCTTTACGCCGGCCGACGGGGCCAGCCAACCCGCCCTGGTATCGCCCACCACCACCAGCGGCCGGGATAAACCCGACCGGGCAGGTCTGGCCGGGCAGTTTATCCCGGCCCCACACGCACCAGGCCGCCAAAACTTTTTCCCGCCCCGACGATCAGAAAATCTACTCCGCAAGCGCAGCCATGCCGTGGCGCGACGATCGCACGGACCGCCGACATGCGCAGCGCTGCCCCCTCCCAACTCTGTCTGGTTCTGCTCGGCCTTTTGCTGGCCGGCAACGCGGTTGCCCTGTATTTCCTGTTCAACACCCCGCAGCTGTACCGCCTCAAGGGCCTGCTGGTACAGGACGCCGCGCGCTTCTCCGACGCCAGCCTGCGCACCACGGTGCTCGGTCTGGATACCGCCGGTTACGCCATCTTCCTGACCTACGGCCAGTCCAATTCGGTCAATTCCGGACAGATCGGCTACAAGCCGCGCGGCAACGTGCTGAATTTCCACAACGGCGTGCTGTATCGCTACGAGGACCCCGCCCTGGGCGGACAGGGCCAGCAGGGCAGCGTGTGGGGACGGGTGGGCGACCAGTTGGTGGAACAGACCGCCTATGCCGGCGCCGTGTTCGCCCTGGCCGGCGCCAACGGGAAGACGCTGGAGCAACTGAGCCGGCCGCCCTACTACGACTACCTCCTGCAGGATTACGCCGCGCTGCGGCAACAGCTGGGACGGGTGGACGCCATCCTCCTGCACCAGGGCGAAGCCAACCATCGGCACCGCCAGGCCGGGGATTACCGCCGGGCGTTCATCGCCTTCGAACAGCAACTGCGCCGCGACGGCATCACCGCCCCGCTCTACCTGGCGCAGGCCTCCTATTGCGGCAATTCGGTGGACGAGCAGTTGCTGGCCGTGCAGGACCAGCTGATCCGCGAAATGCCCGGTGTGCTGCGCGGCCCCAATACCGACACCCTCGTCGAGCCCCGCTATCGCCTGCCGGATCGCTGCCACTTCTCGGCCGAGGGTCTGGATGCGGCCGCCACGCTCTGGGTGCAAAGCCTCATCCAGGCCTCGGAAAACTGACAGGAGATGCCATGACCACCGGCACGCCCGCGTACAACCCCGGCATCGACGGCCTGCGCGCGCTGGCCGTGCTGGCCGTGTTCGTCTTTCACCTCGATCACCGCTGGCTGCCGGGCGGCTTCCTCGGCGTGGACATCTTCTTCGTCATCTCCGGCTTCCTGATCACCTCCATCCTGCTCAAGGAGATGGCCGCCGGGCGATTTTCCTGGGCGGAGTTCTACCGCCGGCGCATCAAGCGCATCCTGCCGGCCTACCTGTTCATGCTCACCGGCGTGACGCTGGTGGCCTTCCTGGTGATGCTGCCCTACGACTTCAAGAAGTACGCGGTCTCCGCCTTCTCGTCGCTGTTCTTCCTTTCCAACCTCAACTATGCGCTGCGCCAGGGCGACTACTTTTCCACCGACGCGGAACAATGGCCGCTGCTGCACACCTGGTCGCTGGCGGTGGAGGAGCAGTTCTACCTGTTCTGGCCGGTCATCCTGTTCGGGCTGTTCGCGCTGCTGCCCGCGCCGGCCAGGCGGCGGCGCCTGTTGCTGCCCGTACTGCTGGCCTTGACGCTGCTGTCGGTGCTTGGCGCCAGCTGGCTGTCGGGCGACAGCACCCTGGCCAAGTGGAGCTATTACAGCGTGTTCACCCGCGCCTTCGAGTTGCTGGTCGGCGCCGGCCTGGCCGTGCTGAAAGTGGAGGGACGCCTGCCGCCGCTGGATGCGCGCGTTACCGCGCCCGCCCTGCTGGTGCTGCTGGCCAGCCTGGTGCTGCACGACGCCAGCCTGCCCTTCCCGTCCTTCACGGCGCTGATTCCCTGTCTGGCCACCGCCATCCTGCTGGCCGGCGCGCCCCGGGGGGCCGTCTACAGGCTGCTGTCCTGGAAACCGCTGGTGGGTATCGGGCTGCTGTCCTACTCGCTGTACCTGTGGCACTGGCCGCTGGTGTCCTTCACCCGCTACCTGTTCGATTTCGGCAATGGCGAATTCCGCCTCGCGCCGAGCCAGGCGGCAGGCGTCGTGGCGGCGGCGTTTGTGCTGGCCTGGTTTTCCTACCGCTTCATCGAAACCCCGATCAAGAACGCCCGCCTGGGGTTTCGACCGGCCTTCGTACGCTTCTGCGCCGTGCCCAACGCCCTGGGCGCGCTGGTGTTCGGCGCGATCTTCCTTAGCCACGGCGCGCCCTTTCGCCTGGATACCGAGGCGGCGCCGGCCCGGCTGGCGTTCAACTCCATCGACAAGCAACAGTGTCCGGATTTCGTCAGCCTCGGCTGTCCGGGCGGCGACCGGGACAGCCCGCGCCGCTACCTGATCATCGGCAACTCCTATGCCGAGCATTACTTCAAGTTCTACGACACCCTGGGGCGGGCGGCGGGCATCCGCGTCGACCTGGCGGCCAGCGGCGGCTGCGGTCCCCACGACAGCGAGCGCAAGTGCCTGAGCGTCTACAACTACGTGTTCGAACATGAACGGGATTACGACGGCTTCATCCTGGTGCAGGCCTGGAGCAGCCTGAGCCAGGTATCCGCGTCACGCTATGCCATGGCCATCGGCGAATACCTGCAGCGGCTGAAGTCGCTGGGCCGCCCCATCCTGCTGGTGGCCGGCATGCCGCGCTTCAACGCGGACATCGACAAGGTGGCCAACCACGCGCGCCTGTTCGGCCTGGGCAGCCCGCCCATCGAGGTGCGCGCGCTGGAAGACCACGCGCAGGAAAACGCCACCCTGGAGCGCTACAGCCGCCGGCTGGGCACCAAGTTCGTCGATCCGTTTCGGGAGGTCACCGCCTCGGGGCTGCGGCTGCAGCATCTGGACGCCAATGGCACGCCCTGGTATCGGGACTCCAACCATCTCTCGGTCTACGGCGCCGAGCGGCTGGCCCGCCACGTGCTGGCCACCCTGCCGGCGCCGGAGATCAGCGCCCGGTATTTCCCCTGACCGCCCACCCGCGCCGGATGGGCGGCAACGTCCATCAGCGCTTGAGGAAGCCCAGCACCAGGCCGACGGCCAGCAGCCCGACCCCCACCCAGAATGCCACCGGCTCATAGGTCGATCCGGTCAGGCCGCCGGCCAGGCTGCACAGGCCACCGTTGCTGTACAGGCAGGTCAGCGCCTTGTTGAACCCGGCGCCGAGCTCCACGGCCTTCTGCCCGAAGGTCAGGCCCCACCAGACCACCGCGACCAGGGTAACCAGGACACCCGCTTTGAATAGAAGGGAACCAAGTTTCATGTTGCGCTCCTCGAACAAGTCACCCGCTGTCTATCCGTGCGCGGGGATACCATCCCTGAATGATGGCTTTAAGCTACTAATTCGAAGGGCCGCTTGTCTATCGGACCGATGGACACCGCGTTTGCCTAGCCAGAAACGAAAAAGCCCCGCCGAAGCGGGGCTTTCCTGTTCAGGGCGCAGACGATCAGGCGTCGATCAGCTCGCCCTTTTCCTTGCCCTTCTGGGCTTCCAGCGCGGCGGCCTGCAGGGCGGTCAGGGCGATGGTGAAGACGATGTCGTCCACCAGCGCGCCGCGCGACAGGTCGTTCACCGGCTTGGCCAGGCCTTGCAGCATCGGACCGACGCTGATCACCGAGGCGCTGCGCTGCACCGCCTTGTAGGTGGTGTTGCCGGTGTTCAGGTCGGGGAAGATAAACACGGTGGCCTGGCCGGCGACCGGGCTGTTCGGCGCCTTGGACTTGCCGACGCTGAGCACCGAGGCGGCGTCGTACTGCAGCGGGCCGTCGATCGGCAGGCCCGGGGCGCGCTCGCGAGCGATGCGGGTGGCTTCGCGGACCTTGTCCACTTCCGCGCCGCTGCCGGAATCGCCGGTGGAGTAGCTGATCATCGCCACGCGCGGATGCACGCCCAGGGCCACGGCGGACTCGGAGCTCTGCAGGGCGATTTCCGCCAGCTCGGTGGCGGTCGGGTTCGGGTTCACCGCGCAGTCGCCGTAGACCAGCACCTGGTCGGGCAGCAGCATGAAGAACACCGAGGACACCAGGTTGTAGCCGGGCGCGGTCTTGATCAGCTGCAGGGCCGGGCGGATGGTGTTGGCGGTGGTGTGGATGGCGCCGGAGACCAGGCCGTCCACTTCGTCCAGGGCGAGCATCATGGTGCCGAGCACCACGGTGTCCTTGAGCTGCTCGTCGGCCATTTCCGGGGTCAGGCCCTTGCTCTTGCGCATCTCGACCATGGGGCCAATGTAGCGGCTGCGGATGTTGTCCGGATCGAGGATCTCCAGGCCGGCCGGCAGCTTGACGCCTTGCTCGGCCGCCACGCGGGCGACTTCTTCCGGCTTGGCCAGCAGCACGCAACGGGCAATGCCGCGTTCCTGGCAGATGGCGGCGGCGCGGATGGTGCGCGGCTCGCTGCCTTCGGGCAGCACGATGCGCTTGTTGGCGTCCTGGGCGCGCTTGACCAGCTGGTAGCGGAACGCCGGCGGCGACAGGCGGATCTCGCCGCGCGGGGCGCTGACATGGCTGCGCAGGTAATCAGCGTCGAGGTGCGCGGCGATGTAGTCGGTGACGCGGCTGGCGCGCTCGATATCGTCCGCCGGAGTTTCGCGGTTCAGGCCGTGCAGGGTGGTGGCGGTGTCATAGGAATTGCTGGCCACGCTCAGTACCGGCAGGCCGCCGTCCAGTGCCGCCCGGCACAGCTCGAGGATGCGGGCGTCCGGGGCAAAGTCGCTGGTCAGCAGCAGGCCGGCCAGCTTCACGCCCTTGAGCGAGGCCAGGCTGGCGGCCAGGATCACGTCGTCGCGATCGCCGGGGGTGACCACCAGCACGCCGTTCTGCAGCAGCGGCACGATGTTCGGCACGGTGCGCGCGCACAGCACGATGTCGGTGACGCGGCGCTGTTCGGCTTCGCCATTGTTGAGCACCTTGGCGCCCATCAGTTCGGCGATGTCGCGGGCGCGCAGCGCGTTGAGCTCGGTATTGAAGGGAATCGCGCCCAGCAGGCGGAAGTCCTTGCCACCCAGCGCCGGCAGGAATTCCTTGAGGCGCTCGGCCAGGCCTTGCTGGCCCTCGGCCTTGTTGAGGATCAGGCCCAGCAGCTTGGGCTCCTTGATGCCGCCGAACAGCTGCGCCTGGATCTCGATGCGCTCGGCCATGCGCTGCAGCTCGTCACGGCCCTGGGCGGCGACCAGGATCACCTCGGCGTCCAGGCTCTTGGCCAGCTGGCTGTTCAGGCGCAGGGTGTAGTTGGACTCGCGGGTCGGCACCATGCCTTCGACCACCACCACGTCCTTGCCGGCCGAGGCCTGCTGGAAGCGGCTGACCACGTCTTCGAGCAGCAGGTCCACGTCACCGCTGGCCAGCTGGCGCTCGGCCTGCTCCAGGCTGATCGGCTCGGCCACTTCCAGCTGCAGGGTGCGCTCCACCAGCAGGCAGGAGCGCTCGCGGCCCTGATCGACCGGGAACGGCTGGGAAATCGGCTTGAAGTAACCGACCTTCAGGCCGGCCTTCTCCAAGGTGCGGATCAGCCCCAGGCTGATCGAATTGAGGCCGCCGCCAAAACCGGTGGGGGCGAGAAACAGTGTGTGCATGGAGTCTCCTTCGGAGGCGCAAAGACGCCTCTGCTGCGAAAAGCGTGGACCAGATGACGAAAACCCGATGCCACTGGCTATCGGGTTTTCGGTCGGAGCGTCAGACGATCAGTCGAGCAGTTCCAGGGTATCGAGGGCGATCTGGCGCTCCTCGTTGGTCGGCACCACCAGGATGCGCGGGCTGCCTTCGGCCTGGATCTGGCCGGCGACGCCGCGGGTGCAGCGCGCGTTGGCCTCGGGATCGATGGCGAAGTTGAACACCTTGAGGTGCTCGATGGTACGCGCCCGCACAGCGGCGGAGTTTTCACCGATGCCGCCGGTGAACACCAGGCCGTTGACCTGCGGCAGGGCGCAAGCCATGGCGGCCAGCGACTTGGCCAGGCGGTAGCAGAACACCTCGAACGCCAGGGTGGCGCCGGCATGGCCGCTTTCCAGGGCGTCGTGCAGGGTGCGCATGTCGTTGGACAGACCGGAGAGGCCCTTCAGGCCGCTCTCGCGGGTCAGCATGTTGTCCACCTGCTCGATGGTCCAGCCCAGGGTGCGGGTCAGGTGGATGTGCAGCGCCGGGTCGACGTCGCCGCTGCGGGTGCCCATCACCAGGCCTTCCAGCGGGGTCAGGCCCATGCTGGTGTCGCGGCTTTCACCGTTGACCACCGCGCAGGTGGAGCAGCCGTTGCCCAGGTGGGCGACCAGCCAGGCGCTGTCGTCCACCGGCAGCTGCAGCATTTCGGCGGCGCGCTGGCTGACATAGCGGTGGCTGGTGCCGTGGAAACCGTAGCGACGCACGCCGTGCTCCTTGTAGAGGAACTCCGGCACCGCGTAGCGGTAGGCGTAATCGGGCATGGCCTGGTGGAACGCGGTGTCGAACACCACCACCTGCGGCAGGCCCGGGAACAGCGCCATGGCCGCCTCGATGCCGACCAGGTTGGCCGGGTTGTGCAGCGGGGCCAGCTGGGCGTTGGCACGGATGCCTTCCAGCACGGTGTCGTCGATCAGACAGGAGGCGGTGAAGTCCTCACCGCCGTGCACCACGCGGTGACCGATGCCGTCCAGCTTGCCACCGGCAACGTCCTGGGCCAGCGGCAGAATGGCTTCCAGCGCTTCGCGGTGGGCGCCGTTGGGAATCTGACGGGTTTCCTTGGCGCCATCGCCAATCTGCCACTGGACCACAGCCTCGGGGCTACCGAGCCGCTCAGCCAGACCCTGGAACGGGAAGGTGGCCTGGCTTTCGTTGACCAGAGCAAACTTGAGAGACGAACTACCGCAGTTGATCACCAGAATATTGCGGGCGGACATACGAATTCCTGAACGCTTCGACCTGACCCGGGGGCCACGCCTGATTGAAATTATGGGTTTGGGCGTCCGGCGTTCTTGTGGAAGCCTGGACTGAATCAGGGGTATGACGGAATCTTGTCACGCACCTTTGCGTGAGGCAGTTCCCCTTTAGTCGAAGCCGAAGCGCACACAGCCGGCTTGGAATTTCAAGCAGTTAGCCGCGAACGTGAGCGCTGCGAGCGCGCATCAAACGACCACAAGCCCGTCAGAAACGCGGCTTGCGGCCAGTTACGGCTGTTTTAGGGGAAAGTCGGCGCGCCTGCCTTGATCCAACTTAACGCCGAGCGCAGGAAACCTGGCGCCACCTGCGGCCGGTTGCCGCACACGGACGAATGGCGCGCTCAGTGCTGCAGGTGTCCGTACAGCCTGGCGTACAGCCCGCCCTCGGCGATCAGGCGCTGGTGATCGCCCTCCTCGGCGATGCGCCCGCCATCGAACACCAGCACCCGGTCCGCCTGCTTAACCGCCGAGAGCCGGTGGGCGATGGTCAGCGTGGTGCGCCCTTCCAGGAAGCGTGCCAGCGCCTGGTGCAGGGCATATTCGGTGGCGGCGTCGAGGGCCGAGGTGGCTTCGTCGAGAATCACCACCTTCGGGTCGGCCAGCACCATGCGGGCGATGGCCAGGCGCTGGCGCTGGCCGCCGGACAGACGCACGCCGGAACGCCCGACCACACTGTCCAGCCCGTCCGGCAGCTGGCGCACGGTATCGGCGAGTTGGGCGATTTCCAGCGCCCGCCAGCAGTCCGCGTCGCTGCGCTCGCGGCCCATGCTCAGGTTGGCGCGCACCGTGTCGTTGAACAGCGCCGGATGCTGCAGCACCACCGCCACCTGCTCGCGTACCCGTTCCAGACCGATGTCTTCCAGCGCCACGCCACCGAAGCGGATGCTGCCCGCCTGCGGCGTGTAGAGACCGAGCAGCAGCTGCACCAGGGTGCTCTTGCCGCCGCCCGAGGCACCGACGATGGCCACCTTCTCGCCCGGGGCGATGCTCAGGTCGAGGTGATCCAGCACCGGCTCGTCGCGGTAGGTGAAGCTCAGCCCGCGCACCTCGATGCCCACCGTGCGGCGGCCGGCGAACGGGTCCTGGCCGCCGGCATGCTGCGGCTCGTCGGCGCGCGCCAGCAGCTGGTTGATGCGCGCCAGCGCGCCGCCGGCGGCATAGAAGGCGTACTGCAGGCTGAGCAGCTGTTCCACCGGGCCGATCATGAACCACAGGTAGCTGAACACCGCCAGCATCTGGCCGATGGACAGGTCCGAGAACAGCACGGTGAGCATGGCGGCGGCGCGGAAGATGTCGATGCCGAACTGGAACAGCAGGCCGCTGGCGCGGTTGGAGGCATCGGTCTTCCACTGGGTGGCCACCGCCCGGTCACGCACCTCGCGGGCGGCCAGGCCGAGCCGGCCGAGGAAGAAGCCCTGGCGATTGCTGGCGCGGATCTCCTGGATGGCCTCCAGGGTTTCCGTCAGCGCCTGGGCGAAGCGCGCGGTGCTGTCGTTCTCCAGTTTCTTGAGCTGCTTGACGCGTTTGCCCAGCTGCACGGTGGCGTAGATCACCAGCGGGTTGAACAGCAGGATCAGCAGCGCCAGTTGCCAGTGCATCCACAACAGGATCGCCGAGGTGCCGGCCAGGGTCAGCAGCGCCACCAGGAAGCGGCTGAGGGTTTCGCCGACGAACTTGTCCAGGGTGTCCAGGTCGGTGAGCAGGTGCGCGGTCACGGTGCCGCCGCCGAGGCTCTCGTATTCGCCGAGGGCGATGCGCTTGAGGCGCTCGATCAGCCGGGCGCGCAGGCGGTAGACGATGTCCTTGGACAGCCGCGCGAACAGGCGCGCCTGCAGCACGTTGAACACCAGGGCGAACAGGCGCAGCGACAGGCTGAACAGCAGCATCAGGCCGATGTAGCCGGCCGCCACCTGCCAGCCGTCCGGCAGCAGGCGATCCATGAAGCGCAGCGCGGCGCCGGCCTGGCCGAGCAGCACCTCGTCGACCAGCAATGGCAGCAGCAGCGGAATCGGCACGCTGCACAGGGTGCCGAGCACGGCGAACAGGTTGGCCAGCAGCAGGGACTTGCGGTGTCCCAGCGCCAGGCGGCGAATGTCGGCCCAGGTCAGCCGGTCAGCCACGCACGCCCCGCTCCAGCCAGCGATCCAGCAGCGGCGCCAGGCTTTCCAGCGGCTGATAGCCGTTGGTCAGCAGCGCATACTGGCCGTCGCGCTCGGCCAGCAACGTGGGAAAGCCGGCGATGCCCAGGTTCTCGGCCCAGGCGAAGTCCGCCTCGGTGGCCTGGCGCTGCGCCTGGCTGTCGAAGCCCTCGGCGAAGGCGCGCCGGTCGAGGCCGGCCTGTTCGGCCAGTTCCACCAGCAGCTTCGGGCGGGTCACATCGCGCCGCTCCACATAGAAGGCCTGCTGGATCAGCCCGAGCAGCCGGGTGGCGCCCTCGCTGGCCAGGGTGCGCGCGGTGACCAGCGCGCGGCAGGCCGGCTCGGTGTCGTAGATGAGGTTTTCCGGCAGGCCGCCTTGCAGGTCGAAGGGCTGGCCGGTGGCCTGCTGCACCGCCTGCCAGTGGTTCTGGATGCGGGCGCGACCCCGCTCATCCATCACCTGGGACTCGCGGCGCAGACCGCCCGCCACCAGGTGCAACGCCACCCCGGCCTGGCGGGCCTGCCCGGCCAGCGCCTCCACCACCGGGGCGAAGCCCCAGCACCATGAACACATGGGATCCATGACATAGACCAGCCGGGCCATTGGAGTCTCCTGACGCGGATGGGCTGCCGGGGCAGCTCGAAGATGATAAAGAACGCAGGGGCTCGGCCCCCGACCGGTATTAGTGCAGACCGCCGCCCCGGCAGGTCGGCGAGGCCGGCGCGCCACCCTGGGCTGCCCACTCCTCGGGACTGTAGGTGTGCAGCGCCAGCGCGTGGAACTGACCGATCAGCTCAGCCAGGCCGCCATAGACCTTCTGGTGACGCTTGACCGCGTTCAGGCCGGCGAACTGCTCGCTGACCATCACCACCTTGAAGTGACTTTCCTCGCCACGATGGTGCATGTGGCTCTCGTCGAGGACTTCCAGGTGCTGTGGCTGCAGCGCCGCCAGTGCGGTCTGGATACGCTCACGCATGTTCATTCGGGTTACCTGCCGAAAGGGGACGGGGGTTTCGCGGCGCGATTTTGCGCCTCGCCGCCGTCCGGCTCAACCCGTTACGCCGTGTGGTCATTGTCGCAGCTGCGCTGCAGAATCGCCGGGAACCCGCAACCACCGCGCCAGCCTAACCCGGTTACAACCACAAGGGAGACGCTCGATGAGCCGCACCGAAACCGACAGCCTGGGCCCCATTGACGTGCCGGACGCGGCCTACTGGGGCGCGCAGACCCAGCGTTCGCTGATCAACTTCGCCATTGGCCAGGAACGCATGCCATTGCCGGTGGTGCACGCCCTGGCGCTGATCAAGAAGGCCGCCGCGCGGGTCAACAGCCGCAGCGGCGACCTGCCGGCGGATGTGGCGCGACTCATCGAGCAGGCCGCCGACGAGGTGCTGGCCGGCCAGCATGACGACCAGTTTCCGCTGGTGGTGTGGCAGACCGGCAGCGGCACGCAAAGCAACATGAACGTCAACGAGGTGATCGCCGGACGCGCCAATGAAATCGCCAGCGGCCAGCGCGGCGGCAAGAGTCCGGTGCACCCCAACGACCACGTCAACCGCTCGCAGAGCTCCAACGACAGCTTTCCCACCGCCATGCACCTGGCCGCCGTGCGCGCCGTTCAGCAGGACCTGCTGCCGGCCATCGCCGAGCTGCGCGGCGGGCTGGCCGAGCAGTCGCTGCGCCATGCGCAACTGGTCAAGACCGGGCGCACGCACCTGATGGATGCCACGCCGATCACCTTCGGCCAGGAGCTGTCGGCCTTCGTCGCCCAGCTGGATCACGCCGAACAGATCATTCGCGCCGCGCTGCCGGCGGTCTGCGAGCTGGCCCAGGGTGGCACCGCGGTGGGCACCGGCCTGAATGCGCCGAAGGGCTTTGCCGAAGCCATCGCCGCCGAGTTGGCCGCCCTCTCCGGCCTGCCCTTCGTCAGCGCGCCCAACAAGTTCGCCGCCCTGGCCGGCCACGAGCCGCTGGTGACCCTGGCCGGCACCCTGAAGACCCTCGCCGTGGCGCTGATGAAACTCGCCAACGACCTGCGCCTGCTCGGCTCCGGCCCGCGCGCCGGCTTTGCCGAGGTGCGCCTGCCGGCCAACGAGCCGGGCAGCTCGATCATGCCCGGCAAGGTCAACCCCACCCAGTGCGAGGCGCTGTCGATGCTGGCCTGCCAGGTGCTGGGCAACGACGTGGCCATCGGCTTCGCCGCCAGCCAGGGCCATCTGCAACTGAACGTGTTCAAGCCGGTGATCATCCACAACCTGCTGCAATCCATCCGCCTGCTGGCCGATGGCTGTCGCAACTTCAACCGCCACTGCGTGGCCGGCCTGGAGCCGGACGCCCGGCAGATGGCCGCGCACCTGGAGCGCGGGCTGATGCTGGTCACCGCACTCAACCCGCACATCGGCTACGACAAGGCGGCGGAAATCGCCAAGAAAGCCTATGCCGAGGGCATCACCCTGCGCGAAGCCGCCCTCGCCCTCGGCCACCTGAGCGAAGAACAGTTCGACGCCTGGGTGCGCCCGGAGCAGATGCTCGAGCCTGGGCAGTAGGCCGGCTCGGCAAACCTGTAGGGACGGCTACGCCTTCGCCCGCCTGTGCCCCAGCGCCGCAACCGCCGAGCCCGCCACCACCAGCAGCGCGCCGCCGTAGGCCAGCAGGTTCAGCTGCTCGGGAATGACGTGGGCGGGCCACCAACTGGCGGCCAGCGCCACGCCGACGAAGGTGATCAGCGGCGTCAACGCCAGCGCCGCGCTGACCCGCGAGGCTTCCCAGTGGGCCAGCGCCTCGGCGAAGGCGCCATAGGCCACCAGCGTGTTCAGGCAGCAGGCCACCAGCAGCCAGAACTGCAGCGTATCCAGCTCCAGTACCTGCGCCGGCGACGCCCAGGGCGTGAGCAGCAGCGTGCAACCCAGGTAGATCACCATCATCACCTGGAAGGACGTCCATTTATTCAGTAGCTGTTTCTGCGCCAGCCCGTAGATCACCCAGACCACTGCCGCCAGCACCACCGTCAGCACGCCCAGGGTGTATTCGCTCAGCGACGTCAGCAGCTCGCCGAGTCGCTGATTGAAGAACAGTCCGAAGCCCAGCAGCAGCACCAGCAGGCCCAGGAACTGGGCAATGCTGAAGGCCTCGCGGAACACGAACAGGCTGCAGATCAACAGCAGGAACGGGGCGATCTGGATCACCAGCTGTGTGGTTCCCGGACTGAGCACGCTCAGCCCCATCAGGTAGAGCACGTAGTTGCTGACCAGCCCGGCAATGGCCAGCACCACCAGCGCCCCGCCCCGGCGGCCCAGCGGCCGGAAGGCCGGCAACCCGCCGCGCGTGCCCAGCCAGACCAGCAGGATCAGACCGGAGCTGAGCAACCGGTACCAGGTGACGGTGACCGGGTCCATGACCTCAAGCACCAGCTTGAGCTTGATCGGCAGGATTCCCCAGAGAACGGCCGTGACCATGGCCAGGGACAGGCCGAGGAGCCAGCGGCCCGAAGAAACGTGCATGCATACCTCTGTAGACGGGATTCAAACGAATGAAATGACCCGCGAGTCATCTCCGGAAGGGCTTTTCTGTTCAAAGGCTTAGACCTTTTGACGTGAAGCATGTCACAGATATCAAAATGCCTTAACTTAGCCTTAACCCAAACCTCGAGGCGTCGACACGTGCGTACCTGGCTCACCCAATTTTCCCTCAAGACCCGACTGGTTGCCCTGATCTCCCTGCTCTGCCTGCTGATGCTGCTGCTGGTCGGTTTTTCCCTCTCCGGCATGCGCGACAGCAACAGCGAGCTCACCCACCTGTATTACGAAGGTCTGCTGCCCAGCGATCAGCTCAATCGCATGACCAATGAAATGCACAACGCGCGCGCCCAGTTGCTGCTGGCGCTGCAGCACGCCCCGGGCAGCGATTATGAAAAGGCGCACAACCATGACGTGAGCATGCACTTCGATGCGGTCGATCAGAACCTGCGTAACATCCAGGCGCTGCTGCAGACCCTGATGTCCAGCAAGATGGACGAGCAGGAGCGCTCGCTGGCGCAGGAGATGCAACGCGCCATGAGTCAGCTCACGGACCAGGGCATCCGGCCCACGCTGGAGCTGATGCGCAGCGGCAATTACGTCATGGCCAACGGCTTGCTGCTGACCCGCCTGCAGCCGGCCTTCGCCAAGGCCATCGAGCAGGTGCAGGCGTTCTCCGACAACCTGCACGTGCACGCGGTAAGCACCTACACCGCCGCCGACAGGCATCTCGAGGCGCTGGTGTTCTGGCTGAGCCTGGTGCTGGTGCTGACCCTGCTGCTGGTGATCGCCCTGGCCTGGGCCACCCTGCAGGGCATCAGCCAGGCGGTGGACGCCCTGCTGCAGGGCGGCAAGCGTATAGCCGATGGTGATCTGGTGCACCGCGTGGCCTATCGCGGCCGCGATGAGCTGGGCAAGATCGCCGACTGCTTCAACGTCATGGCCGATCACATGCAGGACACCCTCAAGGAGCTGTCCAAGGCCGTGGAACAACTGGCCGCCGCCGCCGAACAGACCGCCGCGGTCAGCCGCCAGACCAGCGAGGGCATCCACCGCCAGCACCTGGAAACCGACCAGGTGGCCACCGCCATGCACGAGATGTCCGCCACCGTGCAGGATGTCGCCGGCAACGCCGCCAGTGCCGCCCAGGCCGCCGAGAAGGCCGACAGCGAAGCCGAACACGGCCAGCAGGTGGTGACGCAGAGCATTCAGGTGATCGACAGCCTGGCCCGCGAGGTGGAACACGCCGCCAAGGTGATCGGCGAACTGGAAGACGCCAGCGCCACCATCAGCTCGGTGGTGGACGTGATTCGTGGCATCGCCGACCAGACCAACCTGCTGGCCCTCAACGCGGCCATCGAGGCGGCGCGTGCCGGCGAACAGGGTCGCGGCTTCGCCGTGGTCGCCGACGAGGTGCGCTCGCTGGCCTCGCGTACCCAGCACTCCACCGAAGAGATCCAGTCGATGATCGAAAAGGTGCAGAGCGGTGCCCGCCGCGCGGTCGAGGTCATGGAGAAGAGCTGCGAGAAGGCCGAGGCCGGTCGTGGCCAGGTGGCCGATGCCGGTCGCGTGCTGGAGCAGATCACCGCGGCGGTGGCGACCATCAACGACATGAACGCCATGATCGCCTCGGCGGCCGAGGAACAGAGTTCGGTGGCCGAGGAGATCAACCGCAACATCACCAACGTCAGCGAAATCGCCGAGGACACCGCCGATGCCTCGCGTCAGAACGTGGAAACCAGCCGCGAACTGAGCAGCCTGGCCAAGCACCTGCACGGTCTGGTGCAGCAGTTCAAGCTGTAACGGCCTGGCCACCCTACGCTCTGGCTCACCGCCGGGGCGTCCGTAGGGCGGCCATGCCAGCGGCACGGCCGCCAGGGTGGCCAACGCCACGCGTTGACCACCCTACCCATCGGCTTCCGTAGGGCACGAAGCGGGACACGGTCTGCGACCTTCACGGCCTTGAGCGCAGGCCAGCCCGCCCGTTAGCCTGCCCGTCCCGCCATCAAGGACTGATCGCCGTGCCGACCCACCGCCCCGTCACTGACGCCGACCTTCCCGCCCTCTGCGCCCTGCCCCGCACCCCGGAAGAGCTGTACTACTGCTTTCCCAGGGCGCAGTTCCCGCTCACGCCAGAGCAACTGCGCGCCGCCATCGCCCAGCGCAGCGATTCGACGGTGGTCGAACTGGACGGCCGCGTGGTGGCCTTCGCCAACTTCTACCAATGGGCCGAAGGCGGCACCTGTGCCATTGGCAATGTGATGGTGGCCGCCGATGTGCGCCGACGCGGCGTCGCCTCCTACCTGATGAAGGTGATGTGCGCGCTGGCCTTCGCCAAGCACCAGGCCGCCGAGGTGAAGGTCTCCTGCTTCAACCACAATACCGCCGGCCTGCTGCTCTACCCCCGCCTCGGCTTCACGCCGTGCGCTATCGAGGAACGCCGCGACCCGGCCGGCGCGCCGGTGGCGCTCATTCACCTGCGCCTGCCCCGCGACATCGCGCCGCAGCCCGACAGCCCTTCCTCCGTTTGCTGAGGGGGTAGAGTCAAACCCGAGTCAATGTTCAGGATCGTGCGCATGAAAACCATCGGCCTTATCGGCGGCATGAGCTGGGAATCGACCATTCCCTACTACCGGCAGATCAACGAAACCCTCAAAGCGCGCCTCGGCGGACTTCATTCAGCGAAGCTGGTGCTGTTCAGCGTGGACTTCCACGACATCGAGCGCCTGCAGCAGGCCGGCGACTGGGCGGCGGCCGGCGCCCTGCTGGCCGATGCGGGCCGGGCGCTGGAACGGGCCGGCGCGGACTTCCTGGTGCTGTGCACCAACACCATGCACAAGGTCGCCGGTGATATCGAAGCGGCTGTCTCCATTCCGCTGCTGCACATCGCCGACCCGACCGCCGACGCCATCAAACGCGCCGGACTGTCCAGGGTCGGCCTGCTGGGCACCCGCTTCACCATGGAGCAGGACTTCTACCGCCAGCGCCTGCAGCAGCACGGACTCGTGGTACTGACGCCCGACGAGGCGGACCGCGCCGTGATCCACCGCGTCATCTACGAGGAGCTCTGCCTGGGGCACATTCGCGGCAGCTCCCGCGAGGAGTACCGGCGCATCATGGCCGCACTGGTGGAACAGGGCGCCGAGGCGATCATTCTCGGCTGCACGGAAATCTCCCTGCTGGTGGACAGCGAGGATGCCGCCGTGCCGCTGTTCGACACCACCGCCCTGCATGCGCGCCGGGCGGCGGAAGCGGCGCTGGACTGACGCACTCGGGGCGGTATCATCGCCGCCCCTTTCGCCGCCGACTTCCCGCGCATGACCGACAACCCGCTCACCGAGCTGTACCGGGACGACTGGCTGCTGGCCGTGCACAAGCCCGCCGGGCTGCTGGTACACCGCAGCCCCATCGACAAGCACGAAACCGAATTCGCCCTGCAATACGCCCGCGAACTGAACGGCGGCGAACACGTCTACGCGGTGCACCGGCTGGACCGCCCCACTTCGGGCCTGCTGCTGTTCGCCCGCGACCCGCACACCGCCAGCCTGCTCGGCCAGGCCATGATGGCCAACACCGTGCGCAAGACCTACCGCGCCCTGGTACGCGGCTGGCCGCCGGCATCCGGCCTGATCGACCACGCCCTCAAGGAACACGCCGTGGATAAGCGGCTCAAGGACGAACCCCAGCCCGTGCGTGAGGCGCAGACCCGCTACAGCCGCCTGGCCAGCACGCAATTGCCGGTCGAGATCGAAGGCTTTCCCACCAGCCGCTACAGCCTGCTGCAACTGCACCCGCTCACCGGCCGCAAACACCAGCTGCGCCGGCACATGCAACACCTCAGCCACCCGATCATCGGCGACACCAACTACGGCCGCACCCGGCACAACCACTACTTCGCCGAACGCTTCGGCTACAGCCGCCTGATGCTCGCCGCCACCAACCTGCACTTCACCCACCCGGTCACGGGCGAAGCCATGCACCTGCAGGCGGAGCCGAGTGAGGATTTTCAGCAGGTGGTGCGGGGGATATTCGAGGAAGGTGCGGCTGGCCCCATCGCCCCGTAGGGCGGTCAAGCCACCGGCTTGGCCGCCGTGGGTGGCCAACGCGAAGCGTTGACCACCCTACAGACCAGCACCGCAACTTCCGTAGGGCGATCAACGCCTTTCTGGCCACCAAACCATTACTCGTAATGGCTCCAAAGCCGGAGCACCTTAACCACGTGCTCCTCTTCGAGCACCTGATACACCAAACGGTGCTGAATATTGATCCTGCGTGAATAGGCGCCAGCGAGATCGCCAACCAGCTTTTCGAAGGGAGGCGGCTTTCGATAAGGATCTTCCGCAAGCAGCATCAGCAGCTCCTGAGCTTTCGGTTTGAGACCACTTGCCGCCAGCTTCCTCGCGTCTCGCTGGGCCTGTTTGGTGTACACCAGCGTCCATGTCACCAATCAAGTTCCTTCTCGCATTCCTCAACGGGTGTCTCCATCCCCTCGCGGATGGACTCGCGCATGCCCGGAACGGACAGTAGATATAGCGTCTCCTGGATAGCGGCCCAGTCTTCTTCAGAGACCAGAACAGCCTTGTTTCGCTTGCCCAGAATCGTGATCGGTCGATGAGATTCCGCAGCTTCGTCGATCAGCCGGTAAAGGTTGCTGCGGGCCTCTGTGGCGGAAATTCCTGTCATGGCACTCGCCTCCTGTTTTGGCGTGAGTGTATGCGCCGCTTTACGTACGTCAAGGCGTACGTTACGTACGGTCGAGTGCGGCAGGGTTGATGAGGGTGGTGATCTCCCGCTTCACCCCGGGAAGCGCATCGAACAACGCCCGATGCGCCCAGGCATCGTCGCGTTTGTAGTAACCCGCTACCCAAGTCTGCAAGTTCTCCAGCATCGCATCCTGCTCCTCCCGGGAGGCGTGCTTGTGCGGCCCCATGAACGCCGCCGGTTGTTTTCCAGACAGGCTTCCAGGCCGGGATTAAGAAAGATCAGCTCGGTGCAGTGCTGCGCCGCAGCCGCCACCACGGCTTGCGGGAAACCTGGAAGAAAAGCCGCACGCAGCGCATCAACCTGCTGCGCGGCATCCTGCGCGAGGCGGGCATCGAAGCCCCTACCACGACTGCAGCATTTCTACGAGCGGCGCCCACGCTGGTGGACGGCCCGGAACTGGCCCCGCTGCGCTCATTCCTGCATATCGTGCTGGCCGAAATCGCCCTCTACGAGCAATGCATGGCCGAGAGCGAACAGCAACTGAAGCGCTGGCATGCTGAGGACGCCATCGTGCGCAAACTGGATGAGGTCAGCGGCATAGGTGTGCTCACCGCCAGCGCCCTGAAGGCGGTCGTAGGCCAGCCCGAGCGCTTCGCCAATGGTCGCCGACTTAGCGCCTGGCTTGGCATGACGCCCCGCGAGTTCAGCAGCGGGGAGCGCCGAAAGCTCGGACATATCAGCCGACAGGGCAATACCTATGTGCGCACCCTGCTGATCCATGGCGCACGGGCGGCGTTGCTGGCCGCGCAACGCTGTCAGGCGCGAACGCCGGAAAAACTCACTCGCCTGCAGCGCTGGAGCCTGGAAACCGCCGCGCGCATTGGCCACAACTAGGCTGCGGTCGCGCTGGCCAACAAACTGGTCAGGATCTGCTGGGCGGTGTGGTGCCACGAGCGGCGCTTCAGCGGTGACTGGCAGAGCGCAAGACCCGCCTGACGGCGGGAGTAATCAGTGGATGTGAGGTGCTTTTCGGGTGGTTGTGGTGAGCAGCGAAACTGTCGAAACAGGCGAGTCCTGCAGCGGAGCAAGGCCGATAACAATCATGATCCCGGTGATCGATTGAACGCTTGGCCCCCGCTGCGCGAACTACAGAATGGCCAGGGCGAAACGCCCACCACAGGCCGGATATACGAATGCAACCGCACTGACGACAGGATCAGAAAAAGCTTTCCTCACCGCTTGTAGGGAGAGTCCATATACGCATTGTTAGAAGGCAACTCATGCTTTATTTTTGCCGTATTTAGCGACAAAAATCTCAGCCTCTTTCATTGTTTTTGGGTACTCCGCAAGGTAGCCACCTTCTAAGTGTATGGATTGATACACAAGGCCTGAATCTACAACGAATTTGACGATAATCCATGCATTCACATCGTCTTTTTTTGGTGCTTTGAATTTTCGACTTAGGCGCACGGTTTGGCCGCCGCAATCAGGGCATTTGCGCGGTTCTTCAGATATAGGGCGTCGAAAAGATTTGCGGCACGCAAAGCATACATTAGGAAAGAGGTAAGCGTTTTTAACCTTATCTGGCGTGAAGTACTTGTGATGCTTGAAGTCCGACACGGTGTGCCCTTGCCTTCTAACGCCGCCAACACGCGCAGCTTTGTAGTGAAGGCGAAGCCGCAACGAAAAAGCTGTCGCTGTGCTTGGCTTGGTTAGGCGACATCCCTATTGAGCCCCAGAAGTTCGCGTATTTTCTCATTAGTTATCTTCTGGCGGTGGAGCAACCACAATATTGCCGTATGCCCAAACACTTGTGATATTGCGCCTATCGTTTGAAGGTGCACCAATGTCACCTCTGAGCGATCGGGTGATTTAACTACCGCTTCAGACTTTCCGTGTGTTTCCAATGACATAAACCTGTAGAAAACCTGGTACAGGTGGAGAATTCCAGATTCACGGGCTTGCTGCTCAACAGAAACGCCCTTTTTCGGCTTGCTTCGAGCCGACAGAAATTCATCAGTGACGTCCGCGCCATCTTCTTTTGCTTTGACGGAGAGCAGGCCGTCTTTCATGGCCATTTGGGTAAGCCTATCAAGTTCATCTATCGAGAATTCAGCGTACCTTGCCGCCCGTTCTGGATCCGATATCACCCAATGGAGCGATATGAACAACTCCAATAATTGCCGCGACAAGATACCCAGTGCTGTCGGGTTTTCTGACAAGCCGAGATCCGTAGCTCCCCGAATGATTTCTGAACCCCTGAGAAGGATTCTGCGTACCGGTTCATCTATTGGGGACGAACTATCCGACCATTTATCCTCTGACGACTGCGCAAGCATCTTCGAGTGAGTGATTAGGCTTTCACAGATTTCTTTTAGTCCTGGCACCGAGATCTCCTATGCGCCTAACGTACGGAGCTAAGCGCCACTCGTGCTTGCACGAGTGTGTGACTTAGCGACTGGTTGTCCAGCAATACACACCGCTCTGCGCAGCAGAGCATGTAAATGCAATGAAAACTCAGGACGGTGGAAAATCGAAAAACTTCGGCGTACCGCTGTATAGAGACTCGGTCCGCGCATTAGCTTCGCTATGCTCGACCGAGTCTCTATACAGCGGAATAGCTGCTTTTTCGGCTTTCCGCCACCCTGATTCCTTGCCATTTACAGTTCACCTACTACATTGCGTCATATTGTCTGGGCAACGCCCGCCACACGGGCGAGCAACTTGTTGCGAGTCCAGCGCCGCAGGCGCGATGTGCTGGCGCTTGTTATGGCTTTCAAGTATTGCTTGTAAGAGAAGCATGCTCGACAAGCTCAGCATTTATAAAAGCAGAAATCATTGCACGATAAACAGCCTCAACGACATCGGGATTAGCATCCAGTTCATGAGCAAGCGTTCGAACTTTAGAGATTACCTGCTCAACTCTCTGCGGCGCCTTAACGTCATCGGTGGATTTCTTGAAACGCGCTGCCTGCATGACGAAGCCACCGCGCTCAGCGATTAAAGCTACAATCTTGCGATCAATTACGTCGATGTTCGAGCGAACTTCCTCAAGAGAACTGCAAGTTACTGCTTTGTTCAATTTTTACTCCTTGCTTTTGAGCCATAACGTACGGAGCTAAGCGCCACTCGTGCTTGCACGAGTGTGTGACTTAGCGACTGGTTGTCCAGCAATACACACCGCTCTGCGCAGCAGAGCATGTAAATGCAATGAAAACTCAGGACGGTG
>NZ_DATJCS010000032.1:0-28946 GCF_035497915.1 Pseudomonas sp.
CACCGGGGCGCCGCTTAACAGCACCGGCACATTCAGCGCCAGGACCAGGCCGAGCAGGATCAGACCCATCAGCAGCAGCGTGCGCCGGCCCGGCGCCGGGCCGCCGAGCAGCCAGGTGAGCAGGGCCAGCAGGATGGGGAAGGCATTGGCCACCAGCAGGGCCAGGGCGACCGGAATGCGCGCTACCGCCGAATAGAGGCACAGGCTTTGCGCCGCGATCAGCAGGCCCAGCAACAGTTGCCAGCCACCCGTGCCGGCGGGCAGCCGCCAGCGTTGCCGTTGCACCAGCAGCAGGGCGGCGAGTACCAGCAGGGCCAGCCCGGAGCGGAACAGGATCGCCAGCAGTACACCGGCACCGGCATCGAACGCCTGGCGTGCGGCAATGTGGTTGGAGGCGAAGGTACAGGCCAGGCAGGCGAGGATAAGCACCGCGGTCGGGCGGCTAAACGGAGCGGCGGAATTCGGCATGGAAACGGACGGCAGGCAGCGGCGGAGCGGCAAGGGCAGCCGAGCATACTCCTGCCATGGCGAATGAGAAGGGGGCGCCAGAGCTCTCCACGTAATACCACCCCAGCAGAGGGGCATTCCAAGTTGACTCCCACCTCTCTGCATCCGGGTTGAACAGGGTCGAGGGGAGTGGTGGCGATCCGGCCGGAACGCCCGTGATCTGCTGGGTGGGGTCGCCTTTTCCGCTGCTGGCCCTGTGATACACTCCGCCGCCTTTGCAGAGTCGCCGCCGCCGTCTGCCTGGGCCGTTTCAGGTCCGCCGGGCTGCTTTCGCGAGTGCGCAGTACAGCTACCAAGGAAACCCATGACGTTGAAGGGGTCGAACGATCGGGTCCGGCGCAGGTGCCGTCACCCCCTGGCTCACACCTCCGGCCTCCGGGCAGGGTCCGCTATCGCGAACGGGGAACGTTCATGCGCCTGAAGTGCATCAAGCTGGCCGGCTTCAAGTCCTTCGTCGATCCCACCACGGTGCACTTCCCCAGCAACATGGCGGCGGTGGTCGGCCCCAATGGCTGCGGCAAGTCCAACATCATCGACGCGGTGCGCTGGGTGATGGGCGAAAGCTCGGCGAAGAACCTGCGCGGCGAGTCGATGACCGACGTCATCTTCAATGGCTCCAACACCCGCAAGCCGGTGACCCAGGCCAGCATCGAGCTGATCTTCGACAACTCCGACGGCAGCCTGGTGGGCGAGTACGCCGCCTACGCGGAAATCTCCATCCGCCGCCGGGTGACCCGCGACAGCCAGAACACCTACTTCCTCAACGGCGTGAAGTGCCGTCGGCGCGACATCACCGACATCTTCCTCGGCACCGGTCTGGGACCGCGCAGCTATTCGATCATCGAGCAGGGCATGATCTCCAAGCTGATCGAGGCCAAGCCCGAGGACCTGCGCAATTACATCGAGGAAGCCGCCGGCATCTCCAAGTATAAGGAGCGTCGCCGCGAGACCGAGAACCGCATCCGCCGCACCCAGGAAAACCTGGCGCGCCTGTCCGACCTGCGCGAGGAGCTGGAACGTCAGCTCGACCGTCTGCATCGCCAGGCCCAGGCCGCCGAGAAGTACCAGGCCTACAAGGCCGAGGAACGCGAGCTCAAGGCCCAGCTCACCGCCATGCGCTGGCAGGCGCTGAACGAACAGGCCGGCCAGCGGGAAAAGATCATCACCGACCAGGAAGTCGCCTTCGAGGCGCTGGTCGCCGAGCAGCGCAACGCCGACGCCAGCATCGAGCGCCTGCGTGACGGGCACCACGAGCTGTCCGAACGCTTCAATCAGGTACAGGCGCGCTTCTATTCGGTAGGCGGCGACATCGCCCGGGTCGAGCAGAGCATCACCCACGGCCAGCAGCGCCTGCGCCAGTTGCAGGACGACCTGCGCGACGCCGAGCGGCAGCGCCAGGAAACCGAGCAGCACCTGGGCCAGGACCGCGCCCGGCTGGAGTCCCTTACCGAAGAACTGGCCATGCTCGAACCCGAGCAGGAAGCCAGCCTGCTGTCCGCCGAAGAAGCCCAGGCCGTTCTCGAGGAAGCCGAGGAGGGCATGCGCGGCTGGCAGGAGCAGTGGGACGCCTTCAACCAGCTGAGCGCCGAGCCACGCCGCGCCGCCGAGGTGCAGCAGGCGCGCATCGTGCAGCTGGAACAGAGCCTGGAGCGCCTGGCCGAACGCGAGCGCCGGTTGCGTGACGAACATGCCCAACTGGCCGCCGATCCGCAGGACGCCGCCGTCCTCGAGCTGAGCGAACAGCTGGCCGCCAGCGAGCTGCAGCTGGAAGAGTTGCAGCTGGAGGAGGGCGCCCAGCAGGAACGCCTGGAAGCGCTGCGCAATGAACTGCAGCAGGCCACCCAGGCCCAGCAGCAGGCGCAGGGCGACCTGCAGCGTCTCAACGGGCGCATCGCTTCGCTGGAGGCGCTGCAGCAGGCCGCGCTGAACCCCGGTCAGGGGGTCGCCGACTGGCTGAAGAGCCAGTTGCTGGAGCGTCAGCCCCGTCTGGCCGATGGCTTGCGCGTGCGCTCGGGCTGGGAGCTGGCGGTGGAAACCGTGCTCGGCGCCGACCTGCAGGCCGTGCTGCTGGAGGATTTCGACGGCTGCAACCTGTCCGGCTTCGGCCAGGGCGAGCTGCGCCTGTTCAGCCCGGCCGAGAATGCCGCGCGGCTGCCGGGCAGCCTGCTGGAGCTGGTGGACTCGCCGGTCGATCTGGCGCCCTGGCTCGGTCGCGTGCGCCCGGTGGAAAGCCTGGACGATGCACTGCTGCAACGTGCCCGCCTGCAGGATGGCGAGAGCCTGATCAGCCGCGACGGCTACTGGGTCGGCCGGCATTTCCTGCGGGTGCGCCGTGCCGGCGAGGCGGAATCCGGTGTGCTGGCCCGCGCCCAGGAGCTGGAGACGCTGCAGGCCGAACGTGACGAGCGCGCCGCCGAGCTGGAAGTGCTGGAAGAACGCCTGCAGCGCCTGCGCGGCGAGCAGCGCGAGCTGGAAGCGCAGCGCGAGCAGCTGCGCCGCCGCAGTCAGGACGAGGCGCGGCGCCTGGGCGAGTGCAAGGCCCAGTTGTCCTCCCAGCAGACCAAGGTCGAGCAACTGGCCCTGCGCCGGCGCCGGCTGGATGAGGAGCTGGTCGAGGCAACCGAGCAGGCGGCCATCGAGCAGGAGCAGCTCGGCGAAGCCCGTCTGCACCTGCAGGACGCCCGGGAGGCCATGGAACAGGACGGCAGCCGCCGCGAGGAACTACTGGCCAAGCGCGACGCCTTGCGCGAGTCGCTGGAACGTACCCGCCAGGACGCGGCGCGCCACAAGGATCACGCCCACCAGTTGGCGGTGCGCATCGGCTCGCTGCGCGCCCAGCATGAATCGACCCGCCAGGCGCTGGAACGCCTGAGCCTGCAGTTCGAGCGCGCCCAGGAGCGCCGCGAACAGCTGTCGCTGAACCTGGAAGAGGGTGCCGCGCCGCTGGAAGAGCTGCGCATGAAGCTCGAAGAACTGCTCGACCAGCGCATGGCGGTGGAAGAGGAACTGCAGCACGCCCGCCTGGCCCTGGAAGACGCCGACCGCGAACTGCGCAACGCCGAGAAGCGCCGCAGCCAGGCCGAGCAACAGGCGGCCTTGCTGCGTGGGCAGATGGAGCAGCAGCGCCTCGACTGGCAGACCCTGAGCGTGCGCAGCAAGGCGCTACAGGATCAGTTGCAGGAAGACGGTTACGAGCTGCACGCGGTGCTGTCCATGCTGCCGGCCGATGCCAGTGACAGCGCCTGGGAAGCCGCGCTGGAACAGCTGGCGGGGCGCATCCAGCGCCTGGGGCCGATCAACCTGGCGGCCATCGACGAATACCAGCAGCAGTCCGAGCGCAAGCGCTACCTGGACGCGCAGAACGACGATCTGGTGGAAGCGCTGGACACCCTGGAAAACGTAATCCGCAAGATCGACAAGGAAACCCGCACGCGCTTCAAGGACACCTTCGACCAGATCAACAACGGCCTGCAGGCGCTGTTCCCCAAGGTGTTCGGTGGCGGCAATGCCTACCTGGAACTAACCGGTGAGGATCTACTCGATACAGGGGTGGCGATCATGGCCCGGCCGCCGGGCAAGAAGAACAGCACCATCCACCTGTTGTCCGGCGGCGAGAAGGCGCTGACCGCCCTGGCACTGGTGTTCGCCATCTTCCAGCTCAATCCGGCGCCGTTCTGCATGCTCGACGAGGTGGATGCCCCGCTGGACGATGCCAACGTGGGCCGCTACGCCCGGCTGGTGAAGGACATGTCGGAGAAGGTGCAGTTCATCTACATCACCCACAACAAGATCGCCATGGAAATGGCCGATCAGCTGATGGGCGTGACCATGCACGAGCCCGGCTGCTCGCGGCTGGTGGCGGTGGATGTCGAGGAAGCCGTGGCCCTGGCCGAGGCCTGAGTCACGCGCGGCGCTTCGGCGGGAAAGGGGAACCGATCGGTGCAAAACGGCGGAATGCCATGCTAGTTTATGGGCTCTTTTTTACCCCGCCGGAAACTCCAGCGGGAACAGACAGTTAGCAACGACCGTTTTTATTCGCGGGCCGGAAACCGGGCGACAGGGAGCTTGTCGAAGCGGTTTCGTCCGGTTGCCCGTTCTTCATCTTCAGAGGTCAAAGGTTTTTATGGAATTCGGTCTGCGGGAATGGCTGATCATCATCGGCATCATCGTGATCGCCGGCATTCTCTTCGATGGCTGGCGGCGCATGCGCGGCGGCAAGGGCACCCTGAAGTTCAAGCTGGATCGCCGCCTGGCCGAATCCCTGGCCGACACTGACAGTGACGACGAAGTGCTGGGTCCGGTGCGCGTGGTGCGCAGCGCGGAGCCCGCGCTGGGCGACCTGCCGCGTCGCGCTGGCGCACCCACCGCACGCGCTGCGGCTGCGGCCCGTCAGCGCGACCTGGAATTCGACGAGCCGGTGCCGACGCTGCTCAATCCGCTGGACGAAGGCGATGTCCATGCGCCCCGTGACGCGTCCGAGGATGCGCCGATGGAAGAGCTGCTGGTGATCAACGTCGTGTGCCGCGATCCGCTGGGCTTCAAGGGTCCCGAACTGCTGCAGAGCATCCTGGAAAGCGGACTGCGTTTCGGTGACATGGACATCTTCCATCGCCACGAAAGCATGACCGGCCACGGCGAGGTGCTGTTCTCCATGGCCAACGGCGTCAAGCCGGGCACCTTTGACCTGGATGACATCGATCTGTTCACCACCCGTGCCGTGAGCTTCTTCCTCGGCCTGCCGGGGCCGCGCCATCCCAAGCAGGCCTTCGATGTGATGATCGCTGCCGCCCGCAAGCTCGCCCACGAGCTGGACGGTGAACTCAAGGATGACCAGCGCAGCGTGCTGACTGCGCAGACCATCGAACATTACCGCCAGCGCATCACCGACTTCGAGCGCCGGCACCTGACCAAACAACGCTGAAGACAGCTGCAAGCTGCAAGCCTCACGCGGTAAGCCTGGAGCTTGCGGCTTGTCGTGTGCAGCTTGAGGCTCTTCAATGACCGACGCCCAGACCGCCGCCGAACGCCTTGCCGCCCTGCGCAGCGAGATCGACGCCCACAACTACCGCTACTACGTGCTCGACCAGCCGACGGTTCCCGACGCGGAATACGACCGGCTGTTCCGTGAATTACAGGCCCTGGAGGCCGAACACCCCGAACTGGTCACCCCCGAGTCGCCCACCCAGCGGGTCGGCGGCGAAGCGTTGGCGGCGTTCGGCCAGATCCGTCACGAAATTCCCATGCTCAGCCTGGGCAACGCCTTCGAGGAGCAGGACCTGCTCGATTTCGATCGCCGCGTGCGCGAAGGCCTGGACCTGCCGGCAGGCGATCTGTTCGGTGGTGGCGCGGAGGTCGACTACAGCTGCGAACCCAAGCTCGATGGCCTGGCGGTCAGCCTGCTCTACGAGAATGGTGTGCTGGTGCGCGGCGCCACCCGGGGCGATGGCAGCGTCGGCGAGGACATCAGCGCCAACGTGCGCACCGTGCGCAACATTCCCCTGAAGCTGCACGGCGAAGGCTGGCCGGCGGTGCTGGAAGTGCGCGGCGAAATCTACATGCCCAAGGCGGGCTTCGAAGCGCTGAATGCCCGCCAGCTGGAAAGCGGCGGCAAACCCTTCGCCAACCCGCGCAACGCCGCCGCCGGCAGCCTGCGCCAGCTCGATCCGAAGATCACCGCCAGCCGGCCGCTGGAGTTCTGCACCTACGGTGTCGGGCGCTGTGACGGCGAGTTGCCGGGCACGCACATCGAGATCCTGCACGCCTTCAAGCGCTGGGGGCTGCCGATCAGCCGCGAGCTGAAGCGTGCCAAGGGCGTGGCCGAATGCCGTGCCTATTACGACGATATCGGTGCCCGGCGTGACGGCCTGGCCTATGAAATCGATGGCGTGGTGTTCAAGGTCAACGCCATTGCCCAGCAGCGCGAGCTGGGCTTCCGGGCCCGCGAGCCGCGCTGGGCGATCGCCCACAAGTTCCCGGCCCGTGAGGAGCTCACCGAACTGCTGGACGTGGAATTCCAGGTCGGCCGTACCGGGGCGATCACCCCGGTGGCGCGCTTGAAGCCCGTGCAGGTGGCGGGGGTCACGGTGTCCAACGCCACCCTGCACAACATGGACGAGGTGGCGCGCCTCGGTGTGATGATCGGCGACACGGTGATCGTGCGCCGCGCCGGCGACGTGATTCCGCAGATTCTCGGCGTGATCGCCGAGCGCCGCCCGGCCGACGCCCGCGCGGTGCACGTGCCCGAGCAATGCCCGGTGTGTGGCTCGGCGGTGGAGCGCACCCAGTTGATCAAGCGCGGCAAGGGCCGCGAGTCGGTCAGCGAAGGGGCGGTGTACCGTTGCATCGGCCGCCTGAGCTGCCGGGCGCAGCTCAAGCAGGCGATCATCCACTTCGTCTCGCGGCGCGCCATGGACATCGACGGTCTGGGCGACAAGATCGTCGAACAGCTGGTGGATCGCGGCCTGGTGAATTCCCCGGCCGATCTCTTCACCCTGGCCTACGAGCAGATCATCGTGCTGGACGGCTTCGCCGACCTGTCGACGCGCAACCTGCTGGCCGCCATTGAACACAGCCGCACGCCGACCCTGGCGCGCTTCATCTACGCGCTGGGCATTCCGGACGTGGGCGAGGAGACCGCCAAGCTGCTGGCTCGCGCCCTGGGTTCCCTGGCGCGCATCCAGGTGGCGCTGCCGGAAGTGCTGACCTGGCTGCCGGATGTGGGCCTGGAAGTCGCCCACGAGATCAGCCACTTCTTCCTGGACGACCACAACCGCCAGGTGATCGCCCGGCTGCTGGAGCAGCTGCGCCTGCAGGGCGAGGGTGAGCTGCATGCCGAATTCGCCGCCTGCGCCACGCTGCCCGAACTGCTCGGCAAGCTGAACATCCCGCACATCGCCGTGACCGGTGCGCAGAAACTGGCCGATCGGTTCGGTTCGCTGGAGGCGATCCTCACCGCCGACTGGCTGGACCTGCGCCAGGTGGAACGCCTGACCGAGAAGGCGGCACGCTCGCTGCGCGAGTTCTTCGATCAGCCGGAAAACGTCCAGCGCGCCCGTGCCATCGAGGCGCAGTTGCGCGCCTTCGGTATGCACTGGGAAAGCGAGCGCCAGCAGGCCGCCGGCCTGCCGCTGGCCGGCCAGACCTGGGTGCTGACCGGCACCCTGGAAAGCATGAGCCGCGAGCAGGGCAAGGAACGCCTGGAGGGGCTGGGCGCCAAGGTGGCCGGCTCGGTGTCGGCGAAGACCACTGCGGTGGTCGCCGGACCGGGCGCCGGCTCGAAGCTGGCCAAAGCCACCGAGCTGGGCGTGAAGGTGCTCGACGAGGAGGCTTTTCTGGGCTTCCTGGCGGAACTCGACGGCTGAGCCCGTTGCACGGTACCCGGCCAGCGGTCGTTGCGCGGGCCGGGTGCGTTCACTAGCGTTTCTGGCAGCCGACGAGAGCGCAGGAACCGGCTCCCGCCGCGGATCAACCCCACCGGGAGAATGATGCCGTGAACCGCCGGAACCCTGTTTGCCACTTGCTGCACCCCCTCGCGCTGTTCCTCCTGCTGGCCTCGGGCACGGGGCAGGCCGCCCAGGAATCCCCCGTGCCGCTGTACGACAACCTCGGCACGTACCATTACCGCATCACCACCAGCGACCCGCAGGCGCAGCGCTATTTCGACCAGGGCTTGCGCCTGTATTACGCCTTCAACCATCAGGAAGCGATCCGCGCCTTCAGCGAAGCCGCCCGGCTGGATCCCGCCTGCGCCATGTGCCACTGGGGCGTTGCCCTCTCGCTCGGCCCGAACATCAACGCGCCGATGGACCCCGCCGCCGCCGAGCCGGCCCTGGCGGCGCTGCAACGGGCGCGGGAAGGTCAGGCCGACGCCGCCGAGCGGACGCTGATCGAGGCCCTGGCGACGCGTTATTCCAGCCCGCCTCCGGAGGATCGCAGTGCACTGGATCGCGCCTACGCCGAGGCCATGGGCAAGGCGGTGCGCCTCTATCCGGACAATCAGGACGCCGCCGCGCTGTATGCCGAGGCGCTGATGGACCTCAGCCCCTGGCAGTACTGGGAGCCCGGCGGCGAACCGCGTCCGGACACGCCGCAGATACTTGCCCAGCTGGAGCGGGTCATCGCCGCCAATCCCCAGCATCCCGGTGCCTGCCACTTCTTCATCCACGCCGTCGAGGCCGTGCAGCCGGAGCGCGCGGTGCCCTGCGCCGAGCGCCTGGCCGGGCTGATGCCGGGCGCGGGTCATCTGGTACACATGCCGGGTCACATCTACATCCGCGTCGGCCGCTACGAGGACGCCATCCGCGCCAACGAGCATGCGGTGCATGCCGATGAAACCTTCATTCGCGACCAGAACCCGGCGTTCGGGGTGTATGTCGCCGGCTACTACCCGCACAACTATGACTTCCTGGCCTTCGCCGCCAGCATGATCGGGCGCAGCGAGCAGGCGCTGGCAGCGTCGCGCAAGATCGCCGAACTGGTTCCCGAGCCGATGCTGCGCGAGCCGGGCATGACCTTCCTGCAGCACCACATGACGCGTCATCTGCAGATGGATGTGCGCTTCGGGCGCTGGGAGGAACTGCTCGCCGTGCCGGCGCCGCCGACGGATCTGCCGCACGCACGCGGCATGTGGCATTACGCACGGGGCAGGGCGCTGGTCGCCCAGGGGGATGCGGACGCGGCCGGTGACGAGCTGGCCGCGCTGCGCACCATCGCCCAGGACCCGCGCATGGCCGAGCTACGGATGGAGTTCAACAGCTCCGGCGCGGTGCTGGCCATCGCCAGCCAGGTGCTGGAGGGGCAGATCGCGGCGGGGCAGGGCAAACCGCAGGAGGCGGCCGAACACCTGCGAGAGGCGGCGCGCCTGGAGGATGCCCTGACCTACGGCGAGCCGCCGGAACGGACGGTGCCGGTGCGTCAGGAGCTGGGCAACGTGCTGCTTGATGCTGGGCAGAACGAGGCGGCGGAACAGACATTCCGGGAAGATTTGCGGCGTTTTCCGGATAACGGCTGGTCGTTGCACGGCCTGGCGCGCAGCCTGCAGGCTCAGCAGCGCACCGAGGAGGCCGGCGAGGTGCGCCAGCGTCTGGAGCGGATCTGGTCGGGCGCCGACGTCAGTCTGGCTGCTTCGGGTCGTTGAGCGGACGTGCGTCACAGGCCGGCTGGGGATCATCCGGGAAGCGCGTGGTATCCAGCTGACACAGCTGACAGTCGTCACTGGCGGCGGAACGTTCCACATAGCGAACCCGGCGGCTGGCCGAGTGGCGATCGGCGCTGACGCGGTAGGTGGGTCGATTGTCGTGCATGGCGGACTCCTGAAAGTGGGCCGTCCCTGGCCCCCATGATCGTTACTTCTTGTCGCCACCGCAGCCGCAGCTGCCGCCGTTGCCGCAGCCACCACCGCTCTTGCAGGAGCTGAGGCCGAACGGCAGGTACGCCGGGCACCAGCCGATCAGACCGGTGAACAGGGGCAGGACGCCGATCCAGGCCCAGATCGGCCCGCCGGCAACGGCCCAGACGATCAGCGTGACGCCGACCAGGATACGGATGCTCTTGTCGATGCCGCCGATGTTCTTCTTCATTGCGTACTTCTCCTTTCAGCAGGGAAACGTGCCCTAGAGCACGTCGAGTGGAATCTTCAGGTAGCGGGTGCCGTTGTCTTCCGCCGGCGGCAGCTGGCCGGCGCGCATGTTCACCTGCACCGAGGGCAGGATCAGCGTCGGCATGTCCAGCTCGGCATCGCGAGCCTGGCGCATGGCGACGAAGCTGTCCTCGTCGATACCTTCGCGCACATGCACATTGCCCAGGCGTTCCTCGCCGATGCGGGTTTCGCACTGGTGCTGCTCGCGGCCCGGTGCCAGATAGTCGTGGCACAGAAAGACCCGGGTCGCGTCCGGCAGGGTGAACAGCTTCTGGTGAATCGACCGGTACAGGGTGCGCGCATCGCCACCGGGGAAGTCGCAGCGCGCGGTGCCGTAATCGGGCATGAACAGGGTGTCGCCGACGAACACGGCATCGCCGATCAGGTAGCTCATGCACGCCGGGGTATGCCCGGGGGTATGCAGGGCGCGGGCGGGGATACCGCCGACCTCGAAGGTGTCGCCGTCGCGGAACAGCTGGTCGAACTGGCTGCCGTCACGGGCAAAGCCCGGTTCCACGTTGAACAGGGTGGCGAAGGTGTCCTGCACCGTGCGCACCTGCTCGCCGATGGCCAGGCGGCCGCCGAGCTGGGCGCGCAGGTAGTGGCCGGCACTCAGGTGGTCAGCATGCACATGGGTTTCCAGGATCCACTGCACGTTCAGGCCCTGTTCGCGGACGTGGGCGATCATCCGTTCGGCGCTATCGTGGGACGTGCGGCCGGAGGCTGGCGCGTAATCGAGCACGGCGTCGATCAGGGCGCACTGGCGGCTGTCGGTATCGGCCACCACGTAGCTGTAGGTGCTGGTGGCGGAGTCGAAGAAGGGCACGATTTGCAGCTTCGAGGATGCGTCGCAACTCATGCTGATACTCCAAGGGGTATTCAGGGCGGAAAGAGTACTGGACTTTTTGGCGCGTGCCTATGCCTTCGAGTGGTAATGCGGGGTGATGTGCCCGATGCGGGGCAGGCGGCGCTGTGCCGGGCACAGCGCGCGGGGCGGCAATCAGTTGATGGCGTCGCTCAGGGCCTTGGCCGGCACGAACTTGACCACCTTGCGGGCGGCGATCTCGATGCTGGCGCCAGTTTGGGGGTTACGGCCGGTGCGGGCCGGACGTTCGCTGACCTTGAGCTTGCCAATGCCGGGGAGGGTGAGTTCCTCGCCGTTCTCCAGTGCGTCGCTGGCGATCTGGGCGAGCTGATCAAGCAGGTCGCGAACCTGGGCTTTGGGCAGGTCGGTGGATTCGGCGAGATCGGTGATCAGCTGCAGCTTGCTGAGGGCCATGGGGTACTCCACAGGGTAGGAAAGGCGCGAGTCTAACCGGCGCGCGGGCCGAGGAGAACGCTTCTCGCTGTGGTGATCCGCCGCTGTAAAGGCAAGTATTTGTCGCGACTGGCTTTTTCTCGCCGGCCTGGTTGTAAGTTGGCGGTAAGCCGGTACAATGGCGCCCACTCGCCGCCAGGCGAGGCGCGTTATGGCGGGCCCCATCGGTCCCCCCGCAATGATCAGCCGTGAACCCGGCCAGGCCCGGAAGGGAGCAACCGTAGCGGTGACATCGTGTGCCGGGGTGTGGCTGGTGGGGTTCGCCTCCATCTTCCCCTCGCTGTTCCTCCTTCAGTTTCCCCGATTCCTGCGCAACGGCTCGAGCAACGCGTTCAGTCCGTTGTGATCGATCTCGTGCATCAGTGCCAGCAGCCGGCCGATTTCCCCCTTGGGAAAGCCCTTGCGGGCGAACCAGCCCAGGTAATCGCCGGGCAGGTCGGCGATCAGGCGGCCTTCATATTTGCCGTAGGGCATGCTGCGCGTCACCAGCAGGACAAGGTCTTCGGGCTTCATGGACGGTCTCGCGGAAAAGTCGGCCATTCTGCCAGCCGGCTGCCCTTCAGTCTTGCCGTTCGCGCCGCAGCAGTTCGCGCTTGCGCGCCACGCCCCAGCGGTAACCGGACAGTTCGCCATCGCTGCGCACGATGCGGTGGCAGGGAATCGCCACCGCCAGGCTGTTGGCCGCGCAGGCGCCAGCCACGGCGCGTACCGCCTTGGGCAGGTCGAGCCGTGCGGCCAGCTGCGCATAGCTGAGGGTGGCGCCGGGCGGAATCTCGCGCAGCGCCTGCCAGACGCGCGCCTGGAAGGCGGTGCCGCGAATGTCCAGCGGCAGCGCCAGTCCCAGGCGCGGGTTTTCGATCAGTTGAATCACCTGGCCGATCAGCGTCTCGAAGCCGCTCTCGCCAGGCTGCAGTTCGGCCTGCGGGAAACGCCCGCGCAGCTCGGCCAGCAGGGTGTCGGCGGCATCGCCGAGCAGGATGGCGCAGATGCCCCGGCTGCTCTGGCCGACCAGCACCGTGCCCAGGCTGGATTCGCCCAGTACGTAGCGAATGGTTTCCCTGCTGCCGCCCTGGCGATAGCGCGTCGGGGTCATGCCCAGCACCTGGTCGGTGGCGGCATACAGCCGTCCGCTGGAACCGAAGCCGGCACTGTACAGGGCCTCGGTCACCGAGCGGCCCTGTTCCAGCTCGCCACGCAGGCGCTGGGCACGTTGCGCCTCGGCATAGGCGCGCGGTGTCAGGCCGGTATGGGCCTTGAACAGCCGGTGAAAATGCCCGGGACTGAACCCGGCTTCACGCGCCAGTGCGTTCAGATCGGGCATCTCCGTGGTGTTCTCCAGATGGCGGCAGGCGGCGATGATCCGCGCCGTCTGCTGGGCGCGCTTGTCCTGGGCCATGCAGCGCTGGCAGGGCCGGTAGCCGGCCGCTTCGGCCTCCTGCGACGAGGCGAAGAAGCGGACGTTCTCCGGTAATGGCAGTCGTGACGGGCAACCCGGTCGGCAGTAGATACCGGTGGTGAGCACCGCATAGATGAAGGTTGCGCTGCTGTCTCGCCCGCGCACGGCGTGCCAGCGTGGGTCGGCAGAAAGAGAAGCCTGATTCATGGCGCAGCCTCCCGGCGAGTTGATGTCCCGCATGTTAATCCCGTGCGGCAGAAAAACACTCCGGGCCTTGCGCTGCAGTTCTCTTGCGGCAATGCGCAGCCCGTGGATGGGCGGATGCAATTTGCGCCTTGCTCCGCTAGGATGACCGCCTTTCCTTTCCGCACGACGGCTTCCGATGAGTTATCAGGTTCTTGCACGCAAATGGCGCCCGCGCAGCTTCCGCGAGATGGTCGGCCAGACCCACGTGCTCAAGGCTCTGATCAACGCCCTGGACAGCCAGCGCCTGCACCATGCCTACCTGTTCACCGGCACCCGCGGGGTGGGCAAGACCACCATCGCGCGCATCCTGGCCAAGTGCCTGAACTGCGAGACCGGCGTCAGCTCCACGCCCTGCGGCCAGTGCTCGGTGTGCCGCGAGATCGACGAGGGTCGCTTCGTCGACCTGATCGAAGTCGACGCCGCCAGTCGCACCAAGGTGGAGGACACCCGCGAGCTGCTGGAGAACGTGCAGTACGCGCCGACCCGCGGGCGTTACAAGGTCTACCTGATCGACGAAGTGCACATGCTGTCCACGCACTCGTTCAACGCCCTGCTCAAGACGCTGGAAGAGCCGCCGCCGCACGTCAAGTTCCTGCTGGCCACCACCGATCCGCAGAAGCTGCCGGTCACCATCCTGTCGCGCTGCCTGCAGTTCTCGCTGAAGAACATGCCGCCGGAGCGCGTGGTCGAGCACCTGACCCATGTGCTGACCGCCGAGAGCGTGCCCTTCGAACCGGACGCCCTGTGGCTGCTCGGCCGCGCCGCCGACGGCTCGATGCGCGATGCCATGAGCCTTACCGACCAGGCGATCGCCTTCGGCGAGGGCAAGGTGCTGGCCGCGGACGTGCGCAGCATGCTCGGCACCCTCGATCACGGCCAGGTCTATGGCGTGCTGCATGCCTTGCTGGACGGCGATGCCCGGGCCTTGATGGAAGCCGTGCGCCACCTGGCCGAGCAGGGCCCGGATTGGAACGGCGTGCTGGCCGAAATGCTCAACGTGCTGCACCGCGTGGCCATCGCCCAGGTGCTGCCGGATGCCGTGGACAACGGCCAGGGCGACCGCGAGCGTGTGCTGGAGCTGGCCGGCGCACTGCCGGCAGAAGATGTGCAGTTCTATTACCAGATGGGGCTGATCGGCCGCCGCGACCTGCCGCTGGCCCCGGATCCGCGCAGCGGTTTCGAAATGGTCCTGCTGCGCATGCTGGCCTTCCGTCCGGCGGATGCCGAAGGCGGGCCGCGCGCCCCTTTAAAGCCGACGGGGATCAGCCCGGCCACGGCTGATCCCGGCACCGCAAGCGTGGCCGGCTCGGCACCTGTAGCGGCTGCGCCTGCGCCAGTTGCCGCGCCGCCGGCACGCCCCGAGCCTGTGGCGGCTCCGGCTCCGGCTCCGGCTCCGGCTCCGCGAAGCGCGGTGGCGAAACCCGCGCCGGTTACGGCCCCACCGCCCGTGGCGCCGGTAGCGCAAGAGAAAGGAAGGATCGATCTGCCCTGGGAGGAGTCGCCCGCTCCGGTTGTGAGCGAGCCGGCGCCCGAACCGGTGGCCGAACAGAAAGCGCCGGTCCCGGAATTGGCTGCCGAAGCCGATGACAGCCTGGAGGATGACGAGCCGCCGCCTCCGGCCGATGATTATTACGATTCCCTGGCCAGCTACGACTACGTGGAGCCGGCCGACGCGCCATCCCCGGCCGAGCCGGAGTTGCCCGCCGCGCAGCCGGCCACCGGACTGGCCGCCGAGTGGCTGGATATCTACCCGCGCCTGGGCCTGGCCGGTTTGACCGCCAGCATCGCCGCCAACTGTTCGCTGATGGCGGCGGGGGACGTCTGGCGCCTGCATCTGGAACCGACCCAGAGCGCGCTGTTCAATGCGGCCCAGTTGCGGCGCATGAACGAGGCGCTCAACCAGTACCTGGGACGCAGTGTGCAACTGGAGGTCGAAATCGTTCGACCCGAACAGGAAACCCCCGCCCAGGCCGCCGCCCGCTGGCGTGCCGAGCGTCAACAACAGGCCGAGCAGTCGATCCACGACGACCCGCTGGTGCGCGAAATGATCCAACAGTTCGGCGCGACGATTCGCCCGGACTCCATCGAACCCTTGAACACCTGAGGAACCCATCATGATGAAAGGTGGCATGGCAGGCCTGATGAAGCAGGCCCAGCAGATGCAGGAAAAGATGCAGAAGATGCAGGAAGAGCTGGCCAACGCCGAGGTGACCGGCCAGGCCGGCGCCGGGCTGGTCAGCGTGGTGATGAACGGTCGCCATGACGTCAAGCGCGTCAGCCTGGACGACAGCCTGATGCAGGAAGACAAGGACATCCTCGAAGATCTGATCGCCGCCGCCGTCAACGACGCGGTGCGCAAGATCGAGAAGAACAGCCAGGAAAAGATGTCCGGCATGACTGCCGGCATGCAGCTGCCGCCCGGCTTCAAGATGCCCTTCTGACGAGGCATGGCACGGCACCGGCCTCGCCGGTGCCGATGCGAACCTCCGTGCCGCGCCGTGGTCTTGCCTTCACACCCTGAATGGCGGAGACGGACAATGAGCCGGCACATCCTGATGGTGGTCACCAGCGCTGACCGCCTGCTCAATGGCGAACCCACCGGCCTGTGGCTGGAGGAATTTGCCATTCCCTACCAGATCTTCCTCGACGCCGGCTGCCGGGTACGCGTGGCCAGCCCGCAAGGCGGCGCCACGCCCCTGGATCCACGCAGCGTCGAAGACGAGCGCCCGGAATGGCAGCGCGCCCGTGAGCTCCTGCGCGACACCGAGGTGCTGGACACCCGGCTGAGTGCCCGCGATTTCGACGCCATCTTCCTGCCTGGCGGCCATGGCACCGTGTTCGATCTGCCCGGGCATCCGGTGCTGGGGCGCCTGCTGGCCGAATTCGATGCCCAGAAGAAGATCTGGGCGGCGGTCTGTCATGGGCCATCGGCCTTCGTTGGGGCAGAGCGGCAGGATGGCTTGCCGCTGGTCGAGGGTCGCCAGCTGACGGCCTTCAGCGACGCGGAGGAAATGGCCATGGGCCTGGAGCAGGCCGTGCCGTTCCTGCTGGAAAGCACGCTGCGCGAACTGGGTGGCCTGGTAGAGGTGGGCGAGAGCTTTGCGCCGTTCGTGATCCGCGACCACAACCTGATCACCGGACAGAACCCGGCGTCCAGCGAACTGGCCGCCCGCCGTGTGCTGGAAGCCCTGGAACAGGCGCAGCGGGCCTGATTGACGCCTGCTGGCGGGCGCGGGTATAACCCGCGTCTTTCCAGCAGTCCGGCAGTAGTTCCCATGAGTTTCACTCCGCTGATCCGCCAGCTCATCGACGCCCTGCGCATCCTGCCCGGCGTCGGCCAGAAGACCGCGCAACGCATGGCCCTGCAGCTGCTGGAGCGCGACCGCAGCGGCGGGCTGCGCCTGGCCGAGGCGCTGCGCCAGGCCATGGAAGGGGTGGGCTACTGTCGCCAGTGCCGCACCCTCAGCGAAGACGACATCTGCCCGCAATGCAGCGACCCGCGCCGTGACGACAGCCTGTTGTGCGTGGTGCAGAGCCCGCTGGACGTCTTCGCCGTCGACCAGACCGGTTTTCGCGGACGTTATTTCGTGCTCAAGGGGCATTTGTCGCCGCTGGACGGCCTGGGGCCGGAAGCCATCGGCGTTCCCGAGCTGCTCGAGCGCATTGCCCAGGGCGGCTTCAGCGAAGTGATCCTGGCCACCAACCCCACCGTGGAAGGCGAGGCGACCGCCCATTACATCGCCCAGTTGCTGCTGCCCAAGGGCCTGGTGGTGTCGCGCATCGCCCACGGCGTGCCGCTGGGTGGCGAGCTGGAGCTGGTCGATGGCGGCACCCTGGCGCATGCCCTGGCGGGACGCAAGCCGCTGACGCTCTGAGGCACCTTCGCTGGCGGGTTCAGACGGCCCGCAGATAAATCCGCATTCACCCGCTGTCCGGCATAGATGAGAAGCGTTAGCATTCGCGATCTTCGATTCAAGACAGGGCAGGGCCATGACGACCCGCGTATGCGACCCGGACCAGCTGCAACGGCTGTACAGCGCTCATCACGGCTGGTTGCGCCTGTGGCTGCGCCGACAACTGGGCTGTTCGGAACAGGCGGCCGATCTGGCCCAGGACACCTTCCTGCGCATTCTCGCCAGGGAGCGCGAGCTGAGCCTGCTGCGTGAGCCGCGCGCCTATCTGGCGACCATCGCCCGCGGACTGCTGATCAACCACTGGCGCCGACAGGCCATCGAACGTGCCTATCTGGAGGCGCTGGCCCGGCAACCCGAAGCCGTGGCGGGATCGCCCGAGGAGCAGGCGGAGATCGTCGAGACCCTGCTGCGTCTGGATGCCCTACTGGCGCGCCTGCCCCACAAGGTGCGCACGGCCTTCCTGCTTTCCCAGCTCGATGGCCTGGGCTACGCCTGCATCGCCGAGCGCCTGGGGGTCAGCGAGCGCATGGTGAAGAAGTACATGGCTCAGGCCATGTTGCACTGCCTGACCTGTTGCGCGGAGTAACCCATGGCGATCACGGAGCCGAACGGCAGTGCATTCGACACCCTGCAGCAAGCGGCGGAATGGTTCGCCATTCTGCAGGACGCGCCCAGCCCGGCGGAGCGCGAGGCCTGGCGTCTTTGGCTGCAGGCGTGCCCGGAGCATGCGTCGGCGTGGGCGCGCGTCGAAGCGATCAGCCGGCCCTTCCATACGCTTCCTGACGAAGCCTGCCGTAAAGCGGCCGGCGTGGCTCTGCGAGCCCCCGTCACCCGTCGCCAGCACCTGAAGATGCTGGCGCTGCTCTGCGGCAGCGGCGTCCTGGGCTACGCCGGGCTACGCCAGGCACCCTGGAACGTTTGGAACGCGACCCTGCGCACGGCCGTGGGTGAGATGCGGGAGGAGCGCCTGGCAGATACCTCGCGGGTATGGCTGAACACCGACACGGCGCTGGATGTGGATCTCTCCGGCGCCCAGCGCCACCTCACGCTGCACCGTGGCGAGCTACTGGTGGAGCTGGCGACTGATCCGCGACCACTGCTACTGCAGTCGCCCAAGGGCGCAGTGAAAGCCATGGCGGCGCGCTTCAGCATGCGCCTGGATCAGGACGTCGGCCACCTGGCGGTGTATGCCGGCAGGGTCGAGCTATTGGAGCCGCAGGGTGCGTCGCGGCGGCTCGACGCGGGCCAGGGTTTGCGGTTCGGCGGTCCATTACCCAGTCAACTGCTGAGCATGAACGAGGAGCGCGAGGTGGCCTGGAGCCGCGGCATGCTGCTGGCCGACGACATGCGCCTGGGTGATTTCGTGGTCGAGCTGTCCCGCTACCGGCGAGGCTACCTGGGCTGCGCACCGCAGGTGGCCGACCTGCGCCTGGTGGGAGCCTTCCCCTTGGCGGACACAGGCCGGGTGCTGCGTGCGCTGGCCGAGACGTTGCCGGTGCGCATCCACCGTCCGCTGCCCTGGTGGGTCAGCATCGAGCCCCGGATCTCCTAATAAATAAAAATATTTCGCATTTACGGTTCCCCTTTTTTGCCGTGACGTGGCCTTGGTAGTACCCCGGCGTTTCGACGCCTTACCGATTCGAGGTATGCCATGCACCGCACAGGTTCACTTGCCGTATTCGTCTCCTCGCCGCTGTCCCGCGCCATTCAGGCTGCCGCGCTGGCAGCGCCGCTGCTGTTGTTGCCCGGCTGGACAGCGGTCGCCCAGGCCGCCGAGCCGGGCAGCCAGCAGCAGGCGCCACGCAGCTACAGCATTCCGGCGGGGCCCCTGTCGACAGCGCTCAGCCGCTTCGCCAGCGAAGCGGGCATCCTGCTAGCGGCGGATGGCGGACTGACTGCCGGCAAGCAGTCGCCGGGGCTGAACGGCCGCTACACGCCGGAGCAGGGACTGGCGGTGCTGCTGGGCGGCAGCGGCTTGCAGGCGCGCAGCGACGGGCAGGGCGGCTTTACCCTGCTAGCCCGGGCGGAGCAGGGCGCGCTGGAGTTGCAGGCCACCCAGGTGTTCGCGCTGGGCAACGCGCTGGGCAGCATGGAGGGTTACCAGGCGACCCACAGCAGCGTGGCGACCAAGACCAGCATGCCGCTGCTGGAAACCTCGCAGAGCGTATCGGTGGTGACCCGCGCGCAGATGGACGACCAGGGCGCCCGCAGCGTCGCCCAGGCGGTGCGTTACACCCCCGGGCTGATGAGCAGCCCATACGGTGCCACTACGCGTTACGACTACGTGGCCCTGCGCGGCATCACCGACGGTGCGGTGGACAACCTCTACCTCGATGGCCTGAAGCTGATGGGCGACAGTGGCACCTATAGCAGCCTGCAGGTGGATCCGTTCTTACTGGAGCGGATCGATATCCTCAAGGGGCCGTCTTCGGTGCTCTATGGCCGCAGCCTGCCCGGCGGGCTGGTGGCGATGACCACCAAGAAGCCCGAATACGCGCGCCGCAATCAGCTGCAATTGTCCGCCGGCAGCAATGATTACCAGCAGCTGGCATTCGACGTCACCGGCCCGCTGGGCGAGCAGGAGCGGCTGGCCTATCGCCTGGCCGGCGTGGCGCGCGACGCCGGCAACCAGGTGGACGACATCGAGGAGCAACGCTTCGCGCTGATGCCCTCGCTGAGCCTGGAGCTGGGCGAGGCGACCCGCCTGACCCTGCAGGCGCTGCTCCAGCGCGACCCGGAAAGCGGCTATCACGGCGGCTTGCCGGCCGAGGGCACAGTTCGCCCCTACCGGGGCCAGCGCATCCCGCGTAGCTTCTTCGAAGGCGAGAAGGACCGCGAGCGCTTCGAGCGCGATCAGCAGCTGTTCGGCTACCAGCTCGAACACCGCTTCAACGAGGTGGTTTCGGCTCGGCAGAACTTCCAGTACCTGGACGCCCAAGTGGATTCCGAGCAGGTCTACCAGTACGGCTACACCCTGGACGACTACGGCTACGGTGCCCCGGGGGATCTCTATCGCGCCTACACCGGGGCCGAAGAAGCGCTGCATGCCTGGACGATCGACAACCAGCTGCAATTCGAATTCGACACCGGAAGGCTCAGCCACACCTTGGTGGCCGGCCTGGACTACCAGCGCCGCAAGGCCAAGGTGAGCTACGACGGCGGTACGGTGAGCCCGGTGAATCCCTACGCCGCATCACGTCCCGTAGCGAACTACAGCTTCTACCACCAGTACGATGAAAGCCGGCGTCTGGAGCAGACCGGCCTGTATGTGCAGGACCTGCTGGCCCTGGACAACTGGCGTTTCTCCCTGGGCTTGCGCCACGACTGGGTGGACGTCGGCTTCGAGCAGACCGAGTCGCTGTACGGGGATCAGGCCGACAACGCCACTCAGGAGCAGCTGACCGGACGGGTCGGTGTGCTGTATGCCTTCGACAACGGCCTGTCGCCCTACGTCAGCTACGCGGAGTCCTTCAATCCCAATACCACAGCGGCCTACAACTACAACGGTTCGACCTACGACATCAGCCTGCTGGAACCCACCAAGGGTCAGCAGGGCGAAGCCGGTTTGAAGTACCAGCCACAGGGTCGCGACGACCTCTATACCCTGTCGGTCTTCGAGCTGCGGCAGACCAACCTGGCCAGCAAGGATTCCAATGAGAACTTCTTCCGCGCGGTGGGCGAAATCACCTCTCGGGGCGTGGAGCTGGAGGCGCGCTTCCAGCCGCTGGAGAACGCCAGCGTGCTGGCCAGTTACACCTACCTGGATGTCGAGTATTCCAAGGACTTCGTCGGTGCCGCCGGGGTCAACAACCGTGGCAATACGCCGAACGCGGTGGCGCGTCACATGGCCGCCCTGTGGGCCGATTACCGCTTCCGCGGGGGCCTGCAGCTGGGTGCGGGGGCGCGTTACTTCGGCCACAGCTGGGCTGATGCGGAGAACAGCCTGCGGCTGCCGTCCTACACCCTGTTCGATGCTTCGCTGAGCTATGACCTGACGCAGGTCGGCCTGGCCGGCGTGGCGCTGCGCCTGAATCTCAACAACCTCACCGATGAAACCTACGTGTCGGCCTGTAACAGCTTGCTGCAGTGCTACTACGGTGAGGAGCGCAACGTCATGGCCACCCTCAGCTACGACTTCTGATCCGGTTCGGGCCGCTGCCAGGCGCGCGGCCTTTCGCATCTACCCGCAGGAATAACCGATGCGTGCGATTCTTGTCCGGCTACACCGTTATCTCGGTCTGGCCACCGCCCTGTTCCTGGCACTGGCCGGTCTCACCGGCAGTGTCCTGGCCTTCCACCATGAACTGGATGAATGGCTGAACCCCGGCTTCCACCACACGACCGGCGTCGGCGAGGTGCTGCCGCCGGAACACCTCGTGGCGCGTGTCGAGCAGGACTACCCGCGCATGCAGGTGTGGTACATGGAGTTTCCCGAGGAGCCGGGGCATGCCGCCTTGCTGGCCCTGGTCCCGCGCAACGATCCGCAAAGCGGCCAGCCTTATGCGGAAAAACCGGTGGTCCGCTACCTGGACGCGGTGACGGCCGAGGAAGTCGGATTCCGCCATTGGGGCGAGTGCTGCTTCTCCCGGCAGAACCTGGTGCCATTCCTGCTGGAGTTCCACTACAACCTGGCGTTGCCGGGTAACTGGGGTCTGTGGCTGATGGGGCTCGTGGCGATTCTCTGGGTAGTGGACAGCTTCGTGGCGCTGGTACTGACCTTCCCGCGCGGGCGGCCGTTCTTCGCCAAATGGGCGGTGGCCTGGAAGGTCAAGCCGCAACGCCTCAACTACGATGTGCACCGCGCCGGAGGCTTATGGCTGTGGTTATTGCTGCTGCCGGTGGCGATCAGCAGCGTGGCGATGAACCTGCCCGAGCAGGTCTTCAAGCCGGTGGTCTCGCTGGTCTCGCCGGTGCAGCCCAGTGTCTACCACGCGCGCAGCCAGCTGCCCGTCGAGGAACTGGGCACCACCGCCTACGGCTACGGCGAGGCCTATGGGCATGCGCTTCGCCATGCTGGCCGGCTGGGGCTCGACGAGCCCATGACCGAGCTCTACTACAGCTTCGAGTACAACTTCTACGGCGCCGGGTTCGGCGCCCACGACAGCGACCAGGGCAATGCCTGGGTGTTCTTCCACGGCAGCGACGGCCGCTTGCTGGGCAGCGAGATCCCGGGGCAGGGCACGCTGGGCGAGCGTTTCTTCCGCCTGCAGCTGCCCATCCATGGCGGACGCATCCTTGGTTTCCCCGGCCGGGTGCTGATTGCCGTGCTGGGCGTGGCGATCGCGGTGCTGTGCGTCACCGGCACGCTGATCTGGTGGCGCAAGCGGCGCGCCCGGCGCGGGACGCGGGTTTCTCAGGCGCAGGAGATGGCGGGCATGGATGCCGATTGAAAACCAAGCAAGCGCTTGGTAAGGTTCCGGCCACAATAACAAACCGGAGCCGACCCATGGCCGCATTCCAGGAATACTTCGACGAATCCCATCAACTGGTCCGCGACTCGGTGCGCCGCTTCGTCGAGCGCGAGATCCTGCCGCACATCGACGATTGGGAGGAAGCCGAGGAATTCCCCCGTGAGTTGTACAAGAAGGCCGGCGACGCCGGCATCCTCGGCATCGGCTTTCCCGAGCCGTTTGGCGGCAGCCATGAGGGCGACCTGTTCGCCAAGATCGCGGCCAGCGAAGAGCTGATTCGTTGCGGCTCCACCGGCCTGGTGTCTGGGCTCTGCTCGCTGGACATCGGCCTGCCGCCGGTCCTCAAGTGGGCCAAGCCGGCGATTCGCGACCGCGTGGTGCCGGAGGTGCTGGCCGGCGACAAGATCATCGCCCTGGCCATCACCGAGCCCGGCGGCGGCTCCGACGTGGCCAACCTGCAGACCCGTGCGGTGCGCGAGGGCGATCACTACCGGGTCACCGGCAGCAAGACCTTCATCACCAGCGGGGTGCGCGCCGACTACTACACCGTGGCGGTACGCACAGGCGGCGAAGGGTTCGGTGGCGTCAGCCTGCTGTTCGTCGAGAAGGGCACCCCGGGTTTCAGCGTCGGCCGCAAGCTGAAAAAGATGGGCTGGTGGTGCTCGGACACCGCCGAGCTGTTCTTCGACGATTGCCGGGTGCCGGTGGAGAACCTCATCGGTGCCGAGAACATGGGCTTTGCCGGCATCATGGCCAACTTCCAGAACGAGCGTCTGGCCCTGGCGCTGATGGCCAATATGACCGCGCAGATGGCCCTGGAGGATGCCCTGGCCTGGGCCCGGGAGCGCAAGGCGTTCGGCAAGCCGATCAGCAAGTTCCAGGTGCTCAAGCATCGCCTGGCGGAAATGGCCACCCAGCTGGAAGTGTCCCGCGAGTTCACCTATCGCCAAGCGGCGAAGATGTCGGCCGGCAAGAACGTGGTCAAGGAAATCTCCATGGCCAAGAACTTCGCCACGGATGTCTCCGACCGCATCGTCTACGACGCCACGCAGATCCTCGGCGGCATGGGCTTCATGCGTGAGAGCCGCGTGGAGCGCCTGTACCGCGACAACCGCATCCTGTCGATCGGCGGCGGGACGCGCGAGATCATGAACGAGATCATCAGCAAGCAGATGGGGTTGTAAGCCCCGTCCGGAGCTAGGGTGAGGCGGCGATTACCCCCTCTCCCCAACCCTCTCCCGCAAGGGGAGAGGGAGATTAGAAGCCCTGCCCATCGGCAGGGCTTTTTTCATTCCGCCACTTCCGGCGTCTTGTCGGGCGTTCTGGGTGTGAAGCGCGCCGCCAGACGCATGCTCAGCACCACCATGCGCTGGTACAGCGCCGGCATGCTGCGCATCATCAGGTCCACACCCCGGGCATCGAGGCCGATCAGAATGCGTCGCTGGTTGCGCTGCACGCCGCGCAGGATCACCGCCGCAGCCTTGTCCGGGCTGGTGCGCAACAGCAGGTCGTTGAACTGCTGCCGCGACTGGGCGGCATCCTGGCCGGTCACCTCCAGCAGGCTGTCGTTCATGCGAGCGCTGTGGGCGATGTTGGTCCGAATGCCACCCGGATGCACACAGCTGGCGGACACCCCGCAACTGGCGATGTCCAGCTCCTGGCGCAACGACTCGGTGAAGCCACGCACCGCGTATTTGGTGGCGTTGTAGGCGCTCATGCCGGGCTGGGCGAACAGGCCGAACACGCTGGAAACATTGACGATATGCCCGGCGCCACTGGCCTTCAGGTAGGGCAGAAACGCCTTGGTGCCATGCACCACGCCCCAGAAATTGATGTTCATGATCCAGTGGTAGTCGTCCAGCGCGTTGCCTTCCACTGTTCCGCCATGGGCGACGCCGGCGTTGTTGAAGATCAGGTTCACCCGGCCGTGATCGATCATCACCTGATCGGCCCACTGGCGCACGGCCTCGAAATCGGCCACATCGACGCGCTGGTGACTGACCCTCACCTCGAAGCGGCGCACCTGTTCGACGGTTTCCGCCAGGCCCTGTTCGTTGACATCGCTCAGCGCCAGTTCGCAGCCCTGGCGGGCGAGGTTCAGCGCCAGGGAGCGGCCGATGCCCGAGCCGGCGCCGGTGATGGCGGCCACCTTGTCGTGGAAGCTCTTCATGCGCGCACCTCCTGTTGTGCCGGCTCCGATGCCTGGGGTTCCGCCACTACGGCCTGACGGCTGAAGTGATAGGCCGCCGGATCGAAATGCCGGGTGATCTGCCGGAAGCGCCAGGTAAAGCCGGGCCAGACGGTGCAGTTGCGGCCGCTTTGCGGGTGCAGGTACCAGCTGGCGCAGCCGCCCGACTGCCACACGGTGCGGGTGGAGGTCTTGTCGATCTTGCGGTTGAAGCGTTCCTGATCCTCGCGCTTGACCTCCAGGGTTTGCAGGTCGCGCTCTTCGAGCAGTTGCAGCGCGCCGAGCACGTACTGGATCTGCGACTCGATCATATAGACCATCGAGCTGTGGCCCAGGCCGGTGTTCGGGCCCATGAGGAAGAACAGGTTGGGGAAGCCGGCGGTGGTGGTGCCCTTGTAGGCCTCCGGGCCACGCGGCCAGCTGTCGACCAGGTCCATACCGTTGCGGCCGCTGATCAGCCCGCGCGGGATCGGGTCGGCGGGGGTGAAGCCGGTACCGAGGATGATGGTGTCCACCGGGCGTTCCCGGCCATCCTGGGTGACGATGCTGTGGGCGCGGATCTCGGCGATGCCGTCGGTGATCAGCGCCACATTTGGCTGGCTCACGGATGGGTAGTAGTCATTGGAGATCAGTACCCGCTTGCAGCCCATCACATAGTCCGGTGTCAGCTTGCGGCGCAGTTCGGGGTCGCGGACCTGCTTGCGCAGGTGACGGCGCGCCACCAGGCTGGCGATGCGCAGGATCTGCGGACTGATGGCGAAGCCCAGTACCCGGGCTTCCAGGAAGCTGTAGATGCCGCCACGCCAGAGTTTCTGCAGGACGGGGTGACGGCGGTACAGGCGGCGCTCGCGCTCGCTGATGGCGCGGTCGGGCTTGGGCATGATCCACGGCGGCGTGCGCTGGTAGAGGTCCAGCTGGCCGACCTTCGGCTGGATCTGCGGCACGAACTGGATGGCCGAGGCGCCCGTGCCGATCACCGCGACGTGCTTGCCTTCCAGTTCATGGTCGTGGTCCCACTGCTGGGAGTGGAACACCTTGCCCTTGAACGTCTTCAGTCCCTTGATGTTCGGGAAGGCGGGTGTGGACAGCCCGCCCATGCCGGACACCACGAAGCGGGCGGTGTACTGCCGGCCGTCGCGGGTCTCGATCAGCCAGTGCTGGCTGCCTTCGTCCCAGCTCAGGCGGCTGAGTTCGGTGCTGAGCTGGGTGTGCGGCGCCAGGCCGAAGCGCTCCCAGCAGTCTTCCAGGTAGCGCTTGATTTCCGGCTGCGGGGCGAACATGCGCGACCACTCGGGATTGGGCGCGAAGGAAAAGGAATACAGGTGCGATTGCACATCGCAGGCGCAGCCCGGGTAGTGGTTGACCCGCCAGGTACCGCCGACCCCGGCCTCCTTCTCGAACAGCAGGAAATCGTTCTCGCCGGCCTGTTTCAGGCGAATGGCCATGCCCAGCCCGGAGAAGCCGGTGCCGAGGATGGCGATCTTGCAATGGGGTATCGCGCTGGGCGACGGGGGCGTAGCGGCAGTCATGGGCCAGATTCCTTCTTATGATTGTTCGACCGGCAACATCCATTCCGCCATGCGTTCGGTAGGGGGCGGCGGAAACGGTTCATGGAAAACTCTATCGGGGTGTAGACATTTGTCTACCCGGTTCCCGCCCTAACCTCCGTTGGGTGGATGCCTTGAAAGGAAACGATATGACGCGCATGGAAACACCATTGGCTCAGGGCAAGCGGCTGCTACTGGATGCGGCGTTGCGGCTGATGGCCAGAACCCACAGTTTGAGCAGCCTGGGCTTGCGCGAACTGGCCCGCGAGGCGGGGCTGAACCCCAACACCTTCTATCGTCATTTCGGCAGCATCGAGGAGTTGGGTCTGTTGCTGATCAGCCAGATCGGCAGCCAGTTGCGCCTGCCGTTGCGCGCGCTGCGGCGCGAGGCGGCCCAGCGCACGCTGGGGCAGGGCAGGGGCGAACAGCTGCTGGGTGCCGATCTGACCCGGGGGCGGCTGGTCTGCCGGGAAACCGTGCAGCTGTTCTTCGATTTCGTGGCGCGCAATCCGGACAGTTTCATCGTCGGCATGCGCGAGCTGCATGGCGCGTCGCCGATGCTGCGCCAGTCCCTGCGCGAACTGATGGCGGACTTCGCCCGGGACATGGCCGAGGATATTGCGGAGTTCGGCCTGGCGCCGGGTCTGGATCAGGAAACCCTGTTGCGCATGGCCTCAGCCATTACCCGCCACCTGTTCGTCCTGGCGCAGGAGTATCTGGAGCGGCCGGAGCGCCAGGCGGACCTGCGCGGCGAGGCCGAGGAACTGATCATCACACTGCTGGCCGGCGCGCTGGTGTTGCGCCAGGGTACCGGCCAGCTGTAGCGCTGCGGCTTAGCCGGCGAAGGCCAGCGCCTGCTTCCAGCGCTTTTCCAGTTCACGAGTCTGGTGCTGGCTGGGGTGGAAGCCGGGCCGGAAGTAGTCCAGGTACGGCTTGATCAGGCCGGGCACATAGCCATGGCGCAGGCTGAACAGGGTCCGCAGGCCGTACCTCCAGGTTTTCCAGTTGAACAGCTGGCCATCCTTGCGCATGAGGTGCAGCTGGAACCCGGCGATCACGCCGAGGAAGAGCACTGTGGTGACCAGCATGGCGCTGGTGCGCAGCAGATAGCCGCCGCCGATGGCCTGGTAGACGTCGTAGGCCACCGACTTGTGCTCGTTTTCCTCGATGGCGTGCCACAGCCACAGCCGGTACATGCGCGGATCGGTCATCTGCAGGCTGATGTCCTCGCGGCGCAGCAACTGCTCGGCCATGCTGGCGGTGAAATGTTCCAGGGCACAGGTGACGGCGACATGCATCTTCTTCGGCGTCAGGCGGGTGACCCACTCCATCAGCACCTTGATTCGCAGCTCCAGCCGATGCAGGTCGATGCCATGCTCGGCGGCGTACTCGTTGTAGGTCGCGTGCTCCTTGGAATGCATGGCCTCCTGGCCGATGAAGGCGCTGATGTCCTTCTGCAACTGGCGGTCGCGTACCTGGTCGCGCACCGCGCGCACACTATCGACGAAGAATTTTTCGCCGTAGGGAAACAGCGAGGAGAGGTTATTCATGAAATGGGTCATGAACGGATCGCCGCTCCACCAGTAGCGGGGCGTTTGGCCAAAGCTGAAGTCCATGCGGCGGACAGGGAAATGGGGCGTGACGCGAATGGGCTGAAGGGCAGTCATGGCAAGTCCTCGGTACGGCAATCGATAGGCTGACTGGGCTGCGCGAAAGGCGCACCAGATGCAAGCATTTGAGGCCGAAACGAGGGAGTTGCGCCGCCAACCAAGGGTTGGCGGCTGCGAACGGCGATCAGCGATCGTCGAGGGCGAAGGCGGTCAGCGTGAACACCGGAATGCCGATGTCCTGCAGGCGGCGGGAGCCGCCGAGCTCGGGCAGGTCGACGATGGCGGCAGCCTCGTGGACACGCGCACCCATGCGGCGGGTCAGGTTGGCGGCAGCCAGCAGGGTACCGCCGGTGGCGATGAGATCATCGATCAGCAGCACGGAATCGCCTTCGCACAGGCTGTCGGCCTGCACTTCGATGACGGCGTCGCCGTACTCGGTCTGGTAGGTTTCTTCCAGCAGGTCGCAGGGCAGCTTGCCCTTCTTGCGGAACAGGATCAGCGGTCGGTTCAGCTCGTAGGCCAGGATCGGCCCGAGCAGGAAGCCGCGTGCGTCCAGGGCGCCGACATGGGTGAAGTCGCTTTCCACGTAGCGCTGGATGAAGCTGTCGACCATCATGCGCAGCGCGCGGGGCGACTGGAACAGCGGGGTGATGTCGCGAAAGACCACCCCGGGCTTGGGAAAGTCGGGCACCGGCCGGATCAGGGATTTGAGCGCGAATTCATCAAAAATCATCGGTTCGGATCCAAGGGAAGCGGTGCGCGAGAGTATATCGCGCACGATCCGGGAAGGAGGAGGCGGAAAGTCGGGATCAGACTTCCAGACTGCCGCCCGCCAGGGCACAGAGTTCGATGGGCTTGAGGATGATCACTTCCTTGCCTTCGGCATCGATCATCTCGTTCTGCTGGAAACGCGTGAACACGCGGGACACGGTTTCCACGGCCAGGCCCAGGTGATTGCCGATCTCGTTGCGGGACATGGCCAGGCGGAACTGGTTCGCCGAATAGCCACGGGCGCGGAAACGGGCGGACAGGTTGACCAGGAAGGTGGCGATGCGTTCGTCGGCGGTCTTCTTGGAAAGCAGCAGCATCATCTGCTGATCGTCGCGGATCTCTCGGCTCATCACCCGCATCAGCTGGCGGCGCAGCTGCGGCAGCTGCACGGACAGTTCGTC
>NZ_DATJCS010000033.1:0-41833 GCF_035497915.1 Pseudomonas sp.
CCATGCGCCGGGTCAGGCCGACCACGCGGTAATGGTTGCGGCGGATCTTCAGCTCGTCGCCGAGCCGAAAGCCCGTGGCGATGTCGGCCACCGCCTCGTAATGGCCACGGGTGATCTGCCGGCCGGCGATCAGATACGGCGGCCACCCCGGGGTGGCGCCGGGCTGGCCGGGGGCGATGCCCACCACCATGGTGCGCACATCGCGCTCGCCCTGGCGCACCTGCATGGTCAGGTAGGTCACGTTGGCGGCGCGGGCAACGCCCGGCATGGCCAGCACGGCGCGATACAGGTCGTCGTTGAGGCTGGAGGGTTCCGCATACGGGCCCAGGGTGTCCTTCTGCACCACCCACAGGTCGGCGCCGCTGTTGTCCAGCAGGGCCCGGCCGTCGGCCACCATGCCCCGGTACACGCCGGCCATGACCAGGGTGACGCCGATCAGCAGGCCCAGGCCGACGCCGGTGAACACGAACTTGCCCAGTGAATGCAGGATGTCGCGCCCGGCCAGGCTGATCATCGCAGCGCTCCGGCCATCTGCTCGACCACCTGGATGGTGCTGCCCTCGCTCAGCGCCTTTTCGCTGTAGACCACCACCTGATCGCCGATGGCGAGGCCCTCGCGCACCTGCACCGCGCCGTCCAGGTCGGTGGCGCCGAGCGTCACGGGGATGAAGCGCAACGCGCCGGACTCGACCCGCCAGACGCCGATGCGGTCGCCCTGGCGGCGCACGGCGGCATTCGGGATGGTCGGCGCGGCCGGCAGCGCGGCGAGTTCGACCGTCACCTCGGCCAGCTCGCCGACCGGCGGGAACGGTTGCGGGAGCTGGTCGAAGACCACCTTGGCCAGCGTTTCCTCGGTCACCGCGTCGGCCTTGGGTTCCACACGCAGCACCCGGCCCGGCAGCAGCTGGCCACCCTGCGAACGCAAGGCGATGCGTGCCGGCAGCCCGCTAGCCAGACCCGCCGCGCTCAGTTGGTCGAAGCGCACGTTGATCCACAGGCTGGCGGGATCGATCACTTCCACCACGGTCTGGCCGGCGACCAGGGTTGTGCCGGGATCGGCGTCACGCTGCACCACCACGCCCGCCACCGGCGCAATCAGGCGCAAGTTCCCGCGCTGCGCCACCAGCGCTTCGCGTTCGGCGTCCACGCGGGCCAGCTCTTCCTGCGCGACCGCCAAGGCGGCTTCGGCGATCTGCAGTTCCTGCCGCTTGGTGGCGGCGGTTTCCTCGCTGGTCGAGCGCACTGCGAAAAGCCGCTCGTAGCGCTGCGCCTGGCGGGCGGCGTGGTCGTGGCGCGCCTGGGCCTCGCGCACCAGCGCCTGGGCACGCTTGAAGGCCGCCTCCTGGGCACGCACCCGGTGGTCGAGATCGACCGGGTCCATTTCGCCGAGCAGCTGTCCGGCCTGGACCGCGTCACCCACATGCACGTCCAGGCGCTTCACGCGGCCGGCCGCCGTCGGGCCGATCTTGTAGACGTAACGGGCTTCCACCGCGCCGATGCCGAACAGCGCCGGGCGGATTTCGCTCGCTTGTACGCTGGTCAGCGTCACCGCCACCGGCGCGAGCGGGCCGGAGCGCACGCCGACATAGATGAACAGCGCCAGCAGCGGCACGATAATGGCCAGCAGCGCCAGGCTGCGGCCGCGCAGGGGCAAGCGTTTCATTGCGGGCACCTGATGCCGTTCCGGTAGATCGCAAAGACCCGCGGCGCATCGCGGCGCATGCGCGCGACGTCTCCAGCCAGCAGCGACTGCATGACCAGGCCCTGAATCGTGCCGATGAACAGGATCGCCGCCGCCTCGCTGTCCAGGCCGGAAGGCAGTTCGCCGTCGCTCTTGGCCGTCTCGATCAGGCGATGCAGGCGCTCGCCATAGCGCTTGAGCAGGGTCTGCACCATGCGCTTGGCCGGGGTCGGCTCGGCGCGCTGCAGCTCGCCGAAGAGCATGCGCGGCACGCCGGGGTGCTCGATCACGAACTCGACATGGCTCATGAACATCGCCTCCATGGCCGCCAGTGGTGACGCGATGCCTTGGGCGGATTGGTCGATGCGCTTCAGCAGACGCTCCGCCACCCACTCCATGACGGCCTGCCAGATGGCTTCCTTGCTGGGAAAATGCCGGAACAGCGCGCCCTGGGTCACGCCCATGTGCTGGGCGATGGCTGCCGTGGTGATCTCGCTGGGATTGCTCGCGCCGGCCAGCTGCACCACGGCCTCCACGGTCAGGGTGCGGCGCTCGTCGGCCGGAAGGTGCTTGCTGTGGCTGTTCATGCTTGCCCCGAAAGATAGTAATCGGTCACTACCTTATCACCGGGCAGTCACGCCGGTAACCCCGTCGGCGCAGGTTGCGGGAACTCGCCGCGCCGGCCAGCTTCGTACTGTTGCAGGGATGCCGTTCGTTCCCACGCCGGAGGGCCTACCCACAGGAGCCCAGCATGCTCTCAAGCCATCCATACGATGCGGCGGCGGCGGACGACGCGGATCGCGTCCGCCGCTCCACGTCAGACGAGGTCAACGACGAGATCGATCGCCGGACCCAGCAGAACATCCACCATTTCAGCGGCCTGGACCGCGACGACATCCTGCGGCGCATCGACGCGCTGGAGCGGGAATGGGATGTCGAGCGCATTCTCGAGGTCAATGCCTCGACACTCGCGCTGACCGGCCTGGTGCTGGGGCTCACCGTGAACCGCAGGTGGTTCCTGCTGCCCGGCGTGGTGCTGCCCTTCCTGCTGCAGCATGGCCTGCAGGGCTGGTGTCCGCCGCTGCCGATCCTGCGCCGCCTGGGCGTGCGCACCCGGGGCGAGATCGACCGGGAGAAGTTCGCCCTGCTGGAAGCCCTGCAGGGCAGCCGCACCCGCCCGTGACGCTCAACGCTGCGCCGCGAACATCGGCGACTGCGCGAACGCCTCCACCAGGTAGTCGATCATCGCGCGCACCTTGGCCGGCGGGCGGCGGTCCGGCGGATACAGCACATGGATGCCGCCCAGGGTGCAGGTGGGCTGGTCCAGCGTCACTTCCAGCAGGTCACCCCGCTCGAGGGCATCGGTGACGATGAACAGCGGCTGGTAGATCAGCCCCTGGCCGCCGATGGCCGCCGCCGTCAGTGCGTCGCCATTGTTGGCGGCCAGGTCGCCGGTGACCGGCACCCGCACGCCGCCATCACGGCCGAACGCCCATTCCTTGCCGCCCGCCCAGGACGACAGGCTGTAGCCCAGGCAGTTGTGCTGCACCAGCTCGGCCACGCGCCGGGGAATACCGCGTTGCTCCAGATAAGCCGGAGCGGCACACACGCACATCGGACAATCACCCAGCTTGCGCGCTTGCATCTGGCTATCGGCCAGGTGGCCGATGCGGACGATGAGATCCCAGCCGCCTTCGAGCATGTCGACCTGGCTGTCGGTCAGTCCCAGCTCGATGCGCACGGCGGGATGGCGGCGACTGAATGCCGGCAGCAAGGGCGCGATGAAACGACTGCCGAACGACAGCGGCGCGTTGAGGCGCAACAGGCCGCGCGCCTCGATGCGCTGCGAGGCGGCCACGGCCTCGGCCTCATCGATCTCCGGCAGGATTCGCTGGCAGGCCTCCAGGTAGTCGCTGCCCGCTTCGGTGAGGCTCAAGCGACGCGTGGTGCGGTGCAGCAGCTTGACGCCCAGGCGCGACTCCAGCGCATCGATGTGCTTGGTGGCCATGGCGGCGGACATGTCCAGCTGGCGCGCCGCCGCTGACAGACTGCCGGCGGCAACCGCCCGCACGAATACCCGCATTCCAGTGACCCGATCCAGCATGATTTCCAACCCTTGGTTAAAGGTGAACCCTCAGATCGGCCGATTATCACTTCTTCGACAGCAAGAGATACTGCCTACAGAACTATTTACCGGAGCACGCCCATGGCCACCGCCGCCCCCCTTCGCCAACCGACGCTGTTTATCCCCCATGGCGCTGGCCCCTGCTTCTTCATGGACTGGAACCCGCCGACCGCATGGAACCGCATGGCCGACTACCTGCGCAGCGTGGGCGACACGCTACCCGAGCGGCCGCGCGCCATCGTCATGGTCTCGGCGCACTGGCTGGAGCCGGCGTTCGGCGTGACAGGTACGCCCCGCCCCGAGCTGATCTACGACTATTACGGTTTTCCGCCGCACACCTACGAACTGCGTTACCCCGCGCCCGGCGAACCGGCGCTGGCCGAACGGGTGGCCACGCTGCTCAATCAGGGCGGCCAGCCCGCCCGGGTGGATCCGCAACGCGGCTTCGACCATGGCATGTTCATTCCGCTGAAGCTGATGTTCCCGGATGCGGACATCCCGGTCATCCAGCTGTCCCTGCGCCATGACCTGGACCCGCAGGCCCACCTGGACGCCGGCCGCGCGCTGGCGCCACTGCGCGACCAAGGCGTGCTGATCATCGGCAGCGGCATGAGCTTTCACAATATGCGCGCCTATGGCGACGCCCGTTTCGGGGCGCCGTCCGAACAGTTCGACCGCTGGCTGACGGAAACCGTGGAAGCCGAGCCCGCCGAGCGCTACCAGCGCCTGGTCGACTGGGCGCAGGCACCCGCCGCGCGGCTGTGCCATCCGCCGCGCGCCGAGGAGCATCTGATCCCCTTGCTGGTGGTGGCGGGTGCCGCGGACGAAGACCCTGGCCGGCGCGCCTTCACCGATCAGGTGCTTGACGTCACCCTTTCCGCATTCCACTTCGGCTGAGGGTCTTTAACAATGCCGGAATCCAACACCCAGATCGCCACGGACAATCCACAGCGCCTGATCACCCGCCTGAGCAATCACTGGGCGCACAAGTTCCCCGTCACGCGCGGGGAAGGACGCAGCGAAATATCGCTGAGCCTTGGCCTGTGCCAGCTCGAGGCGCACGGAACCACACTGCGGGTGCGACTGAAAGGCGAGGAAGACGCGCTACGGCAACTCGAGACGGTGGTGGCCAATCATTTGCAACGCATGGCGACCGAACCTTTGCCCGAGTTCATCTGGAACCCAAGTCACCCCGATTCGACAAGGAGCAACCCATGAACGACTCAGCCCACCGCTATGGCAGCGTGAGCCGCATCCTGCACTGGGGCATGGCCCTGCTGCTGACCCTGCAATTCCTCAAGCTGGGGGACCGCATCGACGAAGGCGATCACTGGATCGGCCAGACCCTGGTGCCCACTCATGTGAGCATTGGTGTCTTGCTGCTGGTACTGGTGCTGCTGCGCCTGACCTGGGCGGTGGTGCAGCGGGGTCGGCGACCGCAGCCGGCGGGGCCGCTGGGCGGGCTGGCACGCATCGGCCACGGCTTGCTGTATCTGTGCATGCTGGCGATGCCGCTGCTTGGCCTGGCCGTGATGCTCGGCAACGGTTACGGCCTGAAGGTGTTCGGCGTGCAACTGGTGGCCCGCGGCGGCGAGGAAATTCCCTGGCTGGCCAGCCTGGGCAGCCTGCACTCGCCGCTGGCCTGGTTGTTCCTGTTGCTGGTCCTCGGCCACGTTGCCGCGGCGCTGTTTCACCATTTCGTGGTGAAGGACGACACCCTGCGCCGCATGGCGGGTTGAAGACGGAGCGGGCATTGCGCCCGCTCCCTGCCCCTCAGCCCAGCGCATCTTCGATGGCCTGCACGAGCAGCGGATCATCCGGCGCGGTGCGCGGCGCGAAGCGGGCCAGCACGCGACCGTCCGGAGCCACCAGGAACTTCTCGAAGTTCCAGGTGATGTCGCCGGGAAACTCCGCGCCCTCGCCGGCCAGCAGGCGGTACAGCGGATGGCGGCCCGGCCCGTTGACTTCGAGCTTGCGGCTCATGGGAAAGCTCACCCCATAGTGCTTCTCGCAGAAGCGTGCGATCTGCGCCTCGCTGCAGGGCTCCTGGGCACCGAACTGGTTGCAGGGCACGCCCAGCACGCTGAAGCCGCGCGTGGCGTAGCGGCGCTGCAGCTTCTCCAGCCCGGCGTACTGCGGGGTCAGCCCGCACTCCGAAGCGACGTTCACGATCAACAGCACCTTGCCCTCGTAGGGTTTGAGGGGTAGCTCCTCGCCCGTGAGGCTCGTCAAGGTAAGGTCGTGCAGGGCACTCATGGAAAACAACTCCTTTCTCGCACGCAAATAAAAAAGGCGCCCCGCTGGGCGCCTTCTTGAGCAGTCCAGCCCGGGCTGCAATCAGTGGTGGTGACCACCTTCGCCATGGATGTGGCCATGGGCGATTTCTTCGGGGCTGGCTTCACGCACCTGCACGACCTTGACGTCGAAGCTCAGGCGCTGGCCGGCCAGCGGGTGGTTGCCGTCGACGGTGACGTCGTTGCCTTCGATGTCGCGAATGGTGACGACCTGCATGCCGCCGTCCGGCGCCGAGGCGTGGAACTGCATGCCGACTTCCAGTTCGTCGACGCCTTCGAACATGGCGCGGTCCAGCACGGCGACCAGTTCGGCGCTGTATTCGCCGTAGGCGTCTTCGGGTTCGATGGTGACGGTCAGCTGATCGCCAGCCTGCTTGCCTTCCAGTGCCTTCTCCAGGCCGACAATGATGTTGCCGCAACCGTGCAGGTAGACCAGCGGCGCGCCGCCAGCGGAGCTGTCGATCACCTCGCCGGCATCGTTGGTGAGGGTATAGTCGATGGAGACAGCCTTGTTGGCGGCGATCTGCATGGGGAAGACCTTTTGATAGAGAGTTTGGAGCGCGCAAGTTTACCCGCGCGGGCAGCTGAAAGCGAACCATACGCGGACAGGCGGGTCGCGCCGGCGCTGCTCGGCTACCGCCAGGACGATGAGGGCCACTGGGTTGCGCTACTGTCATGTGGACACACCCAGCACCTGCGTCATTCGCCGCCCTGGCAGTCGCGGCCCTGGGTACTGAATGCCGCCAGCCGCGCCCGCCGCATCGGTCAACCGTTCGATTGCGGCTGGTGCCGGCAGGCCGGCCCTGCCGAGGGAGTCCCCGATGGGTGCGCGCAACGTTCTGGTGATCAATTGCGGTAGTTCGTCACTGAAGTTCTCGCTGCAGTGCGAGGCCCATTCCCGGCCGTTGCTCAGCGGCCTGGGCGAACGCCTAGGCAGCGCCGAGGCCAGCCTGCGCTGGTGGCGCGGCGAAGCCATCCGCCAGCAGCGGGCGCTGCCCGGCGCGGACCACGGCGAGCTGCTGCGCCAGCTGCTGCCGATGGTCAACGAAGCCTGTGGCGGACGACTGCACGGCGTCGGCCACCGGGTGGTGCATGGCGGGGAGCGTTTCACCCAGTCCTGTCGCATCGACGCCGAGGTGATCGACACCATCCGCGCCACCGTGCCGCTGGCGCCGCTGCACAATCCGGCCAACCTGCTGGGCATCGAGACGGCCATGCAGGTCTATCCCGATCTGCCGCACATTGCCGTGTTCGACACCGCCTTTCACCAGAGCCTGCCGGAACACGCCTTCCGCTATGCCCTGCCCGATCAGCTGTACCGGGAACAGGGCGTGCGCCGCTACGGCTTCCACGGCACCAGTCACCGCTACGTCAGCCGACGTGCCGCGCAGTTCTGCAACCTGGCGGTCGGCGACAGCTGCTGGCTGGTCGCGCACCTGGGCAACGGCAGTTCCACCTGCGCCGTCGTCGATGGCCAGAGCCGCGACACCAGCATGGGGCTGACGCCCCTGGAAGGCGTGGTGATGGGCACCCGCAGCGGCGACGTGGACCCGAACCTGCACGGCCACCTGGCCCGCACGCTGGGCTGGAAGCTGGAGGATGTGGAGCGGCTGCTCAATCATCAGAGCGGCCTGCTTGGCCTCTCGGGGCTGTCCAACGACATGCGCACCCTGGAACAGGCGCGCGGCGAGGGGCATCGACTCGCGACCCTGGCCATCGAGGTGTTCTGCTACCGGCTGGCCAAATCGCTGGCAGCCATGAGCTGCGCCCTGCCGCGCCTGGACGGGCTGTTGTTCACCGGCGGCATCGGCGAGAACTCGGTGCTGGTGCGCGCCCGCACCGTGGCCTGGCTGCCGCTGTTCGGCCTGGCCATCGACCCGCAGGCCAACGCCATCTGTGTCGGCGGGGTGATCGGCGCCATCCACCGCCCCGGCACGCCGCGCATCCTGGTGGTGCCGACCAACGAGGAAAAACAGATCGCGCTGGATACCCTGGCCCTGCTCGATTGACGCACGAACGGCTCTGAACGGCGGTTTTCGTGACCATTCGGTCACTCGTGACGCTTGCAGTTGAGTGCACAATCGTTAACCTTGCGGCCAATTTTCCCTGACGAGAGTCGGCCAATGCTGAGTTTTCTCCCCGCCACCCTGCGCGGCATCATCGCCGGCCTGATCCTGGCGCTGAACACGCTGATCTGTTGCTGGCCGCTGTTCGCACTGTCCCTGCTCAAGCTGCTGCTGCCCATCCCGGTGGCGCAACGCGCGTTGCGCCATGGCATGCACTGGATCGCCGAGAGCTGGATGGCCATCAACAGCTTCTGGATGGACCTGGTCTGCCGCACCCGCTGGGATGTACAGGGCCGCGACCTGGTGGACATGCGCCAGTCCTATCTGGTGAGCAGCAACCACCAGAGCTGGGCGGACATCCTGGTCCTGCAGTACCAGTTCAACCGCCGCATGCCGATCCTCAAGTTCTTCCTCAAGCAGGAGCTGATCTGGGTGCCGGTGATCGGCCTGTGCTGGTGGGCGCTCGAGTTTCCGTTCATGAAGCGCTACAGCAAGGAATACCTGCGCAAGTATCCGCACAAGCAGGGCCAGGACCTGGCCACCACCCGCAAGGCCTGCGAGCGCTACAAGACCAACCCGGTGTCGGTGTTCAACTTCCTGGAAGGCACCCGCTTCACCCCGGCCAAGCACGACCAGCAGCAGTCGCCGTTCCAGCACCTGCTCAAGCCCAAGGCCGGCGGCATCGCCTTCGTGCTGGACGCCATGGGTGAACAGCTGGAGTCGATGGTCGACGTGACCATCCACTACCCGGCCGGCCGGCCCACCTTCTGGGATCTGCTGAGCGGTCGTATTCCCCAGGTGGTCATGCGCGTGCGCAAGCGCGAGATCCCCGCGCAATTCATCGGCCGCAGCTATGACAGCGACCCGGAGTACCGCCTGGCCTTCCAGCAGTGGGTCAACCAGCTGTGGCAGGAAAAGGACGCGGAACTGGAGCAGCTGAAGCAGCAGTTTCCCGGCTGAGATCCCGCGCCGGGACGGCCCGCTGGGTGGTCAAGGCAAAGCCTTGGCCACCGGAGGGATGCTTCACACCGTACGGCGACCAGACCAGCGCTGAGCCGGCCGGCGTAAAGCCGGCCCTACAGGAGAGCAAGGCGCTTCGGCCTTGTGTAGGGCCGGGTTTATCCCGGCCGACGGTGTTAAGACCCACCACAGGTTTTCAGCTCATACCACCAGCGCCGCCAACCAGCGGCTCAGCCCGCCCAGCAGCACCACCACCCCCACCGTCATCAACAGCAGAAACAAGGGCCGGAACGGCCGACGCTCGACCCGGTGCTGCGGGGCGTTGAGGTACTCGTTCACGCGCTGCTGATCTTCGCTGCTCAGGCGACTCGGCATGGCTCCATCCTCCGACAGGTTCCCCACCGGTATAGCCCAGGATGACCAGCACCTATAGTGTGTCGAGCATTCATTCCACGGAGCAGCGCCATGGGCAAATGGATCGGCATTCTCCTGTTGGCCACGCTGGCTACGCTCGCGCGCGCCGCCGACTATCCCAGCGAACAGGGCACTCTGCAGGTCGATGAAATGATCGGCGGCCTGGAACATCCCTGGTCGCTGGCCTTCCTGCCGGATGATCAGGGCCTGCTGATCACCGAGCGCCCCGGGCGTTTACGCCTGCTGAAGATCGGCGGCGCACTGTCGCCGCCCATCGACGGCGTGCCGGCGGTGTATGCCCGGGGCCAAGGCGGCCTGCTGGAGGTGGCGCTGTCGCCGCAGTTCGCACAGGACCGGCTGATCTACCTCGCCTACGCCGAAGCCGGCGACGGCAAGGCCGGCACCGCCGTGGGCCGCGGGCGATTGAGCAATGACGGCGCCCGCCTGGAGAACTTCCAGCGCTTCTTCCAGCAGCAGCCCAAGCTCTCCACCGGCATCCATTTCGGCGCGCGCCTGGTGTTTGATCGCGACGGCTATCTGTTCATCGCCCTGGGCGAAAACAATCAGCGCCCCACGTCCCAGGACCTGGACAAGCTGCAAGGCAAGCTGGTGCGCCTGCACGCCGATGGCCGCGTGCCGGCCGACAACCCCTTCGTGAACCGCCCGGGCGCGCGCCCGGAAATCTGGTCCTATGGCCATCGCAACCCGCAGGGCATGGCCCTCGATCCGCGCAGCGGCACGCTGTGGCTGCACGAGCACGGCCCGCGCGGCGGTGACGAGATCAACATCCCGCGCCCCGGCCGCAATTACGGCTGGCCGCTGGCCACCCACGGCATCAACTACAGCTTCACAGCGATCCCGGAGGCCAAGGGCAAGCAAGTCGAGGGCACCGAGCCGCCGCATTACGTCTGGGAAAAATCACCGGCGATCAGCGGCATGGCCTTCTACAGTCACACGCGTTTCCCCGCCTGGCGCGACAACCTGTTCATCGGTGCGCTCAAGGGCGAGCTGATCCGCCTGCAACTGGACGGCGAGCGCGTCGTCCACGAGGAGCGCCTGCTCGGCCAACTGGGCAAGCGCATCCGCGACGTGCGCCAGGGGCCGGATGGCTTCCTGTATCTGCTCACCGACGAGCCGAACGGCAAACTGCTGCGTGTCGGCCTGAAGTAGGAAACCGCGTAGAATGCGCGCCCTGACGTAGCGAGGCACACCCCAACATGGCACTGATCGGTCGATTCAATTCACTGCAGGTCACCAAGCACACCGACTTCGGCCTGTATCTGGACGACGGTGCCGGCGACGAAATCCTCCTGCCCAAGCGTTACATCCCCAAGGATGAGCCCAGCGAGGAAGGTGACTGGCTGAACGTCTTCGTCTATCTCGACAGCGAAGACCGCCCCATCGCCACCACCCTCAAACCCAAGGTGGAAGTCGGCGGTTTCGCCAGCCTCAAGGTGGTGGAGATCAACCGCATCGGCCTGTTCCTCGACTGGGGACTGCCCAAGGATCTGCTGCTGCCGCATTCGGAAGAAAAGCGCCCGCTGCAGGTCGGCGACTACTGCGTTGTGTATGTCTACCTCGATCCGCGCACCCGGCGCATCACCGCCACCGCCCGCCTGGATCGCTACCTGGACCAGACCCCGCCGCGTTACACCCGTGGCCAGCAGGTCGACCTGCTGGTGGCGGAGAAGACCGACCTGGGCTTCAAGGCCATCATCGACAACAGCCACTGGGGCCTGATCCACAAGAACGAGGTGTTCAAGTTCCTGCGCCCCGGCTCGCGGGAGACCGGCTACATCCGCGAAGTGCGCGAAGATGGCAAGATCAGCCTGAGCCTGCAGCCGCCGCCCGAGCAGGTGCGCGACAGCCTCGGCGAGCAGATTCTCGAAAAACTGCGCGCCAATGGCGGCAGCCTGCCGCTCGGCGACAAAAGTGACCCGCAGCTCATCGCCCAGCATTTTGGGGTCAGCAAGGGCAACTTCAAGAAGGCCATCGGCGGACTCTACAAGCAGGGGCTAATTCAGATCCACGACGACCAGATCGAACTGAGCTGACCACGCTTCAAGGAAGAAACCATGCCCTGGAAACGCCTGCTCGGCCCGCTGCAACGCTTGCCCGCCTCGCCCCTGCCGGCGTGGTACGCCCAGTTGCAGGAACAGGCCCAGGGTTTGTCGACTGCGCAAATGGCCATCCTTGGTGGACGCCTGTCCGCCACTCCGGGGCTGGCCTTTCTCGCCGGTTACCAGGCGGCGCTGCGCGCGCTCTGGCCGGAAGCGCCGGCAAGTCTTGGTGCTTTCTGCGTGACGGAACGGCGTAGTGTGCGTCCGGCGGATATGAGCACTCGGCTGGAGAATGGCCGGCTGAGCGGCTGCAAGGATTTCGTCACCGGCGGGACCGAGGCTGACTGGTTTCTGGTTGCCGCGCGCAGCGAGCCGGAGGGCGAGGCTGTGCGCATCAGCCTGTGCCATGTTGCGCGCGATACTTCCGGGGTCGCGTTGGAAAGCCTGCCGCCGCTGCCCATCGCCACGGACATCCCCCACGCCCGCCTGCTGCTCGATGCCGCCGTGGCGCAGGCATTGCCCGGCGATGGCTGGGATGACTACGCCAAGCCGTTTCGCACGCTGGAGGATGTTCACGTGCTATTGGCATTGAGCGCCTGGCTGTATGGGGTCGGCCTGGAATGCCAGTGGCCGCAGGCGTTGCGCCTGAAACTGGCCGGCGTGTTGGCGGCAGGCAGCGAAGTCGCCCGCCTTGATCCCCGTGAAGCCGCGACGCATCTGCTACTGGGCGGGGTGTTTGCGCAGTTCGAATCCCTGCAGGCCGAACTCGACATCGCCTTGGACAGCGCAGGTGAATGGGCCGCACTCTGGCGGCGCGACAGCGGGCTGCTGAAGATCGCCGGATCGGCGCGGCAAAAACGTCTGGAAAAGGCCGAAGCAGCGGTGATGAACGCCCCGCTCCTGTAGGAGGGGCTTCAGCCGCGACCCGGCGCGCACCAAACCCAAAAGCTCGCGATTGAATTCGCTCCCACAGGTTGTGTGAGTTCCGCCTCGCCCTCTTTTCGCCGCCCCGTAGGGTAGACAACGGCAAAGCCTTGTCTACCGGGACGCCCTTGCGGTGGATAATCGCTGCGCGAGTTATCCACCCTACACCCTGTCCCTTTTTTTGTACGGCTGATCCCAGCCGGCTGACATCCACAGCAGCGGTACCCCGTGAAAATTGGCAAGCTTAAACGACAAAGCCCCGCCAAAAAGGCGGGGCTTTGGGAGAGCAGAGGCAGAAATAAATCTGTCCCCTTTGGATGCTTTTCTTCTTAATTTACTTACAGGAGCCAGGAAGGTATTTAGCAGGAACACCGGCGGCACCAGCACCAGGCATGCACTTCCAAGATACAACTGCCTTACCCAAATCAGTAGCTACGGCCATAGCTACGGTCGAGGCAGCATCAGAATACGGGGTCATAGTAATAGTCTTACCGTCAATAGTAGCGTCGTTAAAGCCTTGAGTAGTTACAGTAACAACACCATTCTCAGTGGTGGAAACAGACGCCACGTATTTGGTAGTTGCTGTTGCCGATTCGCAACCCCAACCATTTGCACCGGGACCCGCAGTGCCACTCATGCTCTGATACGACTCAGTAATCGTAGTGCGGCATGCACTGCCCGCCAGAACAACTTCTGCCATTTTGGCTTTAACGGTGTAATCCTGATACGCCGGCAGCGCCACCGCCGCCAGAATGCCGATGATCGCCACAACGATCATCAATTCGATCAGGGTAAAACCTTTCTGCATTTGAGCTTTCATGCTGTATCTCCCTTGGGATTGTTCAAGGTCCGATGACCTGCCCAGGAAGCAGCAGCCGGCGTGCCAGAAAGCCGACATGCCTTGGCCCGCTCAGCGCTCGAAACTCATCTCATATCGACATAACTCATTGTTTAATCAGTCTTTTATCGAGAAAACAAACAGCCTTTGAACTGTCATATTTGTGACGCGCAATAAAAACCCGCAGAGATGCCGATCACGCTAAAAAATGGCCATCTGATATCAAACAGTTGCCATCCTCGCCGAACATTCCGGCAAACACCCATTAGCGGACACTCTCCGACCAGAAAGTGACAACCCGCGTCACTGTGTGCGCCAGGTTTCAGAAGTCGCTGCGTGGCTGCGTTATAAGGCGGCCATTGCCACGGAGTGTGCCGATGAATACCGCCCTTTCCCTTTCCGGTCTGGCCCGCCAATTGGTGCAGGCCGGGCTGCTCGATGAGAAGACCGCCCAGCAGGCGCAGGTGCAGGCCCAGCGCAGCGGTCAGTCGCTGATCAGTTATGTGGTGCAGAACAAGCTGGCCCGAGGCCGCGCGGTGGCCGAGCTGGCCGCCGAGCAGTTCGGCGTGGCCCTGCTGGACCTCGGCGCCATCGACCGGGAGCAGCAACCCAGGGAGCTGATCAGCGAGAAGCTGGCCCGCCAGCATCGCCTGCTGCCGCTGTGGAAGCGCGGCAACAAGCTGTTCGTGGCGGTCTCCGACCCCTCCAACCAGCAGGCCATCAACGATGTGCAGTTCAGCACCGGGCTGACCACCGAGGGCATCCTGGTCGAGGACGACAAGCTGGGCGTGGCGCTGGACAAGTTCTTCGAGAACGCCACCTCGTCGCTCAGCGATCTGGACGATGTGGACCTGGATGGCCTGGACATCGAGAGCGGCAACGACGACAAGGCCGCCCGCGACGATGGCGAAGCGGCTGACGACGCTCCGGTGGTGCGCTTCGTCAACAAGATGCTGCTGGACGCCATCAAGGGCGGCTCCTCGGATCTGCATTTCGAGCCCTACGAGAAGACCTACCGGGTGCGCTTTCGCACCGACGGTGTGCTGCACGAGGCGTCGCGTCCACCGATCCAGCTGGCCACGCGCATCGCCGCGCGCCTGAAGGTGATGGCCGGGCTGGACATCTCCGAGCGGCGCAAGCCGCAGGACGGCCGGATCAAGATGAAGATCTCCAAGACCAAGGCCATCGACTTCCGCGTCAACACCCTGCCGACGCTGTGGGGCGAGAAGATCGTGATGCGGATCCTCGACCCCACCAGCGCGCAGCTGGGTATCGACGCCCTGGGTTACGAAGAGAATCAGAAGGAACTGTACCTGCAGGCGCTGCAGCAGCCGCAGGGCATGATCCTGGTCACCGGCCCCACCGGCTCGGGCAAGACCGTTTCCCTGTATACCGGCATCCACATTCTCAACACGGCGGACATCAACATTTCCACCGCCGAAGACCCGGTGGAAATCAACCTGGAAGGCATCAACCAGGTGAACGTCAACCCGCGCCAGGGCATGGACTTCGCCCAGGCGCTGCGCGCCTTCCTGCGCCAGGACCCGGACGTGATCATGGTCGGGGAAATCCGTGACCTGGAAACCGCCGAGATCGCCATCAAGGCGGCGCAGACCGGCCACATGGTGATGTCCACCCTGCACACCAACAGCGCGGCGGAAACCCTCACGCGCCTGCGCAACATGGGCGTGGCGGCGTTCAACATCGCCACCTCGGTGAACCTGATCATCGCCCAGCGCCTGGCCCGCAAGCTGTGCGCCAGCTGCAAGAAGCCGGTCGAGGTACCGCGCGAGACGCTGCTGCGCGAAGGCTTCCGGGACAGCCACATCGGCAAGTTCAAACTGTATGGCCCGGTCGGCTGCGAACACTGCAAGGATGGCTACAAGGGCCGCGTCGGTATTTATGAAGTGGTTAAAAATACCCCCAACCTGCAGCGCCTTATCATGGCCGACGGCAATTCCATCGAAATCGCCGCGCAGATGCGTGAGGACGGTTTCAACGATCTGCGCACTTCCGGTCTGCTGAAAGTGATGCAGGGCGTGACCAGCCTCGAAGAAGTCAACCGGGTGACCAAGGACTAACCATGGCCGAGAAAGCATTGAAGACCAGCCTGTTTACCTGGGAAGGCGTCGACCGGCGCGGCGCCAAGGTAAAGGGCGAGCTCAGCGGCAGCAACCCGGCGCTGGTGAAGGCCCAGTTGCGCAAGCAGGGCATCAACCCGACCAAGGTGCGCAAGAAGGCCGTGTCGATCTTCGGCGCGGGCAAGAAGATCAAGCCGCTGGACATCGCGCTGTTCACCCGCCAGATGGCCACCATGATGAAGGCCGGTGTGCCGCTGCTGTCGGCCTTCGACATCATCGGTGAGGGCTTCGACAACCCCAACATGCGCAAGCTGGTGGACGACGTGAAGCAGGACGTGGCGGCGGGCAACAGCCTGGCCAGCTCGCTGCGCAAACGCCCGCAGTACTTCGACGAGCTGTACTGCAACCTGGTGGATGCCGGCGAGCAATCCGGTGCGCTGGAAACCCTGCTGGACCGGGTGGCCACCTACAAGGAGAAGACCGAGGCGCTCAAGGCCAAGATCAAAAAGGCAATGAACTACCCGATCGCGGTGGTGCTGGTGGCGATCATCGTATCGGCCATCCTGCTGATCAAGGTGGTGCCGCAGTTCCAGTCGGTGTTCGCCAACTTCGGCGCCGAGCTGCCGGCCTTCACGCTGATGGTCATCGGCCTGTCCGAAGCGCTGCAGGAATACTGGCTGATGCTGCTGGTCGCTTTCTTCGCCGCCGGCTTCCTGTTCAAGGAAGCCCACAAGCGCTCGCAGAAATTCCGCGACTTCGTCGACCGCTCGGTGCTCAAATTGCCGATCGTCGGCGACATCCTCTACAAGTCCTCCATGGCGCGCTATGCCCGCACCCTGGCGACCACCTTCGCCGCCGGTGTGCCGCTGGTCGACGCGCTGGACTCGGTGGCCGGCGCCACCGGCAACATCGTGTTCAAGAACGCGGTGCTGAAGGTCAAGCAGGATGTGTCCACCGGCATGCAACTGAACTTCTCCATGCGCACCACCGGCGTGTTCCCGGCCATGGCGCTGCAGATGACCGCCATCGGCGAGGAATCCGGTTCGCTGGATGGGATGCTCGACAAGGTGGCGACCTTTTATGAGGCTGAGGTCGATAACATGGTCGACGGCCTGACCGCGCTGATGGAACCGATGATCATGGCGGTGCTCGGCGTGCTGGTCGGCGGCCTGATCATTGCCATGTACCTGCCGATCTTCCAGCTGGGCGCGGTGGTGTAAGGCGGGCTGGCGCTTTTCGTGTGGGAGCGGACTTGTCCGCGAGCTTTTCGGCTGTGGGTACTGGGCCTGCCCAGGAGCTCGCGAACAAGTTCGCTCCCACAAGGAGGCCATACAATCATCTGGCGTTTAAAGAGGGTTGACGATGTCCCTTGCCGCTTACCTGGCCAGCCACCCGCTGGCCTTTGTCTTGTGCGCCCTGCTGCTCGGCCTGCTGGTTGGCAGCTTCCTCAATGTACTGGTCTATCGCTTGCCGCTGATGCTGCAGCGCGACTGGCAGCAGCAGGCCCGTGACGTGCTGGCGCTGCCCGCCGAACCCGCCGGGCCGGCCTTCAACCTGTTGACGCCGAACTCGACCTGCCCGCACTGCGGCCACGCCATTCGCCCCTGGGAGAACATTCCACTGCTCAGCTGGCTGGCGCTGCGCGGCAAGTGTTCCAGCTGCCAGGCCGCCATCAGCGCGCGCTACCCGCTGGTGGAGCTCGCCAGCGGCCTGCTGTCGGCCTTCGTCGCCTGGCACTTCGGTTTCGGCTGGGCCTGCGCCGCCATGCTGCTGCTCAGCTGGGGCCTGCTGGCCATGAGCCTGATCGATGCCGATCATCAGCTGCTGCCCGACGCGCTGGTGCTGCCGCTGCTCTGGCTGGGCCTGATCGCCAACCACTTCGGCCTGTTCACCAGCCTGGAAGACGCCCTGTGGGGCGCGGTCGCCGGCTATCTGAGCCTGTGGTCGGTGTACTGGCTGTTCAAGCTGCTGACCGGCAAGGAGGGCATGGGCTACGGCGATTTCAAGCTGCTGGCCATGCTCGGCGCCTGGGGCGGCTGGCAGGTCCTGCCGCTGACCATCCTGCTGTCCTCGCTGGTCGGCGCGGTACTCGGGGTGATCCTGCTGAAGCTGCGCGGCGCAGCGCACGGCTCGCCCATCCCCTTCGGCCCCTACCTGGCCATCGCCGGCTGGATCGCGCTGATCTGGGGCGATGCGATCACCGCCAGTTACCTGCGTTTCGCCGGATTCTGATCCCGGGCCTGAACTATGGTTACAGGCACGCTCACCTGCGCAGGGGATATGCCATGGAACAACCGGTCCACAGCCTGGCCAGCCTGTTCAAGCAACTCGGCCTGGAATCCGATGAGGCCAGCATCGACGCCTTCATCGCCCGCCATTCGCCGCTGCCACCCGGCATGAAGGTGGGCGATGCGCCGTTCTGGACAGCTTCCCAGGCGGCATTGCTCAAGGAGGAAATCCTCGACGACGCCGACTGGGCGGTGGTGGTCGATGAACTGAACATGCTGCTGCACCCGCATCGCTGACGCGCTGGCGCAAGGCTCCTCTTTTCCCTGGGCGGCGGAATGCCGCCCACCGTCTCGACGCCGGCCGGAGGTGCTGCGTGCCGCTCAAGGATGTGTTGCTGGCCCTGGTGGTGATCACCGTCTGGGGGCTGAATTTCGTGGTCATCAAGATCGGCCTGCAGGGCGTGCCGCCGCTGTTGCTCGGCGCGCTGCGCTTTCTGCTGGTACTGTTCCCGGCCATCTTCTTCATCCCGCGCCCGCGGCTCCCCTGGCGCTGGCTGCTGGCCTACGGCCTGACGATCTCGCTCGGCCAGTTCGCCTTTCTGTTCTACGCCATGTCGGTGGGCATGCCGGCCGGACTGGCCTCGCTGGTGCTGCAAGCGCAAGCCTTCCTCACCCTGCTGTTCGCCGTGCCGCTGCTCGGCGAACGGGTGCGCACCGGCCAATGGCTCGGCTTGCTGGTCGCCGCCACGGGGCTGACGCTGATCGGTTTGCAGAGCGGCCAGGGCATGACGCTGGCGGGCTTTGCGCTGACCCTGTGTGCCGCGTCCATGTGGGCACTGGGCAATATTGTGTCGCGACGGATTGGCCGCGTGGACATCCTGGGCCTGGTGATCTGGGGCGCGCTGGTGCCGCCGCTGCCGTTCCTGGCGCTGTCCCTGTGGCTGGAGGGGCTGGCGACCCTGGAGCGGGCATTGCTCGGCCTCGATCTGACTTCACTGCTGGCCATCGCCTACCTGGCCTTTGCCGCCACCATGCTCGGCTATGGCCTGTGGGGCCGACTGCTGAGCCGCTACCCGGCCAGCCAGGTCGCGCCTTTCTCGCTGCTGGTGCCGGTGGTGGGCCTGAGCGCCTCGGCCCTGCTGCTGGGGGAGCGTCTGGACACCCAGCAGGGGGCCGGGGTCGGACTGGTGCTGGCCGGCTTGTTGGTCAATCTGTACGGCGCACGCCTGCCGGCACGCGCCCCGGCGCGGTAGCTGCGCTTAGCTCGGGGCATGGCTGCCCAGCAGTGTCGCGCCCGACTTCCTGGCCCGCTTGGCCTGGCGTTTCTCCTGCAGGGTGCGCTGGGGTTTCTTCTTGCCCTGCTTGCGGGTTTCATGGCCTTTCATGACGGTAATCCTCGGTGGATGACGCCGTAACAGCATAGTTCAGCCTGACCACCGCGCCGCGCTCGACTTGCACGCCCGCCCTGCGCCACACTCCCCGCCATTCATGAACACTGCTCATGGGCGCGCCGTCGCTCCGGGAGAGTTGCGCAATGCTGGAAATCCGCCACCTGAAAACCCTTCATGCGCTACGCGAGGCAGACAGCCTGGTGGAGGCGGCCGAGCGTCTGCATCTGACCCAGTCGGCGCTGTCCCACCAGTTCAAGGAACTGGAGGAACGCCTGGGCATGCCGCTGTTCGTGCGCAAGACCAAGCCGGTGCGCTTTACCAGCGCCGGCCTGCGCCTCCTGCAACTGGCCGACGCCGTGCTGCCGCAGTTGCGCGGCACGGAACGCGACCTGGCGCGCCTGGCCGGCGGCACCGCCGGCCGCCTGCACATGGCCATCGAGTGCCACAGTTGCTTCCAGTGGCTGATGCCGACCATCGACCAGTTCCGCGATGCCTGGCCGGAAGTGGAGCTGGACCTGGCCTCGGGCTTTTCCTTCGCACCGCTGCCGGCGCTGGCCCGGGGCGACCTGGATCTGGTGGTGACCTCCGATCCGCTGGAGCTGTCCGGCATCACCTACGTGCCGCTGTTCACCTACGAGGCACTGCTGGCGGTGGCCAACCAGCATCCGCTGGCCAGCCGTCCCTACGTGGTGCCGGAAGACCTGCAACGGGAAACCCTGATCACCTACCCGGTGGAACGCGACCGGCTGGACATCTTCACCCGCTTCCTGGAGCCGGCCGACATCGAGCCCGGCCAGGTGCGCACCGCGGAGCTCACGGTGATGATGATGCAGCTGGTGGCCAGCGGGCGCGGCGTGTGCTGCCTGCCCAACTGGGCGCTGCACGAGTACAGCTCGCGCGGTTACGTGACGGCCAAGCGGCTGGGCGAGAAGGGCCTGTTCGCCACCCTGTACGCGGCGATCCGCGCCGACATGCTGGACGCGCCCTTCATGCGCGACTTCCTGCTCACCGCCAAGGACACCTCCTTCGCCACCCTGGAGGGCGTCAGCGCGGCGACCCGGGTGCGCTGAACAGCGGCACAGCCCTGCGCCAAGATGTCGCAGGTCGGGCACAGGGTCAGGTGCTGGCTGGGCTACAGGGTGCGGCGCATAATGCCGCGCCCCGCCCCTCCCCCGTTTTACCCCCTGGATATCCCCCCTGAATGATCGTTCGCCCGCGCCCCGGTGCGTTGCAGCTGTTCTTCATCCTGCGCGGTTCCATCCTGCCCAAGATCGCCGCCAAGATTCTCTTCATCAGCCTGCTGGCCTGCGTAACCGTCTGGTTCTACGAACATGGCGACCTGGAATCGCTGCGCACCCTGAGCGCTCCGGCCTTCTCGCTGCTGGGCGTAGCCCTGTCGGTGTTCCTCGGCTTTCGCAACAGCACCTGCTACGACCGCTGGTGGGAAGCCCGCAAGCTGTGGGGCGAGCTGGTCATCCAGAGCCGCGGCCTGGCCCGTGACACCCACGCCCTGCTCGGTGACGAGGCCCATGCCGCCCTGCGCGAGCGCACCCTGCGGCGCTGCATCGCCTTCGCCCATGCGCTGGCCGCCTCGCTACGTGGTCAGGACCCTTTGCCCGCGGTGCGGCCGTGGATCGGCGCCGAGGACGCGGCTGCGCTACGGAGCCGCCATCAGGTGCCGGATGGCCTGCTGAACAGCATGGCCAGTGACCTGGCGGCCTGCCTGCGCCGGGGCGAGCTCAGTGACGTGCTCTACCAGAACCTGACCCGCCGGCTGGATGGCATGAGCACGGCGCAGGCCAGCTGCGAACGGATCAAGAGCACGCCGACGCCCTTCGCCTATTCGCTGCTGCTGCACCGCACCGCCTGGCTGTTCTGCCTGATGCTGCCGTTCGGCCTGGTCAGCTCGCTGGAGCTGATGACCCCACTGGTGGTGGCCATCATCGCCTACACCTTCTTCGGCCTGGACGCGCTGGGCGACGAGCTGGAGGACCCGTTCGGTTTCGCCGACAACGACCTGCCGCTCGATGCACTGGTGCGCGTCATCGAGCGGGACGTGCTGGAAGTGCTCGGCGAGCCGCTGCCGGAGGCCGTGCAGCCGAAGGGCTTCGTGCTGAACTGACACGCTGCCTGACCTGTGGCGGCCGGGTTTATCCCGGCCAAGGCTGGCGCAGCCGGCCTGGATTGCACAACCTCAGCTCCGTCGGCCGGCGTTAAGCCGGCCCCACAGGAAAGCAATCCCACAACACGGAGCGGCACCAACCGGTGTGGGGCCGGGTTTATCCCGGCCAAAGGCCGGCGTTAAGCCGGCCCTACAGGAGGTAATCCCACGGCACGGACCTGCGCCAAACTGTGTGGTGGCCGGGTTTATCCCGGCCAAGGCTGGCGCCAGCCGGCCTGGATTGCACAACCTCAGCTCCGTCGGCCGGCGTAAAGCCGGCCCCACAGGAAAGCAAAGCAATCCCACAACACGGAGCGGCACCAACCGGTGTGGGGCCGGGTTTATCCCGGCCAAAGGCCGGCGCCAGCCGGCCCGCCGCCTCAGATGTGCGCGTCCTGGTATTCCTTCTCGGCAATATCGAAGCGCCGCTGGATGTCCGCCGTCGGTTCCTTGCCCATCAGGCTGACCACGTAGATGGTCAGGCTGGCCAGGATGAAGCCCGGGATGATCTCGTACAGGCCCAGGCCGATGAAGTTCTTCCACACCACCACGGTGATGGCGCCCACCAGCATGCCGGCCAGCGCGCCGTTGCGGGTCATGCGCTTCCACAGCACCGAAATCAGCACCACCGGCCCAAAGGCCGCGCCGAAGCCGGCCCAGGCGTACGACACCAGGCCCAGCACCTTGCTGTCCGGGTTGGAGGCGATGCCGATGGCGATCAGCGCGATCAGCAGCACCATGCCGCGGCCGACCCACACCAGTTCGCGCTCGGAGGCCTGCTTGCGCAGGAAGGACTTGTAGAAGTCCTGGGTCAGCGCGCTGGAAGACACCAGCAACTGGGCACTGAGGGTACTCATCACCGCCGCCAGCACCCCGGACAGGATCACCCCGGCCACCCAGGGGTTGAAGAGGATCTTCACCAGCTCCATGAACACCCGCTCACCGTTCTCGGTCACCGGGCCGGCCTGCTCGGGATGGCCGGCGAAATAGGCGATGCCGAGGAAGCCGACCGCCACGGCGCCGGCCAGGCAGAGGATCATCCAGGTCATGCCGATGCGCCGCGCCCGGGGAATGGCGCGCACCGAGCTGGCGGCCATGAAGCGCACCAGGATGTGTGGCTGGCCGAAATAGCCGAGCCCCCAGCCCATCAGCGAAATGATGGCGATGAAGGACAGGCCGCGGAACATGTCGAAGTTGGACGGGTCCTGGGCGGCGATGGTGTCCATCGCCACGCCCAGGTCGCCGAGGGCGAGAATCACGAACAGCGGCGTGATCAGCAGCGCCAGGATCATCAGCGAAGCCTGCACCGTGTCGGTCCAGCTCACCGCCAGGAAGCCGCCGACAAACACGTAGAGGATGGTGGCCGCCGCGCCGAGCCAGATGGCGTACTGGTACGGCACGCCGAAGGTGGTTTCGAACAGCCGCGCCCCCGCCACCACGCCGGAGGCACAGTAGATGGTGAAGAACACCAGGATCACCAGCGCCGAGAAGATGCGCAGCAGGCGACTGTTGTCCTCGAAGCGGTGGGTGAAGTAATCCGGCAGGGTGAGGGCGTTGTGGTTGTGCTCGGTGTGTACGCGCAGCCGGCCGGCAACGAACAGCCAGTTGAGCCAGGCGCCGATGATCAGGCCGATGGCGATCCAGCTTTCCGACAGGCCAGCGACGAAGATCGCCCCCGGCAGGCCCATCAGCAGCCAGCCGCTCATGTCCGAGGCCCCGGCGGACAACGCCGTGACAAAACTGCCCAGACTGCGACCACCGAGGATGTAGTCGTTGAAGTTCTTCGTGGCGCGGTAGGCGATGAAGCCGATCAGCACCATCGCCAGGATATACAGCACGAAGGTTATCCAGGTGGGGTTGTTCCAGGACATGGGCGTGTTCCTCTAGGCTGTGCGGGCGAAAGGCTGCAACCGGGACACTCAAGAGAGTAGACGCCCCGGTTGAGCCCATCCGCCCACCACCCATGCGCAAGCCAACCCCGCCGGATCAGAAGGTGAGCCGCGCCCCCAGGGTCAGGTTGCGTCCCGGCAGCACCACCTCGTCCTTGATCAGCGAACTGTGCTGGCGTGCCTCCACGTCCAGCAGGTTGTCGGCCTTCAGGTAGACCAGCCAGTCGCCCTCGCTGAGCGCGCCCTGCCAGGCCAGCCCGGCACCCAGCAGGTTGTAGCCGGCGGTTTCGGTTTCGAACGCGGCCAGGCGGTCCTGACGCTGCACGCGCTGGAAGGACAGTTCGCCGCTCAGGGCAGACCCGAACTTCTGCTCCAGGCGCACGCCGAGCCGATCGGCGGGAATGCGCGGCAGGTCGCCGCCCTCCTTGAGCCGGCCGCGCACCCGATCGCCGAACAGGGTCAGCGCGGTGGCCTCGCTGAAGGTGTGGCGTACTTCGCCCTCGACGCCGGTCAGCACGGCATCCGCCTGGCGATACTCGACCACGCGATAGTCGCTTTCGGTGTCCAGGCCCAGGTCGGCGGCGTAGATGAAGTCATCCACTTCGTTGTGGAACAGGCCGAGACTGAAGGTGGTCGCGCCGGCGAACTTGCGCAGGGTGAGGTCGGCGTTGTGCGCGGTTTCCTCCGCCAGCAGCGGGTTGCCCGTCTCGATGGTGCGGCTGGCGGCGTGCGGGCCGTAGGCATACAGCTCCTCGGCGCTGGGCAGACGTTGCGAACGCGACAGCGAGACGCCCAGCGAGTATTCGGGAGCGAAGGTCCACACCGCGCCGGCCGACAGCGACACGCCGCTGTGCTCGGTGTCCGGCTTGCCGGCGTCGGCCTCGATGTCCTGCCATTCATAGCGGCTGCCCAGCTCGTAGCGCCAGGCGCCGGCGGTGTACTCCTCCAGGAGGAACAGCGCATGGTTGCGGGTCAGGGTCTGCGGCATCGGGTGTTCCTCGGTCCGGCGCTCGAAGTCACGGTGCGTGGTCTGCCCGCCGAGCACGCCGCGCCAGCCGAACAGCGGCCGATGGGTCAGTTCCAGACGCGCTTCGCTGGCCTGGTTGTCGAAGATCGCCGCCGTCTCGCCCTCTTCCATTTCGGCATGCTGGTAGTCGCTGTGGCCGACCCGCAGGCGCGCCAGCTCGAAGCCGGGCAGCGGATCGCTCAGCTCGCCCCGCAGGTCCCAGCGGTTCTGCCTGAGGCTGATGTAGGGCACCGCTTCGCCTTCGTGGTCATGATCGTGATCGGGATCGGCCGGATCGTGGCTGCCGCAATGCCAGTCGCCGCCATGCAGGTGACAGTCGGCGTGTTCGTGGGCCAGCAGGCCATAGCGGTTCTCCTGGCGGCTGTAGGCCAGGCCCAGGTAGCCGCGCGCGCCGACGAAGCTGCCGCCGAGGCTGTAGCTGTCGGTGTCGTTGTAGGCGCCGACCTGCTTGTCGCTGGAGTCGGGCAGCTCGTAATCATCGGCCTGGCGTTTCACCCCTTCGATGCGCAGCGCGACGTTGCCCTGACCCACGGTCAGGCCGAACAGGCCGGCGCCTTCGTTGGCCACGCTGTTGGCGCGCAGCTCCACTTCGCCTTCGTAGCCGTTCGCCGGCACGTAGGCCGGCACCTTCTTGTCGATCAGGTTGACCACCCCGCCAATCGCGCCGCCGCCGTACAGCAGGGTCGCCGGGCCCTTGAGCACTTCGATGCGCTCGATCAGCAACGGCTCGACGCTGACCGCATGGTCCTGACTGAGGGTGGAAGCATCCAGCACATCCACGCCATCGCTCATGACCCGCACCCGCGCGCCATCCAGGCCGCGAATCTGCGGGCGCGAGGCGCCGGCGCCGAAGCCGCTGGCGCGCACGCCGGGCAGGCTGTCCAGGGTGTCGCCCAACGTCGCCTCGCGGCGCTGCACCAGGGCATCGCCTTCCAGTACGGCGGCCGGCGTGGTCATTTGCTGAGCCGGGGTATCCAGCGCGCTGGTGCGGATCAGGCTGCTGTCGAGTTCGATCGTCGCGCTCCAGGCGGTGGGCGCCAGGATCAGACCGATGGCCAGGGTCAAGGGGTGAAGCCTGCTGTGCATGTTGGTTTTCTCTCGCAATACATCGGTTGCTCGACCCGCAGGTCGAGGAGGAGGCGCGAAATTAAACATGTTATATCGTAACATTTGCAATCCCATTGAATCGCTCACCGGCTTGAAATGCGTGCACCGATGCCCATCTAACGTGAAAGATTGCTGCTCAGGTGCGCCATGAACGACCAGGACAACGCCCCGGAAACCGTCGAAACCGTCAGCGGCCAGCTGGCGCTGCCCGGCCAGAACCTGCCGGACAAGCTGTATGTGATTCCCATCCACGGCCGGCCGTTCTTCCCGGCCCAGGTGCTGCCGGTGATCGTCAACGAAGATCCCTGGAGCGAGACGCTGCAGCGGGTCGCCAACACCGAGCATCACAGCCTGGCGCTGTTCTTCGTCGAGGGCGACGGCAGCGAGTTCGACCTGAACGACTTGCCCGAGCATGGCACCGTGGTGCGTGTGCACCACGCCAGCCAGGAAGGCGGCAAGCTGCAGTTCGTGGCCCAGGGGCTGACCCGCGTGCGCATCCGCGGCTGGCTGCGTCGGCGGCCGCCCTATCTGGTCGAGGTGGAATACCCGCAGAGCGCCAGCGACCCGCGCGACGAGGTCAAGGCCTACGGCATGGCGCTGATCAACGCCATCAAGGAACTGCTGCCGCTCAATCCGCTGTACAGCGAGGAGCTGAAGAACTACTTGAACCGTTTCAGCCCCAACGATCCGTCGCCGCTCACCGACTTCGCCGCCGCGCTGACCACCGCCCCCGGCAAGGAGCTGCAGGAGGTGCTCGACTGCGTGCCGGTGCTCAAGCGCATGGAGAAGGTGCTGCCGCTGCTGCGCAAGGAAGTCGAAGTGGCGCGCCTGCAGAAGGAGCTGTCCGCCGAGGTGAACCGGCAGATCGGCGAGCGCCAGCGCGAGTTCTTCCTCAAGGAGCAGCTGAAGATCATCCAGCGCGAGCTGGGCATGACCAAGGACGACAAGAGCGCCGACGCCGACGAGTTCCGCGCGCGCCTGAAGGGCAAGACGGTGCCGGCGGCGGCGCAGAAACGCATCGACGAGGAACTGAACAAGCTGTCGATCCTGGAAACCGGCTCGCCGGAATACGCGGTGACCCGCAACTACCTGGACTGGGCGACCAGCATGCCGTGGGGCGTCTACGGCACCGACAAGCTGGACCTCAAGCGCGCCCGCAAGGTGCTCGACAAGCACCATGCGGGGATGGACGACATCAAGCAGCGCATCGTCGAATTCCTCGCCGTCGGCGCCTTCAAGGGCCAGATCGCCGGCTCCATCGTGCTGCTGGTCGGCCCGCCCGGCGTGGGCAAGACCAGCATCGGCAAGTCCATCGCCGAAACCCTCGGCCGGCCGTTCTACCGCTTCAGCGTCGGCGGCATGCGCGACGAGGCGGAGATCAAGGGCCACCGGCGCACCTACATCGGCGCCCTGCCCGGCAAGCTGGTGCAGGCGCTCAAGGACGTCGAGGTGATGAACCCGGTGATCATGCTCGACGAGATCGACAAGCTGGGCGCCAGCCACCAGGGCGACCCGGCCTCGGCGCTGCTGGAAACCCTCGACCCGGAACAGAACGTCGAATTCCTCGACCACTACCTGGATCTGCGCCTGGACCTGTCCAAGGTGCTGTTCGTGTGCACCGCCAACACCCTGGACTCGATTCCCGGCCCGCTGCTCGACCGCATGGAGATCATCCGCCTGTCCGGCTACATCACCGAGGAAAAATTGGCCATCGCCAGGCGCCACCTGTGGCCGCGCCTGCTGGAAAGGACCGGGGTACCCAGGAATCGCCTGGCGATCAGCGATGCCGCCCTGCGCGCGGTGATCGAGGGCTACGCTCGCGAGGCCGGCGTGCGCCAGTTGGAGAAGCAGCTGGGCAAGCTGGTGCGCAAGGCCGTGGTGCGCCTGCTGGAGGATCCCGAACTGACCCTGCGCATCGGCCCGAAGGATCTCGAAGACTCCCTCGGCACGCCGGTGTTCCGCCGCGAGCAGCGCCTGCAGGGCATCGGCATCGTCACCGGACTGGCCTGGACCAGCATGGGTGGCGCCACCCTGCCCATCGAAGCCACGCGCATCCACACCCTCAACCGCGGCTTCAAGCTCACCGGCAAGCTGGGCGAGGTGATGAAGGAGTCGGCGGAAATCGCCTACAGCTACGTCAGTTCGCACCTGAAACAGTACGGCGGCGATCCGGTGTTCTTCGACCAGGCCTTCGTGCACCTGCACGTGCCGGAAGGCGCCACGCCCAAGGACGGCCCGAGCGCCGGCATCAGCATGGCCAGCGCGCTGCTGTCGCTGGCGCGCAGCCAGGAGCCGAAAAAGGGCGTGGCGATGACCGGCGAGCTGACCCTGACCGGCCAGGTGCTGGCCATTGGCGGGGTACGCGAAAAGGTCATTGCCGCGCGCCGGCAGAAGATCTTCGAACTCATCCTGCCCGAGGCCAACCGGGGTGATTTCGAGGAACTGCCCGAGTACCTGCGCGAGGGACTGACGGTGCATTTCGCGCGCAAGTTCGCCGACGTGGCCCGGGTGCTGTTCTGAGACGCTGCACACGTGACACCTGTCGAACCGCTAGCAGTTTCGCAAACAGCAACTACTGTTGAGGTGTCCAGCCGCACGCCGGCTGCTCCGGCTGGCCGGACCGCCAGCCGGGCACCTCACCGGGTTCCGCTCCGCAATCAGGCATCACGGGCCCCCGTACGTAAAGGGACTTACCGATGCCTCGCACCCACCGTTTCAGTGTTCTGGACAGCCTCCGCGGCCTGGCGGCCCTGGCCATAGTCCTCTTCCATACCCCCTTGCTGCTGGGCGCAGGCGGCGCGGAGCTGTTTCGCCACAGTGAACCGTTCGTGCAGTTCTTCTTCGTGCTCGGCGGATTCGTGCTGTTCCATGCCTATGGCCAGCGCCTGAGCACGGCGACGTTGTTCGGGCGCTTCGTGGCGGCGCGCAGTTTTCGCATCCTGCCACTGCACCTGTGTCTCCTCGGCCTGTTTCTGCTGCTGGATGTCGCGCTGCCCCACATGGTCGGCGCCGCGCCGAACCTGCTGGCCAACCTGCTGCTGCTCCCGGCCTGGCTGCCCGGCGCGAACGGCCTGTCGCTGAATCCGGCCGCCGCCAGCCTCGGCATCGGCTTCTACCTCAGCCTGCTGTTCGGCCTGGCGCTACTGATCCTGCCGCGCGGGCGCGGCGGCGCGTGCCTGCTGCTCGTGGCTGCCGCGCTCTGGGGCCTGCTGAGTGGCGTCGATGGTCTGGGCCGCAGCGTGCTCATGGGCGTCGGCGGCTTCTGCCTGGGCGCCCTGTCCTATTCGCTGCACCTTCGCCTGGGTCTGCTGCCGCTCGGCCAGCGCGCCTTCACCCTCCTGGAAGTCACGGTGCTGGCGCTGCTGGCGCTGATCCTCGACAGCGCCTACGCGTATCGCGATCTCTACGCCGTCGCGCTGTTCGCCCTCGCACTGTTCATCTTCGCCTTCGAGGGCGGGCTGGTCTCGCGCCTGCTGCATCGCGGCCTGTTCCGCCACCTGGGTCGCTGGGCGTTCGCCATCTATCTGGGCCACCTCGCCGTGTTCATGGCGCTCGGCAATCTCGTCCCGCTGCTGTTCCGCGACGGCCGCCCGGCACTGCTCGACACGCTGCTGGCGCCGGTTGCGGTACTGGCGGTGATCGCGCTGGCCGCGCTGCTGCATCGCTATGTCGAACGGCCCGGCATGTCCCTCGGCCGGCGCCTGCTGACCCCGCGCGCAGGCACCGCGCGGGCGGGCAAGGTTTCCCAGGCGAGTGGCTGAGGCGCGGACGGTCTCGCAAAGCAGCCGTCACAAGCCCTAAAATGCGCGCCTTTCCAGCCAAACCGTTAGCGCCGCATGTCCCAGGAAGCCGACCGTCTCTTCGCCCACCCGCTGGGCCAGGTGCCCGATTTCGTGTTCAACGAGGACGTGGCCCGGGTCTTCCCGGACATGATCAAGCGCTCGGTGCCGGGCTACCCCACCATCGTCGAGAACATCGGCGTGCTGGCTGGCCACTTCGCCCGGCCGGACAGCGTCCTGTACGACCTGGGCTGCTCACTGGGTGCCGTCACGCAAGCCCTGCGTCGCCATGTGAAGGCCGAGCGTTGCCAGGTGATCGCGGTGGACAATTCCGCCGCCATGGTGGCGCGCTGCCAGGAATACCTGCAGGCCCAGGACGCCATGTTCCAGGAGCTGCTGCCGGTTGACGTGGTGGAAGCCGACATCCTGCAGCTCGACTACCAGCCCTGCTCGCTGGTGGCGATGAATTTCACCCTGCAGTTCGTCGCCACCGAACAACGCCCGGAACTGCTGGCGCGCATTCGCCGCGCGCTGCTGCCGGGGGGCGCGCTGATCCTCTCCGAGAAGCTGCGCTTCGAGGATGCCGCCGAGCAGGCGCTGCTCACCGACCTGCACCTGGACTTCAAGCGCGCCAATGGCTACAGCGAGCTGGAAATCGCCCAGAAACGCAGCGCCATCGAACACGTCATGAAGCCCGACAGCTTGCAGCAGCATCGCGAACGCTTGCTGGATGCCGGCTTTTCCCGGGTGGTGCCCTGGTTCCAGTGCCTCAACTTCGCCTCGCTGATTGCCCTGCCATGATCGATTTCAACCCGCTGATCCGCCGCCTGGCTGGCACTCCGCTGGCAGCCTGGGCAGACACGCTGCCGCAACAGTTCGCCGACAAGCTGGCGTGCGGCCACGGCGACCTGGCGCGCTGGCGCCAGGCGCTGGACGCCCTGCCGCCGCTGCACGCGGAAACCATCGAGCTGCTGGAGCAGTTCCGGCTGGACGGCCCCTGTTCGGACGAGCAACGCGAGCACCTGCGCGGCGCGCTGATGGGCCTGTCGCCCTGGCGCAAGGGTCCCTTCTCGCTGTTCGACATCGAACTGGACACCGAGTGGCGTTCGGACTGGAAGTGGGCGCGCGTCGCCCCGCACCTGGACCTGCGCGGCAAACGCGTGCTGGATGTCGGCTGCGGCAACGGCTACTACATGTGGCGCATGCTGGGCGCCGGTGCCGATTCCGTCATCGGTATTGACCCCAACTGGCTTTTCTTCTGCCAGTTCCAGGCGATGGTCCGCTACCTGCCGGAGCGGCCCGCCTGGCATCTGCCCTTTGCCCTCGAAGAGCTGCCGCCCAGCCTGCAGGGCTTCGACAGCGTGTTCTCCATGGGCGTGCTCTACCATCGCCGCTCGCCCATCGACCACCTGCTGGCCCTGAAGGACTGTCTGGCGCCTGGCGGGGAGCTGGTGCTGGAAACGCTGGTGATCGAGGGGGATGAGAACGCCGTTCTGGTCCCGGAAGACCGCTACGCGCAGATGCGCAACGTCTGGTTCCTGCCTTCGGTGCCGGCCCTGGCACGCTGGCTGCGCCGCGCCGGTTTCAGCGATGTGCTCTGCGTGGATGTCAGCCTGACTTCGGTCCAGGAACAGCGACGCACCGACTGGATGCGCTTCCAGTCGCTGGCCGACTTCCTCGACCCGCAGGACCCGTCCCTCACCGTGGAAGGCCTGCCGGCGCCCCGGCGCGCCGTGCTGCTGGCTCGCAAACCCTGATCCGCCTGCCCCTGCAGTGAAATTTATGACCTGATTCGTCGCCCTTTTGGCCGAAACGATGGCAGACTGATATCGGGATTTGGGACATACTGCCCCGGCATGTCCCTGCAGAACAACGACAAGAAAAGACGGCCATGGACAGGATTCTTTCGCGTTTTTGGCGGCGCCTGCGCACCGACTTCCCGTTCGCCACCCTCAGCCTGATGGGGTTGTTCGGCATTCTGGGGGTCTCGCCCTTCATCATCTACCGCGCCCTGGAAGGCAATTACCTGATCGCCATCGCCGACACCCTCATGGTGCTGGCGACCGTCAGCGCCATTGTCTACGCCTGGGTGACCCACGACACGGCCAAGGCCGGCATCTTCCTGCTGTGCATCTTCACCCTGGTCGCGCTGCTGGTGGCGATTACCATCGGCCTCGACGCGGTGTTCTGGATCTACCCGCTGATCCTCGCCAACTTCTTCCTCGCCGAACCTCGCATCGCCCTGGTCGCCACGCTGGCCCTGCTGATGACCCTGACAGGCTACTCCCTGCTGGAGCCGGGACTGCTGTTCGAGAACCCGCGGCAGCTGGCGTCCTTCCTGGTGACCAGCCTGATGGCCGGCGCCCTGACGTACATCTTCGCGTCGCGCTCCCGAACGCAGCGCGAGCAGCTGGAGACGCTGGCCATCCAGGACCCGCTGACCGGGGCGCGTAATCGCCGGGCCATGAACCAGGACCTGCAGCTGGCCAGCGCCCGCCAGAAGCGCCAGAAGCAGCCGCAGGCACTGATGGTCATGGATCTGGATCACTTCAAGCAGATCAACGACCGCTTCGGCCACCCGGCCGGTGATCAGGTGCTGGTGGACTTCGTGAGCCTGGTCAAGCGCTGCACGCGCAGTAGCGACATGCTTTACCGCTTCGGCGGAGAGGAGTTCCTGCTGCTGCTGCCCGACACCGACCAGCAGGGATTGCAGCAGGCCGCCCAGAATCTGCAACGCCGCGTCCGCCAGCAACTGGTCGGCCCGGGTGGCACGGTGACGGTCTCCATCGGCGGCGCGCTGCTGCGCATCGACGAACACTGGAACAGCTGGCTGCAGCGGGCCGATAAGTGCCTCTACCAGGCCAAGGGCAGCGGCCGCGACTGCATCATCCTCGACTGCGAGCCGACGGGCACAGACAGCGTGGCCGCTGCGCCGCACGCCTGACGGCCATTACTGCTGCAGCATGCTCATGGCCGAGCGCAGGGCGCCATGCAGGTCCTGATCGGACTGGATGTCGGCCTTGGGGTTGAGGCCCAGTTTGGCGAAGGCGGGAATGCTGCCCCAGTCCAGCTGGGTGAGCGGATGGCGCGTGCCCAGGTGGCTTTGCAGGATGGCCACCTGCACGATGTCCACGTAGTCTACCGCCGGGGAATTGCGGGTGAAGTCCTGCATCTGTCCCGGCACCACGGCGAGAGCCTCGGGAAACTCCCAGGCGCGCAGAATGCGCTCGCCCAGCTGCGGGTGAATGCGCTCGATCACATGATCGAGGCTGGCCGTATCGGCCAGCAGCAGCTCATGCTCCTCGGCGTAGGTGAGGATCGGCAGGACGCCGATCTGGTGAACGAGGCCGGCCAACGTGGCCTGGTCCGGTTGCAGGCGGGTGAAGTGGCGGCACAGCACCTGGCTGATCGCGGCGATTTCGGTGCTCTTGACCCATACCTCCCGCAGCTTGGCATCCACCAGCTCATGGGTGGCCTGGAACATCTGCTCCATTGCCAGACCAATCGCCAGGCTGCAGGTGTAGTTGATGCCCAGCCGGTCAACGGCCGACTGCAGGTCGTTTATCTCCCGGTTGCCGCGCAGCAGCGGGCTGTTCACCACCTTGATCAGCCGCGCGCTCAGTGCGGCATCGTTGCTGATCACCCGGCTCAACGCATGGGTGCCGATGTTGGGATTCTCGGCGGCTTCGCGCACGCGGATGGCCACCTCCGGCAAGGTGGGCAGAATCAGCGCATCATCTTCGATGGCCTGGAGAAGTTCTTCCTGAATCCGATCGACCAGCTGGCTCATCTACTACTTACTCCATGTCAGCGTTGAATTTCCCGTTCGCTGTCCAGGCCATAGGGCAAGTCCAGCACCCGCAGACTCGGTCCCTGCGGATTCCCCAGGTGAAGGCGACCATCCTGCACGGCATCCTCCTGCAGAACGGCCAGCAACTCGACCTCCTCGGCGGACCGCGCAGCCAGTACCACTTCCCCGACACTGCTGCCATGCACCGGCGAGAACAACTCGACGCCAGGCACCGGCGGGGCTTCGGCCTGCACCGCCAGACGGTACATGCGTCGCTTCAGGCGTCCCAGGTACTGCATGCGGGCGACGATCTCCTGGCCGGTGTAGCAGCCCTTGCGAAAACTGACGCCATCCAGCGCCTGCAGATTGATCATCTGCGGAATGAACAGCTCGCGGGTGGCACCAAATACCTGGCCAATGCCGGCCCGTACCTGGGTCAGCAGCCAGTCGTTGAGCGGCGCCTCCGGCATCTGCTGCGCCAGGCTGGCCCGCACGGCGGCCGCACGTTCGGCCGGCGCCCACACCTCGAGGCGCCCAGCGGACAGGCGAATACCCAACAGTCCATCGGACTCGACCAGGGCGTTGGCCTCGGCGGGCACGTCAAGACCGAGCGAACCCAACGCGGCATCGCCGTTGTAGAGGCCGAAACGCACCCACTGGGCGCTCTCGTCCGCCAGACGGGTGCCCCGCGAGAACACGGCGTACTTTTTCAGATCGGCCAGCTGCGCTTCGAGCAGCTCGCCGGCCAGGGCCAGCAGGAAGCCATCGCCCTGCGGCACGATGCGAAAGCTCGACTGCATGCGACCCTTGGGGGTGCAGCGCGCGCCCAGACTGGCGCGCCCGGTGAGGTACTTGATATTGCAGGTCAGCTGGCCCTGCAGGAACGTGCCGGCGTCCGTTCCGCGCACGGCGAACACCCCTTCGTGGGTCAAGGGGCTGAAGAATGCGGATTCGGCCATGAGGATGCCTGGGCTCGGTGTGGAAAAGGCAGATCATAGAGGGGCTGAGTGGTGCTTGTCAGCGGTTGCCATCTTCTCGCCGCATGGGCCACCTGCGGACCTGGCGACCCGGCTCGCGACGAGACACGGCCAGACCCTATAATGCCGGCCTCTCTGCTAAGGAGCCTCGCATGGCCGACGATATCGAACTCAAGCGTCTTTTCTGGCACAGCCGTCGCGGCATGCTCGAGCTGGACGTGCTGCTGGTGCCCTTCGTTCAGGAGGTCTACCCGAACCTGGACCCGGAAGACCAGGCGCGCTACCGCCAACTGCTGGAATGCGAGGACCAGGACATGTTCGGCTGGTTCATGCAGCGCGGCGAGCCCGAGGACGCTGACCTGCGCCGCATCGTCAAGATGATCCTGGACCGTGTCCAGCCCAAGTGAGTCCTTCGAGTGCCATTGGCGGTCCTCGCGACTGCTGCTGGCGACCTACCTGCTGAGCCTGGCGCTGGCCCTGGCCGCCCTGCTGCTCGCCGCGCTGCCGGCCTGGGCGCAGCTCACCGGCGTGTTCCTGTGCGGCCTGCACGCCCTGTGGACCCTGCCGCGCCATCTGCTGCTGCGCTCACCGACCGCGGTTACCGCCCTGCGTCGCGACGCCAGCGGCTGGCATCTGTTCAGCACCGCCCACGGCTGGCAGGCGGTGCGCCTGCTGCCCGACAGCCTGGCACTGCCCTGGCTGATCGTGCTGCGCTACCGCCGCCCCGGCCGCGGGTTCAGCCAGGGCCTGTGCATTCCCCGTGACGCCCTGCCGCCCGACCAGCACCGACGTCTGCGCGTGCGGCTGAAATTCAGCCGCAACCGCTGGGCCGACCCGAGCTAGCCGCCCCCTACCTCCCAGGCACGCCGATCCCGAAGAAGGAACCGGCAGCCCCTGCCGCTGCCCACCAAGGTCTGGAAGCTCTCACCAGGGATTTCCTTCACCCGGAAGCGGAGAACCCCATGCGTGCACTGACCTACCACGGCGCTCACGACGTCAGAGTCGACACTGTTCCCGACCCGCAGCTGCAGCAGCCCGACGATATCCTGCTGCGTGTCACGGCCACGGCAATCTGCGGCTCCGACCTGCACCTCTACCACGGCAAGATTCCAGAGACCCGCGACGGCGACATCCTTGGACACGAGTTCATGGGCATCGTCGAGGAAGTCGGAACCGGAGTGACGGCGCTCAAGCCCGGCGACCGGGTCATCGTGCCCTTCGTGATCGCCTGCGGCGACTGCTTCTTCTGCCGCCAGGACCTGTTCGCCGCCTGCGAAACCACCAACCCGGGGCGGGGTGCGATTCTCAACAAAAAGCAAATCCCCCCGGGCGCGGCGCTGTTCGGCTACAGCCATCTGTATGGGGGTATTCCCGGCGGCCAGGCAGAGTTTGTGCGGGTGCCCCAGGCCAACACAGGGCCGTTCAAGGTGCCCACCTCGCTACCCGACGAGCGCGTACTCTTTCTCACCGATATCCTGCCCACCGGCTACCAGGCGGCGGTGAACGCCGGCCTGAAGGCCGGCTCCAGCGTGGCTATCTACGGGGCCGGGCCGGTGGGGCTGATGACTGCGGCCTGCGCGCGCCTGCTCGGCGCCGAGCAGATCTTCATGGTCGACCAATTCGCCCACCGGCTGCAGTTCGCCCAGGAGGCCTATGGCGTCATTCCCATCGATTTCACCCAGGACGACGACCCCGCGGCAACCATCATCGAGCAGACTGCCGGACATCGCGGCGTGGATGCCGCTATCGACGCCGTCGGCTTCGAGGCCAAGGGCAGCACCACGGAAACCGTGCTGGCCACCCTCAAGCTGGAAACCAGCGTCGGCAAGGTGCTGCGCCAGTGCATCGCCGCCGTACGCCGGGGTGGCGTGGTCAGCGTGCCGGGGGTCTATGCCGGCTTCCTGCACGGCTTCCTGTTCGGCGATGCCTTCGACAAGGGGCTGACGTTCAAGATGGGACAGACCCACGTCCAGGCGCTGCTGCCGCAGCTGCTGGAACATATCGAACAGGGTCGACTATCGCCCGAGATCATCATCAGCCACCGCCTGCCCCTGGCAGAGGCCGCCAAGGGATACGAGCTGTTCGACAAACATCAGGACGAATGCCGCAAGGTGATCCTGCTGCCCTAGATGCCGGCAACGGCGGATTGCGCCCGGCCCAGCCGGGCGCAATCGCATCAGGGCGTCAGGATGGTATCGACCGCCTCGGGCAGCAAGTTCGGGTAGTCCAGCGTGTAGTGCAGGCCGCGCGATTCCTTGCGCTCGAGCGCCGAGCGGATCATCAGGTCGGCGACCAGCGTCAGGTTGCGCAGTTCGATCAGGTCGCGGGTGACCTTGTAGTTCGAATAGAACTCGTCGATCTCGGCGAGCAGCAGCCTGACCCGGTGCTGGGCGCGCAGCAGGCGCTTGGTGGTGCGCACGATGCCCACGTAGTCCCACATGAAGCGCCGCAGCTCGTCCCAGTTGTGGGCGATGATCACGTCCTCGTCGGAATCGGTGACCTGGCTGGCGTCCCAGCTGGGCAGCGCCTGCGGCAACTCGGTGGCGTCCAGCTTGGCGAGCATGTCCTGCGCCGCCGAACGGGCGTACACGAAGCACTCCAGCAGGGAATTGCTGGCCATGCGGTTGGCGCCGTGCAGGCCGGTGAAGCTGGACTCGCCGATGGAATAGAGGTCCGGCACGTCGGTCAGGCCATGCTGGTCCACCAGCACGCCGCCGCAGGTGTAGTGCGCCGCCGGCACCACCGGGATGGGCTGGCGGGTGATGTCGATGCCGAAGTCCAGGCAGCGTTCGTAGACCGTGGGGAAGTGCTCCTTGATGAACGCCGCCGGCTTGTGGCTGATGTCCAGGTACACGCAGTCGATACCCAGGCGCTTCATCTCGTGGTCGATGGCCCGCGCCACCACATCGCGGGGCGCCAGCTCGGCACGCTCGTCGAAGCGCGGCATGAAGCGCTCGCCATTGGGCAGCCGGAGCAGCGCGCCCTCGCCACGCAGCGCCTCGGTGATCAGGAAATTCTTGGCCTGCGGGTGGTACAGGCACGTCGGATGGAACTGGTTGAATTCCAGATTGCCGACCCGGCAACCGGCGCGCCAGGCCATGGCGATGCCGTCGCCGGTGTTGCCGTCCGGATTGCTGGTGTACAGGTAGACCTTGGCGGCACCGCCGCAGGCCAGCACCACGAAACGCGCCGCGAAGGTGTCCACCTCGCCGGTCGCCCGGTTCAGCACGTAGGCACCCAGGCAACGCCGGCCCGGACGGCCCAGCTTGTGTTCGGTGATCAGGTCGACCGCCACACGCTCGTCCAGCAGCTCGATGTTCGGCCGCTGGCGGGCCTTGTCCAGCAGGGTATTGAAGATGGCGGCGCCCGTGGCATCGGCGGCATGGATGATGCGCCGGTGGCTGTGCCCGCCCTCGCGGGTCAGGTGGAAGCCGAAGCCGTTATCGTCGTGGGCCGAGTTCTCGCGGGTAAAGGGCACGCCCTGGGCGATCAGCCATTCGATGGCAGCACGGCTGTGCTCGACGGTGAAGCGCACCGCGTCCGGCCGGCACAGCCCGGCGCCGGCGACCAGCGTGTCCTGCACATGGGAATCCACTGTGTCGGCGTCATCCAGCACGGCGGCCACGCCGCCCTGGGCGTGGGGGGTCGAGCCATTGTCCAGCTGCCCCTTGCTGAGCACCGCGATGCGCAGGTTGTCCGGCAGGGTGAGGGCCAGGGTGAGGCCGGCGGCGCCGCTGCCGATGATCAGTACGTCGTGCCCGAAATGCTGGCTCATGAAGTGAATCCCGCGAAATAACGGCGTCTAGTATATCGGGGGCTCGGTCGACACAATAGCGAGCACGACAGGGGAGGATGCACAACGTGCGGAACTTTTTGCCGAATCGGTTTTCCATAGCAGGATTGCTTCGCGCGCCCTGCTTCGCCAAGGCGCGCCACAACATCCACAACCAGACGCCTGAATATGAACAACGACAGGCAGTGGGCCTGATGTGCGGCGAGCCTTGCCTCGATAATCCGCTTGCCTGTACGGGGGAGAACTTTTTGCATAACGCCTGGGTCTATCGACGTAAGCCAGACCGGCAGCCAGTGCGGCGGGAAAGATGCGGAGAGGAGTTCGCATGCTAACCCAGGAGCAGGACCAGCAGCTCGTCGAGCGTGTACAGCAGGGAGACCGCCGGGCTTTCGATCTGCTGGTGATGAAGTATCAGCACAAGATCCTCGGGCTGATCGTGCGCTTCGTGCATGACTCGCATGAAGCTCAGGATGTGGCTCAGGAAGCCTTCATCAAGGCCTATCGGGCCTTGGGCAACTTCCGCGGGGAAAGCGCCTTCTACACCTGGCTGTATCGCATTGCCATCAACACGGCCAAGAACCACCTGGTCGCCAGAGGTCGGCGTCCGCCGGATAACGATGTCAGCGCCGAGGATGCCGAGTTCTACGATGGCGACCACGCCCTCAAGGACATCGAGTCACCCGAACGCGCGATGCTGCGGGACGAAATCGAAGCGACGGTGCATCGCACCATTCAGCAGTTGCCCGAAGATCTACGCACGGCGCTGACCTTGCGTGAGTTCGACGGGCTGAGTTATGAGGACATTGCCAGCGTCATGCAGTGTCCGGTGGGAACCGTGCGCTCACGCATCTTCCGAGCGCGTGAGGTCATAGACAAGGCGTTGCAACCCCTGTTGCACGAGCAGATCTGAGACGGTGGGGCGATGAGCCAAGAGAGGAAAGAAATGAACCGTGAATCCCTGCGGGAATCGCTGTCCGCGGTGATGGATAACGAGGCGGACGAGCTCGAGTTGCGCCGCGTGCTCGCCGCTGGCGGCGAACCGGAGCTGCGGGCCACCTGGTCGCGCTACCAGATCGCCCGTGCAGCCATGCGCGGCGAGTACTTTACGCCGAGCCTGAGCCTCGCCGCCGGCGTCAGCGCCGCGCTGGATGAGGAGCCTGCGTTGCGCCCCGCACGCGCCGGCCTGCCGATCTGGCGCAGCGTCGGTCGCGTGGCCATCGCCGCCTCCGTCACCGTGGCCGTGCTGGCCGGGGTGCGCTTCTACAACCAGGACGCGCTTGACGGCGCGCAGATGGCCCAGCAGACCGTGCAACCCGTTGCGCCGTCCGGCAGCGCGGCTCCCCTGGTGGTGCAGGGGCCGGCGGTACTGGCGGGCTACAGCACCTCCGGCGAGGCCGCCCTGGCCGTGCCCGCCGACCAGGAGCGGCAACTGGCCGCCGAGGACCAGCGTCTGCTCGACTACGTGCGCCAGCATGCCCGCCAGGCCGGCAGCGGCGCAGAAACCACCCTGCCCCACGCACGGGCCGCCAGTCTGGAAAATCGCTGACAGGGAGTCGCATGCGCTTCATTCCATGCTTGTTGGCCGGCGCACTGATCAGTCCGCTGGCCCTGGGCGCGGACAGCCAGAGCTGGCTGCTGCGCCTGCAGGAGGCCGAGCAGCGCCAGGAGTTTCAGGGCGCCTTCGTCTACGAACGCAATGGCAGCTTCTCCAGCCATGAAATCCACCGCCAGGTGCGCGATGGCCAGGTGCGCGAGCACATCCTGCAGCTGGATGGCGCGTTCCATGAGAGCCTGCGCAACAATGGCCGGCTGGAGTGCATGACCGGCCCGCGCTACGAGCAGATCGTGGAGAACCAGGCGAACGGTCTGCGCCGCGTCGAACCGCGCACGCTCGCCCAGTGGTACGACATCCGCACCGCCGGCCTGTCGCGGGTGGCCGGCCGCGAAACCGTGGTGCTCTCGCTGCGCCCACGCGATCAGCACCGTTACGGCTTCGAGCTGTATCTGGACCGTGAAACCGCCCTGCCGCTCAAGTCGCTGCTGCTCAACGAGAACGGCCAGCCGCTGGAACGCTTCCAGTACATCGTCTTCGAACCCGGCGCCCAGGCGAACCTGCAGGCCGGACAAGCCTGCCGCCCGGTCACCGACCGCGAGGTGCGTCCGCTGGAAGAACAGGCCTGGCGCTCGGAATGGCTGCCGGCCGGCTTCGCCCTCACCCGCATCGTCGAACAGCGCGCCTCGCGCGAGGATCCCCCGGTAGCCTGGCTGGTGTATGGTGACGGCCTGGCGCGTTTTTCCGTGTTCCTGGAGCCCTGGCGCGAGGGCCTGAGCATTGACCAGCGCAGCCAGCTGGGGCCCACCGCCGCCGTGTCGCGGCGCCTGGCCACCGACCAGGGCGATCTGCTGGTCACGGTGATCGGCGAGATTCCGCTGGGCACCGCCGAGCGGGTTGCCCTGTCGATTCGTTCCGGCTCGGGAGTCGTGTTGCAGTGATTGAACAGGAAGGTCGCGTCATCGCCGTGGAAGCCGACGCCGTCTGGGTGGAAACCCTGCGTCGTGGCGCCTGCGCCAGCTGCTCGGCGCGCGCCGGCTGCGGCCAGGGCCTGATGAACAGCCTGGGGGTCAGCGAGCGTCGCGGACAGGTGCGGGCGCTCACCGACCTGCACCTGAACGTCGGCGACGCCGTCGCCATCGGCGTACCGGAGCGAGCGCTGCTCGCCGCCTCCATCCAGGCCTATCTCCTGCCCCTGCTGGGGCTGTTCGCCATCGCCCTGCTGGCCGATCGCCTGGGGGCCGGCGAGCCCTGGGTGATCCTCTGCGGCCTGGCGGGCCTGTTCGGCACCTGGATCTACATTCGCTGGCGCAGCTTGCGCACGGCGGATGATCCGGCGTGGCAGCCAGTCGTGCTGCGCGCCTGTCTGACCGTGCACCGGCCGGACTTTGTAGCTCTTGGCAAAGGGGAGTAAATCTTGAAAGCACAACTACGGACTTATGTGGGCGCCCTGCTGCTCGTGCTGCTGGGCAGCCACGCCCTGACGGCGCAAGCCCAGTTGCCGGACTTCACCGAACTGGTGGAAGAGGCCTCGCCCGCCGTCGTCAACATCAGCACCCGGCAGAAGATGCCGGCGCGCGGCCAGTCGCAACTGATGGTTCCCGACCTGGAAGGCCTGCCGCCGCTGTTTCGCGAGTTCTTCGAGCGCAACCTGCCGCAGGTGCCGCGCAACGACCGGCAACCCGAGGCCCAGTCGCTGGGCTCGGGCTTCATCATTTCCTCCGACGGCTATGTGCTGACCAACAACCACGTGGTCGCCGACGCCGACGAGATCCTCGTGCGCATGTCCGATCGCAGCGAACTGGAAGCCAAGCTGGTGGGCGCCGACCCGCGCAGCGACGTGGCATTGCTGAAGATCGAGGGCAAGAACCTGCCCACCGTGAAGCTCGGCAGGTCCGAGAACCTCAAGGTCGGCGAATGGGTGCTGGCCATTGGCTCGCCGTTCGGCTTCGACTATTCGGTAACCGCCGGCATCGTCAGCGCCAAGGGCCGCAGCCTGCCCAACGAAAGCTATGTGCCGTTCATCCAGACCGACGTGGCCATCAACCCGGGCAACTCCGGCGGCCCGCTGTTCAACCTGGACGGCGAAGTGGTGGGCATCAATTCGCAGATCTTCACCCGCTCCGGCGGCTTCATGGGCCTGTCGTTCGCCATCCCGATCACCGTCGCCCTGGACGTGGCCAACCAGCTCAAGGAAACCGGCAAGGTCAGCCGCGGCTGGCTCGGCGTGGTGATCCAGGAAGTGAACAAGGACTTGGCCGAATCCTTCGGCCTCGACCGGCCCGCCGGCGCCCTGGTGGCCCAGGTGCTGGAAGACGGCCCGGCGGCCAAGGGCGGCCTGCGGGTCGGCGACGTGATCCTGCGCCTGGACAACCATCCCATCGTGATGTCCAGCGACCTGCCGCACCGCGTCGGCATCCTCAAGCCAGGCACTACCTCGCGCCTGGAAGTGATGCGCGAAGGCCAGCGCCGCACCCTCAACGTGACCATCGGTGCCCTCCCCGAGGAAGGCGACCCCGTGGCCATGCCGCGTGGCGACAACGGCGCCGAACGCAGCGCCAACCGGCTGGGCGTGACGGTCATCGAGCTGACCGCCGAGCAGCGCAAGAGCCTGGACCTGCAGGGCGGCGTGGTGATCAAGGAGGTGCAGGGCGGCCCGGCAGTGGCCATCGGCCTGCGCCCGGGCGATGTCATCAC
>NZ_DATJCS010000034.1:0-46744 GCF_035497915.1 Pseudomonas sp.
CCTCGCCCAGGGCACGGTGCAGGGTGCCGTAGAGGAAGTCGTGAATCGTGCGACTGTCGCGAAAGCGCACCTCGTGCTTGGTCGGGTGCACGTTGACATCGACCGTCGCCGGATCGAGTTCCAGGAACAGCACGAACGTCGGGTGCCGACCGTTGTAGAGCACGTCGCGATAGGCCTGGCGCACCGCGTGGGCGACCAGCTTGTCGCGCACCATGCGGCCGTTGACATAGAAGTACTGCAGGTCGGCCTGGCTGCGCGAGAAGGTCGGCAGCCCGACCCAGCCCCACAGGCGCAGACCGTTACGCTCGATCTCCACCGGCAGCGCCTGCTCCAGGAAGGCCGGCCCGCAGACCGCCGCCACCCGTCGCGCACGGGTCTGCGCATCGGGCGCCTCGTGCAGCGCCAGCACGCTCTTGCCGTTGTGGCGCAGGTGGAACGCCACGTCGAAACGCGCCAGCGCCAGGCGCTTGATGACTTCCTGCAGATGCTCGAATTCGGTCTTCTCGGTACGCAGGAACTTGCGCCGGGCCGGGGTGTTGAAGAACAGGTCGCGCACTTCCACGGTGGTACCGACCGGATGGGCCGCCGGCTGCACGCGCGATTCCATGTCGCGGCCTTCGGTTTCCACCTGCCAGGCTTCACCCGCCTCGGCGGTGCGCGAGGTCAGGGTCAGACGGGAAACCGAGCTGATCGAAGCCAGCGCTTCGCCGCGAAAGCCCAGGCTGACAACCGCCTCCAGATCGTCCAGCTCGCGGATCTTGCTGGTGGCATGGCGGGCCAGGGCCAGCGGCAGGTCGTCGGCCGGAATGCCGCCGCCGTCGTCACGCACGCGCAACAGCTTGATGCCGCCCTGCTCGACGTCCACATCGATACGCCGGGCGCCGGCGTCCAGGCAGTTCTCCAGCAGTTCCTTGATCACCGAGGCCGGCCGTTCGACCACCTCGCCGGCAGCGATCTGGTTGGCCAGCCGCGGACTGAGCAGCTGGATGCGCCGCGCTTCACTCATGGCTGCACCGCCAGGCTGGTACCAGGAATGCGCAGGGATTGGCCGATGCGGATCATGTCGTTGTTCAGGTTGTTGGCCCGACGCAGGCTCGCCAGGCTGATCTGGTAGCGCTGGGCGATCTGCAGCAGGTTCTCGCCGGCGCTGACCTTGTGGGTGCGGGCGATCGGCGCGGCCTCGGCGATCAGCTTGGCGTCGCGCTCCCAGGCCAGCAGCGTGCCCGGCGGCGGGCTGGTGTGGAAGAACTGGCGGATGCCCTGCTGGATCGAGCGGGCCAGCGCCTGCTGGTGCGCGGCCTTCTGCAGCTTGCCGGCCTCGCCGGGGTTGGTGATGAAGCCGGTCTCCACCAGGATCGAGGGGATGTCCGGGGACTTGAGCACCATGAAGCCCGCCTGTTCCACCCGACTCTTGTGCAGCGGGGTGATACGGCCCATCTGGGTCAGCACCTTCTGGCCGACATCCAGGCTGGAAGACAGCGAAGCGGTCATCGACAGGTCGAGCAGCACACCGGCCAGCATGGGGTTCTTGTCGTCGAGGCTGACGCCGCCGTCACCGCCGATCAGGTCGGAACGGTTTTCCGTGTCGGCCAGCCAGCGCGCGGTTTCCGAGGTCGCGCCCCGGTCGGACAGGGCGAACACCGAGGCGCCGGACGCCGAGGTGCGCGGCGCCGCATCGGCATGCACGGAAACGAACAGGTCGGCGCCCATCTTGCGGGCGATCTCGGTGCGCTTGCGCAACGGGATGAAATAGTCGCCGGTGCGCACCAGCTGGGCCTTGAAGCCCTTCTCGGCGTTGATCTGGCGCTGCAGCTCGCGGGCGATGGCCAGCACCACGTCCTTCTCGCGCACCCCGCGCGGCCCCAGCGCGCCGGGATCTTCCCCGCCATGGCCGGCGTCGATGGCAATCAGCACGTCACGCTTGGCGCTCGGCGACGGCGCCACGCGAACCGGCGGCACCGCGGCGGCGGTGGCCGCCACGTTGGGCGCATCCGGCGCGGCACCCTCGTCATACAGGTCAACCACCAGGCGATGGCCGTACTGCTGGTTGGGCGGCAGGCTGAAGCTGCGCGGCGTCACCCGCGCAGAAAGATCGATGACGATGCGCAGCTCCGTGGGCGTACGCAGCGCTGAGCGCAGGCCCTTGATCGGGGTGTTTTCCACGGACAGCTGTTCCAGCGCGGCCTTCATCTGGCCGGCCGGAATGTCGATCACCAGGCGGTCCGGCGCGCTGAGCGTGAACACGCTGTGCTCGACCGGCCCGGCGAGGTCGAAGACCAGGCGGGTGTTGTCCGGCGCGCGCCACAGGCGCACACCCTGCACCTCGGCGGCCATGGCCTGCGCCGTCATCCCGAGGAGCATCGCAATCCCGACGAACGCAGCGGCGACTCGCATAAGTTTTTCCATCCGCTTGCTCATTCCGGCAGCGCCAGCGCCTGACACCAGGCCTCGCCGCGCGGGCTGCGCGGACTCAGCCGCAGCGCGCGACCAGCTTCATGGGAGGTAATGGTAATGTCCAGGTCCGCCCTTGGCAAAACGCCGGCGCCGCGCTGCGGCCATTCCACCAGACACAGGGCATCGCCGGCGAAGTAGTCGCGAATGCCGAGGAACTCCAGCTCCTCGGGGTCGACCAGCCGGTACAGGTCGAAGTGATAGATGCGCGCCATGCCCAGCTCGTAGGGCTCGACCAGGGTAAAGGTCGGGCTCTTGACCGCCCCCGCATGACCGAAGCCACGCACGATGCCGCGCGACAGCGTGGTCTTGCCGGCGCCCAGGTCGCCATGCAGGTAGATCACGCCCCGCCCTTCGCTGACGGTCGCCAGGCGCGCACCCAGCGCCAACATGGCCGCTTCGTCGTCGGCGTACAGGGTCAGTTCAGACATGGGGCATGCTCCTCCAGCAATTCTCGTATGACAGCAATCAGGTCACTGGCCACCAGCCCGCGTCCGCCGGCACCCAGCCGCACACCGGCCCGGGCATGCAGCCACACGCCCAGGCAGGCGGCCTCGAAGGCCTCCAGTCCCTGGGCGCGCAGCGCGCCCAGCAGCCCGGCCAGTACATCGCCGAGCCCGGCGCTGGCCATGGCCGGATGTCCCTGGTCGCAGAGCATCAGCCGACCGTCCGGCGCGGCGACCAGGCTGCCGGCGCCCTTGAGCACCACCACGGCGCCATAGCGCCGGGCCAGATCCAGCGCCGCGCCGCGGCGATCGGCCTGCACCTCCCGCGTGTCGATGCCCAGCAAGCGCGCCGCCTCGCCGGGGTGCGGCGTCAGCAACGCGCCGGCCGGCAGGCGCACGGTGCCGGCAGCCAGCAGATTCAGCGCATCGGCGTCCCACACCTGCGGTTTGCCGCAGGCCGCCACGGCGGACAACAGGCTGCGCGCCCAGGCGCCCTGCCCCAGCCCCGGGCCAACCACCAGATGACTGGCGCGCGCCAGCAGCGGCAGCAACTGGTTGGCCGAGGACAGGCCGGCGGCCATGATTTCCGGGCAACGCGCCAGGGCGGCGGCGGTATTTTCCGGGCGGGTCGCCAGCGAAACCAGGCCCGCGCCGCCGCGCAAGGCCATTTGTGCCGCGAGCAGGCCGGCGCCGCCGGTGCCGCGTTCACCACCGACCACCAGCACATGACCGAAGTGGCCCTTGTGAGCGGTGGGTCGGCGCGGCGCCAGGCGCGGCACCACCTGCCCAGCGAGACGCTGCGCCAGCCACGGCGTGGCCGCAACCAATGTCGCATCCGCCTGCAGATCATCAAAAATCAGCTCGCCGACCACATCCGCCCCGACACCGCTGAACAACCCGAACTTCAGACCGATAAAGGTCACCGTCAGTTGCGCGCGCACCACGCAGCCCAGCACCCGACCGCTGTCGGCGCACAGGCCCGAGGGAATATCCACGGCGAGGATCGGCAGGCCGCTGGCGTTCATGGCGGCGATGGCGGCGGCGTAGGGCTCGCGCACCTCGCCCTGCAGGCCGGTGCCCAACAGCGCATCGACCAGCACGCCGGTCAGCGCCGCGCCGGCGCGCCAGGGTTCGACCGGCACGCCGCTCTGCCGGGCCTCGGCGCAGGCCTGCGCGGCATCGCCCTGCAGCTGCGCGGGATCGCCGACCGCCAGCACGTGCACCGACCACCCGGCGCGCATGGCCAGCGTCGCCAGGAGATAACCATCGCCGGCGTTGTTGCCGCGTCCGGCCAGCACGGTCAGCTGCCGCGCGTCCGGCCAGCGCTGGCGCAGGGCGCGCCAGGCGGCATGGGCGGCGCGCTGCATCAGCTCGAAACCGGGCGTGCCGGCGGCGATCAGCCGGGCGTCGAGGTCACGCACCTGGGCCGCGGAATACAGGGCGGTGGGCAGTTCGTCGCAAGAGCGTGCCATGGGTCACTCCAATGTCTGGCAGAATTATACGCATCTTCATCAGCCCGCCGTCCCGCCATGCCCGCCACCCTTCCCGACCCCGCGCAACTGGCGCAGTCCATCAAGGACTGGGGCCGCGAGCTGGGTTTCCAGCAGGTGGGCATCGCCGACGTCGAGCTGGACGAGCACGAACGGCGCCTGCACGAATGGCTGGCCGCCGGCTATCAGGGCGAAATGGACTACATGGCCGCCCACGGCCACAAGCGCTCGCGGCCAGCCGAACTGGTGGAAGGCACCCTGCGGGTGATTTCCGTGCGCATGGATTACCTGCCCGGCGACACCGAGATGACCCGGCGCCTGGCCGATCCCGAACAGGCCTACGTGTCGCGCTACGCGCTGGGCCGCGACTATCACAAGCTGGTGCGCAAGCGTCTGCAACAGCTGGCCGAGCGCATTCAGGCGGTGGTCGGTCCGTTCGGCCATCGCGCCTTTGTCGACAGCGCGCCGGTGCTGGAAAAGGCGTTGGCCCAGCAGGCGGGACTCGGCTGGATCGGCAAGAACACCCTGCTGCTCAACCGCAAGGCCGGCAGCTGGTTCTTCCTCGGCGAGCTGTTCGTCGACCTGCCGCTGCCGATGGACGAACCCGTCACGCGCGACCACTGCGGCTCCTGCCGGGCCTGCCTGGATATCTGCCCGACCGGCGCGTTCGCCGGAGAACGGTTGCTGGATGCGCGACGCTGCATCTCCTACCTGACCATCGAGCTCAAGGGCGCGATTCCGCCGGAGTTGCGCCCGCTGATCGGCAACCGGGTGTTCGGCTGCGACGACTGCCAGCTGGTCTGCCCGTGGAACCGCTTCGCGCGGCCCACCGGGGAAAGCGATTTCCTGCCGCGTCACGGCCTGGACAGCAGCCAGCTGGCCGCGCTGTTTCGCTGGAGCGAGGAGGAATTCCTGCAGCGCACCGAAGGCTCGCCGCTGCGCCGCGCCGGCTATCAGCGCTGGCTGCGCAACCTGGCGGTGGGGCTGGGCAATGCGCCGAGCACCATCGCGGTGATCGAGGCGCTGGAGCTGCGTCGCGACGACCCGTCCGAACTGGTGCGCGAGCATGTCGCCTGGGCGCTGGAGCGGCACGGACGGGGCCAGGAATAGCTGGCGGCAGGGAAGTGCCGGCCACCCCACGGCGCTGAGAGCCGGAACCGCCGTAGGGTGGACAACGCTTTTCCTTGTCCACCCTCGCCACGGCACGGTATTCCATCACGCCTTGATGAAATGCTCGCGGTAGTGGCGCAGTTCGGCGATGGATTCGCGGATGTCGTCCAGCGCCAGGTGGCTGCCCTTCTTCTGGAAGCTCTCCTTCACCGCCGGCGCCCACAGGTCGGCGAGGATCTTCAGGGTGGAAACGTCCAGGTTGCGGTAGTGGAAATAGGCTTCCAGGGTCGGCATGTAGCGATAGAGGAAGCGGCGGTCCTGGCAGATGCTGTTGCCGCAGATCGGCGAGGCGCCCTTGGGTACCCATTCCTCCAGGAAGGCCAGGGTCAGCGCTTCGGCTTCGGCAACTTCGATGCGGCTCTGGCGCACCCGCTCGGTCAGCCCGGACTGGCCGTGCTGGCGGGTGTTCCACTCGTCCATGCCGGCGAGAATCGCGTCGCTCTGGTGGATGGCGATCACCGGCCCTTCGGCCAGCACGTTGAGCTGGCTGTCGGTGACGATGGTGGCCATTTCGATGATCTGGTCCTTGTCCGGATCCAGACCGGTCATTTCCAGGTCGATCCAGATCAGGTTCTGGGCGTTCAGCATGGCAGGGCTCCTTGGGTCGGGGCGGCGCAGTCTAGTGGTCCGACCGGCCGAGTCAAATACTCCGCTTCCTGGCGGCGCTTTGCCAGAACGAATCGTCGCACCCCGGGCGTCACGGTACGCCGTGATAGAATGCCCGCCCTCCCCCGACCAGGCTCCAGCATGTCCAAACGCCAACTCTCCCGCCGGCAAAACTGGCGCATCGGCAAGATCCAGGAAGAGCGCGCCGCCCGCGCCGCCAAGCGCGAGGAGCGCATGCTTGACGAGCTGGAAGGCGGCGACCTGGGTCCGGAACAGCATGGCCTGGTGATCGCCCATTTCGGCGTGCAGGTGGATGTCGAGGACGGCGACGGACAGATCTGCCGCTGCCATCTGCGCGCCAACCTGCCCACGCTGGTCACCGGCGACCGGGTCGTCTGGCGTGCCGGCAATCAGGGCCAGGGGGTGATCGTCGCGCAGCTGCCCCGCGCCAGCGAACTGTGCCGGCCGGACACGCGCGGCCAGCTCAAGCCGGTGGCCGCCAACGTCGACCAGATCGTCATCGTCTTCGCGCCGCTGCCGCAGCCACATGCCAACCTGATCGACCGCTACCTGATCGCCGCCGAGCACGCCAGCATCCGCCCGCTGCTGCTGCTCAACAAGGCCGACCTGCTCGACGAGGATAACGCGGCGTTCATCGACAGCCTGCTCGCCACCTACCGTCAGCTCGGCTATCCGCTGCTGGAAGTTTCCGCCCACGACGGCGCCGGCATGGCTGAATTGCGCGCGGCGCTGGATAACCGCATCAGCGTGTTCGTCGGCCAGTCGGGGGTGGGCAAGTCGTCGCTGGTCAACAGCCTGCTGCCGGGGGTCGATCTGCGGGTCGGCGCGCTCTCGGAGCTGACCGGCAAGGGCACGCACACCACCACCACGGCACGGCTGTTCCATTTCCCGGAGGGCGGTGACCTGATCGATTCGCCCGGCATCCGCGAGTTCGGCCTGGGCCATGTCAGCCGCGACGATGTGGAAGCCGGCTTCATCGAGTTTCGCGAACTGCTCGGCCGCTGCCGCTTCCGCGATTGTCGCCACGACCGGGAGCCGGGCTGTGCCCTGCTCCTGGCTCTCGAAGAAGGCCGCATCCAGCCGCAGCGGCTGGCCAGCTACCGGCACATCATCGCCAGCCTGCCGGAACGCGAGTATTGAGCAATCGGGTGACGTAGGGTGGTCAACGCCTGCGTTGGCCACCACGCGCCGGCTCAGGGGCAGGCCGCATCGACACACGGCACAGAACCGCAACCCCGTCGGCCGGCGTGAAGCCGGCCCCACAGGTGCGCGGCCTTATTGCCGCTTCAGCTCATCCATCTTCAGCGGACCGTCGCGGAACAGGTCCATGCGCTGCTTCACCTCCTCGGCCGGCACCGGCGGCGGTGGCGCCTCCTGCGGCGGAGGCAGGCGGCCGCCCGAGCCGTCCGGTTCGCCTTCCATCGCCTGCTGCGCCTTGCGGGTCAGCACCACGATATCGATGCGACGGTTGGCCGGGTTATACGGCTCGGCGCGGTTGTACAGCGCCGAAGAGGCGTAACCGACCACCTGGGCGACGTTCTCTTCCGGATAGCCACCGGCCACCAGCGCGCGGCGGGCGGCGTTGGCGCGCTTGGTGGACAGTTCCCAGTTGCCTTCGAAACCGCGCGCCGCCGAGTACTGGCGAGCGTCGGTGTGACCGCTGAGGGTGATCTTGTTGGGCACGGTGATCAGGGTGTCGCCCAGGGCCAGCAGGATGTCCTCGAAGTACTGCTCCATGCGGTCGCTGCCCAGCGCGAACATGGGGCGATTCTCGGAATCCATGATCTGGATGCGCAGGCCGTCGCGGGTGCTTTCGATCAGGATCTGATCCTTGAAGCGCTGCAGTTCGGGGCTTTCCTCGATGACGTTCTGCAGCTCCAGGCGCAGCATTTCCAGACGCTCGAAATCCAGCTCGGCGGACAGGTTGCTGATCTCGTCGACGTCCACCGGATTGCTCAGCCCCTCGGTGAGCGGGCCGTTCAGCTCGACGTTCTGGGTGCGATCCGGCGCCGGGTGCGGCGAGCCGCCCAGGTCGATGACGTGCTGGCTGGTCGAACCGCTGAAGCCGATCGGATCCTTGAAGTAGCCGGCAATGATCGCCCGCTGCAGCGGCGTGGACACCGACATCAGCCAGAGCACCAGGAAGAACGCCATCATGGCGGTCATGAAGTCGGCCAGGGCGATCTTCCAGGAGCCACCGTGATGGCCGCTGTCATAGCGCTTGATGCGCTTGATGATGATGGGCTGGTTGTTTTCCATCGCCTGTCATCAGCTCCCGCGCATGGCCTGTTCCAGCTCCTGGAAGCTGGGACGATGCCCCGGCAGCAACACCTTGCGCCCGAACTCCACCGCCAGGGTCGGCGGCAGGCCGGAGGCGGAGGCGATCAGGCTGGCCTTGATCGCCTCGTAGACGTTCAGTTCCTCGCGGGCATCCTGCTCCAGGCACACCGCCAACGGGCCGATGAAGCCGTAGGCGGCGAGAATGCCGAGGAAGGTACCCACCAGCGCCGCGGCCACGCTTTCACCGATGCGCGCCTGCTCGGCTTCGCCGAGCAGGGCCATGGTCATCACGATACCCAGCACCGCGGCGACGATACCGAAGCCCGGCAACGCATCGGCCACCTTGCTCACCGAGTGGCCGGGGTGATGCAGCTCTTCCTTGAGGCTGGCCAGCTCCATTTCGAAGAGGTTTTCCAGCTCGTGGGCGGCCATGTTGCCGCTGGTCATGATGCGCAGGTAGTCGCAGATATACGCCACCATGCGCTCGTCGTTCAGCACGCTGGGGTACTTGGCGAAGATGGGACTTTCGTGGGGTTCCTCGATGTCGCCCTCGATGGCCATCATGCCTTCGCGACGACTCTTGGTGAGGATGTCGTAGACCAGCCGCAGCACTTCCAGGTAATAGGCCCGGTTGTAGCGCGAGCTGAACATGCGCAGCGATTTCTTGATGATGCGCCACGAGTTGTGGCCACGGTTCGACTGGATGAACGCACCCAGCGCCGCACCGCCGATGATGATCAGCTCGAACGGATGGATCAGCGCCATGATCTTGCCGCCCGCAAGCGCGAAGCCGCCCAGCACGCTACTGAATACGACGAGAATACCGATGATTTTTGCCATGACTGAAGACTACGAATCCTGGAGGAAGCGGACGACCGGTTATGCCCTAGTGGTTATCGGCGCCCTTCAGGCAAACTGAAGGCGAATTTTTCAGGGATGCGCCAAATGCCCATGCCAGACAGCTCCGCACCGCCCCGCAGCCTCGATGCCTGGCTGGAACGCCTGGATGGCGCCCAACTGCCCGTGTCCGCCCGCCAGCGCGAGCAGTTGCGCCGCGAACTGCAGCGCGCTGACCGCCCGCTGCACACCATTGCCCAGCGCCTGCAGACCTGCCCGGCGCTGACCCTGGCGCTGCTGCGCGAAGCCAACCGCCACGGAACCGGGCCGCTGGGCGGCACCACCGAGCATCTGGAAAGCGCCCTGGTGCGCCTGGGGGTGAACCGCGCCGAGGCGATCCTGCTGGGGCTACCGGAGCGCTCCGCCAGCACCTTGCCACCTGCGCTGATCCAGTTATTGCAGATCAGCCAGCACGCCCAGCATCAGGCCGCCGGCCTGTTCGCCAGCCGCATGGCGCGCCTGGAGGGCGAGATTCTCTGCGCCAGCCAGCTGTTCCTGGCGCCCCTCTGGGCGCTGACCCAGGCCTTTCCCGATCTGCTGCAGCGTTGGGAGGCCCGCGTGCTCGGCGAGCACCAGCCGGCCCGCGCGGTGGAACAGGATCTGTTCGGCGTGCCGCTGGTCGAGCTGGGCCTGGCGCTGGCCCGGCGCTGGCGGCTGCCCGAGGCGGTGATCCTCGGTTACCAGGCGCTGTGCCGCGAGCGCGACACGCTGATCCAGTGCCTGCGCCTGGCGCGGCGCCCCGGCGCGAATCCCCTGCAGCACCTGCAGGACGACAATCCCGAGCTGCTGCGCTGGCTGACCCGTCCGACCCTCAGCGCGCTGCTGGCCAACGCCTTGGCGCTGGCCGCCCAGCATGCCTGGGACGATGCACGCAGCCTGCGCTGGCAGCGCCTGACCGCGCTGTACCTGGACCTGCCGCTGGAGCGCCTGCAGACGCGCGTCCACTGCCTGGCGGTGGACAGCGCCCGCCTGCTGCCGGCCGGCCCGGCCTGGCACCCGGCCCTGGCGCTGCTCTGGCCGACCGGCAGCCGCAGACCGCCCGCCGCCGAGCCGCCCTCGCTGCTCTCCAGCTTCTTCCGCCCGGAGGAATGGCGACACCTGTGCGAGCGTTTCAGCCAGCAGCCAAGCGCGTTCCTCAACCTGCCGCACCTGCTGGCCAGCGCCGCACAGGTGCTGGAACTGTGCGGACTGCAACGCTTCGCCCTGCTGTTCAGCGATCGTCAGGGCCAGTTGATCGCCCTGCATCAGCACGGCCTGCCGCCCCGCACGCCGCGCCTGCAGGCCGACCCGGGGCGCTGGCCGCTGCTGCCGCAACTGGTTGCCCAGTCGGTGCTGGTGCATGTCTCGCCGCAGCGCAACGCCGGGCTGTGCCGCAAGCTGTCACCGGACATCCGCGAGCAGTTCGATGAGCGGCACATGATCATGCGCGGCTTCGACCTGGGCGGGCGCAACAGCCTGGTGCTGTTCGGCGACCAGCACGGCATGCCGTTCTCGGATCGCCAGCTGGAGCTGCTGGAGAAGACCGCACGGGTCATCGAACGCGGCACGCTGACCTTCGGCCGGCGCGCCATGCAGGCCAGCGTGGCGGACAGCCCGTCCCCCTCCTGACTATCGGCGGCGGGCCCACTACCCTGCGCACGGCTTTTCGCTACAATCGCCCGCCCTTTCCCTGGAGAGCCGCCGTGAGCGACGTCTTTTCCGAACTGCCGCTGGTGATCGAAGCCACGGATCTGCTGCCGCGCCTCTCGGCGCCCGAGCTGATTCTCGTCGACCTGACCAGCAGCGGCCGCTATGCCGAAGGACATATTCCCGGCGCCCGCTATGTCGACCCCAAGCGCACCCAGCTGGGTCAACCGCCGGCACCCGGCCTGCTGCCGTCCCGCGAGCATCTGGAGGCGCTGTTCGGCGAACTGGGGCATCGCGCCAACGCCGTCTATGTGGTGTACGACGACGAAGGCGGTGGCTGGGCCGGGCGCTTCATCTGGCTGCTGGATGTCATCGGTCACCGGCGCTACCACTACCTGAACGGCGGCCTGCATGCCTGGCTGGCGGCCGACCTGCCGCTCAGCCATGACGTCCCGCCGCGCGCCGGCGGCCCCGTGCAGTTGCGCCTCGACGAGGCGCCCATTGCCAGCCGCGACTACCTGCAGAGTCGCCTGGGCGCCGACGACCTGGTGATCTGGGACGCCCGTTCGCCGGCCGAGTACCGGGGCGAGAAGGTACTGGCCGCCAAGGGCGGGCACATCCCCGGAGCAATCAATTACGAATGGACCGCCGGGATGGACGGCGCGCGTGCCCTGCGTATCCGTGCGAACATCGCCGAACAGCTGCAGGCCCTGGGCATCACGCCCGACAAGGAAATCATCACCCACTGCCAGACCCATCACCGCTCGGGCTTCACCTATCTGGTGGCCAAGGCGCTCGGCTACCCGCGCGTCAAGGGCTATGCCGGCTCCTGGTCGGAATGGGGCAACCATCCCGACACACCTGTAGAAAATTAAGGTTCAAACCCAAGGAAACCCCATGTCCTTCAAAGACCGCCTGTTCATCCTCAGTCAGTACCTGACGCCCCATCATCTGCTGTCGCGCCTGGCTGGCTGCGTCGCGGAATGCCGGGTGCGCTGGTTCAAGAACGCCTTCATCCGCCGCTTCGCCGAGCACTTCCAGGTGGACATGAGCCAGGCCCAGGTCGAGGACCTGAGTGCCTACGAACACTTCAACGCCTTCTTCACCCGTGCTCTGAAGGACGGCGCGCGTCCGCTGGACCCCACGCCCGGCGCGATCCTCTGCCCGGCTGACGGCACCGTCAGCCAGCTCGGCGCGATCACCGACGGGCGCATCTTCCAGGCCAAGGGCCACAGCTTCAGCGCCCTGGAACTGCTGGGCGGCGACGCCGAGCGCGCCGCGCCGTTCATGGGCGGCCAGTTCGCCACCGTGTACCTGTCGCCGCGCGACTATCACCGCGTGCACATGCCGCTGGGCGGCACCCTGCGCGAGATGGTCTACGTGCCCGGCCGCCTGTTCTCGGTGAACCAGACCACCGCCGAAAACGTGCCCGAGCTGTTCGCCCGCAACGAGCGGGTGGTCTGCCTGTTCGACACCGAGCACGGCCCGATGGCCGTGGTGCTGGTCGGCGCGATGATCGTCGCCAGTATCGAGACCGTGTGGGCCGGGCTGGTCACGCCGCCCAAGCGCGCGCTGAAGACCTTCCGCTACGACGAGGCCGCCCGCGCGCCGATCGCGCTGGAGAAGGGCGCGGAAATGGGCCGCTTCAAGCTCGGCTCCACCGCCATCGTGCTGTTCGGACCCGGCCAGGTGGATTGGGACGAGCAACTCGCCGCCCTCAGCCCGGTGGTCATGGGCCAGCGCCTGGGCATGGCGCGCAGCAGCGCCGAGTAACCCGGCGCGGCCGGGTTGATCCCGGCCCGCCCGGCACCACAAGCACCCCGCCTCCGTCCGGCCGGCGTAAAGCCGGCCCCACAAAAAGCCCTCCAGCCCCGACGCAACCTGTAGGGCCGGGTTTATCCCGGCCGACATTGCCCAAACCTGGCACCGCTGCCCGCCCCACCTTCGTCCGGCCAGCGTAAAGCCGGCCCCACAAAAAAGCCCTCCGCCCCGCCCGCCTCACCCCAAGCGACCCACGTCACAGCTTCGGCCGGGCGTTTTGACGCGCCGCGCGCCGCGCCGCAAGATTCCGGGCACACCTTCCAGCGTTATTCGCCCGCTCGGGCTGCGTCCCCGCCATGACCATCGACAAGAAAACCGTTCGCCTGCTGCTGCTCGAAGACTCGCAAAATGAGGCCGAGCGCCTGGTCAGCCTGTTCCGTAACGCCGGTCGCGCGACCCGCGTGCAGCGCCTGACCTCGGCCGAGGATCTGCAAGGCGCCCTGCAACAGACCTGGGACCTGCTGATCTGCGCGCCCAGCAGCCAGCTGCTGCCGCCCGAGGAGGTGATCCTCGCCATTCGCCGCCAGGCCAAGGACCTGCCGATCATCCAGCTGGTGCCCGCCGGCATGCCGACCCGCGACATCAGCGACGCGATTGTCGAGGCCATGAGCCTGGGCGCCCAGGATGCCCTGCCGCAGGGCGAGGACGAGCGCCTGATGCGCATCGCCCAGCGCGAGCTGGCCAACCTGGAAGAGCGCCGCGCCCGCCGCGCCGCCGAAGTGGCGCTGCACGAGGCGGAGAAGCGCTGCCAGTTGCTGCTCGACAGCTCGGTGGACGCCATCGCCTACGTGCACGACGGCATGCACATCTACGCCAACCGCGCCTATCTGGAACTGTTCGGCTACGCCGATGCCGACGAACTGGAAGGCATGCCGATGATCGACCTGATCGGCACCGGCGATCAGGGCGCCTTCAAGGAATTCCTCAAGGGCTACCAGAGCGGCAACGGGCGCAGCGAGCTGAACTGCGGCGGGGTACGCGAGGATGGCGAAGGTTTCCGCGCCCGCATGCATTTTTCCCCGGCCACCTACGACGGCGAGCCCTGCATCCAGGTGGTGATCCGTCGCGATGCGGACAACACCGAGCTGGAGGAGCGGCTGCGCGAGGCGAGCACCCTCGACCCGCTCACCGGTCTGTACAACCGTCCGCATTTCCTGGAGCTGATGGACGCCGCTGCCGAGCGTGCGGTGAATGCCGGCCAGCCCTCCGCGCTCGCCTACCTGCAACTCAATCACTATGCCCAGCTGCTCGCCGAGCTTGGCGTCAGCGACATCGGCCTGCTGCTGACCGAGCTGGCTCGCTGGCTGCCCGGCCAACTGCCCGCCGAGGCGCGCCTGGCGCGCTTCAGCGATGACGTGTTCACCATCCTGCACCCCGGCCAGACCCCGGAGCAGTTGCAGGCGCCGCTGGAGACGCTGCTCAAGCGTCTGGAAGGCCAGTTGTTCGACATCCAGGGCCGCAGCGTGCAGGTCAGCCTGGCCATCGGCCTCGCCGGGCTCAGCGAGAAGACCGCCCGCGCCCAGGACGTCATCGACCGCGCCCACCGCTGCGCCGACAGCCTGGAGGGTCGCGCCGGCCTCAAGCGACACGATCCAACCGAGGAACTGGCTGCCGAAGCCAGTCGCGGCAACCTGGAAGCCATGGTGCGCCAGGCGCTGGAAACCAACGGTTTCCGACTGCTGTTCCAGCCGATCATCAGCCTGCGCGGCGACACCCAGGAACATTACGAAGCGCTGCTGCGGCTGGTCTCGCCCCAGGGCGCCGAGTTGTCGCCGACGGAATTTCTGGACGCCGCCCGCCAGGCCGGGCTGGCCGTGAAGATCGATCGCTGGGTGCTGCTCGCCGCCATCAAGCAGCTGGTCGAGCACCTGGGCCAGGGGCACAGCACCCGCCTGTTCATTCACCTGACGGACGCCAGCCTGCAGGACACCGGCCTGCTGCCCTGGCTGACCACGGTGCTCAAGGCCGCGCGCCTGCCCGCCGACAGCCTGGTGCTGCAGCTGCGCGAAACCGATGCCGTCAGTTACCTCAAGCAGGCCAAGGCGCTCGCCGAAGGGCTGCACGCGCTGCACTGCAAGGTTGCGCTGGTACAGTTCGGCTGCACGCTCAATCCGCTCAATACCCTGCGCCACCTGGATGCCGATTACGTCAGGCTGGACGCCTCCTTCACGCGGGAACTGGGCCAGCCGGAACAACTGGAAGGCATCAAGACGCTGCTGGCCAGCCTGCACGCTCAGAACCGGCTGAGCATCATGCCCGCCGTGGAGACCGCCAGCGCGCTGTCCAGCCTGTGGCAGGCCGGCGTGAACTACATCCAGGGCCACTACCTGCAGAGCCCGACCACCGCCATGAACTACGACTTCGCCGCCGGCGAGGAGTGACCACCCGGCGCGCGACAAGTCGCCACCGCGACCGGCGCCACGCCGAGGGCTAGAGTGTCCTGACACTCTTCCCACATAGGAGCGTGACATGGCCATGATGAAAGCCGCCGTGTTCGTCGAACCCGGCCGCATCGAACTGCAGGACAAGCCCATCCCCGAGGTGGGGCCCAATGACGCGCTGCTGCGCATCACCACCACCACCATCTGCGGCACCGATATTCACATCCTCAAGGGCGAATACCCGGTGGCGCGCGGCCTGACCATCGGCCACGAACCGGTCGGCATCATCGAGAAGCTGGGCAGTAACGTGAAGGGCTACCAGGAAGGCCAGCGGGTGATTGCCGGCGCAATCTGCCCGAGCTTCACCTCCTACGCCTGCCAGGACGGCGTGCCGAGCCAGGACGGCGGCTGCAGCTGCCATGGCTACAAGCCGATGGGCGGCTGGCGCTTCGGCAACAGCATCGACGGCGTGCAGGCCGAATTCGCGCTGGTGCCCGACGCCCAGGCCAACTTGGCACCGGTGCCGGACGGCCTCAGCGACGAGCAGGTGCTGATGTGCCCGGATATCATGTCCACCGGTTTCGCCGGCGCCGAGGCGGCGAACATTCGCATCGGCGACATCGTCGTGGTGTTCGCCCAGGGACCGATCGGCCTGTGCGCCACCGCCGGTGCACGCTTGCGTGGCGCCAGCACCATCATCGTGGTGGATGGCGTGGACCAGCGTCTGGAAGTCGCCCGCCGCATGGGCGCCGACGTGGCGCTGAACTTCCGCAACGTCGACGTGGTGGACGAGATCCTGAAACTCACCGGCGGGCGCGGCGTGGACGCCTCGATCGAGGCGCTGGGCACCCAGACCACCTTCGAGCAGGCCCTGCGGGTGCTCAAGCCGGGCGGCACCCTGTCCAGCCTGGGCGTCTACTCGCAGGACCTGAGCATTCCGCTGGGCGCCTTTCATGCCGGGCTGGGTGATCACAAGATCATCACGTCGCTGTGCCCGGGCGGCAAGGAACGCATGCGCCGCCTGCTCAACGTGGTGGCCTCCGGCCGGGCGGATTTCGGCGCGCTGGTCACCCACCATTACCGGCTGGACGACATCGTCGAGGCCTACGACCTGTTCTCCCACCAGCGCGACGGGGTGTTGAAGGTGGCGATCAAGCCCTGAACCCACGCGGCGGCGAAGGGTCGCGTAGGGCGGTCAGCGCTTTTCTGGCCGCCAACGGTGCACGGAACGGCGGCCAAGAAAGACGTTGTCCGCCCTACGGAGTTACCCTGCTGCCCGATCCCAAAAGCTCGCGGACAAGTCCGCTCCCACGCGTTCTGGCAGGGCACAGCCTTCGTGCACGTCCCTGTGTAGGAGCGGCTTTAGCCGCGATGCTTTCACCCGGCCCAAACAAAAAAACCGGAGCCTGGGCTCCGGTTTGTTCTCACGGCCGCGCGGTATCAGAAGGTACGCGCCACCGCGAAGCGGGTCAGCTCTTCCAGCGCCTGGCGATGCTCGGAATCGGGCAGCACATTCAGGCAGGCAATCGCCCGATCGGCGTATTCGCGGGCCAGGCGGGCCGTATAGTCGAGCGCGCCGGCGGCCTCCACAGCCTCACGGATGCGTTCGAGGTCCTCGATGCCGCCCTTCTGGATCGCCTGGCGCACCAGCGCCGCCTGCTCGGCGTTGCCTTCGCGCATGGTGTAGATCAGCGGCAGGGTCGGCTTGCCTTCGGCCAGGTCGTCGCCGACATTCTTGCCCAGGGTTTCGGCGTCGCCCTTGTAGTCCAGCAGGTCGTCGACCAGTTGGAAGGCGATGCCCAGGTTGTCGCCGAACTGGCGCAGCGCTTCAGCCACGTCCGCCGGGGTCTGGGTCAGCACCGCCGCGCTGTGGGTCGAGGCCTCGAAGAGCATCGCGGTCTTGCCGCGGATGACTTCCATGTAGGTTTCTTCGGTGGTGCTGGCGTCGCGCACCTTGGACAGCTGCAGCACTTCGCCTTCGGCGATCACCCGGGTGGCCTGGGAGATGATGCGCATCACCGGCATGGAGCCCAGCGTGACCATCATTTCGAACGAGCGCGCATACAGGAAGTCGCCGACCAGCACGCTGGGCGCGTTGCCCCACAGCGCATTGGCGGTGGAACGGCCACGGCGCATGCCGGACATGTCCACCACATCGTCATGCAGCAGGGTCGACGTATGCAGGAACTCGATGATCGCGGCCAGCAGGCGCAGATCGTCCTGGCGGTAGCCCAGGGCGCGTCCGGCAAGCAGGACCAGCAGCGGACGCAGGCGCTTGCCGCCGGCGGAGATGATGTAGTCGCCGATCTTTTCCACCAGGGGAACGCGCGAGCTGAGCTGCTGGCGGATGATCTCGTCGACGGCGGCGAAATCGTCCGCTACCACGCGATGGAAAAGTTGCGGTTGCACGGCGTATCTCACACTTGCAGGATTGCGCGGCATGCTAGGGGCCGCCCCAGACACTGTCAAGGCGAGGCCCCACGCCGCTTGCGCCGCCTGGGTGCCTTGCGTACAATCGCGCACCCTGAACTTTCCTGGGCAATTTCCCTGCCTTACGCAAATGCTCGGCGACCCTTCGAACCCGAGCAGCCATGCCAGCCAATACCTCCTCCTATAAAGCGCTGGGTGAGCAGGATCAACGGAGATACTCCATGTACGCTGTAATCGTTACCGGTGGCAAACAATACAAGGTCGCCGAAGGTGAATTCCTGAAGGTCGAGAAGCTGGAAGTCGCCACCGGCGAATCCATCAGCTTCGACCGCGTGCTGCTGGTTGGCAACGGCGACGACGTCAAGATCGGTGCTCCGGTTGTGGCCGGCGCCAAGGTCACTGCAGAAGTGATCGGCCAGGGCCGCCATGACAAGGTGACCATCATCAAGTTCCGTCGCCGCAAGCACCACATGAAGCGCCAAGGCCACCGTCAGTGGTTCACCGAAATCAAGATCACTGGCATTCAGGCCTGATCCCTTTAGGAGGATTTGACTCATGGCACACAAAAAAGCTGGCGGTTCTACCCGCAACGGCCGCGACTCAGAAAGCAAACGCCTTGGCGTGAAGCTGTTCGGCGGCCAGGCTGTCAAGGCCGGCAACATCATCGTGCGTCAGCGCGGCACCCAATACCACGCTGGCTACGGCGTGGGCATCGGCAAGGATCACACCCTGTTCGCGAAAGTGGACGGTGCGATCAAGTTCGAAGTGAAGGGCGCCTTCGGCCGTCGCTACGTGAGCGTCGTGACTGCCTAAGTCCGCGCTTGCTGAAAAAGCCCCGTCCGTGCGACGGGGCTTTTTTGTTTCTGTATCCTAGTGGCCGCCGGGAGTCTGTCGGACGTTCGACAGACCCTCAGGCCCTGGGCTGATTCACCCGATTCATACTGCCCGCCCACGGGCGGGAGGCGCTCCATGAAATTCGTCGATGAAGTATCGATCTCTGTAAAGGCCGGCGACGGCGGCAATGGCATGATGAGCTTCCGCCGCGAGAAGTTCATCGAAAAGGGTGGCCCCAACGGCGGTGACGGTGGCGACGGCGGCTCCGTGTACCTGGAAGCCGTGGAAAACTTCAACACCCTGGTGGACTACCGCTACACCCGCCGCTTCCAGGCCCAGAATGGCGAAAAGGGCGGCAGCACCGACTGTACCGGCGCCAAGGGCGAAGACCTGATCCTGCCGGTACCGATCGGCACCACGGTGATCGACGCCAACACCCAGGAAATCATTGGCGACCTGGTCAAGGCCGGGCAACGCCTGCTGGTCGCCCAGGGCGGCTGGCACGGGCTGGGCAACACCCGCTTCAAGTCGAGTACCAACCGCGCGCCGCGCCAGACCACTCCCGGCAAGCCCGGCGAGTCCCGCGACCTCAAGCTGGAGCTCAAGGTACTGGCCGACGTCGGCCTGCTCGGCCTGCCCAACGCCGGCAAGAGCACCTTCATCCGCGCCGTATCGGCCGCCAAGCCGAAGGTTGCCGACTACCCCTTCACCACCCTGATCCCCAACCTGGGCGTGGTCAGCGTGGCCCGCTACAAGAGCTTCGTGGTCGCCGACATTCCCGGCCTGATCGAAGGCGCGGCGGAAGGCGCCGGCCTGGGCATCCGTTTCCTCAAGCACCTGGCGCGCACTCGCCTGCTGCTGCACTTGGTGGATATCGCCCCGCTGGACGAGAGCGATCCGGCCGAAGCCGCCGAGACGATCCTCAACGAGCTGGGCAAGTTCAGCCCGGCGCTACTGGAGCGTGAACGCTGGCTGGTGCTGAACAAGGCCGACCAGATCCTCGACGAAGAGCGCGAGGAGCGCCTGAAGCACATCGTCGAGCACCTGGACTGGAAGGGCCCGGTCTACGTCATCTCCGCACTGGAGAGCGAAGGCACCGATGCGCTGAGCAAGGACATCATGCGTTACCTGGACGAACGCGATCTGCGCATCGCCGAGGATCCGGAGTACGCCCAGGCGCTGGAGGAGCTCAACCAGCGCATCGAGGACGAGGCCCGTGCCCGACTGCAGGCGCTGGACGACCGCCGCGCCCTGCGCCGCGCCGGCCTGAAGAGCATCGACGATCTGGACGATGACGATTTCGACGATTACAAGGACGACGAGGACGGTCCGGAAATCATCTACGTCAGGGACTGACGAGCAACCCACGGCGCCGCTTACCAAGCGGCGCCGTGCTGATCGACTCATGTTTTGCGAAGGCAGAAATACGACATGCGCGACAAGGTGACCGGCGCCAGGCGCTGGGTAGTGAAGATCGGCAGCGCCCTGCTGACCGCCGATGGCAAGGGCCTGGACCGGGCCGCAATGGATGTCTGGGTGAAGCAGATGGTCGCCCTGCGCCAGGCCGGCGCGGAACTGGTGCTGGTGTCCTCCGGCGCGGTGGCCGCCGGCATGAATCGCCTGGGCTGGTCCGAGCGCCCCAAGGCCATGCACGAACTGCAGGCCGCCGCAGCGGTGGGCCAGATGAGCCTGATCCGCGCCTGGGAAAGCAGCTTCGCCGAACACGGCCTGCAGACCGCGCAGATCCTGGTCACCCATGACGACCTGTCGGACCGCAAGCGCTACCTGAACGCGCGCACCACCCTGCGCACTCTGGTGGACCTGGGCGTGATTCCGGTGATCAACGAGAACGACACGGTGGTCACCGACGAGATCCGCTTCGGCGACAACGACACCCTGGCCGCGCTGGTCGCCAACCTGGTGGAGGCCGACCTGCTGGTGATTCTCACCGACCGCGACGGCATGTTCGACGCCGATCCGCGCAACAACCCCGACGCCAAGCTGATTTACGAAGCCCGCGCGGACGATCCGCAACTCGACACCATGGCCGGCGGCAGCGCCGGCGCCCTGGGCCGCGGCGGCATGCAGACCAAGCTGCGCGCAGCCCGCGTGGCGGCACGCTCCGGCGCCTACACGGTGATCATCGGCGGACGCATCGAAGGCGTGCTGGATCGCCTCAAGGCCGGCGAGCGCCTGGGCACCCTGCTCAGCCCCGAGCAGAGCCGTCATGCGGCACGCAAGCAATGGCTGGCCGGCCACCTGCAGATGCGCGGCAGCCTGACCCTGGATGCCGGCGCCGTGCGCGCACTGCGCGACGGGCACAAGAGCCTGCTGCCGGTCGGCGTCAAGGCCGCGTCCGGCAACTTCCGACGCGGCGAAATGGTGGTCTGCCTCGGACCGCAGGGCGAGGAAGTGGCCCGCGGGCTGGTGAACTACAGCGCGGCGGAAACCCAGAAGATCATCGGCCACCCGACCACCGACATCGAGGAACTGCTCGGCTACATCGACGGCCCCGAGCTGATCCACCGCGACAACCTGATCCTGGCCTGAGGACAAAATCCATGCGCACACTGGCTCTGGCTGCCCTGCTCTGCTCACCCGCCGTTCTGGCCGAAACCATCGGCGAGGTCTCCACGGTGTTCAAGTGGCTGGGGCCCAACGACAAGGTCGTGGTCGAGGCCTTCGATGACCCCAAGGTCGAAGGCGTGACCTGCTACCTGTCGCGCGCCAAGACCGGCGGCGTCAGCGGCGGCCTGGGCCTGGCGGAGGATCGCTCCGACGCCTCGCTCGAATGCCTGCAGACCGGCGCGATCCACTTCAAGGGCGAGCTGAAGGACGGCGAGGAAGTGTTCAAGGAACGCACCTCGCTGGTGTTCAAAAGCATGCAGGTGGTGCGCTTCCATGACCAGAAGCGCAACACGCTGGTGTACCTGGTCTACAGCGACCGGATCATCGAAGGCAGCCCGCAGAACTCGGTGACCGCGGTACCGATCCGGGCCTGGTAGCCGCCATCCGACCGTCTTTGTAGGGCCGGGTTTATCCCGGCCTGCGGAGCCGGCCCGGAGCCGCGTCGGCCGGGATAAACCCGGCCCCACAGATACAAGCCACCCCTTCGCGCAATAATCCCAGGCAACAAAAAACCGGCCCTTAGGCCGGTTTCTTGTGGAACGCTTCGCTTAGGCAACCAGGGCCTTGATGCGGGCGTTCAGGCGGCTCTTGTGACGAGCGGCCTTGTTCTTGTGGATGATGCCCTTGTCGGCCATACGGTCGATCACCGGCACTGCAGCCACGTAAGCGGTCTTGGCCTTGTCCAGGTCCTTGGCGTCGATAGCCTTGACCACGTTCTTGATGTAGGTACGAACCATGGAACGCAGGCTGGCATTGTGGCTGCGACGCTTCTCAGCCTGGCGGGCGCGTTTCTTGGCGGAAGGGCTGTTGGCCACCGTCGAACTCCTCGAAAACTGGGGATGCAGGTAAATAAGGCCGCGAATGATGCCGACGCGCCTTGGGCTTGTCAAGCGTGCGAACGCCGGTGCGCGATGCTCGGCCAGCCACGCCTGCTCCCCTGCGCAAGCGGTTTGCCGCTACACTCGCCGCCTGGTTTCCAGGCCCACCGGGCCGACTCTCTCGCATCGGTCGTCCATGAACCTACTCAAATCCCTGGCCGCGGTCAGCTCCATCACCCTGCTTTCCCGCGTGCTCGGCTTCGTGCGTGACACCATCATCGCCCGGGTGTTCGGCGCCGGCGTGGCCTCCGACGCCTTCTTCGTCGCCTTCAAGCTGCCCAACCTGCTGCGCCGCATCTTCGCCGAAGGTGCCTTCTCCCAGGCCTTCGTGCCGATCCTGGCCGAGTACAAGACCCAGCAGGGCGAGGAAGCCACGCGCACCTTCGTCGCCTACGTTTCCGGCATGCTGACGCTGGCCTTGGCCGTGGTCAGCCTGCTCGGCGTCCTGGCCGCCCCCTGGATTGTCTGGGCGACCGCTCCGGGTTTTGCCGACGAGGCCGACCGCTTCGCCCTGACCACCGACCTGTTGCGGGTCACCTTCCCCTATATCCTGCTGATCTCGCTGTCTTCGCTGGCCGGTGCGGTGCTCAACACCTGGAACCGCTTCGCCGTACCGGCGTTCGTGCCGACGCTGCTCAATGTGTGCATGATCGGCTTCGCGCTGTTCCTCACCCCCTATTTCGACCCGCCGATCATGGTGCTCGGCTGGGCGGTGCTGGCCGGCGGCCTGGCGCAGCTGCTCTATCAGCTGCCGCACCTGAAGAAGATCGGCATGCTGGTACTGCCGCGCCTGAACCTGCGCGACACCGGCGTGTGGCGCGTGATGAAGCTGATGGGCCCGGCGATCCTCGGCGTCTCGGCGGCGCAGCTGTCGCTGATCATCAACACCATCTTCGCCTCCTTCCTGGTGGCCGGCTCGGTGTCCTGGATGTACTACGCCGACCGCCTGATGGAACTGCCCACCGGCGTGCTCGGCGTGGCGCTGGGGACCATCCTGCTGCCGTCACTCTCCAAGTCGGTGGCCGGCGGCAACCGCGAGGACTACTCGCGCCTGCTCGACTGGGGCCTGCGCTTGTGCTTCCTGCTGGTGCTGCCCTGCGCGGTGGCGCTGGCGCTGCTGGCCGAGCCGCTGACCGTCTCGCTGTTCCAGTACGGCCAGTTCACCGCCCACGACGCCGAGATGACCCAGCGCGCACTGATCGCCTATTCGGTGGGGCTGCTCGGCCTGATCCTCATCAAGGTGCTGGCGCCGGGCTTCTACGCCCGCCAGAACGTGCGCACGCCGGTACGCATCGCGCTGTTCACCCTGGCCATGACCCAGGTGATGAACGTGCTGTTCGTCTTCGTCATCCCGCTGGCCCACGCCGGCCTGGCTCTGGCCATCGGCCTGGCCGCCTGCCTGAACGCCGCGCTGCTGTTCTGGAAACTGCGCGCCCACGAGCTGTATCAGCCGCAACCCGGCTGGGCCTCCTTCCTCTTCCGGCTGCTGCTTGGGCTGCTGGCGATGGTCGGCGCGCTGCTGGCGGTCATGCACTACCTGCCGGCCTGGTCCGACGGCGGCATGCCGATGCGCTTCGCCCGTCTGGGCGTGCTGATCGGCGCCGGGGTGATCGCCTACTTCGGCGTGCTGGCGCTGCTCGGCTTCCGGCCCCGCCAGTTCGCCCGGCGCGCGCTGTAGCCGCGCGCCGCTGCGCCCTACCCGCATACCGGCGCTGTGCGTATAATCGGCCACTTTTCAATCAAGACATCCGCTATGCAGCTGGTTCGAGGCCTCCACAATCTGCGCCCCCAGCATCGGGGCTGCGTGGTCACCATCGGCAACTTCGATGGCGTGCACCGCGGCCATCAGGCCATTCTCAAGCGTCTGCGCGAACGCGCGGCGGAGCTGTGCCTGCCCAGCTGCGTGGTGATCTTCGAGCCGCAGCCACGCGAGTTCTTCACCCCGGACAAGGCCCCGGCACGCCTGGCGCGCCTGCGCGACAAGCTGGAGCTGCTGGCCGCCGAGGGCGTGGACCGCGTGCTGTGCCTGGCCTTCAACCGCCGCCTGCGTGAGCTGTCCGCCCAGGACTTCGTCCAGCAGGTGCTGGTCGACGGCCTGGACGTGGCGCACCTGGAGATCGGCGACGACTTCCGCTTCGGCTGCGACCGCGCCGGCGATTTCGCCTTCCTGCAGCAGGCCGGCGAGCGCCACGGCTTCTCGGTGGAGGCCGCCAGCACCATCGAGCTGGACGGCGAACGGGTCAGCAGCACGCGGGTGCGCCAGGCCCTGGCCGCCGCCGACTTCGTCCTCGCCGAACGCCTGCTGGGCCGGCCGTATGCGATTGCCGGGCGGGTGATGCACGGCCAGAAGCTCGGCCGCCAGCTGGGCACACCGACCGCCAACGTGCAGCTCAAGCGCACCCGCGTGCCGCTGCAGGGCGTCTACCTGGTCAGCGTGCTGCTCGACGGCCAGCGCCGCCCGGGCGTGGCCAACATCGGCATGCGCCCCACCGTCCAGGGCGACGGCCGCGCCCATCTGGAAGTGCATCTGCTGGATTACGCCGGCGACCTGTATGGCAAACGCCTCAGCGTGGCGTTCCACCACAAGCTGCGCGACGAACAACGCTTCGCCTCGCTGGACGATCTGAAAACCGCTATCGACGCCGATATCGCTGCCGCCCGAGCCTACTGGCTGGGCCAACCGCTTCAATAACGAGCCTGAACGACGATGACCGACTACAAAGCGACCCTCAATCTGCCGGAAACGGCATTTCCGATGAAGGCCGGCCTGCCGCAGCGCGAGCCGGAGATGCTGCAGCGCTGGAACAGCATTGACCTGTACGGCAAGCTGCGCGCGATCGGAGAGGGCCGCCCGAAGTTCATCCTCCACGACGGCCCGCCCTACGCCAACGGCGTGATCCATATCGGCCATGCGCTGAACAAGATCCTCAAGGACATGATTGTCCGCTCCAAGACCCTGGCCGGTTTCGATGCCCCCTACGTGCCCGGCTGGGACTGCCACGGCCTGCCCATCGAGCACAAGGTGGAAACCACCCACGGCAAGAACCTGCCCGCGGACAAGGTGCGCGAGCTGTGCCGTACCTACGCGGCCGAGCAGATCGAACTGCAGAAGGCCGACTTCATCCGCCTGGGCGTGCTCGGCGACTGGGATAACCCCTACAAGACCATGGCGTTCGCCAACGAGGCCGGCGAGATCCGCGCCCTGGCGGAGCTGGTCAAGGGTGGCTTCGTGTTCAAGGGCCTCAAGCCGGTGAACTGGTGCTTCGACTGCGGCTCGGCGCTGGCCGAGGCGGAAGTCGAATACCAGGATAAGAAGTCCGACGCCATCGACGTGGCCTTCGCGGTGGAAGACGCCGACCAGCTCGCCGCCGCCTTCGGCCTGGCCAGCCTGGCCAAGCCGGCCAGCATCGTGATCTGGACCACCACCCCGTGGACCATCCCGGCCAACCAGGCACTGAACGTTCACCCCGATTTCATCTATGCCCTGGTCGACACCGGCGACAAGCTGCTGGTGCTGGCCGAAGAACTGGTCGAGTCCTGCCTGCAACGCTATGAGCTGGACGGCACCATCATCGCCCGCACCGAAGGCGCCAAGCTGGAGCTGATCCGCTTCCGCCATCCGTTCTACGAGCGCTTCGCCCCGGTGTACCTGGCCGATTACGTGGAAACCGGCGCCGGTACCGGCATCGTGCACTCCGCGCCAGCCTACGGCGAGGACGACTTCCGTTCCTGCAAGCACTACGGCATGTCGAATGACGACATCCTCAGCCCGGTGCAGAGCAACGGCGTGTACGTGGCCGATCTGCCATTCTTCGGCGGCCAGTTCATCTGGAAGGCCAACCCGGCGATCGTCGACAAGCTGCGTGAAGTCGGCGCGCTGCTCAAGCACACCGCGATCCAGCACAGCTACATGCACTGCTGGCGCCACAAGACCCCGCTGATCTACCGCGCCACCGCGCAGTGGTTCGTCGGCATGGACAAGGTGGTGGCCGACGGCAGCAGCCTGCGCGCCCGCGCGCTGGATGCCATCGAGCAGACCCAGTTCGTCCCGGCCTGGGGCCAGGCGCGCCTGCACGGCATGATCGCCGGCCGTCCGGACTGGTGCATCTCGCGCCAGCGCAACTGGGGCGTGCCGATCCCGTTCTTCCTGCACAAGGAAAGCGGCGAGCTGCACCCGCGCACCGTCGAGCTGATGGAACAGGTCGCCCAGCGCGTCGAGCAGCAGGGCATCGAGGCCTGGTTCAAGCTGGAGCCGGCCGAGCTGCTGGGCGCCGAGGCCGACCAGTACGAGAAGATCAACGACACCCTGGACGTGTGGTTCGACTCCGGCACCACCCACTGGCACGTGATGCGCGGCTCGCACCCCATGGGCCACGAGCAGGGTCCGCGCGCCGACCTGTATCTGGAAGGCTCCGACCAGCACCGCGGCTGGTTCCACTCCTCGCTGTTGACCGGCAGCGCCATCGACGGCCACGCGCCCTACAAGGGCCTGCTGACCCACGGCTTCACGGTGGACGAGAGCGGCCGCAAGATGTCCAAGTCGCTGGGCAACACCATTGCCCCGCAGAAGGTCAACGACAGCCTGGGCGCCGACATCCTGCGCCTGTGGGTCGCCGCCACCGACTACTCCGGCGAGATGGCGGTCTCCGAACAGATCCTCCAGCGCAGCGCCGACGCCTACCGGCGCATCCGTAACACCGCGCGCTTCATGCTGGCCAACCTGAACGGTTTCGACCCGGCCCGCGACCTGCTGCGACCCGAGCAGATGCTCGACCTGGACCGCTGGGCGCTGGACGCCGCCGCGCGCCTGCAGGCGGAGATCGTCGAGGCCTACACCGAGTACCGCTTCTGGAACGTCTATTCCAAGCTGCACAACTTCTGCGTGCAGGAGCTGGGCGGCTTCTATCTGGACATCATCAAGGATCGCCAGTACACCACCCGCGCCGACAGCGTGGCCCGGCGCTCGTGCCAGACCGCGCTGTTCCACATCACCGAGGCGCTGGTGCGCTGGATCGCGCCGATCCTGGCCTTCACCGCCGAGGAGATCTGGCAGTTCCTGCCCGGCGAGCGCAACGAATCGGTGATGCTCAACACCTGGTACGACCAGTTGGCCACCCTGCCGCAAGGCGTCGCGCTGGATCGCGCCTACTGGGAGCAGATCCAGGCCGTGAAGGGCGCGGTGAACAAGGAACTGGAAAACCTGCGTGCCGCCAAGGCCATCGGTGGCAGCCTGCAGGCCGAAGTCACCCTGTACGGCGAGCCGGCGCTGATCGAGCAGCTGACCAAGCTGGGCGACGAGCTGCGCTTCGCGCTGATCACCTCCACCGCCTCCCTGGCGCCGCTGGCCGATGCGCCGGCCGATGCCGTGGCGACCGAAGTGGCGGGCCTGAAACTGAAGATCGCCAAGTCCGAGCACGCCAAGTGCACCCGCTGCTGGCACCACCGCGAGGATGTCGGCCAGCACGCCGAGCATCCGGAGCTGTGCGGCCGCTGCGTGGACAACATCGAAGGTGCAGGCGAGGAGCGCCACTATGCGTAACCCGAAGCTGAACGGAGCGTCGCGATGAGCGCGCGCTTCGGCAAGCTGCCCTGGCTGTGGCTCACCGTGCTGGTGTTCGTGCTCGACCAGGCCAGCAAGTTCTACTTCGAGGGCGCCCTGAACCTGTACCAGCAGATCGTGGTCATTCCCGACCTGTTCAGCTGGACGCTGGCCTACAACACCGGCGCGGCCTTCAGCTTCCTGGCCGGCCAGTCCGGCTGGCAGCGCTGGCTGTTCGCGCTGATCGCGATTGTGGTCAGCGTGGTGCTGGTGGTCTGGCTCAAGCGCCTGAAGCCCAGCGAAACCTGGCTGGCCATCGCCCTGGCCCTGGTGCTCGGCGGCGCGCTGGGCAACCTGGTGGACCGCGTGCTGTTCGGCCACGTCATCGACTTCATCCTCGTGCACTGGCAGAACCGCTGGTACTTCCCGGCCTTCAACCTGGCGGACAGCGCCATCACGGTCGGCGCCATCATGCTGGTCATCGACATGTTCATATCCAAGCAGTCCGGAGAATCCCAATGACTGACATCCGCATCGGCCCGGACAAGGAAGTTACCCTGCACTTCGCCCTCAAGCTGGAAAACGGCGACGTGGTCGACAGCACCTTCGACAAGCAGCCCGCCACCTTCACGTTCGGCGACGGCAACCTGCTGCCCGGCTTCGAGCTGGCCCTGCAGGGCCTGAAGGCCGGCGACAAGCGCAGCCTGCGCATCGAGCCCGAGCACGGTTTTGGCCAGCCCAACCCGCAGAACCTGCAGGTCATGCCGCGCAGCCAGTTCGAGGGCATGGAACTGTCCGAAGGCCTGATGGTGATCTTCCAGGATGCCGCCAAGGGCGAGCTCCCGGGCGTGGTCAGCCGCTTCGATGCCCAGCAGGTGACCATCGACTTCAACCACCCGCTGGCCGGCAAGCCGCTGACCTTCGAGGTGGAGATCCTGGACGTCAAGGCTGTCTGACGGCACCGCCCCCCCGTGGGGCCGGGTTTATCCCGGCCGACGGGGGTGGTCCGACCCGATGGTGCGTAGCCGAAACACCGCCGGCCGGCGTAAAGCCGGCCCCACACATAGCGCCGAGTACACTTGCTCCCAGGCTCACGACGAGACACCGCCATGCACATCAAACTCGCCAATCCCCGTGGCTTCTGCGCCGGTGTCGACCGCGCCATCGAGATCGTCAACCGCGCCCTGGAAGTCTTCGGCCCGCCGATCTACGTGCGTCACGAAGTGGTGCACAACAAGTTCGTGGTCGAGGACCTGCGCGCCCGTGGCGCCATCTTCGTCGAGGAGCTCGACCAGGTACCGGACAACTACATCGTCATCTTCAGCGCCCACGGCGTCTCCAAGGCCGTGCGCGACGAAGCTGACCGGCGCGGCCTGAAAGTCTTCGACGCCACCTGCCCGCTGGTCACCAAGGTGCATATGGAAGTGGTGCGCTACAGCCGCGAAGGCCGCGAGTGCGTGCTGATCGGCCACGCCGGACACCCGGAAGTGGAAGGCACCATGGGCCAGTACGACAGCAGCAACGGCGGCAGCATCTACCTGGTGGAAAACGAGGAAGACGTGGCCCGCCTGCAGGTGCGCCAGCCGGAATCGCTGGCCTTCGTCACCCAGACCACCCTCTCCATGGACGACACCAGCAAGGTCATCGACGCCCTGCGCCAGCGCTTCCCCAACGTCGGCGGTCCGCGCAAGGACGACATCTGCTACGCCACCCAGAACCGCCAGGATGCAGTCAAGCAACTGGCCGTGGAATGCGACCTGGTGCTGGTGGTCGGCAGCCCGAACAGCTCCAACTCCAACCGCCTGCGCGAGCTGGCCGAACGCATCGGCACGCCGGCCTACCTGATCGACGGCGCCGAGGACCTCAAGCGAGAGTGGTTCGAAGGCATCAACAAGATCGGCATCACCGCCGGCGCCTCCGCCCCGGAAGTGCTGGTGCGCGGCGTGATCCAGCAGTTGCGCGAATGGGGCGCCACCGGCGCCGAGGAACTGGAAGGCCGGCCGGAGAACATTACCTTCTCCATGCCGAAGGAACTGCGGGTGAAGGCGCTGTAAGCCGCCCCTCCGCCCACACCTATTTTGTAGGAGCGGCTTCAGCCGCGATGCTTTGGCGCGGGCCGCAGCTGATCGCGGCTGAGGCCCCACGGGGAGGTCGGCGCCTTTCCCGGCCGCCAAGCGGCCGCTTACCAGCAGGCGTCGAGATTGCCGTTGCCGCTGCGCCCCCGCTCGCCCCGGCTGTTCAGGGTCAGGTTACCGCACGCGGCATCATTGACCTGCGCGCCACGCGGGGTTGCCGTGAGGATCACGCAACTGGCGATGCCCTGCCCGGCGCCGTTGCCGCAGGCCGCCGCGGCAATGCTGTAGCGTCCCTCGTCGGAAATCACCGGATCGGCGGCGTAGCCGAGCCCAGTGGGCGGCGCGGCGGAGGGATCGCCGTCCAGGTCTGCGATATAGCGCTGATTCTGCGAGTAGAAGCGCTCCTGGGCCTGCAGGATCTCCATCAGCTTGGCCTTGCCGTCCGCCCGCCCGGCCCGCAGGGTGTGTTCCTGGTAGCTCGGGTAGGCGATGGCCGCCAGGATGCCGATGATCGCCACGACGATCATCACTTCGATCAGGGTGAAGCCTTTCTGGTCCATCAGTTTTCTCTCCAGTAGGTCGGGGTCACCGGGTTGCCTTCGCAGTAGCGTTTGCCGGGGCCGGGGCCGCAGCGCGTTGGCGGGCATTCCGTAGCGGTGCATGTGCTGGGGCCAGTGTCATCACTGACATCCTCCCCATCTTCTCCCGGACCCGGATCATCCCCCAGGATCACCGAAGGGCTCGGCGGAATCCCGCTGCGATTCAGGTCGAAGCCGCGCACCACCACATCATCCTTGAGGAACACGCCGCTGGCGTCGCTGAGGTTGAGGGCGTAGTAGCGGCCCCGTCCGACATCCGGCCCGCAGGTGCTGACCGCCTGGCCGCGCGGACTGAAGGTGCTGAACAGCACCACGCCCTTGTAGGAGGTCGAGGCCGACAGCACCTTCTCGCCATGGGGCAGGCGCATGAACCAGCCCTGGCTCTGGCCGAGCAGGGTCTGGTTGGGCGTGTAGTTGTCGCCCGGCTGCAGCTGGGCGTAGAGGCCATTGATCTCGGTGCGCAGGCCCGGCAGGCGCTCGCTGGCGGTGGCGATCGCCTGGTCCAGCAGGAACTGATAGGCCTCAAGGATGGTGAGGTCGTCGCCATACTGCTCCCGCGCCGCCGCCAGTTGCTCATCGCTTAGCGCGGGTGAATCGACGTAGGGCTGTGCCTGCAGCGCTTCGATTTCAAGCAGCAAGGCGGCGGCCCGGGCCAAATGCGTCAGACGCTCGGCCTCATGCTCGGCCAACAGATCGACATCATTGGCCTGACTGTCGGCCAGGTTCTGCAAGTCCTGCAGCTTGCCCTGTTCGTCGCGCGCCAGCAGTTCGCTTTCCAGTTGGCCGGCGCCATCATCCCAGGCGCCAGCGTCAGCGATAGCGGACTCCAAGGCCTCCAGGGTTGCCTGATGATCCGTCGTAGCGGCCCGGGCGGCGGCGATCAGATCAGGCAGTGTGGTATTCAGGCGATCGCGCCCGGCGGCGGCATCTGCGTACCCCTGACGCAGGTCGCCTAGCTCCTGCTCCAGTCGATCCACATCCGCGTTGTCGGGGTCATTGCGAGCCGCCACCAGCTCCGTTTCCTTGGCCGTTACAGTGGCCTGATAGGCCTCCAGGGAGGCCTGCCACTGCAGCAGATTGCCGTAGATCGTGGTCAGCTGGCTGCGGTAGCCAATCAACTCGGTGTTGCCCGGATCCGCCGCTACCCAACCATCGAGCAATGCCTGCACATCGGCGATCTGGGCCTGGAATTCCTGCCGCTGCTTCGACTCCGGCGCATGCTGCTCGACAAAGGGATCCTGATCGAGGATCTGCTCCATCTGCTGCTGGCGATACAGCGCCTCGGCCTGTTCCTGCTGCCACTGCTGATACTTGCCGGTCAGGCCGCTGGAGGCCCGATAGTCCGTGAGGGCCAACTGGGCCGACACTACCGTCGCATTCAGCGCGTTGATCTGCGCTTCCTTGGCGGCCAGCTGCGTGCGGATCGCCTCAGCCGCCTCACCACTGACACTCACGCTGGAAACATCCGTCAGATCGGCCTCGGTCAGCGTCGTATAACTCGTCGGTGCCGAGTAGACGTTGTAGTCACGCAGCACGTAGAAGCGGTCTTCGGTGTCCTCGTTGAGCGGATGGGCGCGATAGCCCGAGCCGATGGCGATGGTGAAGTGCGGCTGGCTACCGCGCTCGCGGTGCAGGGCGATGTCCGGCGTGCTGTAGAAGCGGCGGTTGTCGGCCGCCGTGGCGCCGCCCAGGGCAGCGATCCGTCCGCCGGTGGCGGCGCTGCTGGTGCCGCTGTGGTCGAAATCGATGCGGAAGATCTGCCCACGGGTATCCGCGGCATACAGAACGTCGACCAGTCCGTTGCCATCCACGTCGACCAGCGCGGGCTCGGCCGGAATACTGTTGGTCATGCTGGTGATCTGCAGGTCGGCCGCCTGATCGCTGCCGGCCCGCCACAACAGCTTCCCTGTGTCGGCATCGACGATGAACAAGGCATTGCCGCGTGTGTCGTCCGACGGGGTATTCGGCTCGTCATTGTCCTGATTGGTGTCGTAACCACCGGACAGGATCAGCACCTTGGTCGGCGTGCCGTTGATCTTCAACTGGCCCAGCAGCGGCGCCGCCCAGCTTTGCCCGAGGGCGTCGAAGCCCGGTGTCACCCCGCCCTTGATCACCCACTTGAGCTTGGGCGCATCGAGGTTGGCGACATCCAGCGCGTAGTAGTTGCGCCCGCCCCGGCGCATGCCGGCATACAGGAACGCCTTGGACAGGCTGCGGGTCTGGTTGTCCGTATCCAGTTGGCCGTACTCGACCCACAGCTTGATCTGCCCGTCCATGCCATAGGTCTTGGATCCGCCCTTGGCATCCTTGTAGTAGGCACCCAGGTTGGGCAGCAACTCCTGGGGAATGAAGGCGAACTTCTCCACCCCGGTGCTGGCATCGACGGCATGAATGAAGCCTTCGTTGCTGCTGAAGAACAGGTACAGCTGCTCCAGGGACGAGCCCAGCTCCGGATCGTACGTGGGGTCATCGGGGGACTTTTCGGCATTGGTGACCCGCGCCAGGTTCTCGTCGGTGCGGTAGGCCACCAGTTTCGGTTCGTTGTGCAGGACGTCGGCCACCTGCTGGCGGCGGGCATTGGTCTGCGGATCGAGCCCCTGACCCCATTTGATGAAGTTGCCACGCTCGGTGTTATTGGCCGCGCCGAGCATGGCGTTGGTCAGGCTCTGGGTATCCGTCAGACCTGGCAGCGTGGCCGCGCCGGTTACGCCTGTATTGGCGGTCGGGGTCCGGTCGGTTCCGGTCCAGGTGTATACCGTGCGCGCAGCCGGCAGGTTTTCGGCCACGCCGCCCTTGGCCACATCCTTGCCGTCGGCGGTCGATGACCAGAAGCTGCGGGCGGTGTCGCGGAAGAAGCCGGACTGCGGATCCACGGCCGCATTGCCGTCGCGATCGACGATCAGGCTGTCGCCGTTGCCATCGCGAGTCAGCTTGTAGCGCTTGACGTTGCCCACCCAGCGGTCGCCTTCGGCGGGCCGGAACAGCGCGTAATAGAGGTCGTTGCGGTAGCCGAGGTTGTTGTAGGCGCTCACCGCCACGCTGGGCGCGGCGAAGCTGGTGTTCTCGGCGAGGATCTCGACGATGATCGACTTCATCGCCTCGGTGAGACCGGAAACGTTGCTGGTGGTGAAGTACTTGCCACCGCCGGCCTCGGCAGTGTTCTTCAGCAGTTGCTGATTGGTGGCGAAGCCGATGGTGTAGGTGTTGATGGTCTGCTTGCCTGCCGGGCCACTGGCCATGTCCTGGTTGGCCATGTACTCGGCCAGGTGCGGCAGACACTGGCCGTTGCGACTATCGGAGTCGTTTTCCTTGCTTCCGGTCCAGCCCTGGCAGCTGGCCTGCTTCCAGATCGCGTTGTCCGCCGCCAGCGGACGGATCAGGCTGTTCGCCTTCAGGTCGTAGGTCGGCTCGCCATCGGTGAGAAAAATGATGTTGGTGCGCTGGCAGGAATGCTCGATGGGGCTGATGTAACTGCCGCCCGACTTCGACTCGGACACGCTCCAGCCACCATAGACCGGACTCTGTCCCGTCAGGTAGCGGTAGGCCTCGTAGAGGGTTTCGGACAGCGGCGTCCAGTCGCTGGTGTCGACCTTGTCGATGGCGGACTTTAGCGTTGTGGCATTGTTGGACGTCAGACGCTGGACCGGGTAGAGAACCCGGCCACCATCCGTGCTGTTGAAGCGCATCAGACCGACATTGACGTCGCCGGACACCTTCAGGTCGTCAACCAGTTCCTTGGTCACCTCGCGCACCACCTGGTTGCGAGATTTTCTGGTGCCGGAAACCGTGGTTCGCATCGACCCCGACGAGTCGAGAATGAACAGGATATTCGGCCTCACCCGCTGATCGGCCGGCAGGTCGCGGGTCACGTAGATTTCGATGTCGTCGGCCAGCGCCGTGTGCGTCGCGGACAGGCTGTAGGCGAAGGCGCCCGCGGCCAGGGCCAGTTGTCTGAGCGTGATCATCCCGGGCTCCTGCCTATTCGAAGATCGCGATATCCAGGGCCCGTCCGGGCGCCTGGCTGGAAATCGTCACATGACCGGACCAGTCGGCCTTTTTCGCCAGCGTGGCGATATCCAGCGACTGTCCATGACGGGTCAAGCGGGTGTCCTGATCGATACGCAGACGCAGGATCTCGCAGTCGCCGCAGCGGTATACCAGCAGCGTGCCCAGCTGATGCCCGCGGGGACTCCAGCCGACGATCAGACGGGGGGCTTCGATGGTCTCGAACAGGATTTCGTCGTTACGCTCCTCGGCCTGAACCCCGGCGAACGACGCCAGACAACAGGCCAGAAACATCAGATAGGTCTTCATAGGGCGCTCACTGGTTACTCATGAATACGATGCCCTGGGTCTGCGACGACTCGGCGCCGCCATCCATCCGGGCGGTGGTGGCCACTTCGTAATAGGTGCAGGAGAACTTGTCCCCGCTGCTGCCGTCCTCGCAGATCCGCTGACTCAGGAACCGCACGCTGTGCTGGGAGAACTCGGCGTCGGCAGGGTCGATCTCCGCATCGAGTGCCACAGGCAACCGGCTGGTGTCCGGCAGCGCCAGGTTGGTCAGCTGGTCGGCGGTCAGGCCATGGGCTGCGGCGTTCTGCGCATTCAGTAACGACGCACGCCCCGCTGCGCTGGTATTGAAGCGGCGCAGTTGCGCGCGCATCTCGCTCTGCGTCAGCTGGTGGGCCATGCCGCGAAACTGGGTGTTGCTGGCCATGCGCTCCTCCAGGGTGGCGAAACGCACCGCAGTCAGGCCGGCGGCGGTCAGCACCAGGAGAAAGATCAGGGCGACGATCAGGCTGGCCCCGCGTTGATGGAGAGGTACTCGGAGCATGGTGGCCTCAGTCGATGTTCTTCAGCTGGATCGTGGAGGTGAAGATCTGTCGAGCCAGCCGGTCATCGAAGCTCACCGGCGTGGCATCCAGCAGGATGTAGGGCCGCGCGGGCGGCGCCGGCGACACGGGAGAAAGCGAGTTGGCCAGCACCGCCACCCGCACGGCGCGCACCTGCCCCCAGTCGGCGACTCGATCCGCCGAGACATACTGATTGGCGCTGTCGAGATCGCCCTGGGTATTGATGCCGTACAGCACCTGCAGGCGGTCGATGCCGCTGACCAGCTCGACGTTCTGACTGAGCAGCTGGTAGGGCGTGTGCTGGTAGGAAGAACAACGCAGACTGCCGTTCTGCACGCGGAACACGTTGACCAGGATGCGCTGGTCCGCCACGGTCATACCGCCACAGTCCTGGCGCGTGCCGGTGGCCGGGTCCCGGGGCGGCTGGAAGGCGATCGCCAGCTGGTCCGAGGCATTACCAGTGCCATTTTCCGTACACAGCCCCGTGCAGTCCGAGCCCTGCACGGCGAGTGGCGGCCCCAAGCTCAGCGCGGTTGGCTCCACATAGCCGCCCATCCGGACACTGCGCGCGATGAACTCCAAGGCGAAGCGGCCGTTTTCCTGCAGCACCGACATGGACTCGTTGGTGGCGTAGGTCTGCTTGCTGGCCAGGAATACCTGGATGATGCCAGTCAGTAGCAACAGGCTGAGCACCAGGGCGACCAGCAGCTCGACCACGGTCAGGCCGAGCTGCCGAGCCGGAGAGATCATGTATTTCATCGACGAATCTCCTCGAGCCGGGAGGACAACACCTTCTCTCCACGCTGCTGCTTGCCACGCTCCTGCGGCTCGTTGCCCTTGCTCAGCCAGGTGGCCGTCAGCGACAGCACGCCATTGGCGTTGGCGATCGCCACCACCGGCGCAGCGGCGCTGGCCGTGAGGAAGTCGCGACTGGAGAAGCGCGCATCGTCCGCATTGAAGTTGGCCAGCGCGGCGTAACTGCAGCGCGCTTCCCAGCTGTCGAACGCGGCCATCTGCGCGGCGCTGCAACTGGCGGCATTGACCTTGGCGCCGGTGGCCGGATTGGCGTGGTCCGCACAGCGCACTGCCGGCAGGGCCGCACAGTTCACGGCCGCCGCGTAATCGGCGGCACTCCCCTGGGGATTGGCGCGGATCCGCTCGGCCAGATCCTGCAGCACCGCGGTGGCCTGCGAGCGCTGCGCGCTGTCGGAGGTCCCTTGCAGCGCATTCAGCTGCAGGGCGGCCAGACCGAGCAGCCCCACGGTGAACACCAACAGAGTGACCAGCACCTCGATCATCGAGAAGCCGCCCTGCCTGTTTCCTGTACCTGACATTCCTTATCCCTCGTACCTTATTGCGGGCAGTTGGCGTCTCGGGTGGCGGCCGACACCTCGGTGCGGCCTTGCTGGGTGAGCAGCACGCAGCGGGCGTCCTGGCCGGCGGCCGGCAGTTGCGGGGAAGACACCTTGAAACGCGGACGGCCGCTGCTGACACCGCGCGTGCCATCGCGCAGGAACAGGATCCTGTAAGGGCTGGCCAGGGCAGCGCTGGTGATGGTCACGTTGCTGCGGTCGGAGAACCGGCGCAGCACCGCAGCGTCATCGCAGTTCGCCACAGTCGCCGGGGCAACGCACCAGCCATCCGCCCAGCCATTCGGGCTGGCCGTCTCCGGAATCACCGCGATGCTGGTCGCGCCCTTGATCGCTTCGGAGCGCGCCAGCGCCATGGCCAGGGCCAGATCGCCTGCCTGGCTGACAACCCGCTGGCGAACAATGAAGTCACCCATCGCCGGCGCAGCCAAAGCGGCCAATACCGCCAGCAAGCTGATGGCCACCATGAGTTCGATGAGGGTGAAGCCTTGGTTGAATCGCATGACCCGCCTCGCCTGAAGAATCGAGCGCAGTGTCTGCAAGCCCTCCCGGCGTGACAATCGGGGTACCGATGGCTGGTGTGAAATCGTGGGCAAACGGTCGAGCAAATACATGAATTTGCAGACAACGTCGCAAAACGCACAAAGCAGGGCTACCGCCCCAGCCGGCTAGCCCAGCGGGCAACTCTGCTCGTGTCGCTCCGCACGCACCCGCCCCTGGCGACTGATGACCAGCTTGCCGTAACGGTTCAAACCCGCCTGGTGACACAGGGTGAACGTGCCGTTGCTGAGGTAGGTAGTGCCCTGCCCGCTGAAGTGCAGCGAATGCATGGGCTTTGCCCCCACCCAGTCCGCCTGCACATCGCTCGGAATGGCCAGGGTCTGCAGCAGCGCCTCGCCAGCGTCCAGCACCCGATTGCCGTTGCCGTCGACAAAACTGCTCAGCACGCCGGCCTTCATGCTGACGCAGCGCCCCTGGCTGTCGAGGGCGCACAGGGTGACCCGGCGCTGGTTGATCAGCGCATCCTGGCGAGCCTGAATGATCAGGCGCATCAGTTCAGCCTGATACGTGTCGAGCCGGTGCTTGCGGTACAACTGTGTCATCGAGGGTGCAGCCAGACTGATGGCGACCACCAGGATCGCCAGCGCGATCATCAGTTCCACCAGCGTGAAGGCACGCTGCCGTTCATAGTCCATGAGCGAATCCTTGCTAATCCCAATATCATGTCGGCTTCCTGACCGACCCGTCCTTGTTAGACCATGGCTCCGGCCAGTCAAGCAGATCACTTCGCTGAATCGCCCAAGGAGAGAAATGTGCAACACGTTCTGGTAATCGGCGCCGGCATCATCGGCCTGTTGACTGCCTACAAGCTGGTCGGCGCGGGCCTGCGCGTCACCCTGCTGGAATCCGGCGAACCGGGGCGCGAAGCGTCCTGGGCGGGTGGCGGTATCGTCTCGCCGCTGTATCCGTGGCGTTATCCGCCGGCGGTGCAGGCGCTGGCCCTGCAGGCGCAGGATGCCTATCCGGCGCTGGCCGCCCAGTTGCTGCAGGACAGCGGGGTCGACCCCGAGCTGCATGTCACCGGCCTGTACTGGCTGGATGTCGAGGACGAGGAACAGGCGCTGGCCTGGGCGGCACGCTTCGAGCGCAGCCTGGCGCGGGTGCCGGTCGATGAGGTGCGGCTGCGCATTCCGGCGCTCGCCGATCGCTTCCAGCGCGCGCTGTACATGCCGGGGGTGGCCAACATTCGCAATCCGCGTCTGCTCAAGGCGTTGCGCGGCGCGCTGGCGCGGCTGGCCAATGTGGAGATTCACAGCCAGCAGCCGGTACAGGGCTTCGTGCAGGAAGGCGGGCGGGTGGTCGGCGTGCGCACGGCGACGCGGGAGTTTCGCGCCGACCAGGTGGTGCTGGCCGCCGGCGCCTGGAGCGGCGAGCTGCTCGGCACCCTGGGCCTGCAATTGCCGGTCGAGCCGGTGCGCGGACAGATGATTCTGTTCAAGTGTGCCGCCGACTTCCTGCCGAGCATGGTGCTGGCGGGCCGCCGTTACGCCATCCCGCGCCGTGACGGGCACATCCTGGTGGGCAGCACGCTGGAATACTGCGGCTTCGACAAGTCCACCACCGAGGAGGCCCTGGACAGCCTGCGCGCCACCGCCGCCAAGCTGCTGCCCGAATTGGCGAACGCGCCGGTGGTCGGCCACTGGGCCGGCCTGCGTCCCGGCTCGCCGGACGGTATTCCGTACATCGGTGAACTGCACAGCCATCCGGGGCTGTGGCTGAACTGCGGGCACTTCCGCAACGGCCTGGTGCTGGCGCCGGCGTCCTGCCGGCTGCTGGCGGACCTGATGCTGGGGCGCGAGCCTTCGATCGATCCGACGCCGTATGCGCCGGATCAGCGGCTGGGTTGATGCAGCCGTGGGAGCGGACTTGTCCGCGAGCTTTTCGTGCAGGCCACACCTAGAAACTCGCGAATGAATTCGCTCCCACCGGGTCCGTACTACTCCTGACCGTCGCGGTCGCGGAAGCCGAGCAGATAGAGGATGCCGTCGAGGCCCAGGGTGGAAATCGCCTGCTTGGCCGACTGCTTGACCAGCGGCTTGGCGCGGAACGCCACGCCGAGACCGGCCAGGCCGAGCATCGGCAGGTCGTTGGCGCCGTCGCCCACGGCAATCGTCTGCTCCAGGCTCAGGCCTTCCTTCTCCGCCAGCTGGCGCAGCAGGTCGGCCTTGCGCTGGGCGTCGACGATCGGCTCGATGGCCACGCCGGTCAGCTTGCCGTCGACGATTTCCAGTTCGTTGGCGAACACGTAGTCGATGCCCAGCTTGGCCTGCAGCTGCTTGGCGAAGTAGCTGAAGCCGCCTGACAGGATCGCGGTCTTGTAGCCCAGGCGCTTGAGTTCGGCGAACAGCACCTCGGCGCCCTCGGTCAGGCGCAGGCCGGCGCCGATCTCGACCAGCACGTCCTCGGACAAGCCCTTGAGCAGCCCCAGGCGCTCCTTGAAGCTGGCGCGGAAGTCCAGCTCGCCGCGCATGGCGCGCTCGGTGATCTCCGCCACCTGCTCGCCGACGCCGGCGGCCTTGGCCAGCTCGTCGATCACCTCGGCTTCGATCAGCGTGGAGTCCATGTCGAACACCGCTAGGCGGCGGTTGCGGCGGAACAGCGAGTCGCGCTGGAAGGCGATGTCGACATTCAGCTCCTGGGCCACGCTGAGGAACTCGGCGCGCAGCGCATCGGGATCGGCCGGCTCGCCGCGCACCGAGAACTCGATGCAGCCCTTGCCGCGCTCGGCCGGCATGTCCAGCGGCATGCGCCCGGACAGGCGATCGATATGGTCGATGTTCAGGTCGTACTTGGCGGTGATGGCGCTGACCCGGTGCAGCTGCTCGGCGGTCACCTGGCGGGTCAGCAGGGTGACGATGTGGCGCGGCTTGCCCTGGCCGTTCACCCAATGCTGGTAATCGGCTTCGGAGACCGGCGTGAAGCGCACCTGCTGGTCCAGCTTGTAGGCGGTGAACAGCACGTCCTTGAGCGCCGCGGAGGCGCGCTCGTTATCCGGCATCTCCACCAGGATGCCGAACGACAGGGTGTCGTGGATCACGGCCTGGCCGATGTCGAGGATGTTCACGCCGCCCTGGGCCAGCACTCCGGTGATGGCGGCGGTCAGCCCGGGGCGGTCTTCCCCGGTGATGTTGATCAGGACGATTTCGCGCAAGGCGCAGCTCCCATGACGAAGGGCAACGGAAAGGCGCGCATTCTACCCCAAGCGCCGGCAAGGTATGCCCTGTCCCGGCGCGCCGCCTTGCTCGATCCGCGAAAATACTGGCATTTGGCCTTGACACATTTCACGCCGGGATGCTTTGGCTGCCTCCGGGCATTCCGTATACTCCCGCGACCTTCATCGCCGAGACGCGCGGCCCGTGAGACCCGACAACCTGTTCCTGCGACTGTTCGACGCCCTGCGCGGCCGTACCCTGTCCGTCCCCCTGCGCATCACCGGCCTGTGCCTGGGCATGGTGGCCCTGGTGCTGCTGCTGTACGCCTGGGTGATCGGCAACCAGTTGCGCCAGACCACCCAGCAGCAGGCCAGCGTGGTCGGCCAGACCCTGAGCACCCAGACCGCCGCCGCGGCCACCAGCCTGCTGGTGGCCAACGACATCCTCAGCCTCAACGTGCTGCTGGGCAATCTGGTGAAGAACCCGCTGGTGGCCCACGCCGCCGTGTACAGCACGGACAACCGCATCCTCGCCGAGGCCGGCAGCCGCCCCGCCGATGCCGAAGACGGCCTGTTCGCCACGCCGATCACCTTCCAGGAAGTGCTCGCCGGTCAGCTGCGCATCAGCCTGGACATGCAGTATTTCCGCCAGCCGCTGAGCGTCAGCCTGCAGAGCATGGCGCTGCTCAGCCTGATCCTGCTCGCCGCCGCGCTCTGGCTGTCGTTGCTGGTGGGGCGCAACCTGGCCAGTCCGCTGACCGCGCTCGGCCACTGGGTGCACGATCCGCAAGGCTTGGCGCCCGGCGCGCGGCGCCAGGACGAGATCGGCGAGCTGGCGCGTTCGCTGCAAGCACGCCTGGCCCCGCTCCCCGAGCCCGAGCCCGAGCCCGAACAGGACCTGGACCCGGAAACGGACCCGGAGCTGATCCTGGATGACGAGCCTGAACTCGAACCGGCCTGGCAACCCGAACCCGGCAGCGCACCACCGCGCCGCGCCATGGCCCACAGCCTGGACGAGGACGATCCGTTCCTTGATCTGGACGAGGTGGCGTTCGACGCGGCGCCCACCGTGCCCGCCCCCTTCGCCGCTGCCGAGACGGGCACCGGCGCCTGCGCCGTGCTGGCCGTGCAACTCGGCCAGCAGGATCAGCTGCGCCGCCTGCCCCGCCAGCGCCTGGTCGATCTGCTGGACCGCTATCGGCACTGTCTGGAACAGGCCAGCAGCCTCTATCAGGGTGAACTGCACATCCTGCGCGACGGCAGCAGCCTGGTGCTGTTTCACGAGCGCCACGACGAGGACTACCTGGGCCATGCGCTGTGCTGCGGCGAGTTGCTGCGCGCGCTCGGCCATTCGCTGCAGCTGCAGATGGCCGATACCGGGCAGGTTCCGCAATTGCAGCTCAGCCTGTGCGGCGGGGCCTTGCCGGAGCGCATCGGCCAGGGTGACCTGCTGCTCAGCGAGCCGGCCCAGCACGCCCTGGCCCTGGCCCAGCACAGCCGCACGCTGCTGCTCACCGACGCCCAGCTGGGGCTCGCCGCGCCGATTCGCGAACGCGCGCGCCTGCGCCCGACCAGCAATCCGCCAGGCGCCTACTGCGTGGAAAGTCTGCTGCCGCCCTACCCGGCGCTGATCGAGCGCCAGCTCGGCCGCTTCAGCGAGTTGCGCGAAGGACAGGCGTAGGGCGCTTGCCGTTTTGCCACAGACACAGGATTCGTAGGAGCGGCTTCAGCCGCGAGGGAGACCCTGCCAACAGCATCGCGGCTGAAGCCGCGCCTACAGGGGTGCCATTCCGCCAGGCGGCAAATTGTAGGAGGGGCTTCAGCCGCGACGGCAGCCCCACCAAAGCATCGCGGCTGAAGCCGCTCCCACAGGGAATCCCGATTTCTCGCTCGCCGGCTACAGCTGCGCCGGGCCCTGCCGCTTGGGCGCCAGGTCCGGTGGCAGGAAGTCGCGATCCGGCGTGTAGTCCGGCTGCAGGTAGGCGGACAGCGCCCGCAGATCGGCGGGGCTGAGGGTGCCGGCGACCTGCTTGAGGCGCAGGTTGTCGAGGATGTAGTCGTAGCGGGCGTTGTTGTAGTCGCGCACCGTGGCGTACAGCAGGCGCTGGGCATCCAGCACGTCGACGATGTTGCGCGTGCCCACCTGGTAGCCGATCTCGGTGGCTTCCAGCGCGCTCTGGCTGGAGATGATCGCCTGGCGACGCGCCTGCACCTGCTCGACGTCGGTGTTCACCGCGCGGAACAGGTTGCGGGTGTTCTGCACCACCTGGCGGCGCAGGCCTTCGCGTTGTTGCTCGGCCTGGCCCAGCAGTTGCTGCGCCTCGCGACCCTGCGCGGTGGTCAGGCCGCCGCTGAACAAGGGAATGTTCAGCTGCAGGCCGATGCTGGTGCGCGAGGCGTCACCGGTGTAGCGCGCCAGGCCCTCGCCCGGAATATTGCTGAAACCCAGCCCATCGTTGTCGCCGGTCTGGTACTGCGCCACCGCATCCAGGGTCGGCGCATGTCCGGCGCGGCGCTGGCGCAGGCTTTCCTCGGCGGCGAGGACGGCGAACTGACTGGCCTGCAGGTTGAGGTTCTGGCGGGCGGCGGTCTCCACCCATTGGCTGGCCTCGTTGGGCACCGGCGCCAGCACCGGCAGGCTGTGGCGAATGCCGTCCAGGCGCTGGTAGGGACGCGCCGTCAGCGCCTCCAGATTTTCGAAGGCATCCCGCACCTGGCGCTCGACCAGCAGGCGACCGGCGCGCGCCGAGTCGTAGCCGGCCTGCGCCTGCAGCACATCGGTGCGATCGGACAGGCCGACCTCGAAGCGCTCGTTGGCCTGATCCAGCTGCCGCTTGAGCGCGGCCTCCTCGGCCTTCACGGCGGCGAGACTGTCCTGGGCGCGCAACACGGCGAAATAGGCCTCGGCGCTCCGGAAAATCAGGTCCTGCTGGGTGGCGGAGAACTCCAGGGCGGCCTGCTCGCCACTGGCCTGCGCCGCCTGCAGCTGGAACCAGCGATCGGCACGGAACAACGGCTGGCTGAGGGTGGCCTGATACACCAGGGCACTGGCGCCCACTGATTGGCGGCCCCGCAAGGCGGTGTCCACCTCGGAGTCGGTGTCCGTATAGGAGGCTCCGGCCGACAACTGCGGCAGCAGCCCGGCGCGGGCCTGGGGAATGCGCTCCAGCACGGCCTGGTAGCGGGCGCGCGCCGCCGCCAGGTCGGCGTTGTTCTCCACGGCCTGCTGATAGACGTCCAGCAGATCGCTCCGGGAAGGCTCCTGGGCCATGACCAGCGCGGGCAAGCCGGCGGAGATGGCAAACGCGAGAGTGAGTCTGCGCAGCATGTTCGTTCCTGAATGCCTGAAGATCGGCAAGGCTATGTGGGTCGGTCGTCGGGGGTCAATGGCCATGACGCGCCGGCATTGGAGTTTATGCCGGCGCTTGCGTAGACTCCCCGGCAGTTCTTGTCGGGGTGCCCAGAATCGTGGGCTGAGATCGGAGAGTTCCGGATCCCGTTGAACCTGATCAGGTTAGCGCCTGCGTAGGGAACAAGATGTGTCCGCCTCAGCGGACCTCTGGACACCGCTCCCGGTGTTCACCCCGCCGGATCTCCGCGCCGCTCGTCAGGTTCACTCCGACATCCAGCCGAGGAACCGCCGATGAGCAGCACCACCCAGCACCTGAGCGAAAGCGCCCGCGTCGATCAGCAATCCGTCCAGCCCTTCCCGCGTTCGCGCAAGGTCTATGTCCAGGGCACACGTGCGGACATCCGCGTGCCGATGCGCGAGATCAGCCTGGATGTCACCCCCACCGCCTTCGGCGGCGAAAGCAATGCGCCGGTCACCGTCTACGACACCTCCGGCCCCTACACCGACCCGAGCGTGACCATCGACGTGCGCCAGGGCCTGGCGGATGTGCGCAGCGCCTGGATCGCGGATCGCGGCGACACCGAGAAGCTGCCGGGCCTGTCCTCCGAGTTCGGCCAGCGCCGCCTGAACGACGCCGAACTGACCGCCATGCGCTTCGCCCACGTGCGCAACCCGCGTCGCGCCAAGGCCGGCCACAACGTCAGCCAGATGCACTACGCGAAGAAGGGCATCATCACGCCCGAGATGGAATACGTCGCCATCCGCGAGAACATGAAGCTGGCCGAGGCCCGCGAAGCCGGTCTGCTGGACGCCCAGCACAAGGGCCAGAGCTTCGGCGCGGCGATTCCGAAGGAAATCACCCCCGAGTTCGTGCGCTCCGAAGTCGCCCGGGGCCGCGCCATCATCCCGGCCAACATCAACCACGTGGAGCTGGAGCCGATGATCATCGGCCGCAACTTCCTGGTGAAGATCAACGGCAACATCGGCAACTCGGCGCTGGGCTCCTCCATCGAAGAAGAAGTGGCCAAGCTGACCTGGGGCATCCGCTGGGGCTCGGACACCGTGATGGACCTGTCCACCGGCAAGCACATCCACGAAACCCGCGAATGGATCATCCGCAACTCGCCGGTGCCGATCGGTACCGTGCCGATCTACCAGGCGCTGGAGAAGGTCGGCGGCATCGCCGAGGACCTGACCTGGGAGCTGTTCCGCGACACCCTGATCGAACAGGCCGAGCAGGGTGTGGACTACTTCACCATCCACGCCGGCGTACTGCTGCGCTACGTGCCGCTGACCGCCAAGCGCGTCACCGGCATCGTCAGCCGGGGCGGCTCGATCATGGCCAAGTGGTGCCTGGCGCATCACCAGGAAAACTTCCTGTACACGCATTTCGAAGAGATCTGCGAAATCATGAAGGCCTACGACGTCAGCTTCTCGCTGGGCGACGGCCTGCGTCCGGGCTCGATCGCCGACGCCAACGACGCCGCACAGTTCGGTGAGCTGGAAACCCTCGGCGAGCTGACCAAGATCGCCTGGAAGCACGACGTGCAGACCATGATCGAAGGCCCGGGCCATGTGCCGATGCACATGATCAAGGAGAACATGGACAAGCAGCTGGAATGCTGCGACGAGGCGCCCTTCTACACCCTCGGCCCGCTGACCACCGACATCGCCCCCGGCTACGACCACATCACCAGCGGCATCGGCGCCGCAATGATCGGCTGGTTCGGCTGCGCCATGCTCTGCTACGTCACGCCCAAGGAGCACCTCGGCCTGCCGAACAAGGATGACGTGAAGACCGGCATCATCACCTACAAGATCGCCGCACACGCCGCCGACCTCGCCAAGGGCCACCCGGGCGCGCAGATCCGCGACAACGCTTTGTCCAAGGCGCGCTTCGAGTTCCGCTGGGAGGACCAGTTCAACCTGGGCCTGGACCCGGACACCGCGCGCGCCTTCCACGACGAGACGCTGCCGAAGGAATCGGCCAAGGTTGCGCACTTCTGCTCCATGTGCGGACCGAAGTTCTGCTCCATGAAGATCACCCAGGAAGTGCGCGACTATGCCGCCGAGCACGGCCTGACCGACGAGCAGAAGGCCATCGAGGCCGGCTTCGCCGAACAGGCCGGACGCTTCAGGGACGAGGGCTCGGTGATCTACAAGCAGGTGTGAAGCGCCTGGCGGACCTGTAGGAGCGACTTCAGTCGCGATGCTTCTGGCATAGACCCATACGAAAGCATCGCGGCTGAAGCCGCTCCCACGGCAAAGCGTTTTCCCAACCCTTTAATTTTTCTCTGGATTTCCCCGAACTACCTGAATAGAATGCGCGCCCATTCGCCCATGTAGCTCAGGGGTAGAGCACTCCCTTGGTAAGGGAGAGGTCGGCGGTTCAAATCCGCCCATGGGCTCCACGCTCCCCCGCAACACCTCCGCACGTCGCCCGGCCAGTCTTTAGCAGGCCTTGAACAACACGTCGCCACCCAAGCTCAACATCAGCACCCCGCAGGCCGTTATCGGAACCTGTGGGAGCGGCTTCAGCCGCGATGCTCTTGCCTCGGGGCCTCAAGCAAAAAGCATCGCGACTGAAGTCGCTCCCACAAGGTCTAGCGGTCACGCTCCTTATGGGCTTGGGCGCGTGGCTGCTTCGCCTCGCGCACCGGCGCCTCGATGCCGCACACGTCCAGCTTGCCCACGGGCGTGGGATAGAACGCGTTATGGCCGTGGCGTTTCGCATCGATCAGGGCGGCGAAGGTGGGGCTGTCGGTGCGCAGCACTTCGATGGGTACGCGCTCGGCGGCGGGCACGTCGGCGGCCAGCCGTACCGAGGTGATCGGCACGCGCTGCGCCGCTTGGGCATAGAAGCCCATCGGTTCGGCGCCACGCGGTAACGCGGAAAGCAGCGGCATGCCTTGCAGCACGCGGCCGGCGATGGCGAGATTGTGATCCAGCCGGCGTGGTGCCTGGCCGATCACCGCATACAGCGAACTGCCACTGCCGGTTTCCGGTGCCACGTCGCGCGCCACGCCGACCATGCCGTAGCAATGGATCAGCCATTCGCGTCCGCTGGCCGGATCGCGCCCCACCGGGAAGCCTTCGGAGAAACCCACTTCCGGTGCGTACACGTCGCCGTCGGTCAACGGCGTCCACGGCAAGGCCGGGTCGATCGGGCGGCTGAATTCCGGCGGCAGCGTGGCCTTCGCGCTGCCCAGCGAGCGCAGCTTGCTCTTGTCGCCCGCGTCGTCATCGTTGGGGTCGCCCCACTGGGTGACGAAGTTGTCCTGCACC
>NZ_DATJCS010000035.1:0-20862 GCF_035497915.1 Pseudomonas sp.
ATCGCTACCAGCGTGTTCAGCCTGGCCAAGGGCATCAGCTACCTGATGGACCACCACCCCGTTCCGCTCTGGTCGTTCTTTTTCGGGCTGGTGATGGTGTCGGTCTGGCTGGTGGGGCGCGAAGTGTCTCTCTGGCGCTGGGACCGCATGCTGGGGCTGGTCGCCGGCACCGCCTTCGCCATCTGGATCACCCTGGCCGCGCCGCTGCAGCTGACGGCCGATCCCGTGACCCTGTTCTTCGCCGGTGCGCTGGCCATCTGCGCGATGATCCTGCCGGGTATCTCGGGCAGTTTCATTCTGGTGCTGCTGGGGCTCTACCCAGCGGTGCTCGGTGCGCTCAAGAGCTTCGACCTGCCGGTGCTGGCAGTCTTCGCGCTGGGTTGCCTGCTGGGACTGATGAGCTTTTCCCGGTTGCTCAGCTGGCTGCTCGCGCACTTTCGCGATCTGACCCTGGCTTTTCTGTCCGGCATCATCCTGGGCTCGCTCGGCAAGGTCTGGCCCTGGAAGCAGACGCTGAGCTGGCAGACCAACAGCCGTGGCGAATCCTACCCGTTGCTGCAGGAAAACCTGCTGCCGGACCGCTACGCTGCCATCATCGGCCAGGATCCCCAACTGCTGCTCGCCCTGTCGCTGGCCCTGCTGGCCATCGTGCTGGTGCTGGGCATCGAATGGCTGGGCCGGCGTTCCGCCGCTGTCCGCCCCGGCCTGGCGGACTGATGAAGCGCAGGAGGGCCGCTTGAATCGAGCGAAGCCGGGCCACCTCGGACTGCTGATCGGCGGCGCCGTGCTGGTTGCCGGACTGCTCGGCGGCTGCGCCTCCCCTCCGCCGGGTGGGGTGCAGGTGATCGATCGCAACCAGAGCGCCTACATGCGTGAACCCTTGCGGCGCGGCCGCTACCTGGTGCGCCCCGGCGATACGCTCTACTCGATCGCCTTCCGCTTCGGCTGGGACTGGAAGACGCTGGCCGCCCACAACAATATCGGCGCGCCCTATCTGTTGCGCCCCGGCGATTACCTGCGTTTCGACGGCCCCCTCAAGAGTGGGGCTTCCCGACAGACGGTCAGCGCCGCGCCGCGACCCAGGGCCCCCGTCCCGCCGCCCGTCAAGGCGCCGCCGCCGGCCAGCACGCCGCCGGCTACCAAACCCAGTGCGGCTGCGGTCGCCCGACCCGTTACGCCGGCGCCGCCGGCCAGGGCTGCGGTAAATCGTTCCGCAGCCGCCTGGACGTGGCCCGCAGCGGGAACTATGGTTGGGCGCTTTGCTCCAAACGGTAGTTTGAATAAAGGAATTGATATAGCGGGGGAATTAGGACAGCCTGTTTTGGCCGCATCAGATGGCATGGTGGTGTACGCCGGGAGTGGTTTGCGGGGCTACGGCGAGCTGTTGATCATCAAGCATGACGATGTGTATGTAAGCGCCTACGGGCACAACCGTAGGCTGTTGGTGCGGGAGGGACAGCAGGTCAAAGCCGGGCAGACCATTGCAGAAATGGGCTCGACGGGTACTGACCGGGTGAAGCTCCACTTCGAGATTCGCCGTCAGGGTAAACCTGTCGATCCATTGCAATATTTACCGCGGCGTTGATCCGCAGCCCATCCCGCGAGCGGATGGGCTCTGGTGTACTAGGGAAAGTGCATCTGAGCTGTTGTCGAACTCAGTAAGGGACAATAACAATGGCACTCAAAAAAGAAGCGCCTGAGTTTGATGTCGACGACGAAGTGCTCCTCCTGGAGCCGGCCCTTGTTCTCGATGAAGTCGAGGAGAACGAGAAGTCCTTCGTCAGCGCCAGGATCAAACCGGCGACATCTTCAGCCAGGCAGCACAAGCACATCGACTATAGTCGGGCACTCGATGCCACACAGCTTTATCTCAACGAAATCGGTTTCTCGCCTCTTCTGACTCCCGAGGAGGAGGTCCATTTCGCGCGACTTGCGCAGCGCGGCGATCCCGCCGGACGCAAGCGCATGATCGAAAGCAACCTGCGTCTGGTGGTGAAGATCGCCCGACGCTACGTCAATCGGGGTCTGTCGCTGCTCGATCTGATCGAGGAGGGGAATCTGGGGCTGATCCGGGCGGTGGAGAAGTTCGACCCGGAACGCGGTTTCCGCTTCTCGACCTATGCGACCTGGTGGATTCGCCAGACCATCGAGCGGGCCATCATGAACCAGACCCGCACGATCCGGCTGCCGATCCACGTGGTCAAGGAGCTCAACGTCTACCTGCGGGCCGCCCGCGAGCTGACGCAGAAACTCGACCACGAGCCCTCCGCCGAAGACATCGCCAATCTGCTCGAACGGCCGGTCTCCGAGGTCAAGCGCATGCTGGGCCTCAACGAACGGGTGACCTCGGTGGATGTTTCCCTCGGGCCGGACTCCGACAAGACGCTGCTCGATACCCTCACCGATGATCGCCCCTCCGACCCCTGCGAGCTGCTTCAGGACGATGACCTGTCCCAGAGCATCGATGCCTGGCTGTCGGACCTGACCGAGAAGCAGCGGGAAGTGGTGATCCGCCGCTTCGGCCTGCGCGGCCATGAAAGCAGCACGCTCGAAGAGGTGGGTCAGGAAATCGGCCTGACCCGCGAGCGGGTGCGGCAGATCCAGGTGGAGGCGCTCAAGCGCCTGCGGGAAATCCTCGAGAAGAACGGCCTGTCGGGTGACGCGCTGTTCCAGTAAGGGCTGACGAAGTGAAACGGGGCGCTCTAGGGCGCCCCGTTTCGTTTGTGCGCTCCAGACTCAGCGCTCGGCGAGGCGTTCGCCGAAGTCCTGGTAGCCCCCGGCGTTGATCACCTGGCGGTAGCCCATCTCCAGCAGGCGCTCCTGGGCGATGGAGGAACGCCGCCCACTGCGGCAGTACAGCACGATGGGCGTGTCCTTGTCGGGCGCCACGGCCGCGATGCCCTCGGCAATCCGGAAATGCGGAATGTGCTGCGCCCCCGGCAGCGCGCCGGCGGCGAACTCCTGGCTGGTGCGTACGTCGATCAGCACTGCGTTCGGCTTGGCCATGGCGACCACGGCGGCGGAATGGTCGATGGGCCCGGCCAGCACCGGGCCGCCCGCGAGCAGGGCGATGGCAAGAAACAGTGAGCGCATGGAAACCTCCTTCGGCTGAGCGCGCTGCCAGCTTACTCCGGCGGCGTGATAGGATCGCGCGGTTTTTTCGCGGGTGTCGTCATGCTGGCCGAACTGTTCGCCATTCTGGCTCCGGTGCTGATCACGGCGGGAATCGGCTATGGCTGGGCCCGCAGTGGCCAGGAATTTCCCTCCACCTTCATCGCCCAGCTCACCCTGCGCATCGGCACGCCCGCGCTGGTGCTGTCCGCACTCAGCCGCACGCGCATCGAGCCGGACGCCTTCCTGGAAATGGTGCTGGCCTGCGTGCTGGTGACCGTGCTGATGGGCCTTGCCGGCTGGTCGATCAGCCGCCTGCTGCGCAAGGACTGGCGCATCCTGGTGCCGGCCTTTCTGTTCTCCAACACCGGCAACCTCGGGCTGCCGATCTGTCTCTATGCCTTCGGTGAACCCGGGCTGGCGCTGGCGGTGGCCTTCTTCATCGTGCTCAGCGTCAGCCAGTTCAGCCTGGGCGAACTGCTCGCCGGTGAGCGTTCGCTGAAGAAGGCGCTGCTCAATCCCACCCTGCTCAGCGTTGCGCTGGCCCTGCCGGTGGTGTTTCTCGAGCTGCAGCTGCCGCGCTGGCTGCAGAACAGCCTGAACCTGCTGGGTGGCATGGCCATTCCGCTGATGCTGCTGACCCTGGGCGTATCGCTGGCCACCATCCGCGTGCGCCACCTGGCCCAAGGCCTGCTGCTGGGTGGCCTGCGAGTAGGCTGTGGTGCGCTGCTGGCCTGGCTGGTCGGCACCGGCCTGGGCGTGCCGGCCCTGACCCTCGGGGTGCTGATCCTGCAGGCGGCCATGCCGGTGGGGGTGTTCAACTACCTGTTCGCGCTGCGCGCCAACCGCTCGCCAGAGGAGGTGGCCAGCCTGGTGCTTTGCTCCACCCTGCTGGCGCTGCTGCTCCTGCCGTTGCTGCTGGCCTGGCTGCTGCCGACCCTGCGCCTCAGCTGAGCAGGCCCGGCAGGTTGGGCAGGACCAGCACCAGGGTGATAGCGATCAGGATGAATCCGGCATCGCGCAGTTTCTTCGACGGCTTGCGCATGATCGTGGCCTCGATTCTTGTTGTTGGGGCACATTCGCTTCGACTCGCGGGGCTTCGGCGGGGTTCTACCCGCCCGCCGGTACTCCTCTCGGGCGGCGCGAAAGGCTTGTTCCAGACGGTTCGCCACAGCGCGCCGTTTATCTGAGCGCTGTCGTCAACGCGGCTGAGCGCATTGGTCATTGCCCGTCGGCCGGCCCCGGCTAAGGTAGGACGAGCGCCGCATCGCCGGCACCGACTACAACAAGAGAGAACCCCCATGACCGATGCCTGGATTTTCGATGCCGTGCGCACGCCGCGCGGCAAGGGCAAGCCGGACGGCGCGCTGTACAGCGTCAAGCCGGTGGACCTGGCCGCCGGACTGCTGCGCAGCCTGCAGGCGCGCAATGACCTGGACACCGCCGAGGTGGACGACGTGCTGCTTGGCTGCGTGACACCGGTGGGCGACCAGGGCGCCGATATCGCCAAGACCGCCGCGCTGGTGGCGGGCTGGGACGAGCGGGTCGCCGGTGTGCAGCTCAACCGCTTCTGCGCCTCGGGCCTGGAGGCGGTCAACCTGGCCGCCATGAAGGTGCGCTCCGGCTTCGAGGACCTGGTGGTGGCCGGTGGCGTGGAATCCATGTCGCGGGTGCCGATGGGCTCCGACGGCGGCGCCTGGGCGCTGGACCCGGCCACCAACCTCACGTGCCAGTTCGTGCCCCAGGGCATCGGCGCCGACCTGATCGCTACCCTGGAAGGCTTCAGGCGCGAGGATGTCGATGCCTTCGCATTGCGCTCCCAGCAGAAGGCCACCCAGGCGCGCCGTGACAGGCTGTTCGCCCGCACCCTGGTGCCAGTCACCGACCAGAACGGCCTGGTGCTGCTCGATCATGACGAGTTCATCCGCCCCGACACCAGCCTGGAAGGGCTGGGCAAGCTCAAGCCCAGCTTCGAGATGATGGGGCAGATGGGCTTCGATGCCACCGCGCTGCGCAAGTACAGCCAGGTGGAGCGCATCAACCACGTGCACACGCCGGGTAACAGCTCGGGCATCGTCGACGGCGCCGCGCTGATGCTGGTCGGCAGCGAGGCCAAGGGCCGCCAGCTGGGTCTGACGCCGCGAGGTCGCATCATCGCCACGGCGGTCACCGGCAGCGATCCCACCATCATGCTCACCGGCCCGGCGCCGGCCACCCGCAAGGCGTTGGCCAAGGCCGGGCTGTCCATCGACGACATCGACCTGTTCGAGGTCAACGAAGCCTTCGCCTCCGTGGTGCTCAGGTTCATGAAGGAACTGCGCGTGCCCGAGGAGAAGGTCAACGTCAACGGCGGCGCCATCGCCATGGGCCATCCGCTGGGCGCCACCGGCTGCATGATTCTCGCCACCCTGCTCGACGAACTGGAGCGCCGCCAGCTGCGCTACGGCCTGGCCACGCTCTGCGTGGGCGGCGGCATGGGCATCGCCACCATCATCGAACGGGTCTGAGCAGGGAGAACGCCATGAGCCAAGCCATTCGCTACGAAACCGGCGCCGACGGCATCGTCCTGCTGACCCTGGACATGCCCGGGCAGAGCGCCAACACCATGAACGCCGCCTACCGCGCGGCCATGGACGAGACACTGGAACGCCTGGAGGCCGAACGCGAGCAGATTGCCGGCGTCATCCTCACCTCGGCGAAGAAGACCTTCTTCGCCGGCGGCGACCTGAACGAGCTGGTTGCCGTCACCCGCGCCGATGCCGAACCCTTCTTCGCCATGGTGCAGCGCCTCAAGCAGCAGCTGCGCCGCCTGGAAACGCTCGGTAAGCCGGTGGTCGCCGCCATCAACGGTGCCGCCCTGGGCGGCGGCTGGGAAATCTGCCTGGCCTGTCATCACCGTATTGCGCTCGATGAGCCGGGCATGCAGCTCGGCCTGCCGGAAGTCACCTTGGGCCTGTTGCCCGGTGGCGGCGGCATCGTGCGCACCGTGCGCCTGCTGGGCATCGAGAAGGCCCTGCCGTTCCTGCTGGAGGGCAAGAAGCTGCGCCCCCGCGAGGCGCTGAAGGCCGGCCTGCTGCATGAAGTGGTGGGCAGCCGCGAGGCGCTGCTGGCCCAGGCCCGTGCCTGGGTTCTGGCCAATCCGCAGGCCGTGCAGCCCTGGGACGCCAAGGGCTACAAGCTGCCCGGCGGCACGCCCAGCCACCCGGGCGTGGCGCAGATGCTGGCGATTGCGCCGAGCATGCTGCTGGATAAAACCAAAGGCTGCTTCCCGGCACCGGAGAAGATCCTCTGCGCCGCCGTGGAAGGTGCCCAGGTCGATTTCGCCACCGCCGAGCGGATCGAAACCCGCTATTTCACCGAGCTGGCCACCGGGCAGGTGGCCAAGAACATGATCGGCACCTTCTGGTTCCAGCTCAACGAGATCAACGCCGGCCGCTCCCGGCCCTCCGTGCCCGAGCGCCATCGGGTCGCCAGGGTCGGCGTGCTGGGCGCCGGCATGATGGGCGCCGGGATCGCCTACGTGAGCGCGGCCGCCGGCATCGAGGTGGTGCTCAAGGACGTGTCCGTCGAGGCGGCGGAGAAGGGCAAGGCCTATTCCGCCGCTCTGCTGGACAAGAAACTGAGTCGTGGCCACCTGACGGCGGCCGAGCGGGAGGTCTTCCTGGCCCGCATTCATACCACCGACCGCGAAGCGGACTTCGCCGGCTGCGACCTGATCATCGAAGCCGTGTTCGAAAACCGCGAGCTGAAGGGCCGGGTGACCGCCGCCGCCGAAGCCGCTGCGCTGCCCGACGCGGTGATCGCCTCGAACACCTCGACCCTGCCGATCACCGGGCTGGCCCGGGCGGTGCGGCAGCCACAGCGGTTCGTCGGCCTGCACTTCTTCAGTCCCGTGGACAAGATGCCGCTGGTGGAAATCATCCGCGGCGCGCAGACCAGCGACGAGACCCTGGCGCGCGCCTTCGACTTCGTCCAGCAGATCCGCAAGACGCCAATCGTGGTCAACGACAGTCGGGGCTTCTTCACCTCGCGGGTGTTCGGCACCTACACCAACGAAGGCATCGCCATGCTCGGCGAAGGCGTGAGTGCGGCGATGATCGAGAACCAGGCGCGCCAGGCCGGCATGCCGGTGGGGCCGCTGGCGGTCTCGGACGAAGTGTCGCTGAGCCTGATGGCGCACATCCGCGCGCAGACCCAGGCCGACCTGGCCGAGGAGGGCAAGCCCACGCCGGTGCATCCGGCCTTCGCGGTGATCGAGCGGATGCTGGAAACCCACCAGCGACCCGGCAAGGCCGCCGGCGGTGGCTTCTACGACTATCCCGCCGGTGGCAGGAAGCAGCTGTGGCCCGGCCTCAAGTCGGCATTCACGGAAGCCGCCGAGCAGCCGCAGGCGCAGGAAATTCGCGACCGTCTGCTGTTCATCCAGGCCATCGAGACGGTGCGTTGCCTGGAGGAGGGCGTGCTGACCTCGGTCGCCGATGCCAATATCGGCTCGGTGTTCGGCATCGGCTTCGCCGCCTGGAGCGGCGGTGCGCTGCAGTTCATCAACCAGTACGGCGTGGCGCGCTTCGTGGCGCGTGCCCGCGAGCTGGCCGAGCGCCACGGCGAGCGTTTCGCGCCGCCGTCCCTGCTGCTGGACAAGGCCGCGACGGGCGGTCAGTTCTAGCCACCAGGCCCGTCGCCGGAAGCGGCGCCGGGCCTGTTCACCTACCCGGGGCATCTGGTAGAAAGACGGGGCATTACAGTCTTTGAGTAACCCCCATGCCCCTGCGTATCTGCATCCTCGAAACCGATCATCTGCGTCCCGAGCTGGTGGACGCCTATACCGGCTACGGCCACATGTTCAAGCAGCTGTTCGCCGACCAGCCGATCGCCGCCGAGTTCGAGACCTTCAACGTGGTGGATGGCCAGTACCCGCCCGAGGATCGGCACTACGACGCCTACCTGGTCACCGGCAGCAAGGCCGACTCCTTCGGCAGCGATCCCTGGATCCAGACCCTCAAGGACTACCTGCTCAAGCGTTACGAGAAGGGCGACAAGCTGCTGGGCATCTGCTTCGGCCACCAACTCCTGGCGCTGCTGCTGGGCGGCAATACCGAGCGTGCGCAGCAGGGCTGGGGTGTCGGTCTGCACCAGTACCGCCTGGAGAATCGCGAACCCTGGATGCAGCCGGCGCTGGACGATCTTTCCCTGCTGATCAGCCATCGCGATCAGGTCACCCGCCTGCCGGAGAACGCTACCATTCTGGCCTCCAGCGAGTTCTGCCCGGTCGCCGCCTTCCGCATCGACGACCGCGTGCTCTGCTTCCAGGGTCACCCGGAGTTCGTCGTCGATTATTCGAAGGCGCTGCTCGACGCCCGCCAGGACATGCTTGGTGAGGCCCTGTATACCCAGGCACTGGGCAGCCTGCAGGACCTCCACCACGGCAAGGCGGTGGGCGAGTGGATGCTACGCTTCGTGGCCCAGGGCCGGGATTCGCAGCCGGCCTGAGTGAGTGGCTCAGCGGCCGAGCGGCGCAGGGGCGGCGTCCGCCGCTTCGCTGCTCAGTTCATCGATCACGGCGGCCATCTGCGCGCGGCAGCGTTCCATCAGGGCCGGCATGTCATCCAGGGTCATGCCGGCGGTGGGAATGGCCGGCAGCGCGCGTATCTTCACGTGCACGCTTTCCAGTTGGTTCAGATCCAGCGCCTTGGCGTAGCGGCTGACGCACACCGGGACGATGAGCGCGCCGGCGGCAATCGCCATCTGGAACGCGCCTTTCTTGAGGGGCAGCAGCTGCGGCCCGGGATTGCGGGTGCCTTCGGGGAATACCCAGATGGACACCTGCCGGTCGCGCAGGGCCTCGGTGGTGGTCAGCATGGCCTGCTTGGCGCGGATGGCATTGCCGCGGTCGAGCAGCACGTTGCCGGCCAGCCAGTACAGCTGGCCGAACAGCGGAATCCACTTCAGGCTCTTCTTGCCCAGGCTCACGGTGCGTGGCGGCACCACGCCGCCCAGCACGAACAGATCGTAGTTGGACTGGTGGTTGGCGACGATCACACAGGCCTGGGCGGGCTTGTGCAGTTCCTCGATGTCCGTTTCCACCCGGATGCCCAGGAAGCGCTGGCTGGGCAGTGCGAACAGCCGCGCGCAGCGCCGCGTGTTCTCAGGGTTGAAGGGATGCAGAAGACACAGGAACAGACCAGTCAGGCTGGCCAGGGCGGAGTAGGCGCACAGCAGGAACAGGCGCAGAGCAGACAGCATGGACAGGCTCTTGGCGATTCGGGGCGGCTCAGTGTACGGATGTCCATTGAGCCCGGCAAATCGTGCGAAAGGCTAAGGGAAGGGGCCGTCGGCCGGCCCCTGCTGGGTCAGAAGCCGTACTGCTTGTCCAGCTCGATGGCCTTGTCGAGGGTTTCCAGCAGCTCCTTGCGCACCTTCAGCTTGGTCTGGCGGTGGGCCTTCATGTTGATCTTCAGCAGTTGGGACGCCACTTCGCGTGCGCTGGCCATCAGCGCTTCCGGCTCGACCAGGCGATCCAGGAAGCCCGCGTCCAGCGCGCCTTGCGGATCGAACATCTCGCCGTTGATCACCGAGCGCTGGAAGGCCGCCTTGCTCAGACGGTCGCGGGACAGCTCGATGCCCACGTGGTGCATGGTCATGCCGATCTGCACTTCGTTGAGCCCGATATTGAACGGCCCCTTCACGCCGATGCGGTAGTCCGAGGACAGCAGCAGGAAGGCGCCCTTGGCCACCGCATGGCCGGGGCAGGCGGCGATGATCGGGTAGGGGTGGGCCAGCATGCGGCGCGCCAGGGTTGAGCCGGAGGCGACCAGATCCAGGGCGTTCTGCGGGCTGGAGGTCATGACCTTGAGGTCGTAACCGCCGGACAGAATGCCCGGCTGCCCGGTGAAGATGACCACCGCGCGATCCTGCTCGGCGCGATCCAGCGCGGCATTGAAGGCGGCAATCATGTCCGGCGAGATCGCGTTCACCTTGCCGTTGTTCAGCGTGAGGGTGGCGATGCCGTCGGCGAATTCGTAGGAGATCAGCTCACTCATGGCGGGTTCCTTGTTGGCAGTGGCGCTGACGTTAACCAGCCGCGGCGGTCAGGTAAAGCACGATGACCGACTGATGGGTCATGCGCGACGCCGTTCCGCCCGTCGCGGCAGACCCTGTTCGGGAGCAGACGCCTAAGCGCATGAAAAAAATGAAGAAAATGAAAAATAAAATTTGCTTTTGGAAAAACACTCGACTAGATTAGCGGGCCTCGACGGGGTGCAAGCCTCGAACGAGATCCGGTGAGGTGTCCGAGCGGTTGAAGGAGCACGCCTGGAAAGTGTGTATACGGGAAACCGTATCGTGGGTTCGAATCCCACCCTCACCGCCACTTTCAAGCACGAAAGCCCCGTTCTACGGGGCTTTCGCGTTTTTGGCGTTTGTTTGTTCCCACACTTGTTCCCACACTCTGGCGTCGCGTGGGCGTCATCTGCCCTGCAAGCCTGGGCTGTCTTGGGTGCACTGGTTTTTGCCGGCTGAGCCGGTTTCCACCAAATCTTTAATGTTCCGTTCGTCCGTTCGGGCCCCATGTCGTGCAGGGCTGCAGTCCGGCTCTTCAACCGCCATCACGCTGAATGCTGCCGTGGCTGGGTGTGTTGCTTGCGTACCAGGCGATTGCAGCACGACCAGATGGGTTGAGCTGCTGGCGCATCAGCATGGGAGTGCAAGTAAGCTAGGAGCTACAGCTGAGAAGGAAGACACATGGATCTTAAGGATTGGGCGGTACGCGCCCCGAAAACGAAGCTGGAACGCATGGAAGCGTACTTTGGCGGCTTCGGATTCGAGCCCCATAGGCACGATACCTACGCTGTCGGTCGCACACTTGCCGGCGTGCACAGCTTTCGCTATCGCGACGGCATGAAGCACAGCCTTCCCGGCGGGACCATCGTCATCCATCCGGATGAGCTGCATGATGGCGAAGCCGGAAGCGCCGAAGGGTTCCACTACCGAATCCTTTATATCGAACCCGCTCTGCTTCAGCAGACGCTAGGCGGTACTACTTTACCCTTCGTCCCGGACGGCATTTCGCGCGACCCGCGTCTGTTCGCTGCAACCCAAACGCTCATGCAGGGAATGGACTGCCAGATCGATCCGCTCGAGGAAGAAGATGCCATCTATGATCTAGCACAGGCCCTCGCCGCCGTTTCTGGCGTCCGCAAGCGACGCCGCACCCTCAACTACGTTGCGGCTGAGCGCGCGCGCCACTACATCCACTGTGCCCTGGACAGCAGCATCACGCTTGAAGAGCTAGAGCGAGCCAGCGGCCGGGACCGATGGAGTCTGTCCCGGGATTTCAGGGCGCTATACGGAACCAGCCCCTATCGATATCTGACGATGCGTCGGCTTGACCAGGTTAGATTGCAGCTCCTCTCGGGACAATCGCTGATCGATGCCGCGCTGAATACCGGCTTTGCAGACCAGAGCCATATGGCGCGGCATTTCAAAAAGGCCTATGGGATATCACCGGCTCGGTGGCTGCAGATGCTGCGCCGAAGCTGACCCGCAAAACTTGCACGATCGTTCAATACCTTCCAATCACCCCTCTCTAGACTCGTTTGCGCTGGGCTGGCCGAGGAGATTCGTCTCTTCGCATGCCACCGCATGTTCCGGCTGGCACGTCTGGCCGGGACATGCAGGCATTCACTGAGTGCCTAATCAGGGCAAACGACTGTCGGTGGGGCCGTGGGCGGCACCTGTGCAGTCGGTGGCGTGAAGCTGAGCCAGCGTCTGACGAGGTAAGTGAAGATAGCTGCGTCTGGCCTGATGCCGCCATTCATTGCCTGTCGCCAATGCAACTGCGGAGAGGTAACCAGTTGAATTCATTCGAATCCGAGTGCATCGCCCGAATACGCAGTTGGGTTGCCGCTGTGCTGCAAACCGGTACGCTGCATCGCACGCTTTGTCGCGTGGCCCCGACTGCGCTTGCGATCGTTCCGGTCAGCGCGCTGTTTGGCGCGCTTGCCGCACGTGCCGACTGGTCATGGCTCGAGATCCTGGCGGTGGGTGCGCTTGGCTTTTCCGGCAGCGGCCAATTCGCCTTGCTGCCACTTGCAGAGGCCGACGCCGGCTTCTTCACCATGCTGATGGTCACGGCATCGATCAATAGCCGCTATTTGCCGATCGCCTATGCTTCGGCGGGACGGCTACCCACATCGCTCACCCAGCGAGCCGTGGTCGCACACATGCTGGGTGACGAGGCCTACGCCACCGAGCATGACTCTGACAGCAAGCGCGCCGTCATGCTGATACGAGGGACGATATTCTGCGCCTGGGTTGGCGCAGGTCTGCTTGGCGCTGTGCTGGGGCAATTCATTCCGGCGGCCTGGGTCGGTGAGGGCGTCAATCTCGGCTTCCCCGCGAGCGTGGTGCTGATGCACCTGTCAGCCTTGCAGCTGCGCGCCCGGCTCTGGCAGGTGCCAGGAAGCAGTCGCACCCGGGGCCTTGCGGCGGCGGGGTTGTGTGCAGGGGTATCGCTCTTGCTGATCAGCCTCTTGGGCCCGCTTTATTTCTGGATACCGAGTGTGTTGGCGGCCACGGTGATTCTCGGAAGGACCGATATATGAATCAATCGGTGGCCATCGCAATCGGGGCATTATTCCTCACCAGTTGCCTGGTTCGGATCCTCCCGGCGTTCGTTTCGTTTCGGATGGCGCCCGGGAGTCGACGGTACGTCGAGCGGGTTCTACCAGCCGCTGTCTTCATCAACTTCGCCGTCTATATCGCTTATTCCGAGCTGGTGCGAGAGCCACTGGCGGCGGCGGTATCGCTGGCCGTAGTTGCAGCTGTCGCTTTCCTGAATGCGCTTGGGCTCATCAGCGCAGCCGCCTTGGGTACCGCCCTTTACTTTCTTCTGGCAAGTTGACCGACCGTCAGAGATCAAGGAGGGGCCGGAAATCCTTGATCAGGTATCCGAAGTGTTGATGCTGTAACAGGGCCGTCACGACGCTGAGAAACCGTCGGTGCGTACTGTGAGCGCTGCGCCCCGCTGAGGATATCGTCCGGCAGTGGACCCAGGCGTGCGCGGGCGGCCTGCGCCTCGGCATGGTTGGCCCGAAAGTCGTCGCGGCACAATCCCGATGGCTTGCAGCGCTGCGCCAGGTCGAACAGGCCGCGTAGCTGGTGGCCGCCACTGTCCAGAATGGTCGCCATCTCCCGCTGACCCATCAGCGCGGTGTGGTGGGCCAGCAGGGCGCGGCGAGCCAGCATGTCGTAGTCGGTCAGCAGGTAAACGCCGAGAAAGCCCAGCGGGCTGCCGATGTACAGCGGCAGGACGACCGGGTGCTGGTTGAGGTTGTCGCCCACGTCGACCTGTTCGGGCCTGTCCTGGTGGATGCGGTCCAGGTGCTGGATCAGCTCGCCTATGCGGGCCTTGGCGCGCGCCAGTTTCGCTTCCAGCTGGCACATGGCCCAGTCGGCATAGGGGTCGTCGGCGGCCGCTGCCTGCCTGAGCTGATTGGTGATCTGGATGTACCCGGCCATGCCGAGGATCGGCCGTGCCCCGAGGCGCGCCGTGCGGCCACGCCAGATCAGTGCCGCATGAAAGGTGTGCAGGGTCAGGCTGATGTTGCTGCGCAAGGCGCCCAGTTCGATCTGAAACGAGTCCACGGTGAGGTCCCCGCGTCGGCGTAGTTGGCCTGATGATGCGCAATGCCATTGGCCAATGCAGCCAGAAACCTGAATGTCGACCGCTCGGTTATTTCGCTTCCGGATCCGGCGGGTTATGCCAGTGGCATAACCGGCAGCGAGTCGGGCAACAGGGATTATTCCGCGGGCGGAACGGATCCGGTCTCGCGTCTGCATCGGCTGTGCTGACGCAGTTCATCCAGGCAGACCTGCACCTGCGCGGATACCGGGTCGCCAGGTTGGCGCTTGGGCTGCGCCGGGCGTTCGGGCGGTGGCGGTTGGCTGGGCGGTTTGGCTGGCAACGCGCTTTCGGGCGCTCCGGCGGCGGCCCACAGCTTGAACTCGCCATGCCGGGCGCGCTGGATCAGCGCGGTCAGGTAGGCCGCGGGCTCGCGGATACCACCGGCCCGGCAGCGGGCAGCGGCCTCGTCCAGCACCGCCTGACGCTGCGCCGGTGGGAGGCTGAGCAGGGCCTGGCTGACCTGCCGCCGTGCGTTGCGGGTGAGCTTCAGGGCGTTCAGTCCCTCGGGGCATAAGCCAAGCGCTGCATCCGCCTGCGCGCGCGGTACTGTACAGGTATTAATGCTTGTATCTGTACGTACTGTACTCGGCGAGTTCGGATTCCGAACTGGGTGGTAAGTCGTTGATTTCAGGCTTGATTCGGATTCCGAACCGGGCGCTGCGTGATTCCGAACCCGGGCGGGCGCGATTCCGAACCGGGCGAAATCCCCGGGTTCGGATTCGTGCGCTGGCATAACGGGGTGTGCTGTCGCGCGTTGATCGGCCCGGTGCGGCCGGCGCGCTCGTTGGGTGGTGATCTGCGAGGGGGCTACGGCGGGATCCTGCTTCAACTCATCAAGCACCCGCTCCGCCACCTGACGCACGGCCTTGGCCGCGTGCACCAGACTGTCCTCGATCAGTTGGGAATAGTGAGGGTCGATCGCCAGGGCCTGGGCCGGGCTCAGCGGTTCGTCGTGCAGCACGTAGAGCGCTTTCTGCCACTGGCCGGTGTGGGCATCGCGCCCCCGGGATACGAGGCTAAGCCAGCGTGTCAGACGCAGCAGGGACAGCACGCGTGCGACGGTTTCCCGCGAAGCGCGCGTGCCGCCGGGAACGCTGGACAGATAATTCCCCAGATCGGCGGAGTGCGGTGGTGCGGCCTCGGATTCGTGGCTCAGCAGACGAATGACCTGCCAGGCATTGCGCTCCAGAGGTGTCAGGCGCCGGTCGAGCAGCAGCGCGCGCGGCACGCGGTCCAGGCACGTGCCGCTGTAACGGAAAGGGCCGCGCCCGCCGTCCTGGGTCTCGATGGCGTCGCCCGGGGTGGATCGGCGCGGCTGGCCGGCGACCGGCAGGCGGGTGGCCTGCTGAATGATCCGCTTCCAGCGCGCCGTGCTCATCGGCGCTCGCCATGCAGAGCCACTTGCTGCCAGACGTGCGCCACGCTGATCCGCTGTTCTTCGGCCAGCAACAGCATGGCTTCAAACCGCTCGACGGGGTCCCGGCTGGGCTCCTTGGGACGCAACTGCAGCCATCGACGCCAGAGGGCGTGTTGCTGGGCCTCGCTGAGCTGCCGTGGGCGTCCCTTGCTCGCCGGGACGTTCAGTAGTCGTCTGCGCAGTGCGGTTTCCGAGTAGAGCAGGCCGAAACACTCGTACATGATCGCGCTGCTGGCGCCGAGGCGGATCGCTCGGTTGATCAGCAGCTCGAGCTGCTCGTCCCGTTCGCCTTGCACAATGATGCGCCGGAACGTCTGGAGATCGATGCGCACCTGCACCCAGGGCACCGGTGCGTGCGCCAGGCCCGCCAGGATGCCGTGGGGCAGGGTGCGCAGCAGCTCCAGGTCCCCCTCGCTCAGACCCAGTGCCTTGCAGCGCTCCCGGTTGCCGGCCCGCAGGTCATGCAGAATCTGCAGCAGCATGGCGTTGTTGAGACTGTGGAAGGAGAGACTCATCGGGTACTCCTTTCAGGTGGCAGGCGGGGATTCCAGGTCGATCAGGCGTCGGCTCAGGCGGATCAGGCGAAACAGCTGCACCAGCGGCGCATCCGGCAGGCGCGCCAGGCCGATGTCTTCGGCGGGCTGGTCAGGAAGCGGCAGCTGATAGCTGCCCAGCAGCACCTGTCCGAACAACGCGGCCGGCAGATGCTGTTGGTCTTGCCAAGCACCAGGATCATGCGCGCGCAGCAGGGCGCCCAGGAGCAAGTGCACCGACAGCGCCAGAGGCGTCTCGGCGGGGCTGGGCCGCCAGGCAAAACCCAGCCCGTAGTTGGTGGGGATGACCGCCTCGGGAATGCCGGCGGCCGTTGCCAGCGCGCCGGCCAGGCGGTGTATCTCCCTGCGCAGCGGCGCGGGACTGTCGAGTTCGGCGCTGATCGGCCACAGGGCCGGGTCGCGGTCGAGTCCGGTATCCGCCTCAGGAGCGCCGATCGGCTGACGTACCGGCTCGTTGCGGTCCGCTGGGGTGAGGGCCGGCGGGTCGCAGTCCGGTTGCAGATCGGCGGGATGCTCTGTGGCGGTGGTCAGCGGCGCCGGCTCGGTTGGGCAAGGGTCCGCCGGCTTCAGTTGCCGCAACAGATGCTCGCTCAGCGCCTCGATGGGCGGAATCCCCGCGGTGTCGAATGCCTGCAGGGCGCGTGTCCAGACGTGGCTGAAGTCTTCGCCGGCCTGCGGCTGTTGCGTCCAGAGCCCCTGCGCCTGTTTACGCAGGGCCAGCAGCCGCACGATCTGCGGCTTGCCCAGACCCGCCCGCAACGCCAAGGGCAGGCCTGGCAGCAGGTGCTCAAGGGTTTCCAGCAGGCGACTGATGTGCGATTGCGAGACGGGATAGCCGCCGGCGGACAAGCGTCTGGCCAGTTCCTGCTGGCTGAGCGCGGGACCCTCCTGTTCGTAGAGGGACTTGAGGCGGTCCACGGCGAAGGCGCGCTCGATGAAGCTGAGCTGGGCATGCAGGTCGTTCTCGGCGAGATGGCCGAGCAGCGCGCTGGATTCATCGGTCCATGGCTTGAACAGGCAGTCGAGGTAAAAGAAGCGCTCGTCGGCGGTTTCCTGCCAGAGCTCGTTGAGGATGGCCAGGCGGGTATTGCCGCCATTGCGAACGATGTAGTGGCGTTCCCCGGGGCGCCGGGTAATGGTCGGTGGCTGATCCAGTCCGCGTTCCCGGATTGAGGCTTTCAGCTGGTCGTGGAGCGGATTGCGCAGGGTGCGCGGGTTGTGTTCGTAGGGACGCAGTTGCTCCAGGCTGACGCGGATCGGCGTGTCGCTTAGCGGGTCGGTCAGCGTCAGGTCGCGTGGCGCCTCGCGTTGGGTCGACAGCAACTGCTGGGCAATGCAGTCCAGGGTGGTGTGGGTATGGCGAGGCGGCATCACTCCGGCCTCCAGCTGGAGGGCGCGGCCAGGGAGGCGAAGCGCGCCTGTTCGGCGAGGAACGCACAGTGCACCGTGCCGGTCGGACCGTTGCGGTGTTTGCCGATGATCAGCTCCGCCGTGCCGCGCGCTTCGCTGTCCGCGTGGTAGACCTCATCGCGATAGACGAACAGGATCAGGTCGGCGTCCTGCTCGATGGCGCCGGATTCGCGCAGGTCCGACAGCAGCGGGCGCTTGTTGCCGCGCTGCTCGAGAGCGCGGTTGAGTTGGGACAGAGCGATCACCGGGCAGTTGAGCTCCTTGGCCAGGGCCTTGAGCGTGCCGGTGATCTCGGTGACTTCCAGGTTGCGGTTTTCCCGTGGGGAGGAGCGCATCAGCTGTAGGTAATCGATCATCACCAGGGCCGGCATGCCGAAGCGCCGGCTGGCGCGCCGGGCGCGCGCCCGCAGGGCCGCGCAGCTCAGCGCGGGGGTGTCATCGATGATCAGCCGCTCGCCGAACTGGCTGAGCTTGCCCGCTGCCGCGCTCAGGCGCGGCCAGTCGTCATCCTGCAGCGTGCCCTTGAGCAGGCTGGACAGTGACAGCTGGCCGAGGATGGCCAGCAGGCGATAAACCAGGGCGCGCGCCGGCATTTCCAGGCTGTAGATCTGCACGCTGTGCTGGGGCCGGGCAAGCAGGGCGCTTTCCAGCAGGCTCAGCGCCAGGCTGGTTTTGCCCATCGACGGGCGCGCCGCGATGATGATCAGATCGGCCGGCTGGAAACCCGCCGTGTGCTCATCGAGGATCGTCAGTCCACTGGGTAAGCCGGTGGTGACGCTGCCCGCGTTGAAGTGGCGGTCGATTTCATCGATGACCGTTCCCAGGCACTGGCGCAGGTCGATGAACTCGTGCGTTTGCAGGTGCTGGCCAAGGCCGAACAGCCGCTGCTCGAAGCGCTCCTGCAGGTCCGTGGCGATCACCTCGGACTCGTTGGCTTCGCGATAGCAGGCGAAGCCGAACTGCATCAGGCGGCGCCGATGGGCGCGGTCGCGGACGATCTGCGCATAGGTGTGGAGGTTGGCCACCGAGGGGATGTTCTTCGCCAGTTCGCCCAGGTACGCCAAACCGCCCGCTTCCGGCTGGCTCTCCAGCCGCTCGGCCAGCGTCACGACATCGAAGGGTATGTTCTGGTTGGCCAGGGTTTCGATGGCGCGGAAGATCAGCCGGTGCTCTGCGCGAAAGAAGTCTTCGCCGCAGAGCAGGTCGGCAACCAGGTCCCAGGCCTGGTTATCCAGCAGCAGTCCGCCCAGGACAGCCTGTTCCGCTTCATCCGAGTAGGGCGGCATCACGGGAGTGAGGGTCATTGCCGGTCTCCCGCGTCCAGGGTCAGCTGGGCCAGCTGCTGGCGCCACTGCGGAAACAGTTCGATGGCCAGCGCCTGCAGTGAGCTCAGGCAGGATGGCGCCTTGCGACCGTGGGGCTGACGCGGTTCGAAACGGTGTGCCGGCAGCCCGAGCGTGGCGGCCTGCCGGTAGGCGACCAGGCCGGGAATGCTGGTATTGAGCAGCAGCAGGGGCGGTGTATGACTGAAGGAGCGACGCAGACCTGCGGTGATCAGGCGACCGTCGTTGCTGATGCCTTCCGTGCGATTGAGCAGCAGGGCCAGCGCGGGTGTGCGGATGCCCATCCGTTGCAGCGGCTGCAGGTCGGCCAGCAACTGCAGGGTGCCGCCATGCACTTCGCGGGCGGCCAGCATTTCCGGGAGCACCGGCGACAGCGCGCGGTCCGCGGCCAGCACGGCCATTTCCAGCACGACGCTGCGCGAACCCTGGGTATCGATCAGGACCAGGTCATAGGCGCTGGCCAGGCGGGGCAGCAGGTTGCGCAGGCGGACCCGGCCATCGGGCGCATGGAGCAGGAGCGTGGCCAGTTGGCCGGTCGGGTCATTGGAGCGGATCAGGTCCAGCCCGGCAATCTCGGTGCGTGACACGATCTGGCGCGGTTCCAGCTGGTGCTGGGCGATGAGCTCCAGCGTCCCGCACGGCGCTCGGCTGGTCAGGGAAAAGTAGCTGGACAGGGTCGGCTGGCTGTCCAGATCGATCAGTAAAACGCGCAATCCCGCATCGGCGAGCACTGCGCCCAGATTGGCGGTGACGGTGGTTTTGCCCACCCCGCCCTTGGTGGAGATGATCGAAAGCACGTACATGCGATCAGCTCCTGTCCAGGCGGGCGGCGATCCATTGCTCGATCTCCTGTGAGTCCCAGCCCACCGCCCGCAAGCCGATACGTCTGGCATGCGGGAACTTGTCGAGCTTCATCAGGTTGTAGATGTGCGCTCGCCGAAAGCCGGTTCGACGCATGACTTCATTGAGGCGAAGGATATGGCGCGTGGGGTGGACGGGGGGCTGCTGGGGGCTTTGCATGGTCACTCCTTGGCGCGTAATGGCGCGTGATGGGTGACCTGAAGAAAGACCGGCGCTGCGCAGTGGTAAACCGTATTGGCGGTAAGCCCTACCGTAATGGCGGTAAGGGGGTACCGCCGGCGCCGAGGCTTTGTCGAGCGGCGGCGAATTTGCGCTCCAGGGTTCGTTTCGTGATTCCCAGCCGCCCGGAGTGATGGGCGACCAGTGAGGTAATCACGGCCGCTTGCGTTTCGAACCGTGAATAGGGAACGCCCGATGGGGACTTGCCAAGTAACAGGTTGAGGAGGGAGCCAATGACATTTAGATTGGCTTTCTCGCTGCGTTCGCTGGGGGTGTCTGAAGCCACAGCGGCGATATCGATTCCCGGGGATTTATCGGCTTTCTGGGCATTGAACTGACACTCCGCACATTGCGACTCCATCTTTTTCACCAGCGAGTCATGTTCGGCCTTGATCACCTGGAAGGCGTCCAACGTAATGCCGCTGTGTATCTTTCTTTCAAAGGCATCAAAAAGAAAGCTGGGTTTCTGATCCGGATAATAATCGGACATCCAGCTCTTGAGGTCGGTATGCCGGACCGTCAGGGAGTGAGATTCGATGAAGGTCCCAGGGGTGACGGTGGTGCCCAGGCAGCCATAGCGCAGCTCGCCGTTATGGATGGCATCGAGGATTTTCTCGGTGTTGGCCTGCAGGCAAGGCCACCTGGAAAAGCAGCAGAATGGCTGAAACTCGGGAGACTGTGCGGCTTCGGTGAGTATGTGCTCCTCATGCGCGGACAGTTTGCACCAGCGCAGGGCGGCCTCAAGAGGCCGGTAGTAGGTTTTGGAGTCGGGATTGTATGGCATCAGGCGAATATCCTTTTCCACGCTGATAACTCCTGGAGACATTTTGTCCGGTTGATCGAATGGGTTCGGGGATAATTGGTTAGCAGATAGAATGAGAGTTAAAAGAAGCTGGCGGATGTTTCATCGTGAAACGTGAGCGATTTCGAAGTTTATGTGTTTAAAAAGCCAAGCGGTTGGTTGGTTTTTTGTTCATGTTTTTGTGTGATTTTATATTCTTGATATTTATCAATTAATAGCTTGCCGCTCGGCCTGGTACTTGGTCGGTAAGCTTTAAGGATGGTCTGAAGTAGCCCCGTATTTCTGGCCGACTACAGACCTCGCTGTTTTTTGAAGTGGTGCATCGATCAAAAAACGCTCAGATCGACGTCTTATGTAGGGTTTCTAGCCGCTACGCGTACCCCGTAGCGGCTATTCGCCGTGTTACAGGCGCACCTCTCCTGTGTTCGCAAGTAAATGCCGCCGCGCCATCCACAGATTCG
>NZ_DATJCS010000036.1:0-203957 GCF_035497915.1 Pseudomonas sp.
TGGATGGCAGCCTGACCTATGGCCAGAACGCCAACGAAGGCGAGCGTCTCATCGCCACCACCCTGGCCAAGGCCGACTACGACAGCTCGCTGCTCGGCGTGAACCTGACCGCGGGCTACACCTACCCGCTGCAGGGCACCGTGGTGGTCGAGCCGCAGGTCACTGCACGCTACAGCAACGTGGAGATCGACGAGATCGAGGAAACTGGCTCCTCCGCTGCGCTGAACACCGAGGCCCAGCGTTATGAAGTGGGTGAGCTGGGTGCCGGTGTGCAACTGGTGGGTCGCATCGATCTGGAGCAGGGCAGCATCTCGCCGCGCATCAAGCTGATGGCCTACCACGACCTGATCGCCGACCAGGCTGCCTCCACCTCGGCCTTCGTGCTGGGTGGCACGCCGTTCGTTACCTCTGGCGCCAAGCCCGAGCGCAACAGCTACGAAGCCGGCCTGGGTGCCGACTACCGTCTGGGCGCACTGACCCTGGGTGTGAGCTACGACTACTTCGGTAAGTCCGACTACAGCTCGGACACCTTCTCGGCCACGGTGCGTTACGACTTCTAACCGAAGTCGGCAAGCCCCGTCCCGTGCAATGCGGGGCGGGGCCTTATCTGACATCGGCTTTGCGCCGAGCCCCATCTTCCGTCCAGTGCGATGGCGCAGACTTCCTACTGGCGCCTTGGCGCCATCGCCGGAATTCCGCCGTTCAGTTGGGATGACGACTTAGTCATTAAAGGATTCCCCGCGCCTTTCTTTTTGATTAGCCTACCCACGCACATATATGGCCAATTGGCATTATTCGCCCCCGCGATGGTAGTAGCGCCCAGGGAATCGTTTGTTCGTAATTAGGGATTTTCCATCAATGAATACTCCAGCTGTATTTCGCAAAACACTACTTGCGCTCGCCGTGACCGGGGCGACCATGCCCGTGCTTGCCCAGACTTTGGGTCAGGATGGCTTATTGCTACAGGATGCCGTTGCGCCGGTGGAAGTCACTGGCAGTTTCAACGGGGCGTTTGCCGTTGATTCAGATGCAGCCCGATATGCCGTGATCGAAGGGGGCGAGTCTTCGTTTGGTGGCCACCTGACCTTCAAGACCGACATTGATGCCCAGGGTGACGGCATTGCGGCCATTGAACTGTGGGACCCAACGATCAATGGCGATGTGCTTCTGGCCGGCACGACCAAGGTGACAGGCGGCGACTTCACCGAGTTCAATGATGGTGAGCTGGATACTTGGGGTGTACACGGCGTGGTGATTACTGGCGAACTGGAGAACAACCAGTTCCTCGGTGAGATCCGCGGCAGCCTGCGTCACACCGGCACCCTCGAGGTGGAAGGCACCGGAAACGCTGAGGTAGTCGGCCTGTATCTGAGCGAGGTGGCTACCGAAAGCGTGAATAACGAGGGGCGGATCACGGTCAAGGGTCACCAGGCCATCGGCCTGAAGGTGGAGTCCAGCCGGATTGAGGGCGAGGGTCTACGCAACGACGGCACGATTGAGGTGCAGGGCGCCGGGGCGCAAGGGATCGAAGTCTCCGATTTCCGTTCGAATCATTTGGGTTACTCGGAATACAGCGTTTACAACTCTATCCGCCAAGGCCTCACCAATCAGGGCACCATCAAGGCAGCCGGGGAAGATGTCGTTGGCATTCACCTGTGGGATGTCCACATGGCTGGGGTCATCAACCGGGGTGAAATTCGGGTTGAAGGTGACCGTTCCGTCGGCGTGGATTTCGACTATGTCTCCTCCGTGGCAGGGCTGAACAACAGCGGCACCATCGTTGCCAGCGGCGCCAATGCGTATGGCGTACTGGTGGACGGCGCCCGCTTCTACCGGGTCAATTACGGCAATGGCGCCAGCAGCGAAGCGTTTGGCCACGACGGTCGGCAGATTCGCAACAGCGGCCGGATCGAGGGCGAGGACACCGCCATCGCGGTCGGCGCATTCAGCTTCAGCACCAACGACTATGGCACTCCCTCGGATACGGAGGTGGTGATTGTCAACAGCGGCACCCTCAAGGGCGGCCGGGCGGCGATCGATGCTGCCTGGGACGACGACGGCAGCGTCCAGGGTGGCCCGGTGCGGCTGGAGTGGGACGGTGGCAGCATCGCTGGCGACTTGATCGGCCTGAGCATGATCGATATCGATGGCCAAGTACGCTACGGCGCGGTGAATAACGCCAACCGAAATTCAGCGCACATCGAGATGGCTGCGAATGGCCGTGTGAAGTTGGCGCGGGACGCCAGCCTGGAACTGCTGGGTACGCATACCGCGCTCAAGGGCGATCTGGCGCTGGGGCAAGGCGCTGCGCTCAATCTGAATCTGTTCGATGATGCCGAGCGGAAAACCGATGCCAACCAGGCCATTCTGGGCGTGAACGGCACTGCTACCTTCGCTGAAGGTTCGCGGGTGACCTTCAAGGCCGACAACGCGGCCTTCACCGCTGACGACACCACCTATGTCCTGCTTGAGGCGACTGAACTGGTGGACAACGGCCTGGCCGTGGCCAGCAATTCGCTGCTGCTCAAGCTGGTAGGCGAGCCCGAGGTGGATCTGGACAACGACCAGATTCGCGTGACCGTGACCGGCAAGGGGGGCAGCGACGTTGCGCAACTGCTTGAAGGCAGTGGTGCTTCGGGTGCCGCCGCAGCGGCGGCCGGTGAATTCACCAACCTGCTCTTCAGTGGCGGTGCCATTGCCGAAGACGATGCGGTGCGTAACGCCTTCATTGCCGCTATGGATGAAAGCGCCGACTCAACGCAACGTCGCCGCCTGCTCACCCAGCTGGCTCCGGAGCTCAATGGGGGGACTCAGCGCGCGGCGATCAGCGGCCAGAGTCTGGTCAATTCGGTCACTGCGGGGCGCACCAGTGCGCTGCGCGGCCTGTCCTCCGGCGACCAGCCGCAGCAGGTTGGTGTGTGGATCCAGCGTCTGGACAGTGATGCCACCCAGGACCCGAGCGCGGGTGTGAATGGCTACGACACTGCCAGCAGCGGTATCGCCTTCGGTGTGGACGGCACCCGCGACAATCTGACCATGGGTGTGGCCTACAGCCTGCTGGAAACGGATGTCACTGGCGTGGACAACAAGGCGACCGTGGATTCCTATGGCTTTGCCATCTATGGCGGCTGGAGCAGCGGCGCCTGGTTTGCCGACGGTGCGTTCAACTACGCGCTGAGTGAGAACGAAGGTACGCGCACCATCGCTACCACCACGGCCAAGAGCGAATACTCCGGCTTGCTGGTGGGCGGCCACCTGAGTGTCGGCTACAACCTTCAGCTGTTGCAGGGGCTGCCGGTGCTCAATGGACTGACAGTACAGCCGCAAGTCGCCGCGCGTTACAGCCGTGTGGATATCGATGCCTATGAGGAAGCGGGCACGTCGTCCGCACGGCGTGCCTACGAAAAGCAAACCTTCCAGGTAGGGGAACTGGGCTTCGGTGCCCGCGTGGCCGCGACCATCGGCTTGCCCTATGGCAGCCTGCAGCCGAGCGCCAAGGTCATGTACTTCAGCGACCTGATCGGTGACACGGTAAGCACCACATCGGGCTATGTGCTGGGTAGCACGCCGATGGTGACCTACGAAGGTATCGAGCCGGAAACCAGCACCCTGGAAATCAGCCTGGGTGTGGACTACCGGATGGGTAACTTCACGCTGGGCGGCAGTTACGACCGCGCCAGCAAGTCCGACTTCACTGCGGATACCCTGCTCGCCAAGGTGCGTTACGACTTCTGATGCGCCCTTACCTGCCCTGTGCTCCGGCGCAGGGCAGGCACGAAAAAGCCGCTGCCTCCTCTCGGATGCAGCGGCTTTTTTTCGGGGGCTGGAGAAGGCTTCAGCGCGCCCCGCGCACCCCCGCCGCCAGCTCACTGCACAACGCCAGCACGTCATGGATGGCCTGCTTCGGCGTGTCGGCCTTGGCGATGCGGTCGACCAGCGCCGAGCCGACCACCACGCCATCGGCGCGGCGGGCGACGTCGGCGGCGTGTTCGGCGGTGCGGATGCCGAAGCCGATGCACAGCGGTAGGTCGGTGTGGCGGCGCAGGCGGGCGACGGCTTCGTCGACCTGTTGCATGCTCGCCGAGCCGGCACCGGTCACCCCGGCCACCGACACGTAGTAGACGAAGCCGGAGCTGCCGTTGAGCACCACCGGCAGGCGTGCATCGTCGGTGGTCGGCGTGGTCAGGCGGATGAAGTCGAGGCCGGCGGCCTGGGCCGGGTCGCACAGGTCGGCGTTGTGCTCCGGCGGCAGGTCGACCACGATCAGACCGTCCACGCCGGCGGCCTTGGCATCCTCGATGAAGCGCGGCACGCCGTAGTGGTGGATCGGGTTGAAATAGCCCATCAGCACGATCGGCGTGCTCTGGTTGTCTTCGCGGAACTCGCGGACCATCTGCAGGGTTTTCGCCAGGTTCTGGCCGTTGCCCAGCGCGCGGATGTTGGCCAGCTGGATCGCCGGGCCGTCGGCCATCGGATCGGTGAACGGCATGCCCAGCTCGATCACGTCGGCGCCGGCTTCCGGCAGGCCCTTGAGGATGTGCAGGCCGGTGGCGTAGTCCGGGTCGCCGGCGGTCAGGAAGGTCACCAGCGCGGCGCGGTTCTGTTGCTTCAGTTCGGCGAAGCGGGTCTGCAGGCGGCTCATGCGCGGGTCTCCTCAAGCTTCAGGTGGTGCATTACGGTCTGCATGTCCTTGTCGCCGCGGCCGGACAGGTTGATCACCATGAGGTGGTCCTTGGGCAGCTTGGGCGCGCGCTTGAACATCTCCGCCAGGGCGTGGGACGACTCCAGCGCCGGGATGATGCCTTCCAGGCGGCAGCACTGGTGGAAGGCGCTCAGCGCCTCGTCATCGGTGATCGGTACGTACTCGACGCGGCCGATATCGTGCAGCCAGGCGTGCTCGGGGCCGACGCCGGGGTAGTCGAGGCCGGCGGAAATCGAGTGGGCGTCGATGATCTGCCCGTCGTCGTCCTGCAGCAGGAAGGTGCGGTTGCCGTGCAGCACGCCGGGGGTGCCGCCGTTCATGCTGCTGGCGTGCTTGCCGGTGTCGATGCCGTGGCCGGCGGCTTCCACGCCGACGATCTGCACGGAGGCGTCATCGAGGAACGGGTGGAACAGGCCGATGGCGTTGGAGCCGCCGCCGATGCAGGCGATCAGGCTGTCGGGCAGACGGCCCTCCTGCTCCTGCAGCTGGGCGCGGGTTTCCTTGCCGATCACCGCCTGGAAGTCGCGCACCATGGCCGGATACGGGTGCGGGCCGGCGGCGGTGCCGATCAGGTAGAAGGTGTCGTGCACGTTGGTCACCCAGTCGCGCAGCGCCTCGTTCATGGCGTCCTTGAGGGTGCCGGTGCCGGCGGTGACCGGAATCACCTCGGCGCCGAGCAGCTTCATGCGGAACACGTTGGCCTGCTGGCGATCGATGTCGGTGGTGCCCATGTACACCACGCACTTCAGGCCGAAGCGCGCGGCCACGGTGGCGGTGGCCACGCCGTGCATGCCGGCGCCGGTCTCGGCGATGATGCGCTGCTTGCCCATGCGCCTGGCCAGCAGGATCTGGCCGATGCAGTTGTTGATCTTGTGCGCGCCGGTGTGGTTCAGCTCCTCGCGCTTGAGGTAGATCTTCGCGCCGCCGCAGAACTCGGTGAGGCGTTCGGCGAAGTACAGCGGGCTGGGGCGGCCGATGTAATCACGCTGGAAGTAGGCCAGCTCCTTGAGGAACTCCGGATCCTGCTTGGCCTTCTCGTATTCGGCGGCCAGTTCGTGGATCAGCGGCATCAGGGTTTCGGCGACGTACTGGCCGCCGAAGCTGCCGAACAGGCCCTTGGCGTCGGGTCCGTTGCGTAATGAGGTCATGGGTAGGCTCCTGGATCGAGGGGCGTTGCGGCGATGGCCAGACCTTAACCAATCCCCGGCGCTTAAAAAAGCGATAAGATCGCCGCAACCCGTCAGGAAAACTCACCTATGGTCGCCTCGCTACCACCGCTCAATGCCCTGCGCGCCTTCGAGGCCGTGGCACGTCTTGGCAGCCTGAAACGCGCGGCCGACGAGCTGCATGTGACCCACGGTGCCATCAGTCGGCAGCTCGCGAATCTGGAGCAGACGCTCGGGGTGGCGCTGCTGGAAAAGGAAGGTCGTGGCGTAAAACTCACCGATGCCGGCGTCCGTCTCGGCGCGGTGGCCAGCGAGGCCTTCGAGCGTGTGGCCGCGCTGTGCGCCGAACTGCAGCATCAGGCCGCCGAGGCGCCCTTCGTGCTCGGTTGCCCGGGCAGTCTGCTGGCGCGCTGGCTCATTCCGCGCCTGGACCGTCTGCAGCGCGAATTGCCGGAGCTGCGCCTGCAGCTCTCGGCCAGTGAGGGCGAGCTGGACCCGCGCCGCGCCGACCTGGACGCCACCCTGTGGTTCGCCGAGCCGCCCTGGCCGGCCGATGTCGCCGTGTTCGAGCTGGCCGCCGAGCGTATCGGCCCGGTGCTCAGCCCGCACCATCCCCGGGCGGCGCAACTGAGCACGGCGGCGCCGGTCGCGCTGCTGGGCGAGGCGCTGCTGCACACCGTATCGCGGCCCCAGGCGTGGCCGACCTGGTTGCGCAGCCAGGGACTTGAGCCCGGGCAGCTGCGCCTTGGCCAGGGGTTCGAGCATCTCTACTACCTGCTGGAAGCCGCCTTGGCCGGCCTGGGCGTGGCCATCGCCCCGCAGCAACTGGTGGCCGACGACCTGGCCTCTGGCCGCCTGCTGGCGCCCTGGGGCTTTGCGGAAACCCCGGCGCGGCTGGCCCTGTGGGTGCCGCGCCGGCGCCTGGATCGGCGCGCCGAGCGGCTGGCCGACTGGTTGCGCGCCGCGCTGGCCTGACGCGCGCGACTGGCGTAACGGCGGGGCTTTTCTATGCTGTTGCGAGCCTGCCCGGGCGCACTCATCCAGCGGTCCGCTGTCCATGTCCGTACGGGCCTGAGGCCCTTCATCAGGAGAGCGGCGACATGTCGGATCATCACACCTACAAGCTGGTCGAGCTGGTCGGCACCTCCCCCACCAGCATCGAAGACGCCATCCAGAGCGCACTGACCGAGGCGGGCAAAAGCCTGCGCCTGCTGGAGTGGTTCGAAGTGGTCAGCACGCGCGGGCACATCGTCAACGGCGCGGTGGGGCATTTCCAGGTGACCCTCAAGGTCGGCTTCCGCATCGCCAACAGCTGAGGGGGCGCCATGAAACTGCTGCCGATCCTCGTTCTGCTGCTGCTCGGCACCGAGCTCCAGGCCGCCTCCAAGCCCTGCGAGGAGCTCAAGGCGGAAATCGCCGCCAAGCTGGAAGCGCGCGGTGTGCATGAGTATCAGCTGGAAATCACCAACCCCGGGGGAGCCGTGGGCTGGACGGTGGTTGGCACCTGCGAGGGTGGCACCAAGGAAATCCTCTATCGGCGCGGCCGCGCCGAGCTGCCCGAGACCCTGCCGGGCGACGAACACCCCGAGACGGCGCCGTTGCTCGACGACGCGCCTGAGGGCGGGCCGTCGTCGCCGCCCGAGCCGATCCGGCCGTTGCCCTGATCCGCCATGGCTCAGGGAGGAGTGGCCGACAGCGCAACGGAAGGCATGATCCGGCGCGGTTTCCAGGAGCTCTCCGCAGGCGACCACCAGGAGCTGCTGCACCCCTATCGGGACAGCCGCTTCCGCGATGACGTGCAGGGCATGCGCGCCCTCGGCGCGCTGCTGATCCTGATCTTCCACCTGTGGGTGCACAAGGTATCCGGCGGGGTGGACGTGTTCTTCGTGGTCTCCGGATACCTGATGGGCGGGGTGCTGCTGCGCCAGGCCGCCAGCCGGGGACGGCTGCGGCCGCTGGAGTTCTGGGCCAGCGTGGTCCGGCGGGTGGCGCCGGCGGCCTACCTGGTGTTGTTGTGCACGGTGCTGTTCAGCTACCTGTACATTCCGGCGCCGTTCTGGCGCACCGTTATCGACGACCTGCTGTTCAGCGCCCTGCAGGTGGAAAACCTCCACCTGATGCGCAGCGGCGTGAACTACCTGGACAGCCAGTCGCCGCCCGGCCCGTTCCAGCAGTTCTGGGCGCTGTCCATGCAGATTCAGTTCTACCTGCTGCTGCCGACGCTGCTGGCTCCTGCCCTGTGGCTGGCCCGGTGGTGGAGCTCGCGGCTGCCGCTGTTCCTGGTCATCGGCGCCCTGGCCCTGCTCTCCTTCGCCTATGGCCTGTGGACCACCCAGGAAAACCCGGCGCGCGCCTACTTCGATACCGTAGCCCGGCTCTGGGAGTTTCTCGCCGGCGTCCTGCTGGCGCTGACCCTTCCGCTGCTGCGTCCGCCTGCGCCCGGGCTGTGCCGGGCGCTGTCGCTGTTGGGTCTCGCGTTGCTGCTGGGCACCGGCCTGCTGCTGCCGCGTGAGAGCGCCTTCCCCGGTGTGGTTGCGCTGCTGCCGGTGCTGGCCGCCGCGCTACTGCTGTACGGGGGCACCCGGCGCGATGGCTCGCTGGTCCAGCGACTGCTATCCACCCGCCAACTGGTCTACCTGGGTGGCGTGTCCTTCACCCTCTACCTCTGGCACTGGCCGCTGCTGGTGTTCATGCGCCATCTGCACGGTGTCGACCAGGTCAACCTGCCGCAGGGCCTGCTGGTGATCGGCCTGGCGCTGCTGCTGGCGATCTTCACCAACCTGCTGGTGGAAGGCCCGGCGCGGCGTATTCCGCGCAGCCAGCCGTGGCGCGCCTTCATGCTGGGAGTGCTGTGCCTGCTGCCGGTGTTCGCGCTGTGGGTGGTGGGCAAGCACCTGATCCTCGACACGCTGCGGGCGGCGGAACGGGAGCGGGTCGCGGCGGGCTTCTTTGCGGGCGCCGGCATCAGCCTGCAGGACAACGCCCGGGACGTGCCGCTGGCGCGCTTCATGGGCGTCAAGCGCGACATCAGCCCGGCCGCCCGCGAGACCTGCGATCGCGGCATGCTCAGCGCCGAGATCATCCTGTGCACCTTCGGCGACCTGGAAGCCGGCCCGCTGGTGGTGCTGGTCGGCGGTTCACATGTGTCGCAGTGGGAGCCGGCCTTTTCGGAAATCGGCCGGCGCTACGGCTTCCGGCTGGTGACCATCAGCATGTCGGCCTGCTCGCTGGGCTACCAGCCGGTGGCCTTGCGCAGCGCCGACTGCCAGCGCTGGAACGCCGGCCTGCTGCCGGTGCTGGCCGCGCTGCGCCCGGATGCGCTGATCACCACCGCCACCCGCGCCGATCCGCCGGGCGCGGCACCTGCCATCGAGTTCGTACCCGACGGGCTGGTAAGCAGCCTGCGGGACATCCTGGCGCTGGGCATTCCGGTGATCGGCATTCGCGACAACCCCTGGTTCGTCCGCGATCCCAACGCCTGCGTGTGGCAGAACCCGGCGCGCGCCACGCGCTGCGCCCGCGCGCAGCGCGAGGTGCTGCTGGCGGGGAATCCGGCCCGCGCGCTGGAGACGCAACTGCCGGGCTTCCACGCCCTGGACCTGACCCATCTGCTGTGCGTGGACGGTCGCTGTCCCGCCTACTTTGAGGGTCATCTGATGTGGCGCGACCGCAATCATCTGACCCGTTCCTTCGTCCACTACATGGCCTCGGCGGTGCAGGCGGCGCTGGAGGCGCAGGCGCCCGTGCTGCCGAGGCGCGCGCCTTAGCCGTCAGCGCAGGCCGGCGAGGATGTCCAGGCTGCGCAGGCGCGCGGCGTTGTCATAGAGATCGCAGGTGAACATCAGCTCGTCCGCCCCGGTGCGCGCCAGCAGCAGCTCCAGACGCTCGCGGACCCGCTCCGGCCCGCCGATCACCGCCACGCCGAGGAAACTGTTCACCGCCTCCTTCTCCTGCGGCTGCCACAGGTCGCGCATGTCGGGCACCGGCGGCTGCATGCGCAGGCTGTGGCCGCGGATCAGCGCCAGCACGCGCTGGTAGAGGGTGGTGGCGAGGAATTCGGCCTCCTCGTTGCTGTCCGCCGCCACCAGCGGCACGCCGAGCATCACCTGCGGGCGGTCGAGCACGTCGGAGGGCTGGAACTCCTCGCGGTACAGGGCGATGGCCTGCTGCAGGTACTGTGGCGCGAAGTGCGAGGCGAACGCGTAGGGCAGCCCCCTGGCGGCGGCCAGGCGCGCACTGAACAGGCTGGAGCCCAGCAGCCAGATCGGCACGCGACTGTTGATGCCCGGCATGGCGATCACCGCCTGGCCGGGCTGGCGCGGGCCGAGCAGCATCTGCAGCTCCTCGACATCCTGGGGAAAGTCGTCCGGGCTGCCCAGGCGATCGCGACGCAACGCGCGCGCGGTGAACGGATCGGCGCCGGGCGCGCGACCCAGGCCGAGATCGATACGCCCCGGATAGAGCGCTTCCAGCGTGCCGAACTGTTCGGCGACCACCAGCGGTGAATGGTTGGGCAGCATCACGCCGCCGGCGCCGATGCGGATGCGCGAGGTGCCGCCGGCCAGGTAGCCGATCAGCACGGCGGTGGCCGAGCTGGCGATGCCGTCCATGTTGTGGTGTTCGGCCACCCAGAAGCGCTCGAAGCCCAGCGACTCGGCGTGCCGGGCCAGCTCAAGCGCATCGTGCAGGGCGTCGGCCGGCGTGCCGTTGTCGCGGATCGGCGCCAGATCGAGAATGGAGAAGCGGGTATCGGCGAGGCGACTCATGGGGTGACTCCGGGAAATCAGAACGGCCGGCAGCGTAGCACTTCGGCGCGCGCCAGCGGTTCATCGCGCTCCGCCCCATACAGCCAGCCCTGGGCCTTGAGGGCCAGCGGTCGGGCTTCCAGGCGATAGTGCCGACCGGCCTGGAAATGCGCGTAGCGCAGGCGCAACTCGCAGACCACCCGGCGCGGCTCGCCGAACAGGCCACTGCCCTGGCGGCTGTCGTACTGGTAGCGCACCAGCAGTTCATGCTCGCCCGGGGTGACCTGCAGATCGTTGCTTTTGTCGAGACGCTGGCCGTCCAGCCGCTGGGCGCTGATGACATCCGCCGGCGGCGCGTGCAGGCTGATCCCGGCGAGCAGGGGATCGACCGGGGCAGGTGGCGTGGCGCAGGCGCCCAGCAGCAGCGCCAGCGGCGCCATGCTCAGCCGCCGCTGCGACATCCCTGTTCCGTGCCGCGCGCGACCAGCCGATCATAGGGATCGTAGAGGCGCACCCAGGGTCGGAAGCCATGCTGTCCGGCCTGCAGGCGGTAACGCTGGCCGGGGGTGAAGTCGTGATAGTCCAGGGTCAGGCGGCAATCACGGCGGTGCGGCGTGTCTCGGCCGATATCGCGGGGATTGACGTCGAAGTGGTAGCGAACCGCAAGCTGGTGAGCGCCGGGGGCGAGGCGAAAGTAGCTCCGGCTCCAGGGCGAGCCGTCCAGTTCCACGGCCAGCAGGCGATTGTCGGCGCCGCTCTGCAGATCGACCCAGGCACGCTCGGCGTCCGGGCCGGAGAGCAGGGCGCAGCCCGGTAGAAGCAGCAGACAGAGACTCGGCAGGGTGACGCGCATGATGGACTCCGGTCGACGGCGTAGGGGGCCAGGAAAACCTACAGCGGCCAGCGGAAAGGCGCGGCGATTCAGGGTTCTCGACCGCGGGCCGGGCCGCGCGGTTCCCTGGTTGCTGTGCCTGTGGCTCAGCGGCTGCGTCAATCTTGGCTACTACCAGCAGTTGGCAAGTGGTCAACTGCAACTCCTGCGCCAGCGCGAGCCGGTGTCCCGGGTGCTCTCCGACGAGCGGCGCGACCCCCAGCTGCGCGAGCGTCTGGACCGGGCGCTGCAGGCCAGGCGCTTCGCCAGCCAGGTGCTGCGGCTGCCCGACAACCGCAGCTACCTGAGCTACGTCGAACTGGACCGGCCACACGTGCTCTGGAGCCTGATGGCCACGCCGGAATTTTCCGTGGAGGCCAGCCCGCAGTGTTTCCCGCTGGCCGGTTGCGTGGCCTACCGGGGCTACTTCCGCCGGGAACTGGCCGAGGCCGCGGCCGAGCGCCTGCGCGCCCGCGGCCTGGATGTCTGGCTGGGTGGCGTGGACGCCTACTCGAGCCTGGGCTGGTTCGCCGATCCGCTGGTCAGCAGCATGCTGCGCCGCGACGACGAACAACTGGCCGGGCTGATCTTCCACGAGCTGGCGCACCAGCGCTTCTATCTGCCGGGCGACACCGCGTTCAACGAGTCCTATGCCAGCTTCGTCGAGCGCCAGGGCTTGCGTGAATGGCGCGCGCGGCGCGGCCTGCCGGCGGCGGACGACGCGGCGGAACGGCGGCAGACGGCCTTCGTCGCGCTGCTGCTGGAGACTCGCGAGCACCTGCGCGCGCTGTACGCCTCGCCGCGCTCGGTGGAGGCCCAGCGCCAGGCCAAGGCCGAGGTCTTCGCGCAGCTGCAGGTCGACTATCGCCGGCTGCGCGACGCCGGGCAGGTGGCCAACTACGACGGCTTCATGGCGCGGCCGCTGAACAACGCCAGCCTGCTGCCCTTCGCGCTGTACGACCAGTGGGTGCCGGCCTTTGCGCGGCTGTTTGCCGAGGTGGGCGAGGATTGGTCGGCCTTCCACGACACGGTGCGGCAACTCGGCGACCTGCCCACCGAGGAGCGCCGCCGCCGGCTGGCGGCTCTGTTGGAAGCGGGCTTGTAGGGCCGGACTTGCCCGGCTGGGTTTCTCCCGGCCGACGGTGCCGCGATCGGTGCCTGGGGTGGGGCCGTCGCGCCGTAAGGGTTACGCGGCGTCCACGCCCAAGAACGCCTGCTGCAGCTCACCCAGGCTGTCGAAATGCCAGTCCGGTGCCTCGGTCAGCAGCTCCTCGCGGCTGCCGAAGCCGTAGCCGACCGCGGCGCAGGCCAGGCCGTTGTGGCGGGCGCCGATCAGGTCGTGCTTGCGGTCGCCGATCATCAGCGTGCGCGCCGGGTCCAGCGCTTCGCTTTCCAGCAGATAGCCGATCAGCTCGCGCTTGTCGGTACGTGTGCCGTCCAGTTCGCTGCCGTAGATGCGCTCGAAGTGCTGGTTGAAGCCGAAGTGCCGGGCGATTTCCACGGCGAACACCGTGGGCTTGCTGGTGGCGATGAACAGGCGGCGGCCCTGCGCGCGCAGCTGCTCGAGCAGGGTGCCGATGCCGTCGAACGGGCGGTTCTCGTACAGGCCGGTGACGCGGAAGCGCTCGCGGTAGTGATTCACCGCCTGCCAGGCACGCTCCTCGTCCATCCCGTAGCTGCTCATGAAGCACTGCAGCAGCGGCGGGCCGATGAAATGCTCCAGGGCGGTCAGGTCCGGCTCGTGGATGCCCAGCTGGGCCAGGGCGTGCTGCACCGAGCGGGTAATGCCCTCGCGGGGGTCGGTCAGGGTGCCGTCGAGGTCGAAGAGGATGGTGTCGTGGTGCATCAGCGGTCGTACCCTTCTGCCAGATGCTGGTCCTTCAGCTTCACGTAGTTGCCGGCGGTGTAGCTGAAGTAGGCCTTTTCCGCGTCGGTCAGCGGGCGCGCCTGCTTCACCGGGCTGCCCACATACAGATAGCCGCTTTCCAGGCGCTTGCCCGGCGGCACCAGACTGCCGGCGCCAATCACCACCTCGTCCTCCACCACCACGCCGTCCATGACGATGGCGCCCATGCCCACCAGGATGCGATTGCCCAGCGTGCAGCCGTGCAGGGTCACCTTGTGGCCGACGGTCACTTCGTCGCCGATGGTCAGCGGATAGCCGTCCGGGTTGTACGGCCCGGCGTGGGTGATGTGCAGGACGGAGCCGTCCTGGATGCTGGTGCGCGCGCCGATGCGGATGCGGTGCATGTCGCCGCGGATCACCGTCAGCGGCCACACCGAGCTGTCCGCGCCGAGCTCGATGTCGCCGATCAGCACTGCGCTGGCGTCGACGAAGGCCCGTTCACCGAGGCGGGGCGTATGGTTGCGGTAGGAACGAATGGCCACGATAGGCGCTCCTGGGCTGCGAGAGAGGGCGATTGTAATTAAGATGGCGGGCAAGTGGACGTTGCCTACCCTGTCCCACATCAATTCCTCCACAGGTAAGACGCAGTGACCAGTAATCCCCTCCTGCAGGATTTCGACCTGCCGCCCTTCTCCGCCATTCGACCCGAGCATGTCGAACCGGCGATCGACCGGATCCTTGCCGATAACCGCGCGGCGATCGAGCGCCTGCTGGACAGCCAGCGCCAGAACCCCAGCTGGAGCGGCCTGGTGCAGGCCCTCGACGAGCTGGGCGCGCGCCTCGGCCAGGCCTGGAGCCCGGTCAGCCACCTCAACGCGGTGTGCAACAGCCCCGCGCTGCGCGACGCCTACCAGGCCTGCCTGCCGAAACTGTCCGAGTACTACACCGAGCTGGGGCAGAACCGCGCCCTGTTCGAGGCCTACAGTGCGCTGGCGCAAAGCCCGGCGGCCGCCGGCTTCGATGTGGCGCAGCGGACCATCCTCGAACATAGCCTGCGCGACTTCCGCCTGTCGGGCATCGACCTGCCGGCCGAGCAGCAGAAGCGCTATGGCGAGATCCAGCAGCGCCTGTCCGATCTGACCAGCCGCTTCTCCAACCAGTTGCTGGACGCCACCCAGGCCTGGACCAAGCTGCTCACCGACGAGAACGAGCTGGCCGGCCTGCCGGAATCGGCCCGCGCGCAGATGAAGCAGGCCGCCGAGGCCAAGGAGCTCGACGGCTGGCTGATCACCCTGGAATTCCCCAGCTACTACGCGGTGATGACCTACGCCGACAACCGCGCCCTGCGCCAGGAGGTCTACACCGCCTACGGCACGCGCGCCTCGGACCAGGGGCCGAACGCCGGCCAGCACGACAACGGCCCGCTGATGGTGGAAATCCTCGACCTGCGTCAGGAGCTGGCCCACCTGCTGGGCTTCGCGCATTTCGCCGAGCTGTCGCTGGCCACCAAGATGGCCGACTCCACCGAGCAGGTGCTGAGCTTCCTGCGCGACCTGGCGGTGCGCAGCAAGCCGTTCGCCCAGCGCGACCTGGACGAGCTGCGCGCCTTCGCCGCCGAGCGGGGCGTGGACGATCTGCAGAGCTGGGACACCGGCTACTTCGCCGAGAAGCTGCGCCAGGCCCGCTACGACCTGTCCCAGGAAACCGTGCGCGAGTGGTTCCCCATCGACAAGGTGCTGTCCGGCCTGTTCACCATCGTGCAGAAGCTCTACGGCATCGAAATCAACGAGCTGCACGATTTCGAGCGCTGGCATCCGGAGGTGCGCCTGTTCGAGATTCGCGAACACGGCGAGCAGATCGGTCGCTTCTACTTCGACCTGTATGCCCGAGCCAACAAGCGCGGTGGCGCGTGGATGGACGGTGCCCGCGACAAGCGCCGCACCGCCGATGGCCGGCTGGTCTCGCCGGTCGCCTACCTGGTGTGCAACTTCACCCCAGCGACTACCGGCAAGCCGGCGCTGCTCACCCACGATGAAGTCACCACCCTGTTCCACGAGTTCGGCCATGGCCTGCACCACTTGCTGACCCGCGTCGAACATGCCGGCGCTTCGGGCATCAACGGCGTGGCCTGGGACGCCGTCGAGCTGCCCAGCCAGTTCATGGAGAACTGGTGCTGGGAACCGGAAGGCCTGGCGCTGATCTCCGCCCACTACCAGAGCGGCGAGCCGCTGCCCCTGGCGCTGCTGGACAAGATGCTGGCGGCGAAGAACTTCCAGTCCGGGCTGATGATGCTGCGCCAGCTAGAGTTCTCGATCTTCGACTTCGAGCTGCACGCCACCCACGGCGACGGTCGCAGCGTGCTGCAGGTGCTCGACGCGGTGCGCGACCAGGTGGCGGTGCTGCGGCCGCCGCACTGGAACCGCTTCGCCAACGGCTTCGCGCACATCTTCGCCGGCGGCTACGCGGCCGGTTACTACAGCTACAAGTGGGCCGAGGTGCTGTCCGCCGACGCCTTCTCGCGCTTCGAGGAAGAAGGCGTGCTCAACCCGGAAACCGGTCGCGCCTTCCGCGACGCCATCCTGGCGCGCGGCGGCTCCCAGGCGCCGATGCAGTTGTTCGTGGATTTTCGTGGCCGCGAGCCGGCCATTGACGCGCTGCTGCGCCACAGCGGCCTGACGGAGAATGCGGCATGAGTGAAGTGAAGAAGCGTTTCATCGCCGGCGCCGTGTGCCCGGCCTGCGAGGGTCAGGACACCATCAAGATGTGGGACGTCGACGGCGTGCCGCATCGCGAATGCGTAGCCTGCGACTACGCCGACACCCTCAACGAGCAGGGCATTTCGGTACCGAAGGAGCTGGGCACGCGGGTCAATCAGGCCAAGCCAGCGGCGGCCAAACCGCAGAGCGGCCAGGCCATGCAGTTTTTCCCCAACCCGAAGCTGAAGAAGTCGGAATAAGGCCCCGGGCGTTCTATTCGCGAAAGAACTCCCCCGGCGTGCAGCCGAACTGCTGGCGAAAGGCGGCGATGAACGCCGAGGTGGAGTCGTAGCCGCAGGCCAGCGCCACGTCGGTGACCCGCTCGCCGCGCTCCAGCGGCGCCAGCGCGCCGAGCAGGCGCAGCCGCTGGCGCCAGGCGCGGAAGCTCAGGCCGGTCTCGCGCTGGAACAGCCGGCTCAGGGTCTTTTCCGACAGGCCCAGGCGCTGGCTCCAGTCGCCGAGCGTGGTCTGCCGTTCCGGATGGGCCTGCAGGCTGCGGCACAGCGGGCGCAGGCGGCTGTCGTGGGGCAACGGCAGCATCAGGTCCACCTCGCGAGCGGCGGCCAGCTGGTCGAGCAGCACCTGCGCCAGCCGGCCGTCCGCGCCGTCTTCGTCGTAGGCTTCCGGCAGCAGGCTGAAGCTGCGGATCAGCTCGCGCAGCAGCGGGCTGACCTCCAGCACCCGGCAGCCGGGCGGCGCCCAGGCCGTGATGGAGCCGTCCAGGTACAGGCTGCGCATTTCCGTATGCGGCGAGCGGTATACCCGGTGCGGCATGCCCGCGGGCACCCACACCGCGCGCTGGGGCGGAGCGATGAAACGGCCGGCCGCCGTCTGCACTTCCAGCACGCCCTGGCTGGCGTAGGAGAGCTGCGCCCACGGATGGCTGTGGCGGTAGGTGAGCGCCAGGTTGGCCAGCGATTCGACGCGCCCATAGAGCGGGCGTGGCAGGCTGGAAAGCGCGGCCATGCTGGGGTTCAGGGACTGTTCCTGTCCGTTTGGCGACATTGGCGGGCTCATTGGCGTTAGTCGGTCGTCGGCGAACAGGGTAGTGTCCGCCCCCACCTGCCGACAACTACGAGAATTCCCAATGGCACTGACCCGTTTCCTGCCCGATGCCTACACCCAGATCCTGATTGGCGTGGTGCTGCTCGCCACCGTGCTGCCGGCCAGCGGCCAGGGCGCGCAGGCCTTCGAGTGGCTCACCAGCCTGGCCATCGGCCTGCTGTTCTTCATGCACGGCGCCAAGCTGTCGCGCGAGGCGATCATCGCCGGCGCCACCCACTGGCGCCTGCACCTGCTGATCTTCTCCTGCACCTTCGTGCTGTTCCCGCTGCTCGGCCTGGCGCTCAAGCCGCTGCTGTTTCCGCTGCTGGGCAACGAGCTGTACCTGGGCATGCTCTACCTGTGCGCGCTGCCGGCCACCGTGCAGTCGGCCATCGCCTGCACCTCGCTGGCGCGCGGCAACATTCCGGCGGCCATCTGCAGCGCGGCGGCCTCCAGCCTGCTGGGCATCTTCCTCACCCCGCTGCTGGTCATGCTGCTGATGGGCGTGGAAGGCGAAAGCGGCTCGACCCTGGACGCCATCGGCGCGATCGTGCTGCAGCTGCTGGTGCCCTTCGTCGCCGGCCAGCTGGCCCGCCCGCTGATCGGCGGCTGGGTGGCGCGTAACGGCAACTGGTTGCGCCGGGTGGATCAGGGCTCGATCCTGCTGGTCGTCTATACCGCCTTCAGCGCGGCGGTGATCGGCGGGCTCTGGGAGCAGATCCCGCTGGCCCGCCTGCTGGTCCTGACGCTGGTCTGCACGCTGTTCCTGGCGCTGGTGCTGGTGCTGGTCGAGTTCATCGGCCGGCGTGTGGGGCTGAACCAGGAGGACCGCATCACCCTGCTGTTCGGCGGCTCGAAGAAGAGCATGGCCACCGGCATCCCGATGGCCCAGGTGCTGTTCGCCGGTGGCGCCGTCGGCACGCTGATCCTGCCGCTGATGATCTTCCACCAGATCCAGCTGATGGTCTGCGCGGTGCTGGCCCAGCGCTATGCGCAGCGGCCGGAGGGTGATGCGGCGGGGGTCGGCGCCGAGACGTGAGTGCTGGGGCCGACGCCCCGTTGGCTGGCGTAAAGCCGGCCCTACAAGGGGCGCAGCCACCCGCAAGGCGTCCGCCGAACGGCGTGTGCAATGGGGAAAACTCCATATACTGTATATAAAAACAGTATATGGAGTTTCCATGACGGTTTCCCTGCCGCCGCGCGGTCGCGGCACCGCCGACAACCCGGCCAATCGCTATGCGCCGACCCGTTGCGAAGCCTTCGATGACGGCTGGCAACAGGATGTGCCGCACACTCGGGCCACCGAAGTGCGTCAGGAGCTGGCAAAAAGTGTCATCACCCGCAACCGCTCGCCGGATGTCGGCTTCGACCGTTCCCTCAACCCCTATCGCGGCTGCGAGCACGGCTGCATCTACTGCTTCGCCCGGCCCAGCCATGCCTACTGGGACCTGTCGCCGGGGCTGGATTTCGAGACCCGGCTGATCGCCAAGAGCAACCTGGCCGAATGCCTGGAAGAGCAGCTCAGCAGGCCCGGCTACGTGCCGGCGCCGATCGCCCTGGGGGTGAACACCGATGCCTACCAGCCCATCGAGCGCGAGCAGCGGCTGACCCGCCAGGCGCTGGAAATCCTGCTGCGCTATCGCCACCCCGTGCACCTGATCACCAAGAGCGCGCTGATCCTGCGCGACCTCGACCTGCTGGAGGCGCTGGCGGCGCAGAACCTGGTCAGCGTGGCGGTCAGCCTGACCACCCTGGACAACGAGCTGAAACGCATCATGGAACCGCGCGCCGCCTCGCCCGCCGCGCGGCTGCGCTGCCTGCGCGAGCTGCACGCGGTCGGCGTGCCGGTGTCCGTGCTGTGCGCGCCGATGATCCCGATGATCAACGACGCCGAGCTGGAGCAGCTGCTGGAGGCCGCCCGGGATGCCGGCGCGCACAGCGCCGGCTACGTGCTGCTGCGCCTGCCGCTGGAGATCGCCGAGCTGTTCGAGGACTGGTTGCGCACGCACTTCCCGCAGCGCGCCGAGCATGTCATGAGCCTGGTGCGCCAGTGCCGGGGCGGGGCGAACTACGACAGCCGCTTTGGCGCACGCATGCGTGGCGAAGGGCCGTTCGCGGACCTGCTGGCGCGGCGCTTCCAGGTCGCCTGCAAGCGCCTGGGGCTGAATCGCCGCGAACTGCGCGGGCTGGACTGCCAGCGCTTCGCGCCGCCGGGGGCACAACTGGCGCTCTGGTGATCAGAGATTGCCCAGGCGCAATTCCATGCCCAACTGGCGGCTCAGGCACGGCCACTGCTGCCAGGCCTGGCGGGTCTGCTCGTCCTCCAGACAGGCGCGGCAGCTCTGCCGTTCGGCGCCGGTCATGCGCGCCGGGTCGAGCAGCCCGTCCACGGTCTCGAAGATCGCCTGGTCCAGCGAGTTGGCGTAGGGCTCGCCGATCAGCTGGTGGGCGATCAGGTTGGCGGTGGTGTTGTCGAGGGGAATCAGCGGACGGCCGAGTTGCACCAGGTAGCGGTCGTTGACCTCCTCGATCAGCCGCTGGGCCAGGTAGGCGTCGTCCAGCAGCGCCGCCAGGCCCGCCTCGGCATGCCGGGGCGCCTGGAAGAACTCCTCGGCGACCCTTAGCAGCGGGTCGATGTGCGCCTGCAGCCCGGTTTCGGCGGCCACCCGGGCGGCGGCCTCCAGCAGGTCGGGCACCTGCTCGATGTAGGCGCTGACGAACTGCAGCAGGCTCTGCGAGCCGTTTTCCAGCGGCAGGCGAATGGACGGATGCAGCTGCGGCAGGCGATTGCCGAGCAGGCGCGCCAGACGCCCGCTGCGCTGCTCCTCCAGTTGAGCCTGGTGGATGATTGCGCGCATGGAAGACAGGTTCATGGCGGCTCCTGGAATACGCTTCATGCAAAACCTTAGTTGGCGCATCGAGACTGCGGTTGACCATCACCCTCGTTATCGACGATCCGAGGGTATAGTTCACGGGCCGACGACAGCCTGTGACTCTGCCGGGCCGGTTATTCGTCTTGCAGTGCAAGATCCGTTCTAGAACCGAGGTTTCAAGAAATGCCGTACAAGCACAAGGCCATCCCGATCCAGGTTCGTACCGGCAGCGAGAGTGCCGAAGAGGCCCTGAACAGCATCGTCAGTGGCTTCCGGCGTTTCCGTCAGGAAGTGTTTCCGCAACAGGAGGAGCTCTTCAAGGCGCTGGCCACGGCGCAGAATCCGCGGGCGATGTTCATCACCTGCGCCGATTCGCGCATCGTGCCGGAACTGATCACCCAGAGTTCCCCGGGCGACCTGTTCGTTACCCGCAACGTCGGCAACGTGGTGCCGCCCTACGGGCAGATGATGGGTGGTGTCTCCACTGCCATCGAATACGCGGTGCTGGCCCTGGGCGTGCAGCACATCATCGTCTGCGGCCATTCCGACTGCGGCGCCATGAAGGCGGTGCTCGACCCGCAGAGCCTGGAACGCATGCCCACGGTAAAGACCTGGTTGCGCCACTCCGAGGTCGCGTTGCGCGTGGTTGAGGAAAACTGTGGCTGCGGTCACCACGACACCCTGCAGATCCTCACCCAGGAAAACGTGGTCGCCCAGCTCGACCACCTGCGCACCCACCCCTCGGTGGCGGCGCGCCTGGCCAGCGGCCAGCTGTTCATCCATGGCTGGGTGTACGACATCGAGAGCAGCGCCATCCTGGCCTACGACGCCGAGCGCGGCAGCTTCCTGCCGCTCGATGGCGACGTGGTGCCGATGGCCACCCCCCGCGCGCGCTTCTTGCGCGGCTGATCCTGCCCCCGCGGCGGCCTGCCAGGCCGCCATGACCGCCGGTCGCCGGCGGTCGACTCCCCTGGCGCTCCCGGCGCGCTGTCTATACTCCGAGGCGAACGACGTACTCCCGACCGGCCTGAGGCCAGAGCGGTGAAGTCAGCAGTCTCGCCCCGGCTCTCCGCTCCTGTCGGCAGATAACAAGAACGATAGGGGAGCGCAATGATGCGACATCCACGACTCTGGATGGGTCTGCTGGTTGGGGTGCTTCACGCGTCGGCCCAGGCGGCCTGGGACGTCAACATGCATCGGGGCGCCACCGAGGTCGGTCGCTCGGTGTTCGACCTGCACATGACCATCTTCTGGATCTGCGTGATCATCGGCGTGCTGGTGTTCGGCGTGATGATCTGGTCGATGATCATCCACCGCCGCTCCACCGGCCAGCAGCCGGCGCACTTCCATGAAAACACCCGCGTCGAGGTGTTGTGGACGGTCATTCCGCTACTGATCCTCATCGGCATGGCGGTGCCGGCCACCCGTACGCTGATCGACATCTACGACACCTCCGAGTCCGACGTGGACATCCAGGTCACCGGCTACCAGTGGAAGTGGCACTACAAGTACCTGGGCGAGGACGTCGAGTTCTTCAGCAACCTGACCACGCCCCGCGAGCAGATGAACAACCTGGCGCCCAAGGGAGAGCACTACCTGCTGGAGGTGGACAACCCGCTGGTGGTGCCGGTCGGTGCCAAGGTGCGCTTCCTGATCACCGCGGCCGATGTCATCCACTCCTGGTGGGTGCCGGCGCTGGCCGTGAAGAAGGACGCCATTCCCGGCTTCATCAACGAATCCTGGACGCGCATCGAGGAACCCGGCCTCTACCGCGGCCAGTGCACCGAGCTGTGCGGCAAGGACCACGGTTTCATGCCCGTGGTGGTGGAAGCCAAGAGCCAGGCGGACTACGCCGCCTGGCTGGCCGAGCGCAAGACCGAGGCCGCCCAGCTCAAGGAGCTGACCGGCAAGGAGTGGACCCGCGAGGAGCTGGTCGAGCGTGGCCAGCAGGTCTACCAGACCTACTGCTCGGCCTGTCACCAGGCCAATGGCGAGGGCCTGCCGCCGATGTTCCCGGCGCTCAAGGGCTCGCCGCTCACCAACGGTCCGCTGGACGGACACCTGAACATCGTCTTCAACGGCAAGCCGGGCACTGCCATGGCGGCCTTCGGTCGCCAGCTGTCGGAAGTGGACATCGCCGCCGTGGTGACCTACGAGCGCAACGCGCTCGGCAACAGCGTCGGCGACATGCTGACCCCGCAGGACGTGCTGGCCTTCAAACAGGCCCAGGAATGAGGACATGACGGACATGAGCGATGCAGTGATCGACCACGGTCATGCCGTGCATGACCCCCACCACGGCCCCGCCAGGGGCCTGATGCGCTGGGTGCTGACCACCAACCACAAGGACATCGGCACGCTCTACCTGTGGTTCAGCTTCTGCGCCTTCCTGCTCGGCGGCAGCATGGCCATGGTGATCCGCGCCGAGCTGTTCCAGCCGGGGCTGCAGATCGTGCAGCCGGAATTCTTCAACCAGATGACCACCATGCACGGCCTGATCATGGTGTTCGGCGCGGTGATGCCGGCGTTCGTCGGCCTGGCCAACTGGATGATCCCGCTGATGATCGGCGCGCCGGACATGGCCCTGCCGCGCATGAACAACTTCAGCTTCTGGCTGCTGCCGGCGGCGTTCGGCCTGCTGGTCAGCACCCTGTTCATGGAGGGCGGCGGGCCCAACTTCGGCTGGACCTTCTATGCGCCGCTGTCCACCACCTACGCGCCGGAGTCGGTGACCTTCTTCATCTTCGCCATCCACCTGATGGGCATCAGCTCGATCATGGGCGCCATCAACGTCATCGCCACCGTGCTCAACCTGCGCGCACCGGGCATGACGCTGATGAAGATGCCGCTGTTCGTGTGGACCTGGCTGATCACCGCCTTCCTGCTGATCGCCGTGATGCCGGTGCTGGCCGGCGTGGTGACCATGATGCTGATGGACATCCACTTCGGCACCAGCTTCTTCAGCGCCGCCGGCGGTGGCGACCCGGTGCTGTTCCAGCACGTGTTCTGGTTCTTCGGCCACCCCGAGGTGTACATCATGATCCTGCCGGCGTTCGGCGCGATCAGCGCGATCATCCCGGCGTTCAGCCGCAAGCCGCTGTTCGGCTACACCTCGATGGTCTACGCCACCGGCGCCATCGCCTTCCTGTCGTTCCTGGTCTGGGCCCACCACATGTTCACCGTGGGGGTCCCGCTGACCGGCCAGCTGTTCTTCATGTACGCCACCATGCTGATCGCCGTGCCCACCGGGGTGAAGGTGTTCAACTGGGTGAGCACCATGTGGCAGGGCTCGATGACCTTCGAGGCGCCGATGCTGTTCGCCGTGGCCTTCGTCATCCTGTTCACCATCGGCGGCTTCTCCGGCCTGATGCTGGCCATCGCCCCGGCGGACTTCCAGTACCACGACACCTACTTCGTGGTTGCCCACTTCCACTATGTACTGGTGCCGGGCGCGATCTTCGGCATCTTCGCCTCGGCCTACTACTGGCTGCCCAAGTGGACCGGGCACATGTACGACGAAACCCTGGCCAAGCTGCACTTCTGGCTGTCGTTCGTGGGCATGAACCTGGCCTTCTTCCCCATGCACTTCCTCGGCCTGGCCGGCATGCCGCGGCGCATCCCCGACTACAACCTGATGTTCGCCAACTTCAACATGGTGTCGAGCATTGGCGCGTTCCTGTTCGGCGCCACCCAGCTGCTGTTCCTGTTCATCGTCATCAAGTGCATTCGCGGGGGCCGTCCGGCTGCCGCCAAGCCGTGGGACGGCGCCGAAGGGCTGGAATGGAGCGTGCCGTCGCCGGCGCCCTACCACACCTTCCAGGTGCCGCCGGAGGTGAAATGATCAGCACCGCGCGACTGGTGACCCGCCTGCTGTTGCTGGTGGCGGTGATGTTCGGCTTCGGCTTTGCCCTGGTGCCGCTCTACGACGTGCTGTGCCAGGCCTTCGGCATCAACGGCAAGACCGCCGGGCAGTACCAGGGCGTCCAGCAGATCGATGACAGCCGCGCGGTGCGGGTGCAGTTCCTGGCCACCAACGCCGGGGGCATGGTCTGGACGTTCGAACCGTTGCAGGCGGAGGTGCGCGTGCATCCCGGCGCCAGCCATGAGGTGCGCTTCGTCGCGGTCAATCCCACCGACCGGCCGATGACCGCCCAGGCGGTGCCCAGTGTGGCGCCCGCGCGGGCCGCCGCCTGGTTTCACAAGACCGAATGCTTCTGCTTCACCCAGCAGGTGCTGCAGCCGGGCGAGCGGATCGAGATGCCGGTGCGCTTCATCGTCGACCGCGACCTGCCGCGCGATGTCCACCACCTGACCCTCGGCTACACGCTGTTCGACATCACGGACCGCCCGGAGAGGAGACTTTGATGGCCACACAATCCCATGAGCCGTACTACGTCCCCGCCCAGAGCCAGTGGCCGATCATTGCCTGCCTCGGCCTGCTGGTCACCGTCACCGGGCTGGGCCACTGGTTCAACGACCTGTCCGCCGAGCGTGACAGCGCCAGCGGACCGCTGATCTTCTTCGTCGGCGTGCTGCTGCTGATCTGGATGTTCTTCGGCTGGTTCGGCTCGGTGGTGCGCGAGAACCGCGCCGGCCTGTACAGCGCGCAGATGGATCGCTCGTTCCGCTGGGGCATGAGCTGGTTCATCTTCTCGGAGGTGATGTTCTTCGCCGCCTTCTTCGGTGCGCTGTTCTACATCCGCTACTGGGTCGGCCCCTGGCTCGGTGGCGAAGGTGACAAGGGCCTCAGCAACATGCTCTGGCCCGGCTTCGAATACCGCTGGCCGCTGTTGCAGAACCCCGACCCCAAGGTGTTCCCCGGTCCCAGCGAGGTGATCGGCCCGTGGGGGTTGCCGCTGATCAACACCCTCCTGCTGGTCACTTCCAGCTTCACCCTGACCTTCGCCCACCATGCCCTGCGCCGCAATCAGCGCGGGCCGCTCAAGCTGTGGCTGGGGCTGACCCTGCTGCTGGGCTTCGCCTTCCTGGTGCTGCAGGCCGAGGAATACATCCACGCCTACACCGAGCTGGGGCTGACCCTGGGTTCGGGCATCTACGGCGCCACCTTCTTCATGCTCACCGGCTTCCACGGTGCCCACGTGACCATCGGCGCCATCATGCTCAGCGTGATGTTCTTCCGGGTGCTGCGTGGCCATTTCACCCCGGACGACCATTTCGGCTTCGAGGCGGCGGCCTGGTACTGGCACTTCGTGGATGTGGTGTGGATCTGCCTGTTCGTGTTCGTTTACGTGCTTTGAAGCTGGCCGCTGAAAAAGCCCCAGGCGATCAGCGCCAGGGCCAGGGCGGACAGCAGGACCCGGGCATACAGGGCATAGACCATGCGGTTCGAGCGGCCAGTGTCCCTGAGCATGAAATACAGGGCCGAAAAGAGGCTCGCCAGGATGGCCAGCAACAACAGGAGAATCGCTGCCTTGAGCACGCGCCGCTCCGGGGGGAGGTGAAGTGGGGAAGCAGTATAGACAGCCCGGGCCTCGCTTCCGGCCGGGCGGGTTGCCGAGCCTGGTGGTGGCGCTGCTGCTGCCGGCGCTGATCGCCCTGGGTTTCTGGCAGCTGTCGCGCGCCGAGGAAAAACGCCAGATCCTGGCGGCCGAGGCGCAGCGGCGCGAGGCGCCGCCGGTTCCGGTGCTGCAGCTGCTGGCCGAGCCCGAACCGGCGTTCCTGCGCGTACAGCTGCGCGGCCGTTTCGACGCCACCCACAGCCTGCTGCTGGACAACCGCGTGCACCAGGGCCAGGTGGGCGTGGAACTGGTGCAACCCTTTATGGACCACCCCAGCGGGCGCTGGCTGCTGGTCAACCGGGGCTGGCTGCCCTGGCCGGACCGGCGCGTGCCGCCGCGCTTCGACACGCCGAGCGGCGAGCTGCAACTCACCGCCTGGGCCTATGTTCCGCCGGGTCGCAGTCTGCTGGCGGTGGGCAATGCCACGGGCTGGCCGCGGCTGGTCAACCGCCTGGAACCACTGGCGATCTGGCAGGAACTGCGCCGCCCCGGCGTGCTGCTGGAACTGCGCCTCGAACCGGGACCGGCCGCGCTGACGCCCAACTGGCCCAGCGTGTCCATGGCGCCGCAGAAACACCAGGGCTACGCCGTGCAATGGTTCGGCCTGGCCGTAGCGCTGCTGGCGCTGTTCATTCACCTGGGCATTCATCGGGCACGGGAGGCTCGTCATGCATCAGTCGCTGCACCTTGAACACCCGACTCGGCCGGCGGGTCGTGGTCGGCTGCAACTGCTGCTCATCCTGCTGGTGGTGATCGGCCCCATGCTGCTGGCGACCGCCATGTACCAGTGGCGCTTCTGGGTGCCGGAGAGTCGCACCTTCCACGGCCAGCTGCACGGCGGCGGACAGACCCTCGCCGACCTGGGCGTGACGGTGCAGGAACCGGCCGGCTGGCAGTTGCTGGTCACCGATGCGCATGGGTGTGCGGCGGACTGCCGCGAGCTGGTCTATCTGGCCCGGCAGATCCATATCGGCCTGGGCCGCGAGGCGGGGCGCGCCAGCCATGCCCTGGCCTTGAGCGACAGCCTGGACGCGGACTATGCCGCACAGCTGGAACGTGAATACCCGCAGCTCCAGCGGCTGCCGCTGGAGGCCGCGCGCTATGTCGGTTTCGGTCAGCAGGACGCGCGCCTGTGGATCGTCGATCCGCTGGGCAATCTGGTGCTCAGTTATCCCGCCGGGGTGTCCGGCAAGGCCGTGCTGGAGGACCTGCGGCATCTGCTCAAGCTGTCGCCCCTGGGCTAGCGATTCAAGGAGGGAACCATGAGTCGACCCGGCTTCGCCCTGGCCATCTTCGCCACCCTGCTGGCGGCGCTGGTGGTGACACTCGGTGCCTACACGCGCCTGACCCATGCAGGACTGGGCTGCCCGGACTGGCCGGGCTGCTATGGCTTTCTTGCGGTGCCCATGAGCGAACGGGCCCAGGAGGTGGCGGCGCTGCGCTTTCCCGATGCGCCGCTGGAAGTCGACAAGGGCTGGAACGAGATGGTCCACCGCTACGTGGCCGGCCTGCTGGGCCTGACGATCCTGGTGCTGGCGCTGCGTTCCATCCAGTGGCGTGCGCGCCCGGGCCAGCCGCTGCGCCTGCCGATCCTGCTGCTGGGGCTGGTGATCCTGCAGGCTGCGTTCGGCATGTGGACGGTGACGCTCAAGCTCTGGCCGCAGGTGGTCACCGCCCATCTGCTCGGCGGCTTCGCCACCCTGGCGCTGCTGTTCCTGCTCAGCCTGCGGCTGTCCGGACGGCTGCCGGCCTTGCCGGCCATTCCCGTTTCGCTGCGCCTGCTCGCCTGGCTGACCCTGCTGCTGGTGATCGGCCAGATCAGCCTGGGCGGCTGGGTCAGCGCCAACTACGCGGCGATGGCCTGCGTCGACCTGCCCACCTGCCAGGGCCAGTGGTGGCCGGCCATGGATTTCCACAATGGCTTTCGCGTCGCCCAACAGAAGGGGCCGAACTACCTGGGCGGCCAGCTGGATGGCGCGGCGCGCACCGCCATCCATGTCAGCCATCGGCTGGGCGCGCTGCTGGTGTCGCTGTGCGTGCTGCTGCTGGCCTGGCGCCTGTGGGCTGCCGGTCTCGGCCGGCTGGCGTGGCTGCTGCTGGTGGCGCTGGTCGGCCAATTGGCCCTGGGCATTGGCAATGTGCTGCTGCACCTGCCGCTGCATCTGGCGCTGGCCCACAACGCCGGCGGTGCGCTGCTGCTGCTGGTGGTCGTGCTGGTCCACTACCGCCTGCGTCGCCCGGCCGGCGTGCTGCTGGTGCGGCCGCTGCCGGCGCGTTTCGAATCCGTCCGGGAAGGAGCCTTGCCATGACCACCTTGCAGCGTGGCGAGCGTACCCGGCAGCCTACCTGGCGCGATTACCTGGAGCTGACCAAGCCCCGGGTGGTGCTGCTGATGCTGATCACCTCGCTGGTCGGCATGTTCCTCGCCACCCGCGCCGGCGTGCCCTGGACGGTGCTGCTGTTCGGCAATCTGGGCATCGCCCTGTGCGCCGGTGCGGCCGCCACGGTCAACCACGTGGTGGACCGCCACATCGACGGGCTGATGGCGCGTACCCGGCGGCGCCCGGTGACCAGCGGGCGCGTCTCGCCGGCGGCGGCGCTGGTCTTCGCCCTGCTGCTGGCGCTGGCCGGCCAGGCGCTGCTGCTGGCCTTCACCAACCCGCTCACCGCCTGGCTGACGCTGGCCTCGCTGGTCGGCTACGCGGCGATCTATACCGGCTTTCTCAAGCGCGCCACGCCGCAAAACATCGTCATCGGCGGACTGGCCGGCGCCGCGCCGCCGCTGCTCGGCTGGGTGGCGGTCAGCGGCCACCTGAGCGCCGAGCCGCTGCTGCTGGTGCTGATCATCTTCGCCTGGACGCCGCCGCATTTCTGGGCGCTGGCCATCCACCGCAAGGCCGAATACGCCCGGGCCGACATCCCCATGCTGCCGGTGACCCACGGCGAGCAGTACACCAAGGTGCACATCCTGCTCTACACGCTGATCCTGCTGGCGGTGAGCCTGCTGCCCTTCGTGATCCGCATGAGCGGGGTGCCCTACCTGATCTGCGCCCTGCTGCTGGGCGCGCGTTTCCTCTACTGGGCCTGGGTGCTGTACCGTGACACCCGGCCTCAGGCGGCAATCGGTACCTTCAAGTACTCTATCGCCTACCTTTTCCTGCTGTTCATCGCTCTGCTGGTGGACCATTACCTGCCGTGGATTCCATGACCCGTACGCAAACAACCGTTGTTGTCCTCGTTGCCCTGGTGGCCCTGGTGATGGGGCTGACCGTGTTCAAGACCCTCAATCGCTCCGGCCAGCTGAATCCCGCCGAGCTGCTGGATGCCGGCATCGTCCTGCTGCCGCAGAGCCGTCCGCTGCCGGAGCTGACCCTGATCGACGTGGAGGGTCAACCGCAGGCGGTCACCGCCCTGACCGGGCGCTGGACACTGATGTTCTTCGGCTACACCTTCTGTCCGGACATCTGCCCGACCACCCTGGCCGAGTTGCGCCAGCTGAACGGCCTGCTGGGCGAGGAAGACCGCCAGCGCGTGCAGGTGGTGATGGTCAGCGTCGACCCGAACCGCGACACGCCGCAGCAGCTCAAACAGTACCTGGGCTTCTTCGATGCCGGCTATCGCGGCCTGACCGGCCCGCTGGGCGACATCCAGGCGCTGTCCGGCCGGGTGGGTATTCCCTTCATTCCTGGCGACGAGAGCCTGCCCAACTACACCGTCGACCACAGCGGCAACCTGGCCCTGCTCGGGCCGGACGGTCGCCAGCACGGTTTCATCCGCGCCCCGCTCAAGGTGCAGAAGCTGGCCGAGGCGCTGCCCGCGCTGCTGGCCAGCCAGCCCTGAGCGCAGGCCGCCCTATGCTGGGCGCCCTATGCGGGCCACCCTGAACTGAGCTGAACAGTTCGGCCCGTCCCGGGTCACACATCCAGAACCCGCCACCCGGCCTCGACCGGGCACTGTTCTGGAGGGACCCGGATGCCGTGGCTGAAACTGCTGCATTTCGCCGCCCTGCTGTGCTGGTGCGGCAGCCTGCTCTATCTGCCGGCGCTGATCGCCGCCGGCCCCCAGGGTAGCCATCCGCGTCTGCATCCGGAAACCGACTATCCGGTGCGCGTGGTCTTCACCCACTTCGCCACGCCCGCCGCGCTGCTGGCCATCGGCTCGGGCACGCTGTTGTTCCTGCTCGCCGGGCAATGGGCTGGCTGGCTGGTCCTGAAACTGGCGGCGGTGGCGGGGATGGCGCTGTGTCACGCGCTGTGCGGCGTGCTGGTGCTGCGTCTGGAGCGCCAGCCGGAACGCGCGCTGGCGCTGGAATGCACTGCCCTGGGGACGCTGGCGGCGACGTTGGTTGGCGTCACCCTCTGGCTGGTGCTGGCCAAGCCGCAGTGGGGGCCGGCATGAGGCTATTCCGGCGCCACCACGGCCACCGCGTGCTCGTAGACCAGGCGCCCGCCGAGGAACGCCGTCAGGGCAATCAGCCCGGCGGTGAGCAGCGACAGGAACAGTCCCCAGAGCATGTGCCGGTCGTCCGCCTCGGCACCGAAGCGCAGCAGCCAGTTCAGCGAGGCCAGCGACAGCATCATCACCGCCAGCAGGGCATGGCACCAGGCGGTGATCTTGCGGCGAATCTGCAGCACCGTGAGCAGGTCCACCAGCCCGGCGCTGCTGGCGATCCAGCCGCCGAACGCGCCGATGCCAGACAGCCACAGGCCGGCGCGCCACCAGAACGGGTCCAGGGTCCAGAGAAACGCCAGGTCGCTGGCCACCAGCCCGAGCAGGGCGGCCACCGGGAAGTGAATCATCATCGGATGCAGCGGGTGGCCGGCGATGGCGGCGTTGCTGGGGATTTCCTCGGCATTGCGGGGCATGGGCAGGGGTCCGTGGCGCGTGTTCTGCAATGGACCGCGTGGGGCCTGGCAGTTCCCGGCCTGGCTGGCTGCCGGGGCCCGCAGTCGGCGCTCGATCCGGCCAGCGCCACGGCCGGTGAGCTGGCCCGCCTCTGGTGGGTGATGAGTGGCGTGGCCGGAGCGGTGCTGCTGCTGGTCAGCGTGCTCTGGCTGTATGCCCTGTTGCGGGCGCCCCGCCAGTATTCCCAGCCGCAGGCGCGGCGGATTCAGCGTCGCCTGCTGATCGGCGGCGGTCTGCTGCTGCCCACCCTGAGCGTCAGTGCGCTGCTGCTGTACGGTGTGAATGGCGCCCGGGGCATGCTGCCCCAGGAGGATGCGGCGCTGCGCGTGTCGATCACCGGCCACCAGTGGTGGTGGGAGGTGCGCTACCCACAGAGCGGCGTGCTCACCGCCAATCAGCTGGTGCTGCCGGTGGGCCGGCCGGTGGATATCGAGGTGAGCAGCGCCGATGTCATCCACGCCTTCTGGGTGCCGAGCCTGGGCGGCAAGCTGGACATGACGCCCGGCCGGCGCGGGGTGGTGCGGCTGCAGGCGGAGCGTGAGGGCGTGTTTCGCGGCCAGTGTTCGGAATTCTGCGGCGCCCAGCATGCGCACATGATCCTGCATGTCGAAGCCCTGCCGGCGGAGCGCTTCGCGGACTGGCTGGCGAGGCGTGAACAGCGCGCGACCATCGCGCCGGCGGAGGGTGCCGCCGGCGAGCTGTTCGCCGAGCGCTGCGGGCTGTGCCACCGGGTCGCCGGCATCAGCGAAGGCCGGCGCGCCCCGGATCTCAGCGATCTCGCCTCGCGGCCGACCCTGGGCGCCGGTGTGATCGCCAACGATGCCGCCGGCCTGCGCCGCTGGCTGCGCGAGCACCAGCGCCTCAAACCCGGCAATGGCATGCCCAACCATGACGACGTGGACGAGACGACGCTGGACGCCCTGGCGGCCTGGCTGGAGGGCCTCGCGCCATGAAGCGCCGCACGCCGCATCCCGATCCGGCCCGCCTGCATGCCCAGTTCGAGGCCGTGTGGGGCACCGCGCCCGGCTGGCGCGAGCTGACCGTGGTCAACCACACCGCCATCGGCCGGCGCTTCCTGGTCACCGGCGCGGTGTTCTTCCTGGTCGGCGGGCTGCTGGCCATGCTGATCCGCGCCCAGCTGGCCGTTCCCGGCTACGTGCTGCTGGAGCCGGACCTCTACAACCAGGTGTTCACCATGCACGGCACGGTGATGATGTTCCTGTTCGCCGTGCCGATGATGGAGGGGCTGGCGGTCTACCTGATTCCCAAGATGCTCGGTGCCCGCGACCTGGCCTTCCCGCGTCTGTCGGCGCTGGGCTACTGGTGCTACCTGTTCGGCGGCATCATTCTCACCGCCAGCCTGGTGCTGGAAATCGCCCCCAAGGCCGGCTGGTTCATGTACACGCCGTTGTCCAGCGCGGTGCATACGCCGGGCCTGAACTCGGATTTCTGGCTGCTGGGCATCACCTTCGTGGAGATTTCCGCCGTCAGCGCCGGCGTCGAACTGGTGGTGTCGATCCTGCGGCTCAGGGCACGCGGCATGGCTCTGCATCAGATGCCGATCTACGCCTGGTACATCCTGGTGATGGCCGGGATGATCGTGGTCGGCTTTCCGCCGCTGATCCTCGGCAGCGTTCTGCTGGAGCTGGAGCGCGCCGCCGGCCTGCCGTTCTTCGACCCCAGCCGTGGCGGCGATCCGTTGCTCTGGCAGCACCTGTTCTGGCTGTTCGGCCACCCCGAGGTGTACATCATTTTCCTGCCGGGGGCGGGCATCGTCTCCACGCTGCTGCCGGTGTTCTGCGGACGGCCGCTGGTCGGCTACCGCTGGGTGGTGCTCAGCGTGCTGGCCACCGGGTTCATCAGTTTCGGGCTGTGGGTACACCACATGTTCACCGTGGGCATTCCGCAACTGGCGCTGGCCTTCTTCTCGGCGGCCAGCATGCTGGTGGCGATTCCCACCGGTGTGCAAGTGTTCGCCTGGCTGAGCACCCTGTGGCTGGGCCAGCCGCGCTATCAGGTGCCGATGCTCTGGCTGGTGGGTTTCCTGATCGTTTTCGTTGCCGGCGGGCTGACCGGGGTGATGCTGGCGCTGGTGCCCTTCGACTGGCAGGTGCACGACACCCATTTCGTGGTGGCGCACATGCACTACGTGCTGGTCGGCGGCATGTTCTTTCCGCTGATGGCCGGCCTGTACTACTGGCTGCCGCACTTCTCCGGGCGCATGCCCTCCGAGCGCCTCGGCCGCTGGGGCTTCTGGCTGGTGTTCATCGGCTTCAACCTGACCTTCCTGGTCATGCACTGGACCGGCCTGCTGGGCATGCCCCGGCGCGTCTACACCTACGACAGCGGCCTGGGCTGGGACCTGCCGAACCTGGTGTCCTCGATCGGCAGTTTCGTGATGGCCGCCGGGGTGGCGACCTGCCTGCTGGACCTGCTGCTGCATTTCCGCTTTGGCCGCCCGGCCGGCAACAACCCCTGGCAGGCCGACACCCTGGAATGGGCCACCGCGCTGCCGCCGGACTCGTTCAATTTTCTCAGCCTGCCGGATGTGAAGAATCGCCATCCACTGTGGCGGGAACCTGGGCTGGCGGGCAGCATCGCCAATGGCGAGCATGCACTGGCGGAAATCGAGCACGGACGCCGCGATACCTGGGGCGTGGAGGCGCTGACCGGGCGGGTGCGCGACATCACCCAGCTGCCCGGCAACACCGGGCTTCCGTTGCTCGCCGCCCTGCTGCTGGCCGGCCTGTGCCTGAGCCTGCTGGTGAAGCAGTACGGTCTGGCGCTGGGGCTGTGCGCGGTGATTCTGGCGGTGCTGCTGCGCTGGTCGTGGCGCAACGGGCCGCTGCTCAACCCCGAGGCGAGCCCGCGGGTGCAGGCGGATCAGCCGCCGCTGCACTGGCAGACCCATGACGGCCCGGGCGCGTGGGGCATGGCGGTGACCCTGGTGGCCAATGGTGCGCTGTACCTGTCGTTGCTGTTTGGCTGGTTCTATCTGGGCATCGTCACGCCCGGCGCGGCGCCGGTCCCGGTGGCGATCGATGCGGGCTGGCTGCTGGGCAGCGTTCTGCTGCTGACGGCTGGCACGCTGTACCTCGGCCTGCTGCTGCGCCGGGTGCGCCGGGGCGGCGCGGCGCGGCTGGATAGTCATCTGGCGCTGCTTGCCCTGCTGGCGCTGCTGCAGGTGGCGGTGCTGATCGTCACGCTGCAGGGTGCCGAGCTGCAGCCCCGGGTGCGCTCGCTGGATACAGTGGCGCTGGTGATGCTGCTTTACAGCCTGATCCATTGCGCCCTGGCGGCGATCCTGACCGCCTTGCAGGCCTGGCGTGCCCGGCTGGGCTACGTCAGCGACCAGCAGCCCTACGAACCGCTGGTGGTGGCGCAACTGTGGTTCTACAACCTCGGGGTGCTGTGGCTCAGCTATGCGGCCCTGGTGCTGTTCCCGCTGGGCTGGGGGAGCGGCTCATGAGTCGCCTGCGCGTCCATCCGCTGCACAGCATTCTCGGCCTGGTGATCTGGAGCCTGTGGTTCGTGGCGCTGTATGGCGCCCAGGGGCTGGGCTGCGCCTTGGCGCCGCCAGCGCCGGAAGACGGGGCCGCCACCTGGCTGAATGCGCTGCTTGGCGGCTTCACCGGGCTGACCCTGTTGCTGCTGCTCGGGCTGGCGCTGTTCAGCTGGCGCTCCGCCGCGACCAATTCGTCGCAGCGCTTTCTGTTGCGTCTGGCGGCCGGCGTGCATCTGGTCGGTGCCGCCGCCACGGCCTTTATCGGCCTGACCCTGCTGGGCTTGCCGCCGTGCGCCTGATCCTCGGGTTGATGGTGTGCCTGCCGCTGCCGGCACTGGCCCACGGGTTGTTCGAGCAGGCCTTCAGCGAACGCCTGCCCCTGTGGCTGACCGGGGCGCTGATGCTCACGGCTTGGGCGCTGTATCTGCTCGGCAGCCGGCGAGTGCCGCCACGCAAACCGAAGATAGCCTGTTTTCACCTGGCCCTGCTGCTCGCCGTGCTGGCCATTTTCGGGCCGCTGGACGACTGGGCGGAAACCAGCGCCAGCTGGCACATGAGTCAGCACATGCTGTTCATGCTGGTGATCGCTCCGCTGGCTGCGCTGGCGCGGCCGTTGCCGCAATGGCGCAGCGTGCTGGGCCGTACGTTGCAGCCGTTGTGGAATCCGCTGTTGCGCAGCGCCCGGCATCCCGGGGCGCTGGCGCTGCTGCACGGCGCGGTGATCTGGATCTGGCACGTGCCCCGGCTGTACCAGCTGGCGCTGGACAACCTCTGGTGGCACGCCATCGAACACGCCTGCTTCCTGCTCAGCGCCTGGCTGTTCTGGTGGGCGGTGCTGCGCGCCCCGCCGCGCCAGGCGCCCCAGGCGTTGCTGGCGGTGTTGCTGACGCTGATGCACACCGGCCTGCTCGGCGCCCTGCTGACCTTCGCGCCGCTGTCCTTCTATGGCGACGCGCGCAGCCTGGCCGACCAGCAACTGGCCGGTCTGCTGATGTGGGTGCCGGGCGGGGTGCTGTACCTGCTGGGCGCCGGGTGGGTGGCCTGGCGCTGGTTGGGGCGGCGGCAGAATTTGGAGGCGCGGGGTTTGGTGGACTAGAAGGCGTTTCACCCAGACGTCAGGCGCCGAAAGCCCGCCGTTCCGGCGGGTTGGTGGCCAACGCAAGCGTTGACCACCCTACGCGCGCCCCATCTTGTGGGGCCGGGTTTATCCCGGCCGACGGGATGGATGTAGCGAAGGTGGGGAATTTGACTCCGCTGGCCGGCATAAAGCCGGCCCTACAGGTTGTTCTCCGCCGATCCGAACCTGAAACAACGAAGCCCGCACAAGGCGGGCTTCGTGAGCGCGCGAGGCAGCCGGATCAGAACGCCGGCACCACGGCACCCTGGTACTTCTCGGCGATGAAGTCGCGGACCGCGTCGCTGTGCAGGGCCTTGGCCAGTTTCTGCATGGCCGGCGCGTTCTTGTTGTCCTCGCGGCTGACCAGGATGTTCACGTAGGGCGATTCGCTGCCCTCGATGACCAGCGCGTCTTCGGCCGGGTTGAGGCCGGCTTCCAGGGCGTAGTTGGTGTTGATCAGCGCCAGATCGACCTGGTTGAGCACGCGCGGCAGGGTGGCGGCTTCCAGTTCGCGCACGCGGATGCGCTTGGGGTTGTTGGCGATGTCGCGCGGGGTGGCGGTGATGCCGGCTTCCGGCTTCAGCGTGATGATGCCCGCCTTGGCCAGCAGCAGGAGGGCGCGGCCGCCGTTGGTGGCGTCGTTGGGGATCACCACGTTGGCGCCCTCGGGCAGGTCCTCGATGTCGTTGATCTTGTGCGAGTAGGCGCCGAACGGCTCGACGTGCACGCCGGCCACGCTGACCAGCTGGGTGCCACGGCTCTTGTTGAACTCGTCCAGGTAGGGCTGGTGCTGGAAGAAATTGGCGTCCAGGCGCTTTTCGGCGACCTGCAGATTGGGCTGCACATAGTCGGTGAACACGCGCACCTTCAGTTCCACCCCTTCCGTGGCCAACATCGGCTTCACGAACTCCAGCAGCTCGGCATGCGGCACGGCGGTGGCCGCCACGCTGAGGGTTTCCGCCGCCTGGGCGGAGAAAGCGGCGAACAGGGTCGCGGCGGCCAGCAGTTTCTTCATGGTTGAACTCCTTGTGGGATGGAACGGCGGGACGGCGGCTGGCCGACTCGTCGGATTACTTGTGCGAGAAGCGGATCACCAGACGGTCGCCGACGCTCTGCAGCACCTGCACGATCACCAGCAGCAGGACCACGGTGACCGCCATGACGTCGGGCTGGTAGCGCTGGTAACCGTAGCGCACCGCCAGGTCGCCGAGGCCGCCGCCGCCGATCAGGCCGGACATAGCGGTGTAGGACACCAGGGTGATGGCGGTGACGGTGGCTGCGGCGAGCAGGCCGGGTCGTGCTTCGGGCAACAGTGCCTGGAAGATGATCTGCCGGGTGGTGGCCCCCATCGCCTGGGTCGCCTCGATGATGCCGCGGTCGACTTCGCGCAGGGCGGTCTCGGCCAGGCGGGCGAACAGCGGTGTGGCGCCGACCACTAGCGGCGGGATGGCGCCGATGGTGCCCAGCGAGGTGCCGACGACCAGCTCGGTCAGCGGCATCATCAGGATTAGCAGGATGACGAAGGGCACCGAGCGCAGCACGTTGACCACCAGCGACAGCAAGCGGTACAGCCGGGGGTTGTCGAGCAGCTGGCGCGGCCCGGTGAGGAACAGCAACACGCCCAGCGGTAGGCCGAACAGCACGGAGAACAGCAGCGAGCCACCGAGCATCGCCAGGGTGTCCAGGCTGGCCTGCCAGATTTCCGGCCAGAACACGTTGGGCAAGAATTTCTCCAACATCAGCGCAGTACCTCCACATGGACTTCGGCGGCTTGCAGGCGGCTCAGGGCGGCGTCCAGGTCGCCGCCGGTCAGGGCCAGGGTCAGCTGGCCGTAAGGGGTGTTCTTGATGCGGTCGATGCGCCCGGCCAGGATGCTGTAGTCCACCCCGGTCTCGCGGGCCACGCTGCCCAGCAGCGGCTTGTAGGTGGCCTCGCCCTGGAAGGTCAGGCGCAGGATGCGCCCCGGCACATGGGCGAAGTCCTCGTGCTGCTCGTGCTCGTCGACCGATTCGTCCTCCAGCACGAAACGCCGCGTGGTTGGGTGTTGCGGATGCAGGAACACCTCGGCGACGGCGCCCTGCTCGACGATGCACCCGGCATCCATCACCGCCACGCGGTCGCAGACGCGGCGGATCACGTCCATCTCGTGGGTGATCAGCACGATGGTCAGGCCCAGCTCGCGGTTGATCTCGGCCAGCAGCTGCAGCACCTGGGCGGTGGTCTGCGGGTCGAGGGCGCTGGTGGCCTCGTCGCACAGGAGAATCTTCGGGTCGGTGGCCAGCGCGCGGGCGATGCCGACGCGCTGCTTCTGGCCGCCGGACAGTTGCGCCGGGTACTTGCGCGCGTGGTCCTGCAGGCCGACGCGGCCGAGCAGTTCATTCACCCGGCGGTCGATGTCGGCCGCCGACAGCGCGCCGCTCAGGCGCAGCGGCAGGGCCACGTTGTCGGCCACGGTCTTGGAGCTGAGCAGGTTGAAGTGCTGGAAGATCATGCCGACCTGGCGACGAAAGGCGCGCAAGCCGTCGGCATCCAGGGCGGTGACGTCCTCACCGTCGACGACGATGCGCCCGCCGCTGGGGTTTTCCAGGCGGTTGATCAGGCGCAGCAGGGTGCTCTTGCCGGCGCCGGAGTGGCCGATCAGGCCGAACACTTCGCCCGTTTCAACCACGAGATCCGTGGGCTGCAGGGCCGGTACGTCGCGGCCGGCGACGCGGTAGGTCTTGTGGACTTGCTGGAACTCGATCACGTGTGCGGACCTTGTGGGTGCATGACGTGCCCATGGCGTGCGGGCAAAAGTGGCGCATTTTAGCCGATTGTGGCGTCCGGGCCACGCAGGCGGTTGGTAAGCGGCGAGGAACATCCGATTGCGGTGCCGGTCCTTCCTGAATCGATTGCGTGCGGCTCAGAGGAGGAGAAATCCATGGCCCAGCAACCCAACGGCCCCAGCGAACTGGCCGGCACCGACACCACGGACCGGCAGAACCACAGCGACAAGCTGGACGCCCTCGAGCCGTACCGCTCGGACGCCACCGGCCAGGCGCTCACCACCAACCAGGGGGTGAAGATCGCCGACAACCAGAACACCCTGAAGGCCAAGGATCGCGGCCCGTCCCTGCTCGAAGACTTCATCATGCGTGAGAAGATCACGCACTTCGACCACGAGCGCATTCCCGAGCGCATCGTGCATGCGCGCGGCACGGCGGCCCACGGCGTCTTCCAGGTCTACGAATCCCAGGCGCAGCTGACCAAGGCGGGTTTCCTGCAGGATCCGGCCAGGGTCACCCCGGTGTTCGTGCGCTTTTCCACCGTGCAGGGCCCGCGCGGCTCGGCGGACACGGTGCGCGACGTACGCGGCTTCGCGGTGAAGTTCTACACCGAGGAAGGCAACTTCGATCTGGTGGGCAACAACATGCCGGTGTTCTTCATCCAGGACGCCATCAAGTTTCCCGACTTCGTGCACGCGGTGAAGCCCGAGCCGCACAACGAGATTCCCACCGGCGGCTCGGCCCATGACACCTTCTGGGACTTCGTCTCGCTGGTGCCGGAAAGCGCGCACATGGTCATCTGGGCGATGTCCGACCGGGCCATTCCCTCCAGCCTGCGGGCCATGCAGGGTTTCGGTGTGCACACCTTCCGCATGATCGATGCGCAAGGCACCAGCCGCTTCGTGAAGTTCCACTGGCGGCCGCTGTCCGGTGTGTACTCGCTGCTCTGGGACGAGGCGCAGAAACTGGCCGGCAAGGACGCGGATTTCCATCGCCGCACGCTCTGGGAGGACATCGAGAGCGGCGACTACCCGGAATGGGAGCTGGGCGTGCAGGTGGTCGAGGAGGCCGACGAGCACAGCTTCGACTTCGACCTGCTGGACCCGACCAAGATCATTCCCGAGGAGCAGGTGCCGGTGCGGCCGATCGGCAAGCTAACCCTCAACCGCAACCCGGACAACTTCTTCGCCGAGACCGAACAGGCGGCCTTCCACCCGGGACACATCGTGCCGGGCATCGACTTCAGCAACGATCCGCTGTTGCAGGGGCGGCTGTTTTCCTACACCGACACCCAGTTGCTGCGCCTGGGCGGGCCGAACTTCCACCAGATCCCGATCAACCGGCCGGTCTGCCCGTTCCACAACAACCAGCGCGACGCCTACCACCAGCACCAGGTGCACAAGGGTCGCGCCTCCTACGAGCCCAACTCCATCGATTCCGGCTGGCCGAAGGAAACCCCGGCAGGCCCCGCCGGCGGCGGCTTCGAGAGTTATCCCGAGCGCATCGAGGGGCACAAGATCCGCAACCGCAGCGAATCGTTCGGCGATCATTTCTCCCAGGCGCGGCTGTTCTGGAAAAGCATGAGCGAGGTGGAGCAGGCGCACATCGTCGACGCCTACAGCTTCGAGCTGGGCAAGGTGGAGCGCATGGCCATCCGCGAGCGCGAGGTCAACGAGATCCTGGCCAACATCGATCTGGAGTTGGCCCGGCGGGTGGCCGCGAACATCGGCGTCCCACCGCCGAAAGCTGGCACGGTGGAACTGCCCAAGGTCCGCCAGGAGCAGTCGCCGGCCCTCAGCCAGCTGAACCTGCTGTCCGGCAACATCCGCTCGCGCAAGATCGCCATCCTCATCGCCGATGGCGTGGATGCCGCCGCCGTCAGCGCCGCCCAGGCCGCGCTGAAGGCCGAGGGCGCGGTGTGCAAGCTGGTGGCGCCGAGTGCCGCGCCGGTGCAGGGTGGCGATGGCAGTCGCTTGGTGCCGGATGGTTCGATGGCCGGGCTGCCGTCAATCATGTTCGATGCGGTGCTGGTGCCGGGCGGCGAAGCCGCCGTGCAGGCCATGGCGGCGGATGGCACCGCCCTGCATTACCTGCTGGAAGCCTACAAGCACCTCAAGGCTATCGCCCTGCTGGGCGAGGCCAGGACGTTACCGGGGCAGTTGCGCCTGGATGAGGACGAAGGACTGCTGGCGGGCGCCGATCTGGCGGCGGTGCTGGCGCCGTTCATCAGGGCCATCGCCAGGCACCGTGTGTGGGCGCGCATGGCCAAGGCCATGAGTGTGCCGGCGTAGAAGGCCGGCGGGGCTTTGGTGGGGCCGGCTTTACGCCGGCCAGCGGCGTGTCGGGTCGCGGCAATGTCGGCCGGGATAAACCCGGCCCTACACTGCCAATTGCAGCCTGGAGCCCCTATTGCTCGGCGCTGGGGCTGATCAGCAGCAGGCGCGGCACGCGCGAGGCGGTATGGCTGACTTCCACTTCCGAGGCGTCGCCCAGGCGGACGCGCAGCAGCTCGGCGGCGCGGTTGGACTGCCAGCTGCCGCGCGCTTCCAGCACGATGCGGCAATCGCAGGCGCGTAGCTCCTCGGCCAGGGCGTCGAACTGCTCGGCCAGGGCGGTGTAATCGCCCTTGTCCAGCAGCGGCAGCATGATGCTGCGCACCTGCGGATCCAGCCGGTCGCCCAGGCCGGCGGTCAATGCCGGCGCGGTGGGCAGCAGGCTGCGGGCGCGGCTCAGTGCCGTGGTGGCGGTGTTCAGATCGCCCGCCTGCAGCGCTTCCTGACCCTGGCGCAGGTAGGCGTCGGCCAGCTGACGCTGATAGGGCGCCAGATGCTCGGGATCGACGCCGCGCTTGCCGGCGTCGGCCAGCAACTGGTCCGCCTGGGCCAACTGGCCCTGGGCCAGATGCTCGAGGAACAGCCGTCGCTGGCTGTCCTGCACGGGCGTGCTCTGGCAACCGGCGATAGTCAGGGCCAGGCAGAAAAGGGTCAGGCAACGGAGCATGGACATGGGAAGACCTCGAAGGGGCGCTCGCCGGGATTCTAACCCTGCCCGGAACGGGCGCACAGAAGGCGTGGATCAGCGCCGGCGCGGCAGGGCAAAGCTAAGCAGAAACAGGGCGGCGGCGCTGACCACGATGGAAGGCCCGGCCGGGGTGTCCTGGAACCAGGACAGGCTCAGTCCCGCCGACACCGCCAGCAGGCCGATCAGGCTGGCGCCGATGGCCATCTGCTCCGGAGTGCGCGCATGGCGCTGCGCGGCGGCGGCGGGAATGATCAGCAGCGAGGTGATCAGCAGCACGCCGACGATCTTCATGGCCAGGGCGATCACCAGGGCGATCAGCAGCATCAGCGCCAGGCGCAGGCCGGCCACCGGCAGGCCTTCGACGCGCGCCAGCTCCTCGTGCACGGTGATGGCCAGCAGCGGGCGCCACAGCGGCACCAGCAGCAGCGACACCAGCGCGCTGCCACCCAGCACCCAGTACAGATCCTCGCGGCTGATGGCCAGCAGGTCGCCGAACAGATAGCCCAGCAGATCGACGCGCACCTCCATGAGGCTCATGGTCACCAGGCCCAGGGCCAGCATGGTGGGCGCCAGCATGCCCAGCAGGGTGTCGGAGGCCAGCGCCTGGCGGCCCTGCAGGCCGAGCAGCGCCAGCGCCAGCAGCAGGCACAGGGCGATGATCGCCAGCGTCGGGCTGATCGCCAGCCACAGGCCCAGGGCCAGGCCGAGCAGCGCGGCATGGGACAGGGTTTCGCCGAAATAGGCCATGCGCCGCCAGACCACGAAGGAGCCGAGCGGGCCGGCCACCAGCGCCAGGGCAAGGCCGGCGAGCAGCGCGTGAAGCAGGAAATCAGCCATGGTTGCAGTTCGGGCCGTGGGTATGGGGTTTCTTCAGGACCACGCCGCCGTGCAGGTCGTGGGCGTGGTCGTGGCGGTGCTGGTAGATCGCCAGGCTGCGCGCGTCGCGGCCGAACAGCTCGACGAACGCCGGATCGCCGCTGACCTGTTCGGGATGCCCGGAGCAGCACACGTGGCGGTTCAGGCACACCACCTGGTCGGTGGCGCTCATCACCAGGTGCAGGTCGTGAGAGACCATCAGCACGCCGCAGCCGTAGCGTTCGCGCAACGTGCCGATCAGCCGGTACAGCGCCGCCTGGCCGGCGACATCCACGCCCTGCACCGGCTCGTCGAGCACCAGCAGTTCGGGCTTGCGCAGCAGGGCGCGGGCCAGCAGCACGCGCTGCAGCTCGCCACCGGAAATCTTCTGCAGCGGATGGTCGAGAACATGCGCCGCACCGACCTCCTCCAGCGCGGCCCGCGCCATGGCGGCGCTGACGCCGGGCACCAGGCGCAGGAAGCGCTGCACGCTGAGCGGCAGGGTGGCGTCCACCTGCAGTTTCTGCGGCATGTAGCCGATGCGCAGTTTCGGGCGGCGCCACACCTCGCCGCTGTCTGCCTTCAGCAAGCCCAGCACGACACGCACCAGGGTGGTCTTGCCGGCGCCGTTGGGGCCGATCAGCGTGACGATTTCGCCCGGACGCACGCGCAGGTTCACCGCGTCCAGGGTGTCCTGGCCGTTGAAGCGCACGCTGACGCCCGTCAGGCGCAGCAGATCGTCGCTCATGCGGCCTCCTGGCAGCGCGCGCACAGGCCGACCACTTCGACGGTCTGCTGCTCGACCTGGAAGCCGACACTCCGCGCGCCGGCGACGATCGCTTCGCTGATGGCCGCCTGCTCCAGCTCGATGGCGGTCCGGCATTCGCGACAGATCAGAAACTGGCCCTGGTGGCTGTGCTCCGGGCGGACGCAGCCGATGAAGGCGTTCAGCGAGGCGATGCGGTGGATCAGGCCGTTCTCCATGAGGAAATCCAGTGCCCGATACACGGTGGGTGGCGCGGCGCGGCGGCCGTCCTCCTCGCTCAGGGTGCCGAGGATGTCGTAGGCGCCGAGCGGCTTGTGGCTCTGCCAGACCAGCTCCAGCACGCGTCGGCGCAGGGCGGTCAGACGCACGCCCTGACGGGCGCAGAGCGCGTCGGCATCGGCCAGCGCGCTATCGACGCACTGGGAGTGGTCGTGCGGCAGGCAGGCCAGCGGAGTGTCGGGAAGGGGTCGATACATGGCGGCGACGTCGAGTGAAAGAGACGTTATTCTATAACCCTTTCCCTCCGAGTGTCGCTGTCGTGCTGCTACGTCTGTCCGCTGTTCTGCTGCTGTGTCTGGCTTCGCTGACCGCCCGTGCCGAAGTCGCCCTGCTCACCAGCATCAAGCCCCTGCAACTGATCGCCGCCGCCGTGCAGGATGGTGTCGGCACGCCCGACGTGCTGCTGCCGCCGGGCGCGTCCGCGCACCACTACATGCTCAAGCCCTCGGAGGTGCGCCGCCTGCGCCAGGCCTCGCTGTTCTACTGGGTCGGGCCGGATCTGGAGAGCTTTCTGCCCCGCCTGCTGGAGGGCCGCGACGCGCCCAGCCTGGCCGTGCAGGCGCTGCCGGGCCTGCAACTGCGGCACTTCGGCGAGGAACATGCCGGCCATGACCACGACGAGCACGACGATAAGCATGGCAGCCACGACGATCACGAGGCCGAGGTGGCGCATGACGATCACGACGACGACCATCGCCCCGGCAGCCTGGATGCCCACCTCTGGCTGCTGCCGGCCAATGCCCGGGTGATCGCCGCGCGCATGGCCGACGACCTGGCCGCGCGCGATCCGGCCAATGCCGCGCGCTACCGGACCAACCTGGCGGCCTTCGAGCAGCGTCTGGACGCGCTGGACCAGCGCCTGCGGACACGACTGGCGCCGCTGGCGAACCAACCCTACTTCGTGTTCCACGAGGCCTACGACTATTTCGAGGCGGCCTATGGCCTGCGCCATGCCGGGGTGTTCAGCCTGGGCGAAGTGCAGCCCGGCGCGCGGCAGGTGGCCGAACTGCGCGAACGCCTGCGCGAAGCCGGGCCCACCTGCGTGTTCTACGAGCCGCCGCAGGCACCGCGCCTGGCCCAGACGCTGATCGAGGGCCTGCCGGTGCGCCTGGCGCCGCTGGATGCGCTGGGTTACGAGCTGCCCGTGGACGCCCGCGCCTATGAGCACCTGCTGGAAACCCTCGGCGAGCAACTCGCCGGCTGCCTGACTCCAGCCGCGCGCTAGAGCCCGGGCCGCGCCCACCGCCACCGGCCGGAATCAACCGGCCGGCCGTCGCCGAAATGCCTGCTTTTGCAGGGCCGGCTTTACGCCGGCCAGCGGCGTCTAGCTCGGCCCCGCAGATTCGGCCGACGAATGGCTCGCCGCCCCGCCGTTTTCCACTTTTCAGACCAGCTGCCGGCACCCGCACAACCCGCCTGGCGTCTGACGCTTAGCGACGAAGTCGACATTTTCAGCGACTGCGGCATCTCGGCCGTTGAACCGTAACGCAGGGCAGGTATTGTGTCTGCTTGTTCCGGCACCCACTAGATAAAGTGTTCGGGAAAATGCCAGGGACTTTCGCTCGGGCTGTATTGGAGTACAATCCGCAGCCTTTTTTTCAACCCCTTGCGAATGAGGCAGACGCGCATGGCGAAGACCGATGGGCCGATGACGGCGGGCAAACAGACTTTTGAAATCGCCCTGCAGGCGGCTTCCGAAGACATCTGGGCGCAGAAGTACCGCCTGACGGACAAGGACGGCACCCCCATCGATGGCGATGTGGACGATACCTGGAAGCGTGTCGCCCGTTCGCTGGCCGAGGTGGAAGCACCCGAACGGCGCGAGTACTGGCACGAGCAGTTCCTCTGGGCGCTGCGCAATGGCGCGATTCCCGCCGGACGCATCATCTCCAACGCTGGCGCGTTGGATTACAAGCCGGCAACCTCGACCATCAACTGCACCGTGTCGGCGACCATTCGCGACTCGATGGACGAGATTCTCGGCAAGGTCCACGAGGCCGGCCTGACCCTCAAGGCCGGCTGCGGCATCGGCTACGAATTCAGCACCCTGCGGCCGCGCGGCTCGTTTGTTTCCGGGGCCGGCGCGCACACCAGTGGCCCGCTGTCGTTCATGGATATCTTCGACAAGATGTGCTTCACCGTGAGCTCCGCCGGCGGCCGCCGCGGCGCGCAGATGGGCACCTTCGACGTCTGCCACCCGGACGTGCGCGAATTCATCCGCGCCAAGCGTGAAGATGGCCGCCTGCGCCAGTTCAACCTGAGCCTGCTGATTACCGACGAGTTCATGCAGTCGGTGGAAAACGACGGCGAGTGGCCGCTGATCTTCCCGGTGCACCCCAAGGAACGCCACGAGGTCGACCTGGACGACGCCAGCCAGGTGCTGTGGCGCGAGTGGCCGATCCACGACGACTACATCGTGCGCGATGACGGCCTGGTGGCCTGCCGCGTGTACGGTCGCGTCAAGGCGCGTCACCTGTGGGACATGATCATGGTCTCCACCTATGACTTCGCCGAACCGGGCTTCATCCTCATCGACCGCGTCAACCAGCTGAACAACAACTGGTGGTGCGAGGCGATCCGCGCCACCAACCCGTGCGGCGAGCAGCCGCTGCCGCCCTACGGCTCCTGCCTGCTGGGCTCGGTGAACCTGACCCGCTTCGTGATCGACCCGTTCGGCGCCGAGGCGCGTTTCGACTGGGACAAGTACCGCAAGGTGGTGCGCATCTTCACCCGCATGCTGGACAACGTGGTGGAGATCAACGGCCTGCCGCTCGAGCAGCAGCGCCACGAGATCCTGCACAAGCGCCGCCACGGCATGGGCTTCCTGGGCCTGGGCTCGACCCTGACCCTGCTGAAGATGCGTTACGGCAGCCCGGAAGCCTGCGTGTTCACCGAGGAAGTGGCGCGCGAGATGGCCGTGGTCGGCTGGGAAGAGGCGCTGGAACTGTCCCGCGAAAAGGGCCCGGCCCCGCTGCTGGCCGAGGAATTCCCGGTGACCGCCGAGATGCTGCGCAAGCGTCCGGAAATGGCCAAGGACGGCTACAAGGTCGGCGACCAGGTGCCCGGCCGCGTGCTGCACGCCAAGTACTCGCGCTACATGCAGCGCCTGGCCGAATACGCGCCGCAGCTGATCGAGGCGCTGGCCGAACAGGGCGCGCGCTTCACCCACCACAGCTCCATCGCGCCGACCGGCACCATCAGCCTGAGCCTGGCCAACAACGCCTCCAACGGCATCGAGCCGAGCTTCGCCCACAAGTACTCGCGCAACGTGATCCGCACTGGCCGCAAGGCCAAGGAAAAGGTCGACGTGTTCAGCTTCGAGCTGCTGGCCTACCGCACGCTGGTCAACGCCAAGGCCGAGCCGGGCAGCGAGGATCCGGCCTGCAAGCTGCCGGACTACTTCGTGGCCGCCGACGACATCGGCCCGACCCAGCACGTGGACATCCAGGCCGCCGCCCAGAAGTGGGTGGACTCGTCGATTTCCAAGACCGCCAACGTGCCGACCGACTATCCGTTCGAGGCGTTCAAGGACATCTACCGCTACGCCTGGCGCCAGGGCCTGAAAGGCTGCACCACGTTCCGCTTCAACCCCAAGGCCTTCCAGGGCGTGCTGGTCAAGGAAGCGGACCTGGAGAACACCCTGTACCGCTTCGAGCTGGAAGACGGCAGCGTGGTCGAGTTCAAGGGCAACGCCATGGTCGAGTACGACGGCGAGGTGAACACCGCCGCCAACCTGTTCGACGCCCTCAAGGAAGGCTATTACGGCAAGTACTGAGGCCGTTTCATTTTTGCAGGGTCGGGCGCCGGGGGCGTCCGGCCGGGAGTAGATTGCTATGACCGTGAAGATCGAAAAACGCATCAAGGGCTTCAAGGTGGTCGACCAGACCCTGGAGCGCCCCGCCGCCGCCAAGGAAAGCGAAACGGCTGCCGCGCCCCAGCCGGTCGCGGCGCTCGCCGCCGCCGCGCCGGTACAGATGGACGAGACGCTGCAGCGTCCGGAAACCCTGATCGGCATGACCTACAAGATCAAGTCGCCGCTGTTCGAGCACGCGCTGTACGTCACCATCAACGACGTGGTGCTCAACGCCGGCACGCCGTTCGAGCAGCGCCGGCCCTTCGAGATCTTCATCAACTCGAAGAACATGGACCACTTCCAGTGGATCGTGGCGCTCACCCGCATCATGTCCGCCGTGTTCCGCAAGGGCGGCGACTGCACCTTCCTGGTGGAAGAGATGAAGGCGGTGTTCGACCCGCGCGGCGGCTACCTGAAGAAGGGCGGCATCTACATGCCGTCGATCGTCGCCGAGATCGGCGGCGTGGTGGAACGCCACCTGATCAGCATCGGCATGATGGAAGGCCAGGGTCTGGACGAGGCGCAGCGCCAGTACCTGGCGGAAAAGCGCGCCGCCTACGAGGCCACCCAGGGCGCGACGACCGCCGAACCCGGCGAAGGCTTCCCCGCCGGCGCCCAGCTGTGCGGCAAGTGCAGCACCAAGGCCGTGGTGCAGATGGACGGTTGCGCCACCTGCCTGAACTGCGGGCACTCCAAGTGCGGCTAGGCTGCGCCTGAGAAACCCACAGCCCCGGCAATGCCGGGGCTTTTTCTTGGTGCCGACGCGAATGTAGGAGCGGCTTCAGCCGCGATGCTCTTTGCTGTCCGTCCGTAAAAGCTCGCGGCTGAAGCCGCTCCTACAAAAGCGTTCTTCGTGCCGCTTCAGCCCAGCGCGGTATCCAGAAACATCATCACCCCGAAGCCCGCCATCAGGCCGATGGTCGCCGGGGTCTGGTGGCCGTTGCGGTGGGTTTCCGGGATCACCTCGTGGGACACCACGAAGATCATCGCCCCGGCGGCCAGGCCCAGGCTCACCGGGTAGGCGATGGCGAAACCGCTGGAGATGCCCAGGCCGACCAGCGCGCCCAGCGGCTCCATCAGCCCCGAGGCGATGGCTACCAGTACCGCGCCGAACATCGACATCCCCACCACCCGCAGCGCCAGCACAACCGCCATGCCTTCGGGAATGTCCTGGATGGCGATGGCCGAAGTGAGCGGCAGACCGACGCTGAGGTCGCCCGCCGAGAAGCTGACGCCGATGGCCATGCCTTCCGGGATGTTGTGCAGGATGATCGCCAGCACGAACAGCCACACCCGGTTCAGGCGCTCGCAATCCGGGCCGCAGGGGCCGGTGCTCTCGTGTTCGTGGGGGGTGAAGTAGTCGAGGCCGAGCATCAGCAGCACGCCGAGCGCCAGGCCGACCACCACGGTGAACGCCGCCGCCGGGGCATTGCCGAAAATGCCTTCGGCGGCGTCCAGGCCCGGCAGGATCAGCGAGAAGGCGCTGGCCGCCAGCATCATGCCGGCGGTGAAACCCAGCATGCTGTCCTGGGTGCGCACATGCACGGAGCGCAGCCCCATGGCGAGCAGCGCGCCCAGCGCGGTAGTGGCGAAGCCGGCGCCGCCGCCGAGCAGGACGTAGTTGAGGTGCACGCTGTGGCCGTTGCGCAGGGCATAGACGATGCTGGCGACCAGCAGGGCGATCACCACGGCGGCGGCCGCCGCCAGGCCATAGGTGATCAGCGGGTTGGCCCTGGCGCGGGCGGCCCAGCCGCTGCGCAGTTCGGCGTACAGGCTGGGTGGCACTGGCTGGGTTTGGTCCATGGATGAGCTCCGGACTGGACGACGCGTCAAGCTTGCGCCGCTCAGAGCGCGAAAGGCAACGCCGAGGCGACCCGTTGCCGCTGGGTCAGCAGGCGACGGAACTCCTCCGGATCCTTGATCAGCACATCGCGACCGCGGTTCTCCTCGGCGGCGATCAGCCGCGACAGCCAGAAACGCAGGCAGGCCACGCGCAGCATCGCCGGCCAGAGTTCGGCCTCGGCCGGATGAAAGCGCCGGCGCGCCGAGTAGGCGCCCAGCAGCGCCTCGGTTCGTACCGGATCCAGCTGACCCTCGGCGTCCGAGCACCAGTCATTCGCGCAGATCGCCAGGTCGTAGAGCATCGGGCCCGAACAGGCGTTGTAGAAGTCGATCACGCCGGTCAGATGGCTGCCTTCGAACAGCGCGTTGTCGCGGAACAGGTCGGCGTGCAGGTTGGAACGGGGCAGCGCACGCAGGCGATCGGCCAGATGGTGCAGCTCGGCCAGCGCGCCGCGCAGCAGGGGCAACTGTTCCTCCGGCAGGCTCAGGGCCACGCTGGGGCCCTGCTCCAGCATCCAGTCCAGGCCGCGATCGCTGGGCCGTTCCAGGGGCGCGTCGAGGGTGGCCAGGTGCAGACGGGCCAGCCAGTCGCCCAGTTCGGCGCACTGATGGACATTCGGCGCCTGCACATGCCGACCGGGCAGACGCGGCTGCAGCAGCGCGGGCTTGTCGGCCAGCCGCCGCAGGGCTTCGCCGTCACGGGTGCGCAGGGCAAAGGGCACCGCCAGTCCGGCGTCGTGCAGCACGTCGAGCAGTTGGATGAAGAACGGCAACTCGTCCTGCGCGCCCCGCTCCACCAGGGTCAGGACGAACTCGCCCTGCTCCAGGCTGACGAAGAAGTTGCTGTTCTCGGTCCCCTCGGCGATGCCCTGGAAGTCCACCAGGCGACCGAGCCCGTAGGGGGCCAGGAAGTCTTCCAGTTCATGGTGCTCGAGGGGCGTGAACACGGACATGGCGGTCTACCAGCGGAAGATTTCCCAGGCGGGAATCAGCATGTCGGGTTTGTCGGCGCGCACGAAATTGTCGCTGCCGTCGGCACGCACCAGGAAATAGGGCGGGCCCTTCTTGGGCGTCACCTTGATCGCATAGAGGAAGCCGTTGACCCGGTACTCCTCAATGCGTTTGTCGCCCTCCTGGCGAATGGTGACCTCCGGCTCGGCATCCACCGGATCCTGAGCCGCAGCACACAACGGCAGGGCCAGCAGGCCGGCCAACAGCAGGTGATTCAAAGCGCGCATGGTACCCTTTGCCCCGATCTATCCATTAACAGGTACGGACATTCTAGCGCCGTGCCCGCGCAAAAGGTCGACCTGCACATGAGTCAAGCGCCCCTCGTCCTGGTGGACGGTTCGTCCTACCTGTACCGCGCCTTCCACGCCCTGCCGCCGCTGACCACTTCGACCGGCCTGCCGACCGGCGCGGTGAAGGGTGTGCTGAACATGCTGCTCAGCCTGCGCAAGCAGTACCCGGACAGCCCCTTCGCGGTGGTCTTCGATGCCAAGGGGCCGACCTTCCGTGATGAGCTGTTCGAGCATTACAAGTCGCACCGCCCACCGATGCCCGACGACCTGCGCGTGCAGGTCGAGCCGCTGCACGCCACCGTCCGGGCCCTCGGCTTGCCGCTGCTGTGCGTGGACGGCGTCGAGGCCGACGACGTGATCGGCACCCTGGCGCGGCGTTGCGCCGGCGCCGGCCGCGACGTGGTGATCTCCACCGGTGACAAGGACATGGCCCAGCTGGTCTGTCCGCACGTGTGCCTGGTCAACACCATGACCGGCAGCGTCTACGACATGGAAGGCGTGAAGACCAAGTTCGGCGTCGGTCCCGAGCTGATCATCGACTACCTGGCGCTGATGGGCGACAAGGTCGACAACATTCCCGGCGTGCCGGGCGTCGGCGAAAAGACCGCGCAGGGCCTGCTCAACGGCATCGCCGGCGGATTGGATGGCCTGTACGCCAACCTCGACCAGGTCGCCGGCCTGCCGATCCGCGGCGCCAAGACCCTGGGCGCCAAGCTCGCCGAACACCGCGAGGCGGCCTATCTGTCCTACCAGCTGGCGACCATCAAGACCGATGTGGCGCTGGAAGTGGACGTCGATCAGCTGCATCCGGGCGAACCGCAGCGCGAGGCGCTGATCGAGCTGTATCGCCAGCTGGAATTCCGCGCCTGGCTGGATGCGCTGTTGCGCGAGGCGCCGGCCGCACCGGTCGCCGCAGGCGCCACGGATGACCTGTTTGCCGAGTCGGCGGGCGCTGATGAAGCCGCGCCCGCGCAGTACGTGACCCTGACCGATCCGGCCGACTTCCAGGCCTGGTTGAAGCGGCTGGAGCAGGCCGAGTACCTCTCCTTCAACACCAAGCTCAACGGCAGCGACCCGCAGCAGGCGGACCTGGTCGGCCTGGCCTTCGCCGTCGCACCCGGCGAGGCGGCCTACCTGCCGCTGGCGCACAGCTACATGGGTGTGCCGGCGCAGATCGACCGCAACGAGGCGCTGGCCGCGCTCAAGCCGCTGCTGGAGGACCCGGCGCGGCCGAAGATCGTCCAGCACGGCAAGGCCGACATCGAGGTGCTGGTGCGCTATGGCATCGCCCTGCGCGGTGTGGCCTTCGACACCATGCTCGAATCCTACGTGCTGGATTCCACCGCGACCCGCCACGACCTGGACAGCCTGGCGCTGAAGTACCTGGGGCGCAGCACCACCCGTCTGGAAGACATTGCCGGCAAGGGCGCCAAGCAGCTCAGCTTCGACCAGGTGGCCCTGGAGCAGGCCGGGCCATACGCCGCCGAGGGCGCGGACGTGGCGCTGGCGCTGCACCGGGTGCTGTGGGAGCGCCTGCAGGCGATCCCCAGCCTGGCCCGCGTGCTGGTCGACATCGAGATGCCGCTGATGCCGGTGCTGGCGCGCATCGAGTGCAACGGCGCCTACGTGGATGCCCAGCTGCTCGGCAAACAGAGCCTGGAGCTGGGCGAGCGCATGGTGGAGCTGGAGCGCGAGGCTTACGCCATCGCCGGCGAGGAGTTCAACCTGGGCTCGCCCAAGCAATTGGGCGCCATCCTCTACGACAAGCTGGGCCTGCCGGTGCTGGCCAAGACCGCCACCGGCCAGCCGTCCACCGCCGAAAGCGTGCTCGCGGAACTGGCCGAGGAAGGCTACCCGCTGCCGCAGGTGATCATGTACTACCGCCAGGTCAGCAAGCTGAAGAGTACCTACACGGACCGCCTGCCGGAGCAGATCAACCCGCACACCGGACGTATCCACACCAGCTATCACCAGGCGGTGACCGCCACGGGCCGCTTGTCCTCCAGCGACCCGAACCTGCAGAACATCCCGATCCGCACCGCCGAGGGCCGACGCATCCGTCAGGCCTTCGTGGCGCCGCCCGGCTACCGGTTGCTGGCCGCCGACTATTCGCAGATCGAGCTGCGCATCATGGCGCACCTGGCGCAGGACGCCGGCCTGCTGAGCGCCTTCCGCCAGGGTCTGGACGTGCACCGCGCCACCGCCGCCGAAGTGTTCGGCGTACCGCTGGAGCAGGTTAGCGGCGAGCAGCGCCGCCGCGCCAAGGCGATCAACTTCGGGCTGATCTACGGCATGAGCGCCTTCGGGTTGGCCAAGCAGATCGGTGTGGATCGCAAGGAGGCGCAGGCCTACATCGACCTTTACTTCGCCCGCTACCCCGGCGTGCTGGCCTACATGGAGCGCACCCGCGAGCAGGCGCGCGAGCAGGGCTACGTGGAAACCCTGTTCGGCCGCCGCCTGTACCTGCCGGAGATCCAGTCGCGCAACGGCGCCATGCGCAAGGCCGCCGAACGCACCGCGATCAACGCGCCCATGCAGGGCACCGCTGCCGACATCATGAAGCGCGCCATGGTGGCAGTGGATGGCTGGCTGAGCGCGAGCGGCCTGGATGCGCGGGTCATTCTCCAGGTGCACGACGAACTGGTGCTGGAAGTGCGCGAGGACCTGCTGGCGCAGGTGCGCGAACCGTTGGTCGGCCTGATGAGCCAGGCCGCCGAGCTGTCCGTGCCGCTGCTGGTCGAGGCCGGCGACGGCGCGAACTGGGACGAGGCGCATTGAAGAACGCGGCCGGCTGCGAAAATTTTTTCGCGGCCCGCTGAACTTATTTTGGAAGGGACGGGTCAGAGCCACTGAATGGGTGAAGCCGTTCAATGCTCCTTGTTGTGTTTAGTGTTGGCAGATATCTGATCGCCGCTTGGCGAGTCGGAGTTGAACCTCGAACTTCCCCCTCCCCATACGAAGTTCGAGGTTTTTTTTTGCCTGCGATTTGACGGCCCGGCGGCCCGGCGGTCCGGCACCGGTGGCCTGGCGTCAGGCTTCCTCGCTGGCCTCTTCACCCAGTCCCAGCCAGCGGGCCAGCACGGCCTGGGCTTCCTCGATGCCCTGGCGCTTGGGCGCGGAGAACAGCTGCACGCTGATGCTATCGCCCCAGCCCTGACGCACGTCCTTCTGCACCTTGAGCAGGGCGGTCTTCGCCGCGCCGAAGGCCAGCTTGTCGGCCTTGGTGAGCAGGATGTGCAGTGGCATGCCGCTGGTCCGCGCCCAGTCGAGCATCATGCGGTCGAACTCGGTCAGCGGGTGACGGATATCCATCATCAGCACCACGCCGGCCAGGCTGGCGCGGCTACCCAGGTAGGCCTCCAGGTGCATCTGCCAGTGCTGCTTGAGCGGGATCGGCACCTTGGCGTAGCCGTAGCCGGGCAGATCGACCAGGCGGCGTTCGTCGTCCAGGCGGAAGAAGTTGAGCAGCTGGGTGCGGCCAGGTGTCTTCGAGGTGCGCGCCAGATTGGCATGCGTCAGGGTGTTCAGGGCACTGGACTTGCCGGCGTTGGAACGACCGGCGAAGGCGACCTCGCGGCCGAGGTCGGCGGGGCATTGGTCCACCTTGGCGGCACTGATGAGAAAGGTGGCCTGCTGGCACAACCCGAGGATCGGATTCTTGATGGACATGAGGGTTTCCAAGGTGCGACCCGGGGTCGCAGGGGGCGGTTTCGTTTCCGTTTCAGCGGCGCAAGTATATAATGCCGCCGATTTTGTGTGCGCTTTGCTCCGCTGTCGGAGCGAAGCCGAACGGGACCATGACGCCAGAACGCGCATAGACGCGGGCCTTCGGACCGAGCTCCCTCTCACCCTTAGCCGTTATTGGATTAGCTGATGAACAAAGTACTCGTGAGTCTGCTGTTGACCCTGGGCATCACCGGCGCCGCACAGGCCGCAGGCGACGCTGCAGCCGGTAAGAACAAGGTCATGCTCTGCTCCGCCTGCCACAGCGCGGACGGCAACAGCGCCGCGCCGAACTTCCCGAAGCTGGCCGGCCAGGGTGAGCGTTACCTGCTCAAGCAGATGCAGGACATCAAGGCCGGTTCCACCCCGGGCGCCGCCGAAGGCGTGGGCCGCAAGGTGCTGGAAATGACCGCCATGCTGGACGCCTTCAGCGACCAGGATCTGCAGGACATCGCCGCTTACTTCGCCAGCCAGAAGGGCAGCATCGGCGCCGCTGATCCGGCGCTGGTCGAGCGTGGCGAGGCGCTGTGGCGCGGCGGCAAGCTGGCCGAGGGCATGCCTGCCTGCACCGGCTGCCACGCACCGAACGGCATCGGCAACGCCGCCGCCGCCTATCCGAAACTGAACGGCCAGCACGCTGCCTACATTGCCAAGCAGCTGACCGATTTCCGCGAAGGCGCGCGCACCAACGACGGCGACACCATGATCATGCGCGCCATCGCCGCCAAGTTGAGCAACAAGGACATCCAGGCACTCTCCAGCTACATCCAGGGCCTGCACTGATTGTCGTGATGGTGGAAAAAGGGTGGCGCGAGCTGCCCTTTTTTTTTGCGCCTGTGGTTAAAATCCGGCGACGCACCGGCCGCCCAGCGGCCCCAAACGGCCAGAGCCGTCATCCAGTCGAGGAGTTCTTGCATGCGCACCCTGCTTTTCAGTGCCCTGCTGGCGGTCGCCAGTCTGCTGTCCCTGCCCGCCCATGCCGCCGATTACCAGGCCGGCAAGCACTATGTGGAGCTGAACAGCCCGGTGCCGGTATCCCAGCCCGGCAAGATCGAGGTGGTCGAGCTGTTCTGGTATGGCTGCCCGCACTGCTATCAGTTCGAACCGGTGCTCAACGCCTGGGTGGAAACCCTGCCCGCTGACGTGAATTTCGTTCGCGTGCCGGCCCTGTTCGGCGGCGTGTGGAACACCCACGGCCAGCTGTTCATCGCCCTGGAGGCGATGAAGGTCGAGCAGTCGGTGCATGACGCGGTCTTTGCCGCGCTGCATCGCGAAGGCCGCAAGCTGGCCACGCCCAAGGAAATGGCCGAGTTCCTGGCCGGCCAGGGTGTCGATCCGGACGCGTTCCTCAAGACCTACGGCTCCTTCGGCGTGAAGAGCCAGATGGAAAAGGCCAAGAAGCTGGCCATCGCCTACCAGGTCACCGGGGTGCCGGTGCTGGTGATCAACGGCAAATACCGACTGGACCTGGGCTCGGCTGGAGGCATGCAGCAGGCGGTTGCCCTGGCCGATCATCTGATCGCCCGCGAGCGGGCAGCTCAATAAGGCGTACTGAGGGGCGCGGTCCCGATCATGCTCAGACGGCGTATCGTGAAGACTCCCACGCAGCGTGAGACGCGCATCAATCCCCGTAGCGGAAAGCCTGCGGGTTTGCCGGCGGATGGACGGCTGCGCCTGCTCAGCTTCAACATCCAGGTCGGCATCATCACCCAGCGCTACCATCATTACCTGACCCGCAGCTGGCAGCACCTGCTGCCGCATGCCGGGCGCGGCGTGAACCTGCAGCGCATCGGCGAGCTGCTCGCCGACTATGACCTGGTGGCCCTGCAGGAAGTGGACGGCGGCAGCCTGCGCTCGGGCTTCGTCAATCAGGTGGAGCATCTGGCCCAGCTCGGCGACTTCCCCTACTGGTACCAGCAGCTCAATCGCAACCTCGGGCGCTTCGCCCAGCACAGCAACGGCGTGCTCAGCCGCTTGCGTCCCCATCAGCTGGAGGACCATCCGCTGCCCGGCCCCGCCGGGCGCGGCGCCATGCTGCTGCGCTTCGGCGAGGGTCCGGACGCGCTAGCGGTGGTGATGATGCACCTGGCGCTGGGCGCGCGCACGCGCACGCGCCAGTTGTCCTACATCCGCGAGCTGCTCGGCGACTTCCGCCACATGGTGCTGATGGGGGATATGAACACCCAGGCGGTGGATCTGCTTGAACACTCGCCACTGCGTGATCTCGGGCTGATCGCTCCGCAGGTCTGCGCCACATTCCCCAGCTGGCGCCCGCAGCGCTGCCTGGACCATATCCTGCTCAGCCCGGAGCTGGGCCTGGAACGGGTCGAGGTGCTGGACGCGCCGATTTCCGATCACCTGCCCGTGGCCGTGGAGATCCGACTGCCGCAGGGTTCGGCCGACCGCCTGCCCCAATTGCGCGGGTGATCCCATGACGCGCCCGAACGACGCCCCGCCCTCCCACGAACAGCAGCAGCGCCTGCGCGAACAGGCGCTGCTCACCGAAGTCGATCTACTGCGCCGCACTCTGGTGCGCTGCAGCCTGGCCATTCGCGACCCCGCGCCAGCCATCGAGCTGTGCCTGCGCGACCTGCGTCAGGCGCTGCGCGGCAAGGAAACGCTGTCCGGCCTGCGCGCCCTGCTGCCGCGCCTGGAAAACGTGCTGGCGGAAAGCGAATACCTGCGCGCCAGTCGCATGAGCCGGGAACTGGTGGCGCTGTCCGCCCAGGTGGCGCGCCTCGAAGGACAGACGCTGCCGCCATCATTGCGCGAGGCCATCGGCGAGTTCGCCCGCAACCTGGCCGGGGTGCTGCCCCAGCAGGTCGAGCTGGTGGCGTTGCACAAGGCCTTCGCCGACCTGCAGTGGCAGGCACTCGACCATGTCATCGCGCAGCGCAATCCCACGGCGGGTCTGCTCAAGCGGCTGCTGGGCGGCCAGGAGGCCGCGCCGGTCGTTGCCGACGGCGCCAAGACGCTGATCGATGGTTTCTCCCAGGTGCTGCGCGCGCTGCTCAGCCAGTCGGCGCTGCCCATGAAGTACCAGATCCAGCTGCGTCGCCTGCTCGGCCGCCTGCATGGCGAGGTCGAGACGGACGCGCTGGTCGGCCTGGTCGACGGGTTGGGCGAGCTGGTGCTCGAGGCGGGCGAGGATCAGCTGCAACTGCTGGATTTCCTGGCCCGGCTCAACGAACGCCTGAGTCACGTGCAGACCGGCCTGGAGAGTTTGGGCGCCCAGCGGGCCGAAGGCTCCGCGCTGGCCGAGGACCTCGACCAGTCGCTGCGCCGCCAGGTGGGCGACATGCAGGCGGCGGTGAGCGGCGCGGTGGATCTGGAAAGCCTCAAGCAGAGCATTTCCTGTCGCCTGGAAGCGCTGCTGGACGGGCTGGAGGAGCAGCGCTCGCAGCGCGAGGTGCGCGACCAGGCGTTGGGCGCCTCCCTGCAGCAGCTGTCGACGCGCATCATGGAGCTGGAGCGGGAAGCGGAGGTCTGTCGCGACCAGCTCAACGAGCAGCGGCGCGAGGCGTTGCGCGATCCGCTCACCGGGTTGGCCAACCGCACGGCCTGGAACAGCGAGGTGCAGCAGGCGCTGGAACGGCGCCGCCAGCAGCCGGGCGAGCTGGCGCTGGCGGTGCTGGACGTGGATCACTTCAAGCAGGTCAACGACCGCTTCGGCCATCTGGCCGGCGACAAGGTGCTCAAGCTGATCGCGGACATCATCCGGCGGCGTATGCCGGCTGGCAGCTTCCTGGCCCGGTACGGTGGCGAGGAGTTCGTGCTGCTGCTGCCCGGCTACGATCTGCCGGGCGCCCGCCCGCTGATCGAGGAACTGCTGTCGAGCATCCAGTCCTGCCCCTTCCACTTCAAGGGCGAGCGGCTGCCGGTCACGCTGTCCGCCGGCCTGGCCTGCTTCGGCCCGGACGAGGAAGCGGCCGACGAGGTATTCCAGCGCGCCGACCTGGCCCTGTATCGGGCCAAGCAGCTCGGGCGCAACCGCCTGGTGGTGGACGGCCTGGCGGAAAGCTGAGGCTCAGAGCCCCGGCTGGTCTTCGCGCAGTGCCTTGTAGCGCTGTTCCAGCTCGGCGCGGATGCGCCGGCGCTGTTCGGCCTGGGCGAAGCGCCGGCGTTGTTCGCGGGTCTTGAGTTCCAGCGGCGGCACGGCGGTGGGCTTGCCACTGGCGTCGAGCGCCACCATGGTGAAGAAGCAGCTGTTGGTGTGGCGCACCGAGCGCTCGCGAATGTCCTCGGTGATGACCTTGATGCCGATCTCCATCGAGGTGCGGCCGGTGTAGTTCACCGAGGCCATGAAGGTCACCAGCTCGCCGACATGCACGGGCTGGCGGAACATCACCTGGTCCACCGACAGGGTGACCACGTAGCAGCCGGCGTAGCGGCTGGCGCAGGCGTAGGCGACTTCGTCCAGGTACTTGAGCAGCACGCCGCCGTGCACATTGCCCGAGAAATTGGCCTTGTCGGGAGTCATCAGCACCGACATCGAGAGTTCGGAGACTCCGGCGGGATAGTCCATCGTGGTACACCAGCTCTATTGCGGAAAACGGGCGGAACAATACCCGAGGTGCGGCACTCTGTCGCCTGTCAATCGCCTATCAGTCTCATAGGTCGCCGCGCTCAGCACCGCGCGCCGGGCAGCGCCAGCAGCTCGCCCAGGCCCTGATCGAGCGTGCTCAGCAGCTGCCGCACCTCCGGGGCTGCGCTGTCCGGACAGCAGAGCAACTGGTTGTGGCGCGCTGAGATCAGCACGCCGCGATTGCCCAGGTACAGCTGCAGCGCCTGCCGCAGGTTGTCCTGGCAGGCCGCTTCGGCCTCGCCGCCGGTACGCGGCGGGCGGGCGCTGAACTGGAAAGCGCAGCGTGCGCCCAGTGTGCTGACCGTCCAGTTCAGGCCGTGAGCGGCGAACAGCTCGCGCAGTCCGTCGGCCAGCTGGGCGGCCCCGCTGAGCATGCGGTCGTAGGCCGCCGCGCTCATGACCTCCTCCAGATTGGCGCGCAGGCAGCGCATGGCCAGGGCATTGGCCGCCAGGCTGGTGCCCATGCCGCTGTGCCCATGGCCGTGGAGTTCCAGGGCGGCCAGCGCTTCGCCGGCATGCTGCTCGGCCAGCTGCATGGCCTGGGCCATGGCGCGGGTGAAGCCGTACACGGCGCAGGACACGCCGCCGGCGATGGCCTTGCCGACGGTGAGGAAATCCGGCTCCAGCTGCCAGGCGCGGGTGCAGCCGCCCGGACCGGCAGACAGGCTGTGGGTTTCATCGAGGATCAGCAGGCTGCCGTGGCGGCGCGTCAGCTCGCGGGCCTGCTGCAGAAAGCCCGCTTCGGGCAGCACCAGGCCGCCGTGGGTCAGCGCCGGCTCGCAGAGCAGCGCGGCGATGTCGCCCTGGGCCAGGGCGGCCTCCAGCGCCGCCAGGTCGTTGAACGGCACCACGCGGGTGTGCTGGGTCAGGTTGCGCGCCTGGCCGATCAGCCCTGGTCGGTGCAGCGTGCGGCCTTCGCGGCCGCGCACCAGGGTTTCGTCGACGCTGCCGTGGTGGCAGCCATCGAACACCAGGATCACCTTGCGGCCGGTGATGGCTCGCGCCCAGCGCAGCACGAAACGGTTGGCATCGCTCGCCGAACCGGCCATCTGCCAGGTCGGCAGGCCGAAGCGTTCCGCCAGCAGCTCGGCGGCGCGCACCGCGTCCTCGCCCGGCAGCAGGGTGCACAGGCCGCGTGCGCCCTGCTCGGCCAGTGCGCGGGCCACCGGTGCCGGCGAATGGCCGAACAGGCTGGCACCATCGCCCAGGCAGAAGTCCAGGTATTCATGGCCATCGACGTCCCGCAGGCGGGCGTCGCAGGCCTCGGCGACGAACAGCGGTGCCGGCGCGGGCCAGGCGCTCCAGGGCATCGGTGCGCCGCCGTACAGGCTGTGACGGGCACGTTCGGCCAGGCGCAAGCTGGCGGGATGGCTATCGAGAAAACGCTGCCGCTCGCAGGCGGCGAAGCGTTCAATGGCGGAGTCGGCAATCCCACTGGCAGTCATATTGAACGCCTCGTGCGTTTTTCTGCACATGCTGGGAGCGCCACCAGGAGCTGTCAAGCGCTCGCGTGCGGCCGGACGTCCCAACGGACGCCCGGCCCGGCGATCAGGATAGCTGGATCAGCGGCTCCTGCTGCTGGCCGAACAGGGCACGCAGCTGGCGGGACAGTTCGTGTCCCTCGCTGATCATCAGCACGTTGCGCAGGCTCTGGATGATGCGGCTGGTGTAGCCCAGGTCGTTCATCAGCGAGCTGGTCTGCAGGCCGTCCAGCTCGCCGGTGCGGATACCGGCGAACAGGCGCTGGCGGAAGCGCGAGTCGAACGTGGCGGCGGTGTCGTCGAGCAGGCGCAGACGTGCGTTCCACTGCTCCTCGGGCAGGTTGGAGCGGTTCAGCTCCTGCACCTCGCGCAGCGCGTGCAGCAGGTGCCGGCGCAGCTCGACATAGGCGCGGCGCACCGCCGTGTCGCTGGCCTGGCTGAGGTGGCGACCCAGGTTTTTCTGCAGGTGCTTGGCGTCCTTGACCGCGTCGACCAGTTGCAGGGCGGCGACCTGGCCGGAGGTCCAGAAGGCCTGGTGGGGCTCGTCCAGGTTCAATTCCAGGCGGCCCATGAAGCTCAGCAGGTCGGCGTGCACGCCCTTGATGTGCCGCTGGTAGAGGCCGTCGGCATCCAGGCCGTGCAGGTCCGGGCGCGCGGCGATCAGCGCCTCGTCAGCCTGCGGGCCATACAGCTGGTCGACCGGCAGGTAGAGGGCGTGGCAGATCACTTCCAGGCTCAGCCGTTCGAGGTGCTGCAGTTCCTGGGCCACGGCGCTGGCGGCGGCGTCCGCCGAGTTCAGCGCGCCCTCCACCAGGTAGCGGGCGCGGGTGCGTTCCGGTTCCGCCTGCGCGGTGCTGGTCGACACCTCGGTGATCAGCACGCGCGGTTCGGGCAGCTCGGGCAGCAGGCGCGCCAGCAGCGCGGCGAACGGCTTCTGCCAGGGCCAGAACAGCAGTACGCCCAGCACGTTGAACAGCGTGTGGAACAGCGCCAGCTGAATCAGGCTGTTGTTGCCGAGGCCGAACAGACCGGTACTCCACAGCACCAGCCAGGTCAGCGGCACGAACAGTGCGAGGCTGACCACGGCGCTGCTGATGTTGAAGATGACGTGCGCCAGGGCCAGGCGCTGGCCGCTACGGTTGCCACCCAGCATGCCCATGGCGCCGGTGGTCACCGCGGTGCCGACGTTGGAGCCGATGGCGATGGCCAGGCTCTGCTCCAGGCCGACCTGGCCACCCGCCAGGGCCGCCAGGGTGAGCATCAGGGTGGCGTGGCTGGACTGCAGCACCACCGTGATGGCGATGCCGATGCCGGTGAACAGCAGCGTGCCCAGCAGCCCGCCACCGCTGTAGGCGGTCAGGTCCATGGCGTCGCCGAAGCTGGCGAAGCCGCCCTTGATCTGGTCGATGGCCAGGAAGATGAAGGCGATGCCCAGCAGGATCCGCCCGCCGCCCCTGCCGGCCGGGCCGGTGAAGCTGGCCAGCACGCCGAACACCAGCAGCGGCAGGGCCAGCGGCGACAGGCTGAGGTTCTGGCCAGCCATGGCCAGCAGCCAGATGCCGCTGGTGGCGCCCAGGTTGGCGCCGAAGATCACCGCGATGCCGCCGGCCAGCTGGATCAGCCCGGTACTCAGAAAGGCGATGGTCAGCAGCGACACCAGGGTGCTGGACTGCAGCAGGAAAGTGGCACCGGTGCCGAACAGCAGGGCGCGGAAGGGCGTGGAGGTGCTGCGCCCAAGCAGCTGTTCCAGCTTGCCGCCGGCCAGTTCCTGCAGCCCTTCCTCCAGGCACTGCATGCCGAACAGGAACAGGGCCAGGCCGGCACACAGCTGCAGCCAGCCAGAACTGGACCAGAACGACCAGCCAAGCGCTGCCATGCCCAGCAGGATCAGGGAAATTCTCGAGTACTGCTTCACGTCGCCATCCGCTCAAAGGAAACGCCCATACACGGGCGACGCACAGCCTAGCCGGGAAGCTGCATGGCGGGAAGGGGCGCGCCAGATCGGGCGCCTAGGCTTTGGGCTAAGTGCGTGCGGGGCGGGAAGCTGTCGGGGGCTCAGTCGCGCTGGTAACCGCTTTCCGTGCAGCCCAGGCAGCGCACGAAGGCGGCCTTGGCAGGCTCCACCACCAGCGCCTGGCCGGCCTCACCGACATTGCCGCCCAGCAGGGTGAACGGCAGGCTGACGATGAACACGCCGGTGCCGATGGCGGTGCCGGCAATCAGCAGCGGGCGGGCGATGAGCAGGTCGCCGATCATGGCGTAGGCCGGCGGCGCGTCGGCATTGTAGATGGGGTCGCCGCCGGGATTGGCCTGGGCCGGCAGGCTCAGCAGTCCGGTGGTCAGCGCCAGGGCGGCGGCCAGTGCGCGAAACGGGTTCATGGGGCGTTCCTTCGGCGAGTGAGGGGTGCCGCGACTATAGCTCGCTCACCCGCGCGCCAGCGTGACGCCCTTCAATCACCGTGGAATGCGTATTCCGGTTTTTTCGGTACATAGGGCCGGAAGAAGGCCAGCAGATTGCGCAGGTCGGCCCTTTCGTCGCCGCTCGGCCAGAACGGCGCGCCGATCACGATGCGCTTGTTCACATAGTCCAGTGCGCCGGGGACCACCGGCACGCCGGCGCCGCGGGCGATGTGGTAGAAGCCCATCTTCCAGCGCTCGACCCGCTTGCGGGTGCCTTCCGGGGACAGGATCAGGATGAACTGGGCGTGCTCGCGGAAACTCTGCACCGCCTGCTCGACCACGTTGGCCGTCTGGTCGCGACGGATCGGAATGCCGCCCCAGCGCTGCAGGATGCCGCGAAACGGCCAGCGGAAGATGCTGTGCTTGCCGAACCAGCGCGCATTGACGCGCAGCACGAACTTGGCGGCGATGAACACCACGAAGTCCCAGTTCGAGGTGTGGTGGGCGCCGATCATCACAAACTTGTCCAGTGGCGGGAGTTCACCCTCCACGCGCCAGCCCATCAGCTTCAGCACGCAGCGCCCCAGTGTTTCGGCGAACGGATTGGGCGGCAGGAAATTACCGGACATCCAACGACCTCGGTTCTTCTTGTCAGGCGGCCATCATAATCCGCGGCTCAGCGCTGGCAACGGCCGCAGTAGACGCTCGAGCGCTGGCCGAGACGCACCTCGCGCAACGTGCCGCCACAGACCTTGCAGAACTCCCCGGCGCGCCCGTAGACGAACAGTTCCTGCTGGAAATAGCCGGGCTTGCCATCGCCGCCGACAAAGTCGCGCAGCGTGGTGCCGCCGCAGTCGATGGCGATGGCCAGGATGCGCTTGATCTCTGCGGCCAGGCGCTCGTAGCGGGGCCGGGAAATCGTGCCGGCCGGCTTGCGCGGGTCGATGCCGGCGGCGAACAGCGCCTCGCTGGCGTAGATGTTGCCGACGCCGACCACCACCGCGTTGTCCATGATGAACGGCTTCACCGCCACACTCTTGCCGCGCGACAGCTCGAACAGCCGGGTGCCGTCGAAGGCCTCGGTGAGCGGCTCCGGGCCGAGCTTCTGCAGCAGCACATGCTGCAGCGGCTCAGCGCTCCACAGCAGGGCGCCGAAGCGGCGCGGATCGGTGTAGCGCAGCGCCAGGCCGGACTCCAGTTCGATGTCCACATGCTCGTGGCGGCCGGCGGGCAGCCCCTGCTCCACCAGGCGCAGGCTGCCCGACATGCCCAGGTGCACGATCAGCGTGCCGGCTTCGGCCTCGATCAGCAGGTACTTGGCGCGCCGGCCGACGCGCAGGATGCGCTGGCCGGACAGGCGCACGTCGAGATCCTCGGGAATCGGCCAGCGCAGGCGGCGCTCGCGCACCACCACGCGGCTGACGCGCTGGCCGACCAGGTGCGCCTCGATGCCACGACGGGTGGTTTCGACTTCAGGAAGTTCGGGCATGGCGATGCAATGAGAAAACGGGTCGGCAGTGTACCGATGCGCGCGGCTCAGTAGTAGGAGCCGCCGATGCCCGCCTCCTTCACCGCCTCGCGCAGGTTGTCGAAGTCGTATTCGCTCAGGCCGACGTAGTCGAGCACCAGCGCGCTCAGGCTGTTCCATTCATGGTCCACTTCCTGGCGACCCAGGATGTGGTAGCAGCCGCAGATGTGCTCGGCCATCTTGAGGACCGCCAGCAGGTTCTTCAGCTGGGTGTGCCGGCTGGAGTCGTCGGTGAAGATCGAACGGGCGTTGTGGTGGTTGGCGATCGCCTCGCAGACCCGCTCGGGCAGTCGCCAGGAGCGCGCGATGAAGTAGCCGACCACCGAATGGTTGGTGTTGAGCAGGCGGTTCTCGGTGTCCACCACGCGGTTGTCTTCCGAGGCGCGGTAATAGGCCTCTTCCTGCACCTCGAAGTAGTTCGGGAAGCGCTGCAGCATCAGCGGGATGCCGCAGTTGTGGAACAGCCCCAGGGCATAGGCCTCGTCCGCAGATTGGAAACCGATGCGCTTGGCCAGCATCAGGCAGGTCTGGGCGATGTCCTGCGCGCTGTCCCAGAAGCCATTCAGGGCAACGATCTCGTCGTCGTCCAGGGCGCCCTTGATGGCCTGGGCGTTGATCAGGTTGATGACCGTGTTGGTGCCCAGCAGGTTGATGGCGTGCTGGATCGAGCTGATGCGGTTGGACAGCCCGTAGATCGGCGAGTTGACCAGCTTGAGCAAGGCGCCGGACAGGCCGGGGTCCTGGCTGATCAGACGCGCGATGTTGTTGACGTCCGGGTAGGGCTGCATCTGCTCCATCTGCAGATCGACCATGATCTGCGGCTGGGGCGGCACGCTGATGCCCTGGAGGATGCTGCGGAGCTGATCCGCGGAGATTTCAGGCGACATGGGCGGCAATCCGAAGAGGCTGTTCTGGGCGCGAGTTTATCCTGCCCGGGGGTGATAGCGCGCTGATGTTATGTCGCGGTTTTTCCGCCGGCGGGTGGAAGCGCGGCCGCTACACGGCCCCTGTATAATGCCGGCCCCCTTTCCGGAGCCGCGCCCATGTCCCTGCCCAGCCTACGCCTCAAAGCCAATGCCGAACGCCGTCTGCGCGCCGGTCATCTGTGGGTCTACAGCAACGAGGTGGACGTGGCGGCCACGCCGCTCAACGGCTTCCAGCCCGGCGACCAGGCCATCCTGGAAATGGCCAACGGCAAGCCGCTGGGCATCGTCGGGGTCAGCCCGAACAACCTGATCTGCGCCCGCCTGCTGTCGCGCGACACCGGCCACACGCTGGACAAGTCCCTGCTGGTGCACCGCATCCAGGTGGCCCTGAGCCTGCGCGAGCGCCTGTTCGAACAGCCCTGCTACCGCCTGGTGTACGGCGACTCCGACTTCCTGCCCGGCCTGGTGGTGGACCGCTTCGGCGACCACCTGGTGGTGCAGCTGGCCAGCGCCACCATGGAGCGCAACAAGGAGGCGGTGATCGAGGCGCTGGTGCAGGTGCTCAAGCCGCGCGGCATCCTGTTCAAGAACGACTCCTCCGCGCGTGACGCCGAAGGCCTGGAGCGCTACGTGGATACCGCCTTCGGCGTGGTGCCCGAGTGGGTCGATCTGGAAGAGAACGGCGTGAAGTTCCAAGCCCCGGTGCTCGAAGGGCAGAAGACCGGCTGGTTCTATGATCACCGCATGAACCGCGCACGGCTGGCGCCCTATGTGAAGGGCAAGCGCGTGCTCGACCTGTTCAGCTACATCGGCGGCTGGGGCGTGCAGGCCGCTGCCTTCGGCGCCAGCGAGGTGTTCTGCGTGGACGCCTCGGCCTTTGCCCTGGACGGCGTGGAGCGCAACGCCGCGCTGAACGGCGTGGCGGAGAAGGTCACCTGCGTGGAAGGCGACGTGTTCGCCGCCCTGAAGGAACTCAAGGCCGCCGAGGAGCGCTTCGATGTGGTGGTCGCCGACCCGCCGGCGTTCATCAAGCGCAAGAAGGACCTGAAGAACGGCGAGGCCGCCTACCGCCGCCTCAACGAGATGGCCATGCGCATGCTCAACAAGGACGGCATCCTGGTCAGCGCCAGCTGTTCCATGCACCTGCCCGAGGACGACCTGCAGAACATCCTGCTGCAGAGCGCCCGCCACCTGGACCGCAACCTGCAGTTGCTCGAGCGTGGCGCGCAGGGCCCGGACCATCCGGTGCACCCGGCCATCCCGGAAACCCGCTACATCAAGAGTCTGACCTGCCGCATCCTGCCCAACGCCTGACGCCGTCCAGGCCACCGGCGTTCCGCCAGGAGCGCCGGCCCGCGGCCAGCCATCGCGTGGCTTTCGCCCGCGCCGCTCCTGGGCTTAGAATCGCCGCATCCTGTCCACCCCGTGAGCCCAACCGGCCCGGTCGGCGGAGACCCCGCCACCACTCGGCCCCGGCCCCCTCGGCAACTCGTCACCGTTGATTGCCCTCGGGCGCCTGGCGCGCGCTCACCTACGCAGAAACAGCGGACGTCCGTGCCGCGCCGATTAGCCTTCAGCAGGACCCCGTCATGCCCGATTACCGCTCGAAAACCTCCACCCACGGCCGCAACATGGCCGGCGCCCGCGCCCTGTGGCGCGCCACCGGGATGAAGGACGAAGACTTCAAGAAGCCGATCATCGCCATCGCCAACTCCTTCACCCAGTTCGTGCCCGGTCACGTGCACCTGAAGGACCTCGGCCAGCTGGTCGCCCGCGAGATCGAGAAGGCCGGCGGCGTGGCCAAGGAATTCAACACCATCGCCGTGGACGACGGCATCGCCATGGGCCACGACGGCATGCTGTATTCGCTGCCCAGCCGCGAAATCATCGCCGACTCCGTGGAGTACATGGTCAACGCCCACTGCGCCGACGCGCTGGTGTGCATCTCCAACTGCGACAAGATCACCCCCGGCATGCTGATGGCCGCCCTGCGCCTGAACATCCCGGTGGTGTTTGTCTCCGGCGGCCCGATGGAAGCCGGCAAGACCAAACTGTCCGCCCATGGTCTGGACCTGGTCGATGCCATGGTGGTCGCCGCCGACAGCTCCTGCTCCGACGAGAAGGTCGCCGAGTACGAGCGCAGCGCCTGCCCCACCTGCGGCAGCTGCTCGGGCATGTTCACCGCCAACTCGATGAACTGCCTGGCCGAAGCCCTGGGCCTGGCCCTGCCGGGCAATGGCTCCACCCTGGCCACCCACGCCGACCGCGAGCAGCTGTTCCTGCGCGCCGGGCGCCTGATCGTCGAGCTGTGCCAGCGCTTCTACGGCGAAGGCGACGATTCCGTGCTGCCGCGCTCGATCGCCAACTTCAAGGCCTTCGAGAACGCCATGACCCTGGACATCGCCATGGGCGGTTCCACCAACACCATCCTGCACCTGCTGGCCGCCGCCCAGGAAGCCGAGGTGGATTTCGACCTGCGCGACATCGATCGCCTGTCCCGCCGCGTGCCGCAGCTGTGCAAGGTGGCGCCGAACATCCAGAAGTACCACATGGAAGACGTGCACCGCGCCGGCGGCATCTTCTCCATCCTCGGCGAACTGGCCCGCGGCGGCCTGCTGCACACCGACGTGCCGACCGTGCACAGCAGGACCATGGCCGAGGGCATCGCCCAATGGGACATCACCCAGACCAATGATCCGGCCGTGCACGAGTTCTTCAAGGCCGGTCCGGCCGGCATCCCGACCCAGACCGCGTTCAGCCAGAACACCCGCTGGCCGAGCCTGGATCTGGACCGCGCCGAGGGCTGCATCCGCTCCGTGGCACACGCCTACTCCCAGGAAGGTGGTCTGGCCGTGCTGTACGGCAACATCGCCCTGGACGGCTGCGTGGTGAAGACCGCCGGCGTGGACGAATCCATCCTGGTGTTCGAGGGCACCGCGAAGATCTTCGAGAGCCAGGACAGCGCCGTGAAGGGCATCCTCAATGACGAAGTGAAGGCCGGCGACGTGGTGATCATCCGCTACGAAGGCCCGAAGGGCGGCCCGGGCATGCAGGAAATGCTCTATCCGACCTCCTATCTGAAGTCCAAGGGCCTGGGCAAGGACTGTGCCCTGCTCACCGACGGCCGCTTCTCCGGTGGCACTTCGGGCCTGTCCATCGGCCACGCCTCGCCGGAAGCGGCCGCGGGCGGCGCCATTGGCCTGGTGCGGGAGGGCGACAAGATCCATATCGACATCCACAACCGCACCATCGAGCTGCTGGTCAGTGACGAAGAGCTGTCCCATCGCCGGCACGAGCAGGACAAGAAGGGCTGGAAGCCCGCCCAACCGCGCGCCCGCAAGGTGAGCACGGCGCTGAAGGCCTATGCCCTGCTGGCGACCAGTGCGGACAAGGGCGCGGTGCGCAACAAGGCACTGCTGGACGGCTGATCCGCCGCTGAACGAAAAAGCCCGCCGAATGGCGGGCTTTTTCATGCGTGCCGATCAGGCGCCGCGCAGCAGCGCGGCGACCTGCGCGCCGATCGCCAGGCTCGCGGTCAGCCCGGGCGACTCGATGCCGAACAGGTTGACCAGCCCGTGGATACCATGCTGCGCCGGGCCGTCCATGCGGAAGTCCGCCGCCGCCTCGCCCGGCCCGCTGATCTTGGGGCGTATGCCGGCGTAGGCCGGCTGCAGCGCGCCCTCCGGCAAGCCCGGCCAGTAGCGGCGGATCGCCGAGTAGAAGCCGTCGGCGCGCTGCGGCTCGAGCGCATAATCCAGCCCCTCGACCCATTGCACGTCCGGGCCGAAGCGCGCCTGGCCGGCCAGGTCGAGGGTCAGGTGCACGCCCAGCCCGCCCGGTTCCGGTAGCGGGTAGATCAGATGGCGAAACGGCGCGCGTCCGGCGATGCTGAAATAGCTGCCCTTGGCGAAGTACTGCCGCGGCAGTCCTGCGCGCCCGAGGCCTTGGGTGCGGGCGGCCAGCGCCGGTGCGCCATGTCCGGCGCAGTTGACCAGGGTTCGCGCCAGCAGCTGCAGCGGATCGCTGCCGCCGACCCGCACGCACAGGCCCTCGCCCGTCGCCCGGATGCCCTCCACCGGCGCATTGAGCGCCAGCACCGCGCCGTGCCGCTCGGCATCACCCAGCAGCGCCAGCATCAACGCATGGCTGTCGATGATGCCGGTGCTTGGCGAAAGCAGCCCGGCCACGGCGAGCAGCTGCGGCTCCAGCGCCCGCACGGCGGGGCCGTCGAGGCGTTGCAGGTCGTCGACGCCATTGGCCCGCGCGTGCCGATGCAGCTGCTCCAGGGCGGCGAGCTGCGTGCCGTCGGTGGCGACGATCAGCTTGCCGCAGCGTCGATAGGCTACGCCGTGGCTGTCGCAGAAGTCGTACAGCGCCGCACGGCCGGCCACGCACAGCCGACCCTTGAGCGAACCCTGCGGATAGTAGATGCCGGCATGGATGACCTCGCTGTTGCGTGCGCTGGTGGCCGTGCCGATGGCCGCCTCGGCTTCCAGAATCAGTACCTCGCGCCCTTCCAGCGCCAGCGCACGCGCTACCGCCAGCCCGACCACGCCGGCGCCCACCACCACGCAATCCACGCGCTCCATGTCGTTATCCTCGGCTTGTCGCCGTCAAGCCTGCCTCAGCCGGGGCGGCGGACCAAGCGTCGAATCCTGCCGCATGAAAAAGCCCGCCAATTGGCGGGCTTTCGTGTCACGGGCGGGCTCAGGCCTTGCCGGTGATGATCAGGTACTTCTGCATCAGCTCGTCCTTGCTCTCGACGTTGTTCTCGTCGAGGGGGATGCAGTCGACCGGGCAGACCTGCTGGCACTGGGGTTCGTCGTAGTGGCCGACGCATTCGGTGCACAGGTTGGAGTCAATGACGTAGATCTCCTCGCCCTGGGAGATGGCGCCGTTGGGGCATTCGGGTTCGCAGACGTCGCAGTTGATGCAGTCGTCGGTGATCTTCAGGGACATGCTACTGCTCCCGCCACAGCCGTCGCCGTGGCCTTGGTGAATCGGTGGTGCGGATTATGCCGTATCGGCGCTTACTTCTCGGTGTTGAAGCGACGAGCCAGCGCCTCGGCCACCGCCGGGTGGACGAAATTGCTGATGTCGCCGCCCAGGCAGGCGATCTCGCGCACCAGGGTCGAGGAAATATAGGAATACTTCTCCGACGGGGTGAGGAACATGCTTTCCACGTCGGGCACCAGTTGGCGGTTCATGTTGGCCAGCTGGAACTCGTATTCGAAGTCGGACACCGCGCGCAGGCCGCGCAGCAGCACGTTGGCCTGCTGTTCGCGGACGAAGTGCGCCAGCAGGCTGGAGAAGCCCACCACCTGCACGTTCGGCAGGTGCTTGGTGACTTCCTTGGCCAGCGCCACCCGTTCCTCCAGGGAGAACAGCGGGTTCTTCTTCGGGCTGGCGGCGACCGCGACGATCACCTGTTCGAACAGCCGCGAGGCGCGCTCGATCAGATCGCCATGGCCTCGGGTAATGGGGTCGAAAGTGCCCGGGTAAAGCACACGGTTCATCGCGACGTCCTGCTGGGGTTGAGAAAGCGCGGATGGTAACGCAGGGGATTTGTCCCGCAAAGCGGCGAATGCGCCGCGCCGCCGCGAAGGCGGGTGAGAAAAAGGCGAGGCTTGTGGTGAGCCAAAGGAGGCTTCTGGCCTGGAGGGTTCGGTGTGTGCCGGCCTCCGCTGGCCGGGATAAACCCAGCCGGGCAGGTCCGGCCGGGCTGCAGTATCTCAGTGTTCCATTATCAGGCGCCCAGGCGCTCCACCAGCGCGGCGCTGAGCTTGGCGCTCAGGGCGTAGATGGACAACTGCGGGTTGGCGCCGATGCTGGTGGGGAACAGCGAGCCGTCGTGAATCGACAGGTTCTCCAACTGGTGATGCTGGCCCAGGCTGTCCACCACCGCCTGGCGCGGATCCTCGCCCATCGCGCAGCCGCCCATCACGTGGGCGCAACCCAGGCGGGTGCGGTATTTCTCCAGGCGCAGCCCATCGATCAGCGTGCGCGCCTCGGCCAGGGTGGTGACGTAGCCGGCATCGGCATGCAGTGGCAACACCGCCTTGGCGCCAGCGGCGAACTGAATCTCGGCCATGTGCTGGAAGGCGCGGCGCAGGCCGTCCCAGGTGTAATCGGTGATGCGGTAGTCGAGCACCGGGGTGTCGTCACCGCGCAGCTCCACCGTGCCTTCGGCACTGTCCGGGTGGAAACCGTCGCGCATCAGCGCCAGCATCATGTTGGTGTGCGGCAGCTGTTCCATGCGCAGGGCATTATCCACGCCGAAACGACCGAGCAGCGTGCTGGCCAGCGCCGGGTGCAGGGGCGGTACTTCCAGCTTGTAGGACATGCGGCCGCTGACGCCATCCGCCCACTGGAAGTGGTCCGAGTACACCGATTGCGGCGCGCCGTAGAAGGGGTTGATGACCTGCTCGAACTGCGCGGCGGAGAAATTCACCAGGTGCAGGAAGGTGCGTTTGCCGGTGCGGCCATGCGGGTCCGGGGCGCCGGAGCGCATGAGGATCCCGGGCGTGTTGATGCCTCCGCCGGCCAGCAGGTAATGACGGGCCTTGATCAGGATGCGCCGGCCGCTGGGCTCGACGCAGCGTGCGTCCATGCCCTGGCATTCCAGGCCGACCACCTGATCACCCTCGATCAGCAGGCGCTGGGCACGGGCCATATAGAGCAGTTCGCCGCCCTGCTCCAGGGTGGCCGGCAGGGTGGTGACCAGCATCGACTGCTTGGCGTTTACCGGGCAGCCCATGCCGCAGTAGCCGAGGTTCCAGCAGCCCTTCACGTTGCGCGGGATCACCGCCCAGTGGTAGCCGAGCTTCTCGCAGCCAGCGCGCAGCACATCGTTGTTGGCGTTCGGCGGCATCGCCCAGGGCTGCACGCCCAGGCGCTGTTCCATGCGCTCGAACCAGGGCGCCATTTCCGCCGCGCTCAGGCCGCGCACGCCATGCTCGCGGGCCCAGTGCTCCAGGGTCGGTTCGGGGGTGCGGAAGCTGGAGGTCCAGTTGATCAGCGTGGTGCCGCCCACCGCGCGGCCCTGCAGGATGGTCACCGCGCCGTCCTTGCTCATGCGGCCGATGCCTTCCTGGTAGAGCGCCGGATAGGCCTCGCTTTCCTGCATGCGGAAGTCGGTGCTGGTCTTCAGCGGGCCTTCCTCGACGATCAGCACCTTCAAACCGGCGGCGCTGAGGATTTCCGCGCTGGTGCCGCCGCCGGCCCCGCTGCCGACGATGACGACATCGGTTTCCAGGATCAGGTCGTTTTCCAGACGCGAGCCGTCATGGGTTTTCCAGCCGCGGGCGATGCCTTCGGCAAACAGGTCGGGTACGGGCATGGCAAGGCGCTCTCTATCTTTCTTCTTATACGGTCGGCGGACCGGGGTAGCCGCAGTGCGCCCAGGATTCCGGCTGCGCGTACCAGGCCATCATCACCAGTTGCAGCAGCGAGGCATGGCCCATGCGCAGCAGGGCCAGCGCGCTGTTTTCCCAGCGGGCGAGGAAATGGCGCACGGCCTCGGGACTGGCGCTTTCCCAGCCGCTCCAGATGCCGGTCAGCGGCCCGCGGGTGACCGGCAGGGCCAGCACATCGAGCATCTGCCGGGTGAGCTTGAGCATTTCCGGTGACAGGTGGGCGAGCTGGTGATCCAGTCCCTGAATGGTGTTTCGGGCGGCATCGGACAGGCGTGTCGGCTCGACGGCGCCCTCCAGCATCACCGGCACCAGCGCGGCGAGAATCGGCAGATCGGCCGGGCGCAGCGCCAGATGGCCTTCGGCCGGCGCACTGGCGAACCGGTCGACCAGCGCGACGGTGACGCCGGCGGTGGCCAGCACGGCGCCACCGAGCAGGCCGATCTTGAGCAGGCTGCGGCGGCCGAGAACGGGTGCGGTCAGGGTGGTCATGAGGGGCCCCGAATCAGCGGATGAACAGCCGGTAGACCAGCTTCTGCAGCAGCTTGCCGTAGGGCGGGTAGATCAGCCGGGCGGCGTTGAAGCGCTGCTTGCTGAACACCGTGCGCGCGGTGCTGAAGGTCTTGAAGCCCTCATGGCCATGGTAGTGACCCATGCCGGAGGCGCCGACGCCGCCGAACGGCGCGTCGTCCTGCGCCACGTGCAGCAGGGTGTCGTTCAGGCACACGCCGCCGGAGCGGGTGTTTTCCAGTACCTCTTCCTGCGCGGCGCGGTCGTAGCCGAAGTAATACAGGGCCAGCGGGCGTGGGCGCTGGTTGATGTAGTCCAACGCCTCGCTCAGCTCGCGGTAGGTCAGCACCGGCAGCAGCGGGCCGAAGATTTCCTCCTGCATCACCTTCATGTCGTCGCGGGTATCGAGCAGCAGGCTGTGGGCCAGGCGGCGACCCTGACTTTCCGGAAACAGCGGCACCACGCGCGCGCCCTGGGCTTCGGCGTCGCGCAGGTAGCCTTCCAGGCGCTGCTGCTGGCGGCCGTTGATGATCGCGGTGTAGTCGGGGTTGTCCCTGAGGGCGGGAAAGAAACGCTGCACGGCAATGCGGTACTGCTCGACGAATTCGTCGCGCCGACCCTCGGGCACCAGTACATAGTCGGGCGCGATGCAGGTCTGCCCGGCATTCAGGGTCTTGCCCCAGGCGATGCGCTCGGCGGCGTGCTGCATCGGCACCTCGGCGGAGATGAGCGCCGGCGATTTGCCGCCCAGCTCCAGGGTCACCGGGGTGAGGTGCTCGGCGGCGGCGCGCATCACGTGCTTGCCAACACTGGTGGCGCCGGTGAACAGCAGATGGTCGAACGGCAGTTTAGAGAAGGCCACGCCGACGTCCACCTCGCCGGTGACCACGGCGACCAGATCCTCGGGGAAGACGCGCGCCAGCAGCTCCTTGAGCAGCTGCGAGAAGACCGGGGTGGACTCGCTCATCTTGATCATCACCCGGTTGCCGGCGGCCAGCGCGCCCACCAGCGGGCCGATGGCGAGGAAAAGCGGATAGTTCCACGGCACGATGACGCCAACCACGCCCAGCGGCTGGTAGAGCACGCGGGTGGCGGCCGGCTGGAACGGCAGGCCGACCGCGCGCTTTGACGGCTTCATCCAGTGCTTGAGGTGCTTGCTGGCGTAATGGATGCCCAGCACGCTGGGCATGATCTCGGCCATGCGGGTTTCGTCGGCGCTGCGGTTGCCGAAGTCCTGGCTGATGGCGGCGATGATCGCCTCCTGCTCGTCGACCAGCAGGCGGCGCAGGGCCTTGAGCCAGGCGCGGCGCTGTTCGGCGCGGGGATTGGGATCGGCGAAGAAGGCACTGCGCTGGCGTGCCAGCAGCGCTTCCAGGGAGGCTTGGATCGAGGTGGCGTCCTGGGCAAAGGCCAGATCGGCAAGCATGGCACGTCTCCTTGTTATGGCGCGCCCGCAAGCGCGCGTGTGTATGCCTGGTTTAGAGTAAATGCTCTAGGCTGTCAATCCAGCATGCCAAGCCCTGTGACGGATCACAGCCCAACGAAAAGCTGGCCCGTCGGCGTTCGGCCCTTGTTCGCAGCCCGGCCGGTTCGGAGGGTGTAACGTAACCCGCCTGATTGATCACCGAGTTCCCCATGTCCCAGCCCCTCAGCACCCGCGAGCGCATCCTCCAGGCCAGCCTGGAGCTGTTCAACACCCAGGGCGAGCGCAGCGTTACCACCAACCACATCGCGGCGCACCTGGGTATCTCACCCGGTAACCTCTACTACCACTTCCGCAACAAGCAGGCGATCGTCGCCGAGCTGTTCACCGCCTACGAGCAGTGGGTCGGTTCCTTCCTGCACCTGCCCGCCGGACGCGCGTTGACCCTGGAAGACAAGGCCGCCTATCTGCAATCGCTGCTCGACGCCGTGTGGCGCTATCGGTTCCTGCATCGGGATCTGGAGCATCTGCTGGACAACGATGTGCAACTGGCCGAGCGCTATCGGGTGTTCGCCGCGCAGACGCTGGAGCATGCCCGGCATATCTATCAGGGCTTCGTGGACGCCGGCGTGCTGTGCATGACGCCCCGCCAGGTGGAGGCGCTGACCCTCAACGCCTGGATCCTGGCCACCTCGTGGGTGCGTTACCTGTGCACCACCTCGCCGGCCGCCAGTCTTGACGAGGCCCGGCTGCACAAGGGGCTCTACCAGTTGCTGGCGCTGGAGGAAGGCTTTCTGAGCGACGGTTTCCGCGAGGACGTGCAGGCCTACATGGAGAAGCTGGCCGCCGTCTGAGACGGGCTCAGGCCGGCCGCTCGCTGACGGCGGGCGCGCGCCCGGGTATCCGCAGGCCGCCATGCACCTCGCCCAGCCAGGCGGGAATGCGCCGCTCCAGATAATAGGCAGGTCGCCGGGGCGAGCCTTCGATGAAGCCGACATGGCCGCCTCCGCGATGCAGCTCGAGGCGAGTGCCGAGCGCCAGTTCGCCCGGCTCGGGCAGGCTGTGGCGGAACACGAAGGGATCGTCCTCGGCCTGGATCAGCAGGGTCGGCACGCGAATGCCGCCCAGGTAGTAGCGGCTGGACGCGCGCCGGTAGTAGTCGGCGGCGTCGGCGAAACCGTGCAGCGGCGCGGTCACCCGCCCGTCGAAATCCCAGAAGGTGCGTAGCTGAGTCAGCGGCCCGAGCGCCTGCAGACGCTGCAAGTGGTCCTCCAGCCCCTGCTCGCGGAAATGCTGCTGCTTGGTCTGCACATAGGCGCGCATGGCTTGCATGAAGTGGCGCTGATACACCCGAGAGAAGCCCAGGGCGATGCGGTCGGCGCACTGGTCCAGGCGGAACGGCACGGACACCGCCACGGCGCCCTGCAGCGGGCAGTCCGCACCGCTTTCCCCCAGGTACTTGAGCAGCACGTTGCCGCCCAGCGAGTAGCCGGCGGCATACAGCGGCGCCAGCGGACGCCGGGCACGCAGGTGGGCGATTACCTCGGCCAGATCATCGCTGGCGCCGGAGTGATAGGCGCGCGGCAAGCGGTTCGGCTCGCCCGAGCAGCCGCGCCAGTTCAACGCCACGCTGCCCCAGCCCCGCTCGGCGAGGCGCTGCTGCAGGCCGAGCACATACAGCGATGACGAGGAGCCGGTCAGCCCGTGCAGCACCAGCACCAGCGGCGCTTCGCTGTCCTGCGGACCATGCCAGTCGAGGTCGAGAAAGTCGCCATCGGCCAGCCACAGCCGCTCGCGCTGGCGCACCAGTTGAGGTGGCGTGCGGAAGAATGGCGACCAGAGGGTCTGCAGGTGCGGACCGGGCAGCCAGCGGGCGGGGCGGAACGGGGGCATCATCAGTCTTGAATCGTCCGGTGTCGGAGTTTCAGCGTAGAAGCGCAGCGGGAATCGGGGAAGCTCGGTTGTCGGCGCGCATTGTAATGGGCGGCCCGCGCAGCGGGAGTGCCTATGTCTTTGGAGAGATGGGGGCGATCAGGGCGGGGTGCTAGAGTCCCGATGCCCGCTCCCGAGGAAAATTGCCATCATGAATATCGTCGAATTTGCCGACCTGCTGCGCGCCGCCGAGCAGCAGGCACAGCCGCAGCGTCTGCTGATGGTGTTCGTCAGCGCCGAGCTGCCGGCCGACGCCACCGCCGAGGAACGCCGCCGTTTCGAGTCTGGCGAAGGCGGCAACCTGCGTCCGGTGCTGTGTGTGGACAAATTGCCCAGCGAGCTGAGCGACTTCCCCGCGCTGCGCGACGAGGCCGCGCGCACCGGCATCAACTGGGACCTGGTCTTCGTCGCCGGCCTGTCCGGGCGCGGTGGCGTCGCACCCTCCAGCGAGGCGGCGGAACAACCGCTTAAGCAGATGGTGGCGGCCATCGAGAGCGGCAGCATCGGCCAGTTCCTGGGCTTTGACCGGGATGGGCAGGTGGTGGCGTTCTATTGAATGTGCTCTCCGGTCATGCGGTAGTCAGCGGCCGGGCAGCGGTCCTCGTATAGGCGATGCGCTCGGCTTTCTGAATCTCCGCCTTCATGCGCCATTCATCAAGCAGGGCGGCCAGGTCCTCGCGGTCGGCGAATTCACCGAAGACCTGATGCGCGCTGATCGGACGCTGCGCCTGGGCCAGCTGGCGCCGCAGTTCGAGCAGACGCGTGCGCTGCCCGATGCTGACGGTGCGGATCACTGCTTCGCCTCGCTCGTACATCGCTCGCAGCTCGATGGGCGATTTGTTGTAGAAGCGCGGCTCGAAGCGAACGCGAGTGGCCGCACGGAACTGCTGGTAGGTGGCCGGTCTCCAGCCAGCCATTTTCTGCTCCAGCTGCGCGACTTCCTCGCCATATCTCGCGGCCTCTTCCTCGGTGAACAGACTGCCTTGCCGGGCCAGGCTGGCATTCCAGCGCAGCAGGTTGGTCAGCGCCGCCCGGCTGTAAGCGGTGCTGATGAAGTGTTGCTTGGCCTTGAAAAGTTGTGAGAGGAACGCCGCGCGCCTGGGCATGTCGCCCTTGAGGGCAATTTCGTTGACGTACCGGGCGCAGCTTTGTTCGCTGAGCGCCTCGCAGCCGGGCTGCCAGAGCAGCGATGCGCCTTCCTGGCGCGGCAGGAAGTGCCATTGCTCGCCGTGGTGCTCGAACGGGTCGTCCCGCAGATTCACCAACCCCGCGACAAGCAATGGAATAGCGGCGATAGACCCGCTGGTGAGCAGCACTATCGTGGCGGGCAGTGCCAGTTTCCATTCCGCATCCATCCAGGCCGAGGGAACGGAGGGAATGGGGTCGTTATGGTTGACCAGGCGGTGGTGAGTCAGGTCCCGGGCGCCTTGCACAAAGGCCCGGTCGCCGGCTCTAGGCGCGCCGAAGGTATATAACTGGGTGGTCGGCGACCAGTGGTGCCGCAGCCATTCGCCCAGCAGCAGCGCGATGGCACCACCCAGGCTATGGCCACAGACGATGATGCTCATCTCGGGGCGATGAAACGCCCTCAAGTAGCGGTCTACAAACTCTTTGGCGGCCAGGAAGGCATCGTGGAAGCCGCGGTGGGCTTGCGCTTCGTGGGTGTCCTGCTCGTTGTAGCCCTTGTATGGAACCTGTCGGGCATCAAAATCCTGGAACACATCGCTGAACGGAAACTTGAACTCGGTGCCGCGCAGGGAAATCAGCACCAGCTTGTCGTTATGGGTTATGAATCCCTGGGTATGAGTCTCCTCGTGAAACAGGAAGTGCACATCCTCGGGGTTGCGCCAGCCACGGGCGGCTTCGGCCCGGTAGCGCGCGGGGTCGTAGGGCATGACTTCCAGACGTTTGGAATAGGGCACTTCCTCATACAGCAGATGATGGTGCTCGGCAGGTTGCCCGGGTTTGCGCGGCTCGAATTGGGTCGGCTTGATGCCGCACGCCAGGCGTTCGCGCAGCACATGTCCGATGCTGCCGTGTAAGTCATAGGGTGGCGGCAGGGATTGGTAGTCCTCGCCGAATGGCTTCTCCTGGCTGAAAGGGGCATAGGCACAGGCGCTCAGTACCGCCAGTTGATAGGCGTTCAGAGCGCAGAAGCTGGTGTCTCGGGACAGCAGCGGACTGTAGGCGCGCAAGGCCTTCACTTCCAGCACGTGGTGCCGGTTAGGTCCAAGATCAATGCCCGGTGGTTGTTGGGCTGAGCCCGCGTTGTGTTTCAGCTTCGCTGGCTTGGGGCTCCACTCGGAGTCCGGGTCCGGCAGATGTGCGCGCGCTTCGACAAAATCGCTCACCTCCACGCGCAGGAACTTGGCGCCTTCGGCGGCGGCGCGTTCCTCGGCCAGATAGGTCTGTCCACCGGAGTTGCGCGGGCCGAAGGGGGATTGTTCGGCGGCGATTTGGAGGGCGGTGAGGGGTATTTTGAAATCTGGCCTGATAACCAGATCTTCGTACCATGACCCGGATGCTCCACTGCTTGAAGTCGCGAGGCCCAGTACCAAGACACCGCAGAACAGATTGTCCACCCGGGCGAAGCCATCGTTATCGAGCGTGCCCGTGTAAATCTGCCCTTCTCGGTCGTGTAATTGGTAGGAAAGGCCTGCATATGGCGCCCCTTGGGCATGTTCGTTCACCAAGCGGAAACTGACCCAGTTATTGCATAGCGGGCAATCCAAGGCCTCGATCTGGTTGGCTGGTGTAGGCATCCGTGCTTACTCCGTGCAGTTGGGATAAACAGTGCACTCCTGACCGTTCATCTTGAATGTTTGGAACAGAGGAGGGTTTTGGCAGCGTTGCCATCCTGGCTTTGGCAAACAGGGCTTCCAGCCTTCCGGGAATTGAATCCAAGTGTCATGACGTGAGGGCTCCTCTTCTGGATTCAAAACAAAATCCAAGCGCACGGTTTTCCCGCCCAATTCCTGATTCAGCAAATAGGCGCCGGCACCTGTGCAATTGAGGATTTTTTCTATTTCACCCACTCGTGAGATGGCATGGCTTTTCTGAAACCACCATGTGCAGACGGCCCGCCTACGCAAAGTGCCGTCAGGCAGGAAGCTGGTGAAACCTTCCGGCAGTTCCTCCACCACGCGCAGCTCGCCATTGTCATAGGTCTGCTGCCATTCCTTTTCGCCGTGCTTGCCCTTGATGTAAAGGGCGACCCGGCCGAGCCTGGCCTGGCAGATACCAATGCGATAACTCGCCGGAATGGCGAAGCGATAGCTGTGTGGCTCGGGCTGAAACTCCGTCTCGAAACTCTTCGTCAGCTGACTACGCGATACCAGCCCCGGGCAATTGGACTCGGTGACGTAGTAATGAGCCTGGGCGCGCAGGGCGAAATCGGCTGGCAGCTCGCCCTCGAAGGTGAAGCGCTCGGCGAACAGGGAGCCCAGGGTGCCGCAGGCGCTCAGCGGCGCGATCAGCAGGGCCAGGCACAAAGGGCGAAGCGCGCGTCGGATCATGCGGGGCTCTCCTGGAAGGTTTGCCGGCAGCGCGCCAGATGCGCCTCGGGGGATTCGCCGGCGAGGGGCGACCAGGCGGGATGCTTGGACTGCTCGGGGTGCAATTGATGAGCCAGCAGAAATTTCACGCTGTCATCGGCAGGCCAGCCCCAGGCGCTGGCCTGGGCCAGCTGCTGTTCCAGCCAGGGGGTGAATTCCTGTTCCTCAAGCAGGCGGCAGAGCGCCGCGCAATGGTTCTGCCACAGCCATTGCTCGAGGTTGTGGCGCCGAATGGCCAGGGCGATGGGCGCGGGCTCCGGCACATTCAGCCAGGGTGCGTCTGCGGGCACCGGGTAGAGGCCGGGCGCGGGATTGTCGAAACTCTGCCAGGCCTGGCCATCCCAGGCGAGGCAACTGGCAAGCGGCCCTAGCAGTAGGGGGCGCTGTTCCGGTTCGAGCGCGTGTAGATGGCGGGCGATCACCCGGTTGTCCTGGTAGCGATAGAGAATCCGGCGGCCTCGCTCTTCGATCAGGGTCCGCGCGTGCCAGTGGTGCAGCAGTTGCGGCAGATCGAACCGATCGACGCTGGCGAGCCAGCCCCAGTGGTGCTCCGGCTGCTCCAGCCAGGCCTGCAGCCAGGGCGCCTGGGCGTCCGGCACGCCGACCAGCCAGGGGCCCAGTTCGGCCAGTGGGGCCGCGGGGCTGTCCTGGTACAGATTGATGCAGGTCGGGAGCGCGCTTGCCGCCGGCAGCCGGGCGGGAAGATCGGGCTCGGCCAGACGATCGAAGATCAGCAGCAAGGCGCGATTCTGTCGGCCTTGCTCGGCCAGCCAGTTGAGTGCGGTCTGGGTCATGGCGTGCAGCTTCCTTCGGCGCAGGCTTCGCATACCGGGCAGCGGCTGGCGCCCAATTTCCGGGCGGTGCGGGCGACGGCGAGCTGGCTGGGGGATGGCGCTGGCGCGGGTGTCTCGGCAACTGGGGGTTTATGGTTGACAGAGGCTGGCGCCGAGTCGGCTTGTGGAATGCTCGGCGCCAGCGGCTGGGCCGGGCTGCCTTTGCCGGCGCTGCCGCCGGCATTGAGCTTCACCTGCGCGCCGACCAGTGCCACGCCGCCGGCATCCAGGGTGATGAAGCTGCCGCCGGCCTGAATGCTCAGCTCCGAGCCTGCCTCAATCACCAGCGTGTCGCCAGCGCGCAGGTGGATCTCCTGGCCAGCGTCCACGAACTGACCGTCGCCCAACGTAAGATGCTGGCTGCCATCGATGGTCAGGTGGTCATTGCCGCGTACTTCGCTCAGGGTCTCGCCCTGCACGATGCGGTGCGTTTCGCCCCTCGCCTCGCTGTAACGGTTGCCCTCGACGAGGGAGCGACTGGCATTGCCGATCCGCAGGGTCTGATCGTGGCTGATGTGCTGTTCCCAGTTGCGCTGGGCATGCAGATAGACCTGCTCGGCGCCCTGGCGGTCATCGATGCGCAGTTCGTTGCCGCCCTGGCCGCCCGGGGTGCTTCGGGTGCTGAACACACTGCGGGTTTTCTGCTCGGGCAGCGGATAAGGCGGAAGCTGTTCGGCGTCGCGCAGACAGCCGACGATCAAAGGGTGGTCGGGATCGCCGTTCAGGAAACCGACCAGCACCTGCATGCCGACCCGGGGAAGGAGCAGCGCACCGTACCGGTTGCCGGCCCAGCCGCTGGCCACGCGCAGCCAGACACGACTGTTCAGGTCCTGCTCCTCACGCTCCCAGTGGAAACGCACCTGCACGCGGCCCTGCTCGTCACAGTGGATGTCTTCGTTTTCCGGGCCGACCACGACGGCGCTTTGCGTCCCTGGCAGGTGCGGCCGCGGATGGCGTGTCGGCAGACGCACGGGCGCGTCCCAGGGTGTGGCGAGGAACTGGTTGTGATAACCGGGCGGCATAGCCGCCTGCGCCGGGTCGGCCTCGGCATACTCCTCCAGCACCTGCGGCTGGTAGCACTGGTGCTGGACGGCGGTCAGCAGCCAGAGCTGGTTGCAGTCCTTGCGGGGATGCTCCTGAACCTCGACGAACTGCCCGCAGGCCAGCAGCGGCTGATCGCTGCGGCCTTCGGCCTGCCGGCGACCCTGACGGGCTGCTTCCAACTGGTGGCGGGCGCGCAGCCGACCCCGGGCGCGGTCGTCGAAACGGCCGGGATAGTCGTACAGTTCCAGCCCGGCGGGCTGTTCGGCCTCGCTGGAAGCGCTGGCTTCCAGCAGCAGGCGCGGCTGGCCGAAGGTGTGGTCGCGCAGGGTCACGCTATCGCTGCGGGTTTCCAGGCGTACACCGAAGCGCTTGATCGACGGCTCCGCAGCGTCGGGTTTGTAGCGCTGGGCGGGTTCGAGACGCGCGAAGGCGGTCTGATCGTCGCCGAACACCAGCACATCACCAGGCTCTGAGTGCTGGAAGTGGAAATGCAGGCCCTCTTCCTCGCACAGGCGGAGCAGGAAGTGCAGATCGGTTTCGGCGTACTGCACGCAATGCTCGCGGGGCGGGTAATCGCCGCTCAGGGCGAAGCGGCAGGCGTCGCCCTGGATGCCATGCTCGGCCAACAGTTCGGTGAGGATCTGCGGCACGCTGCGGCGCTGAAAGATCCGGCAGTTGCGGCGCAGTTCCAGCCAGGCCAGCGCCGGGCGCAGCTCGATGCGGTAATGGGTCAGGCGTTTGCCGGTCTCGCCGCGCTCGGCGCGCCAGACCAGGCCATAAAGGTAACGATCATTGCCCAGATCGAGCCGGGCGGGCTGGCGCAGCAGGCTGTCCAGCTGCAGATCCGCGCGCTCGGCCACCAGGCGCAGCTCGATGCGGTGCGGCCGGCCAATGGCCTCCTGGGCCTCGCACGCCAGCACCTGCAGATCCAGGTCGGCCAGTTGCACCGTGAGGCGGGTACTCGACATGACGGTCCCTCGTCGAAAAACGCCCCACTCCGTGGGGACTGGGGCGAGTCGGCAAACAAGAAAGCCGGGGCTGCATCAAGGCGCGTGCCAGCTTGAAATAATCCTTTGTGTTCAAGGGGTTGGCCTGCGCCGGCAATGCAGGCCGGTGGCCGGTGAGGCCTGCGGCAACAAATGCTGCGCAACGAATGGCGCAGGGCGGCGGAAATCTTGCGCAGCGGCCTCGGCCGCTGCGCAACCGGCGGGTTAAGCCTGGCGCTGCCAGAGGCTGTAGTACACCTGACCGGCATGCTTCTCGCGGTGCAGCCGCCAATTGGCCGGCAGGCCGAGCGTCGAGGGGGCGGCTTCGCTTTCCGTGTAGACCCAGGCGTCGGCCGCCAGCCAGCCGCGCTCTTCCAGCAGCTGGCAGGCCGGCACCAGCAGGTTCTGGTGGAACGGCGGATCGAGGAACACCAGGTCATACGCCTGCGCCGGCTGCTCGGCCAGGTAGCGCAGCGCATCGGCCTGCTGCACCTGGCCGTCGCTGCATTGCAGGGTCTGCAGGTGGCCGCGGAGGGAGGACACCGAGGCGGGGTTCAGGTCCAGCGCCAGGGCCTGACTGGCGCCACGCGAGAGGGCTTCGAGAAACAGCGCGCCGCTGCCGGCGAACGGGTCGAGGACCCTGGCGCCCGGCACATAGGCGGCAATCCAGTTGAACAGGGTTTCGCGCACCCTGTCCGGGGTCGGACGCAGGCCGGGGCCGTCGGGGAAGCTGAAACGGCGGCTGCGCCAGTCGCCGGCGATGATGCGCAACTGGCCCGTGCCACCGTGCGCCTTGGGCGCGGGGGTGTTCGGTCGGCGCATCAGTGCGGTACTCCGGCGGGCTGCGGCTGGGTCGACCCGGTGGGCGGCGGCAGTTCGCTCTGCGCCACCGTCGGGCCGACGGTGACCACCACGAAGGCGTCCGGATCCAGGTGGCGGTTCATGGCCGCCTTGACCTGTTCTGCGCTCAACCCCTGCACCTCTTCCACGAAACGTTCCAGGTGGTCCAGCGGCAGATCGTAGAAGCCGATAGCGCCCAACTGGCCGACGATGGCTGCGTTGCTGGCGGTGCTCAGCGGAAAGCTGCCGGCCAGCTCGCGCTTGGCCTGCTGCAACTCGGTTTCGCTCGGGCCCTCGGCGAGGAACTGGCGCACCAGCTCCTTGATCAGTGCCAGGGAGCCTTCGCTGTAGTCGGCGCGGGTCTGCATACTGATCATGAAAGGCCCGCGCGCCTGCATGGGGCTGAAGCCGGAATAGATGCCGTAGGTCAGGCCGCGCTTCTCGCGTACTTCTTCCATCAGCCGCGAACCGAAGCCGCCGCCACCGAGCACCTGATTGCCCAGATACAGCGCGGCGTAGTCCGGGTTGCCACGGGCGATGCCCAGCTGGGCGATCTGCAGGTGGGTCTGGTTGGAGGGGAATTCGACGTGCCGGTGGCCGGGCTTTGGTGCCACGGGGTCGACGGTCCTGGCCAGGGCCGGACCCTTGGGCAGCGCGCGGGACACCTGGGCGGCAATGGCTTCGGCCTCGCTGCGCGACAGGTCGCCGACCAGCGCGATCACCGCGTTGTTGGCGGTGTAGGCGCGGCGGTGGAAGTCGCGCAGCTGTGCCTGGCGAATGGCGTTCAGCGATCGGGCGGTGCCTTCGCTGGGATGCGCATAGGGATGTGCGCCGTACAGCTGCTCGAACAGCGCCTGGCTGGCCAGCTTGCCGGGGTTCTTCTTGTTGAACTCGATGCTCGACAGGATCTGGTTGCGGATGCGCGCCAGGGCATCGTTGGGGAAGCTGGGCTTGCCGACCACTTCGGCGAACAGGTCCAGGGCCGGCTCGCGGCGCTGCGCATCGCTCAGGCTGCGTAGGCTGGCCACCGCCATGTCGCGGTAGGCACCGTTGCCGAACTGGGCGCCGAGGGACTCGAAGCCGGCGGCAATGGCATCGGCATCCTTGCCGCGTACCCCTTCGTTGAGCATGGCGTTGGTTAGCAGCGCCAGGCCCTGCACGCCGCGATCCTGGCTGCTGCCGGCGGCGAAGGTCAGGCGCAGGTCGAACATCGGCAGTTCGCGCGCTTCGACGAAGAGCACCTTGGCGCCTTCGGCGGTGCGCCATTGCTGAATGTCCAGATCGCGGCGCGCCGGGGCTTCGTCCTTCAGGGCGGCCAGCGACGCCAGGCGCGGCTCGGTACCGCTGGCGCAGCCGGCCAGCAGGGCCAGGGCCAGCAGGCCGCACAGGCTACGACTCACAAGCGACTTCATTGGGCGGCCTCCTCGGGCAACACATGGGCGACGCTGAGGCGCGTGCGGGTGAAATAGGTGCGCGCGGCGCGCTGGATGTCTTCGGCGGTTACCGCTTCGAGATCCTCCAGTTCGCGCTCCATCAGCCGCCAGGACAGGCCGACCGTTTCCAGGGTGCCGATGGCAGTGGCCTGGGCGGTGATCGAGTCGCGCTCATAGACCAGCCCGGCGATCAGCTGGGCGCGCACGCGCTGCAGCTCCTCGGCCGAGGGTGCCTCGCGCTTGAGCAGTTCGAGCTGTTCCCACAGTGCGGCTTCCACCTGCTCCAGGGTGCGCCCCTGCTGCACGTTGGGGCTGGCGGACAGCACGAACAGGCTGTCGCCACGGGCGTGGGCGTTGTACCAGGCGGACGCGCCGCTCACCAGTTCGGCGCCGCGCTCCAGGCGGCTGGCCAGGCGGGCGCTGTAGCCGCCGTCGAGCAGCGCGGCGATCAGGCGCAGGGCATGCACGTCGCGCGGATTCTCGGCGGTGGCCAGGCCGGGCACGTTGAAGCCCATCAGCAGGCTGGGCAGCTGGGTCTTGAGGTGCAGCGTCAGGCGGCGTTCGCCGGGCTCGGCCAATTCCAGCGGACGCTTGGCCGGGACGATCTCGCGGGCCGGAATCGGGCCGAAGTAGCGGCGGGCCAGTTGCTCCACCTCATCACGGGTGACGTCGCCGACCACCACCAGCGTGGCGTTGTTGGGGACGTACCAGCGTTGGTACCAGGTGCGCAGATCCTCGACGGTCATGCGCTTGAGGTCGGCCATCCAGCCGATGGTGGGCAGACGATAGCCGCTGGCCGGATAGGCCATGGCCTTGAAGCGCTCGTAGGCCAGCGAGCTCGGCCGGTCATCGGTGCGCAGTCGACGTTCTTCCTGGATCACCTTGATCTCGCTGGCGAACTCGTCGGCGGGCAGGCGCAGGCTGGCCAGACGGTCGGCCTCCAGCTCGAAGGCCACGGCCAGGCGGTCCTTGGCCAGCACCTGGTAATAGGCGGTGTAGTCGTCGCTGGTGAAGGCGTTTTCCTCGGCGCCCAGCTCGCGCAGGATGCGCGAGGACTCGCCCGGGCCGAGCCTGTCGCTGCCCTTGAACATCATGTGTTCCAGGGCGTGGGACAGGCCGGTCAGCCCGGCCTGCTCGTAGCTGGAGCCGACCTTGTACCAGAGCTGGGACACCACCACCGGCGCGCGATGGTCTTCGCGGACGATGACCTTCAGGCCGTTGTCCAGGGTGAATTCGTGGGTGGGCTGGGGCGCTGCCCCGACGGCCATCAGGGGCCAGTATAGGCAGCCGAGCAAAAGCGCGGCGCTGCGCAGGATCGCGTGCTTCATGATGAGACCTTGAAAGGGGACCTGTGCGGCGGCCCGGGTGGCTTAACGCCGCCGGGCGATGAGGTGCTAGGATACCCAATCCCGTTTCCCGGCGGCCATGCCCGAGCGTGGCGCACCTTTGAGATAGTCCGGCAATGTTTGGTTCCAACGACGACAAGAAGCCCCAGCCCGACGCTGGCGAAAAGAAAGGCCTGTTCGGCTGGTGGCGCAAGAAGCAGCAGGAGACAGCACAACCGGAAGCTGAGCAGCCTGCCCCTGAAGAGACGGCGGCTGCGCAAGCCGAGACGGCTGAACCCGTTGCCCCGGTGGTAGCCGAAGTGGCCCAGCCGGAGCCAGCGATCGAAGCGGTTGAACCGGTCGCTACAGTCGAGCCCGAGCCGGCTCCCGTCGAGCCGGCCAAGCCTGTCGACAAGGTCGGCTTCTTCGCCCGCCTGAAGCAGGGTCTGTCCAAGACCAGTTCCAGCCTCGGCGAGGGCATGGCCAGCCTGTTCCTCGGCAAGAAGGCCATCGATGACGACCTGCTCGACGAGCTGGAGACCCGCCTGCTCACCGCAGACGTGGGCGTCGAAGCCACCACCGCCATCGTGCAGAACCTCACCCGGCGCGTGGCGCGCAAGGAACTGGCCGACAGCGAAGCCCTGTACAAGGCGCTGCAGGCCGAGCTCGCCGCCCTGCTGACGCCGGTCGAGAAGCCGCTGGCCATCGATACCGCCAAGCAGCCCTACGTGATCCTCGTGGTCGGCGTGAACGGCGTGGGCAAGACCACCACCATCGGCAAGCTGGCGCGCAAGCTGCAGCAGGACGGCAAGAAGGTCATGCTCGCCGCCGGCGACACCTTCCGCGCCGCCGCCGTCGAGCAGCTGCAGGTGTGGGGCGAACGCAACCGCATTCCGGTGGTCGCCCAGCACACCGGCGCGGATTCCGCCTCGGTGATCTACGATGCCGTGCAGGCCGCCAAGGCCCGCGGCGCCGACGTGCTGATCGCCGATACCGCCGGACGGCTGCACACCAAGGACAACCTCATGGAAGAGCTGAAGAAGGTGCGCCGGGTGATCGGCAAGCTGGACGACACCGCGCCGCACGAAGTGCTGCTGGTGCTGGATGCCGGCACCGGCCAGAACGCCATCAACCAGACTCGCCAGTTCGACCAGGCCGTGAGCCTCACCGGTCTGGCGCTGACCAAGCTGGACGGCACCGCCAAGGGTGGGGTGATCTTCGCCCTGGCCAAGCAGTTCGGCCTGCCGATCCGCTACATCGGGGTTGGCGAAGGCATCGACGATCTGCGTGACTTCCGCGCCGACGATTTCGTGCGCGCCCTGTTCGCCGAGAAGGAAGCGGGATGATCCGTTTCGATCAGGTAGGCAAGCGCTACGCCAACGGCCACGTCGGCCTGCACGAGCTGTCCTTCCAGGTCGAAGCGGGAGAATTCCTGTTCATCACCGGGCATTCCGGCGCGGGCAAAAGCACCCTGCTGCGCCTGCTGCTGGCCATGGAGCGGCCCTCCACTGGCAAGGTGCTGCTGGCCGGGCAGGACCTGTCCACCATCACCTCGGCGGAAATTCCCTTTCTGCGCCGGCAGATCGGCGTGGTGTTCCAGAATCACCAACTGCTGTTCGACCGCAGCGTATTCGACAACGTCGCCCTGCCCCTGCGCATTCTTGGCCTGTCGCGAGAAGAAATCGCCCAGCGGGTGGATGCCGCGCTGGCGCGGGTGAGCCTGCGTGACCGGGCCAGGGATTTCCCCAACGATCTGTCCACCGGGCAGCAACAGCGCGTCGGCATTGCCCGCGCGGTGGTGCACGAGCCGGCCCTGCTGCTGGCCGACGAGCCGACCGGCAACCTGGACCCGCGCCTGGCGGCGGAGATCATGGGGGTCTTCGAGGACATCAACGCGCTGGGTACTACCGTGGTGGTGGCCAGCCACGACCTGGCGCTGATCGCGCGCATGCGCCATCGCATGCTGACGCTGCAGCGCGGTCGCCTGATCGGTGATGGAGCCGCCGAATGAACGCCCGACGCCCACCCAATCTGCGCCCGCCGACCGGCCGTGGCGCCACGCGGCGCGTGGAGTCCGCCCCCGGCAAGCCGGCGCGACAAGGCCCCAGCCTGTCCAGCCAGCTGCAGGGCTGGCTGGACAGTCATCGAGCCAGCCTGCGCGACAGCCTTGGACGTCTGTGGCAACAACCGTTCGGCTCTTTCTTCACCTGTCTGGTGATGGCCATCGCCCTCTGCCTGCCCATGGGCCTGGCGCTGCTGCTGGACAATGTCGAGCGGCTCAGCGGCACCTGGCAGCACGCCGCGCGCATCTCGGTGTTCCTGGAGATGAGCGTCAGCGACGCGGAAGGCCAGGCGCTGCGCGATGACATCGCCGGCATGCCGCGGGTGGCGCGTGCCGACTGGATCAGCCGCGAGCAGGCGTTGCTGGACTTCCAGGTCGTTTCCGGCCTGGCCGAGGCGCTGCGCGAGCTACCGGACAACCCGCTGCCGGGCAGCGTGCTGGTCACCCCGGAAACGGTGGACCAGGCCGAGCTGGAAGCCTTGCGCCAGCGCCTCGCGGAACTGCCGGGTGTGGAGCTGGCGCAACTCGACCTGCTGTGGGTCGAGCGCCTGGGCGCCCTCCTGGCGCTGGGCGACCGTTTCCTGTTTGGCGTGACCGTGCTGCTGGTGCTGACTCTGCTGCTGGTGATCGGCAACACCATTCGTTTGCACATCGAGAACCGCCGCCGGGAGATCGAGGTCATCAAGCTGGTGGGCGGAACCGATGGCTACGTACGGCGTCCGTTCCTCTACCTGGGGGCCCTCTATGGGCTCGGTGCCGGGTTGCTGGCCTGGGCGGTGCTGGCCTTCGGGCTGGCCTGGCTGAACGCCGCGGTAGTGCGCCTGGCCGGTCTGTATGACAGCGATTTCAGCCTGGTTGGCGTGCCGCTGGCCGACGGCGTGTCGCTGGTGTTCGGCGCGGTGCTGCTGGGCTATATCGGCGCCTGGCTGGCGGTGGCCCGGCACCTGCGGGAACTGGCGCCCCGGTAGCGCGCAACGCGCGTCCCAGACGGGGTGGGCGCGACTGGCCGGGGAACTTTTCCGTTCAATTCACTGTCTTAGCGCTCGGTGCTACACTGCCCAGGCATCGTCTATGGAGGACCTGCATGTCAACTTCTCTGCAACCTGTCTATGCCCTGGCTCCTGGCGCGAACCTCGAGGCCTACGTGCATGCTGTCAACAGCATTCCCTTGCTGTCGCAGGAGCAGGAGCGTGAATTGGCGGGGCGCCTGTTCTACCAGCAGGATCTGGAAGCGGCCCGGCAGATGGTGCTGGCCCACCTGCGCTTCGTGGTGCACATCGCCAAGAGTTACTCCGGCTACGGCCTGGCCCAGGCCGACCTGATCCAGGAAGGCAACGTCGGCCTGATGAAGGCGGTCAAGCGCTTCAACCCGGAAATGGGCGTGCGCCTGGTGTCCTTCGCCGTGCACTGGATCAAGGCCGAGATTCACGAATTCATCTTGCGCAACTGGCGCATCGTCAAGGTCGCCACCACCAAGGCGCAGCGCAAGCTGTTCTTCAACCTGCGCAGCCAGAAGAAGCGTCTGGCGTGGCTGAGCAACGACGAAGTCGAGCGGGTGGCCGACAGCCTGGGCGTCGCCCCGCGCGAAGTGCGCGAGATGGAAAGCCGCCTGACCGGCCACGACATGGCCTTCGACCCGGCCAACGACGCCGACGATGACAGCGCTTATCAGTCACCGGCGCACTTCCTCGAAGACCACCGCTACGACCCGGCCCGCCAGCTGGAAGACGCCGACTGGAGCGACAGCTCCACCGCCAGCCTGCACGAGGCGCTGGAAGGGCTCGATGAGCGCAGCCGCGACATCCTCTACCAGCGCTGGCTGGCCGAGGAGAAGGCCACGCTGCACGAGCTGGCCGCCAAGTACAACGTCTCCGCCGAGCGCATCCGCCAGCTGGAGAAGAACGCCATGAACAAGCTCAAGGGCTCCCTGGCGGCATAAGTGTTAGTCGTGATGAAAAAAACCGCGCCTCGGCGCGGTTTTTTGTTGTCTGGACCGTTGGAATCCTGCGGGGCAAGCGACGGTCAGTACATTGCTGCGCCGTCCGCCCTCAGAACGAGTGAACGTTCTGCCGGCGCTGCCAGCTTCTCATGCGTTCGGCCAGGCGCCCCACAGATTCCATCTGCTGACGCACCGCCCGATTGAACAGCACCAGGGCCAGTTCGGCGCTGACCAGCGCGTCGGCGCAGGCGTTGTGGCGCTGCTGCACCTGCAGGCCGAACAGCTCCAGCCACTCGTCCAGGCCGGTCTGGGCCTTGCCGAGCTGCGGGCAGAGCATCGGGGCCATCTCGGCCAGATCCAGGAAGGGGTGGCGGAACTTGTAGCCCAGGCTTTCCTTCATGGCGCGGGTCAGCATCTGCTGGTCGAAGCGGGCGTGGAAGGCCAGCAGCGGGCTGTCGCCGACGAACTCCATGAAATCCAGCAGCACTTCCACCGGGTCGTCGCCGGCGGCGATCTCGCTGGGCGCGATGCCGTGGATCAGCACGCTGGGCCCGGGGGTGCGGTACTCGCGCAGCAGCGTGCGCTCGAACTGCTGGCCCAGCGGGATGCCGCCCTGGTCGATGACCACCGCGCCGATGGACAGGACCTGGTCGCGGTTCACATTGAGTCCGGTGGTTTCCACGTCCACCACCACGAAGCGCTGCTCCAGCAGCGGCTGGTCGGCCAGCGGCGCGGGGTCGCGCAGGCGGTCGAGACGCTGGCGCTGGCTATCGGTCAGGCTGGCCGTGCTACGCCGGCCGAACCAGGCGGCAAGTGAGTTCATAGCTGATACCGAAGGGCCAGGCTGCTCTGCAGGCGCTGAGCCTGGCGGAAGGATTCACGCAGGATCCGGCGATCCAGGTGGTTGAGGGTTTCCGGGTCAAGCCGGTTGGAATACGGCAGCCCGGCCCGGCTCTGCTTCTGGTGCAACTGCAGGCGCACCTGCTGGATGAAATGGTAGGCCTCCTCATAGGCCGCGCCGTCCTTCTCGTCGATCACCCCTTTGAGCATCAACAGGTGCAGACGTTCCAGGGTGCTGGTCGCGTCGATGCCCTTGGCCAGGGCCAGCAGACGGGCGCCGTCGACGAACGGCGTGAGGCCCTGCACCTTGACGTCCAGGGTGTCCTTGTCGGCGCCCTTGCGCACCACCAGGAAGTCGCGGAAGCGGCCGACCGGCGGGCGATGGCGCAGGGCGTTCTCGGCCATCAGGCGCTGGAAGGTGCTGTTGTCGGCGATCAGCGCCAGCAGCTCCTTCTGCAGGGCCTGGCAGCCTTCCGTCGGACCCCAGAGCACCCGCAGGTCGAAGTAGATGGTCGAATTGAGCAGGTTCTCCGGCGTGGCGTCGCGCACGAAGCTGTGGAAGCGCCGCGACCATTCGCTGCGCGACAGGCACAGCTCGGGGTTGCCGGCCATGATGTTGCCCTTGCACAGGGTGAAACCGCAGGTGGCCAGGTGCTGGTTGATGCGCTGGGCAACCGGCAGCAGCTGGCCGCGCAGCAGGGCCGCTTCGGCGGCGTCGCGCGCCTCGAAGAGGATGCCGTTGTCCTGGTCGGTGTGCAGGGTCTGCTCGCGGCGGCCCTCGCTGCCGAAGCACAGCCAGCTGAACGGCACGCCGGGGTCGCCCACCTCCTCCAGGGTCAGCTCGATGACCCGGCATACGGTGTGGTCGTTGAGCAGGGTGATCAGCTGGGTGATCTGTGTCGAGCTGGCGCCATGGGCCAGCATGCGCTCCACCAGGCGACCGACTTCCTCGCGCATCTCGGCCAGCGCCTGCACGCTGTCGGCGTGGCGCAGGGTGCGGGCCAGGTGCACCAGGTCGATGCGCTGCAGGGAGAACAGGTCGCGCTCGGAGAGTACACCCACCAATCGGTCGTTCTCGACCACGCAGACGTGGGCGATGTGCCGCTCGGTCATCGCCATGGCCGCGTCGAAGGCGGTGGCCGAGGGCGGCAGGTGGAAGGGATTGGGGGTCATCATGTCGCGCAGCGGATGCTCCAGGCTGGCGCTGGCCGCCGCGATTACCCGACGCAGGTCGCGCAGGGTGAAGATGCCCACCGGGCTATGCCGCTCGTCGACGGCGATGATGCTGCCCACGTTCTGCTCGTGCATCAGGCGCACGGCGTCGCGCAGCGGCATGTCCGGCGGACAGGCCACCGGGTCGCGGTGGGCCAGTTCGTCCAGGCGGGTGTCCAGCGAGTAGTCCTCGCCCAGGCTCTCCACCGCGTGCAGCTGGACGCGCTGCTTGACCTTGTCGAGCAGGCTGCTCACGCCGCGCAGGGCGAAGTCGCGAAACGGCGCGGACAGACTGAACAGCTCGACGAAGATTTCCCGCGGCAGCAGCAGGCAGAAGCAGTCGGTGCCGGCCACGTGGGCGGTGCGCGTGGCACGCTCGCCGAGCAGCGCGGCAATCGGGAAGCACTCGCCGGTGCTGATTTCGAAGGTGGTGTCCTGACGTCCTCCCGGATGGCTGCGTTTGCCCTGCACGCGGCCCTGCTTGACGATGTGGAAGTGCTGCACCGGGCCTTCGTCCGGATGCAGGATCGACTCGCCCTGGGCATAGAAGCGCAGCTGGCAGTTCTCCACCAGACGCAGCAGGTGACCTTGTTGCATGTGGTCGAACGGCGGGTGCTTCTGCAGGAACTCGATGGTGCCCTGGATGTTCTGCAGGACCGCGGTCTTGCCTGCTTCGGCAAAGGCATCTGCCTTGCTCATGGAGCCTCCGGCTTTCTTGTTATGGGGTTGGAATGGGCGGCCTGCCTTGGCCGCCAGGAGTGTCTGGAGTGTACTGCGCGGGGCGGTGTGCAAAGACCGCATAGGACGTAAGTCTACGTGGGCTGGCAGCGCCCGCCAGAAACGAAAAAACCGCCCCGGAGGGCGGTTTTTTCACGGCAATCGCGTGTTACAGGCCGTTCTTGGCCTTGTACTCGCGACGGCGACGGTGCAGCACCGGCTCGGTGTAGCCGTTGGGCTGCTTGGTGCCTTCGAGGATCAGCTCCAGCGACGCCTGGAAGGCGACGTTGTCGTCGAAGTTCGGCGCCATCGGGCGGTAGGCGGCGTCGCCGGCGTTCTGGCGGTCCACCACCACGGCCATGCGCTTCATGCTCTCGATGACCTGCTCCTTGCTGATCACGCCGTGGCGCAGCCAGTTGGCCAGCAGCTGGCTGGAGATACGCAGGGTGGCGCGGTCTTCCATCAGGCCGACGTCGTTGATGTCCGGCACCTTGGAGCAGCCGACGCCCTGGTCGATCCAGCGCACCACGTAGCCGAGGATGCCCTGCACGTTGTTGTCGATCTCGTTCTGCTTCTCTTCCGCGGTCCAGTTGGTGTTCTCGGCCAGCGGAATGGTCAGGATGTCGTCCACCGAGGCGAACGGACGCTTGGCCAGTTCCTGCTGGCGGGCGAACACGTCGACCTTGTGGTAGTGCAGCGCGTGCAGCGAGGCGGCGGTCGGCGACGGTACCCAGGCGGTGTTGGCGCCGGCCATCGGGTGGCCGATCTTCTGTTCCAGCATGCCGGCCATCAGGTCGGGCATGGCCCACATGCCCTTGCCGATCTGCGCGCGACCGGACAGACCGCAGTTCAGGCCGTGGTCGACGTTCCAGTTCTCGTAGGCGAGGATCCACTTCTGGGTCTTCATGGCCGCCTTGCGCACCATGGCGCCGGCTTCCATGGAGGTGTGGATTTCGTCACCGGTGCGGTCGAGGAAGCCGGTGTTGATGAACACCACGCGCTCGCTGGCGGCCTGGATGCAGGCCTTGAGGTTGACGGTGGTGCGGCGCTCCTCGTCCATGATGCCGACCTTGAGGGTGTTGCGCGCCAGGCCCAGCAAGTCTTCGACGCGGTTGAACAGCTCGTTGGCGAAGGCCACTTCTTCCGGGCCGTGCATCTTCGGCTTGACGATGTACACCGAGCCGGTGCGGGTGTTCTTGCGGCTGGTGTTGCCCTTGAGGTTGTGAACGGCGATCAGGCTGGTGATCAGGCCGTCCATGATGCCTTCCGGCACCTCGAAGCCGTCCTTGTCGATGATCGCGTCGTTGGTCATCAGGTGACCGACGTTGCGGATGAACAGCATGGAGCGGCCATGCAGGCTCAGCTCGCCGCCCTGGGCCGCGCTGTAGGTGCGGTCCGGGTTCATGGTGCGGGTGAAGGTCTTGCCGTCCTTGCTGACCGACTCGGCCAGGTCGCCCTTCATCAGGCCCAGCCAGTTCTTGTAGGCGATGACCTTGTCATCGGCATCCACGGCGGCGACGGAGTCTTCGCAGTCCATGATGGTGGTCAGCGCCGCTTCCATCAGGATGTCCTTCACGCCGGCCGCGTCGGTCTGGCCGATCGGGCTGTTGCGGTCGATCTGGATTTCGAAGTGCAGGCCGTTGTTCTTCAGCAGCACGGCCTTCGGCGCGGCGGCCTCGCCCTGGAAGCCGACGAACTTGGCGGCGTCCTTCAGGCCGGTGGTGCTGCCATCCTTCAGGGACACCTGCAGCTGACCGCCGACGATGCTGTAGCCGGTGGCGTCGACGTGCGAGCCCTTGGCCAGCGGGGCGGCCTCGTCCAGGAAGGCGCGGGCGAAGGCGATGACCTTGTCGCCACGGACCTTGTTGTAGCCCTTGCCCTTCTCGGCGCCGCCTTCCTCGCTGATGGCGTCGGTGCCATAGAGCGCGTCGTACAGCGAGCCCCAGCGGGCGTTGGCAGCGTTCAGGGCGAAGCGCGCGTTCATGATCGGCACCACCAGCTGCGGGCCGGCCATGGTGGCGATTTCTTCGTCGACGTTGGCGGTGGTCACCTTGAAGTCGGCGGGTTCGGGCAAGAGATAACCGATTTCCTGCAGGAACGCCTTGTAGGCGACCGCGTCGTGGGCCTGACCCTTGCGCGCCTGATGCCAGGCGTCGATCTGCGCCTGCAGCGCGTCGCGCTTGGCCAGCAGGGCGCGGTTCTTAGGCGCCAGGTCGTGGATGACGCTCGCGGCGCCGGCCCAGAAGGCATCGGCGCTGACGCCGGTGCCGGGAATGGCTTCGTTGTTCACGAAGTCGAACAGGACTTTGGCGACCTGCAAGCCACCGATTTGAACGCGCTCAGTCATCACTTGCCTCACTTGGATCTCTGCGTTTAACCCGGACGCGGGAGGAGTTTCTTTCTTGTAGTCCGAGCCGCGGGATACTACATGAAGCGTTGTGGAAATGCAGCGCTGCCTTCGTCGAGTCCCCGGGTGATCTATACCTAGCTGCGGAGATGTCGCGAGGAACCCTGCATGGAACATCTGGTACTGACGGTCATTGCGCGGGATCAGACCGGGCTGGTCGAGCGTCTCGCCAGCTGTGTCGGTGAGCACGGCGGAAACTGGCTGGAAAGCCGCATGGCGCGCATGGCCGGGCAGTTCGCCGGCATCCTGCGGGTGGCGGTACCGGCCGACTCCCAGGACGAGCTGCTGGAAGCGCTGGAGGCGCTGGCGCTGCAGGACATCCATGTGCGGGGCGTTCCCGCCGGGCCGGAGCCGGTGTGCAACTGGCGGCCGATGCGCCTGGAACTGGTTGGCGATGACCGGCCGGGCCTGCTGCGCGAAGTGGCCCGGGTCTTGGGCGAGCAGGGTGTGAACATCGAGGTGCTGGACACCGAGCTCAGCGAAGCGCCGATGGGCAGCGAGACGCTGTTCCGCGCCCGGGCCCTGCTGGCGGTGCCGCTGCCGGTCGCCCCGGAGGCGCTGCAGCACAGCCTGGAGCGTCTGGCCGATGACCTGATGGTGGAGCTGCGCATCGAGGCGCAGCAGGCCGAGCCACCGATGTAGCCGGAGTGGGTGGCGACTACCGGCGCCGCAGGGTCAGCCAGGCGTCCAGGCTGTAGACCAGCAGCGCCACCCAGATGCAGATGAACGACAGTAGCCGGGCGGAGTCCAGCGGCTCGCCGAACAGCAGCACGGCCTGCAGCAGCACCAGGGTCGGCGCCAGGTATTGCAGGAAGCCCAGCGTCGCGTAGGGCAGATGGCGCGCGGCAGCGTTGAAGCACACCAGGGGAATCAGGGTGATCGGGCCGGCGGCGGCCAGCAGCCACAGCTGGGCACCGGTCCAGAACTCGGGCTGGGCGCTGACGGCCGCCGGATGCCAGGCCAGCCACAGCAGCGCGATCGGCAGCAGCATCCAGGTTTCCACCACCAGACCGGGTAGCGCCGCCACCGGGGCCTGCTTGCGGATCAGCCCATAGACGCCGAAGGTCAACGCCAGGGCCAGCGAGACCCAGGGCAGGCTGCCCAGCAGCCAGATCTGCTGCAGCACGCCCAGCACCGCCAGCCCCACCGCCAGCCACTGCAGGCGGCGCAGTCGTTCGCGCAGCACCAGCAGGGCGAGCAGCACATTGACCAGCGGATTGATGTAGTAGCCCAGGCTCGCTTCCAGCATGCGTTCGTTGTTCACCGCCCACACGTAGATCAGCCAGTTGGCGGCGATCAGCAGGCCGCTCAGGGCCAGCACCGCCAGGCGTTGCGGATGCGCGCGCAGCGCCGCCCACCAGCCGGGGTGCTTCCACACCGTCAGCAGCGCGGCGCCGAACAAGGCCGACCAGAGCACCCGGTGCACGATGATCTCGCTGGCCGGAATGTCCTGCAGCAGCTTGAAGTAGAGCGGGAACAGGCCCCAGATGACATAGGCGGCGAGGCCCAGCAGGTAGCCGCGCCGGAGATCGGTGGAAGGCATGGACGTCCAGAAAGGTCGTTCGTTTCGGAGCGACCGGAAGATTAGCCGCAGGAGATCAGTTTGATCCTGCCCTGCTCGTCGGTGTACAACGTCAGGCGCTGGGCGTCGTACTCCAGGGTCACCGCCATGCCGGGCTCGACCACCCGTACGCGCTCGGCGCGGGCCTGTGTGCGGGCCTTCTCCAGGGTGGCCGTGTCCGGCGCCTGGCCAACCAGGTGAGCCAGGCGGGTGGAGTCACAGCGTTGCGCGACGGGGCGCTCGGCGGCTGGCTGGCTGGCGCAGCCGGCCAGCAGGGCCAGCAGCGCCCCGGTCAGCAGGAGGTGTGATTGCATGGGGAGTCTCCCGAGGATGTCCGTGCACAGACCCGTGTCAAACGCGTTCGTCATTGCCGCCGGTCAGGCGCGCCAGTTCGCGGCGCACCATGTTGGCGTAGGGCGGCGGGCTCAGCCGGTACAGCTCGCCCGCCACCCAGCTCAGCCAGCGCGCGCCCAGCGTGTCGCGTTGCGCGAGCAGGCGCTGGGCCTCGGCTTCGGCCGTGGTCTGATTCGCCTGGTGGAACGCGGCGCGGGATTCCATCGCGGCGTTACACCACGCGGCTTTCGAAACGCGACAGTCCCGGCAGTTCCAGCACCAGCTCGTCGCCCGGCTGCAGCGGACCGACGCCCACCGGCGTGCCGGTGAGAATCACGTCGCCCGGTAGCAGGCTGAAGTGGCCGGCCATGTGGCGGATCAGCGGCAGGATGGGATTGAGCATCTCGGCACTGCTGCCGTCCTGACGGACTTCACCGTTGAGGGTCAGGCGAATGCGCAGGTCGGCCAGGTCGGCCACCCGGTCGCCGGAAACGAACGGTGCCAGCACGCAGGCGCCGTCGAAGGACTTGGCGATTTCCCAGGGCAGGCCCTTTTCCTTGAGCTTGCTCTGCACGTCACGCAGGGTCAGGTCCAGCGCCGGGGCGAAGCCGGAAATGGCATCCAGCACTTCCTCGTCGCTCGGGTTGCGCGACAGCGGCTTGCCGATCAGCACGGCAATTTCCGCTTCGTAATGCACGGCGCCGCGATCCTGCGGAATCTTGAAGCCGCCCTGCAGCGGCACGGCGCAGCTGCCTGGCTTGATGAACAGCAGCGGTTCGCTGGGTACCGGGTTGTTCAGCTCGGCGGCGTGCTCGGCATAGTTGCGGCCCACGCACACCACCTTGCCCAGCGGGTAGTGGATGCGCGTGCCGTCGACGTACTGGTGCTGATAGCTCATGGGAATCTCCTGAGCGGGTATCTCTTGTTAGGGATCAGGCGAAGATCTTGCCGGGGTTCATGATGCCGTTCGGGTCGAACACCGCCTTCACCGCTTTCATGCAGGCGATTTCGGCGTCGGAGCGGCTGTAGCCCAGGTAGTCGCGCTTGGTCATGCCCACGCCGTGTTCGGCGGAAATCGAGCCGTTGTACTTGGCGACGGTCTCGAACACCCAGGTGTTCACCGTGGCGCACTTGGCGAAGAATTCATCCTTGCCCATGTGCTCGGGCTTGAGGATGTTCAGGTGCAGGTTGCCGTCGCCGATGTGGCCGAACCAGACCACTTCGAAGTCCGGATAGTTGGCCTCGACGATGGCGTCGATGTCCTTGAGGAACGCCGGCACCTTGGAGACGGTGACCGAGATGTCGTTCTTGTAGGGCGTCCAGTGCGAGATGGTCTCGGAGATGTACTCGCGCAGCTTCCACAGGTTCTGCAACTGCTGCTCGGACTGGCTCATCACGCCGTCCAGCACCCAGCCCTGCTCCACGCAGTGCTCGAAGATCGCCAGCGCGTCGTTGGCCACTTCCTCGGTGCTGGCCTCGAATTCCAGCAGCGCGTAGAACGGGCACGGGGTGTCGAAGGCCGGCGGCACGTCGCCACGGCCCAGTACCTTGGCCAGCGCCTTGTCGGAGAAGAATTCGAAGGCGGTCAGGTCGAGCTTGCTCTGGAAGGCGTGCAGCACCGGCATGATGGCGTCGAAGTCCGGGGTGCCCAGCACCATCGCGGTGAGGTTCTTCGGCGCGCGTTCCAGGCGCATGGTGGCTTCCACCACGAAGCCCAGGGTGCCCTCGGCGCCGATGAACAGCTGGCGCAGGTCGTAGCCGGTGGCGTTCTTGATCAGGTCGCGGTTGAGCTCGAGGATGTCGCCGGCGCCGGTGACCACCTTCAGGCCGGCCACCCAGTTGCGGGTCATGCCGTAGCGGATCACCTTGATGCCACCGGCGTTGGTGCCGATGTTGCCGCCGATCTGGCTGGAGCCGGAGGAGGCGAAGTCCACCGGGTAGTACAGGCCCTTGTCCTCGGCGGCCAGCTGCAGCTGCTTGGTGACCACGCCGGCCTGGCAACGGGCGGTGCGGTCGAATTCGTTGATTTCGAGAATCTGGTTCATGTAGTCGAAGGACACGACCACTTCGCCATTGGCGGCCACCGCCGCGGCGGACAGGCCGGTACGTCCGCCGGAGGGCACCAGGGCGACCTTGTGCTGGTTGGCCCAGCGCACGATGGCCTGCACCTGTTCGATGCTCTTGGGGAACACGATGGCGCTGGGCGCGGGGGCGAAATGCTTGGTCCAGTCCTTGCCGTAGGCTTCCAGGGAAGCGGCGTCGGTGAGGACCTTGCCCGGTTCGACCAGGGCCTTAAGTTCTTCGATCAGGGCGGCGTGCAGCATGGCGGAACTCTCGAAACGTTCATGGTCACCCTGAGGACACTTCAGGACGCGACCGAGCATGGAAAAAGGAGATCATGCTAGCATACGCCCCCCGTTAATCGCGCGCTCCAGCCGATTTCGGGGTCGGCCGTGCACCGGCCCGGCCAGCCACTCCCGCTGACCATCCCACTGCCTAATTCATACGGGAACACAGGTACGCAGATGAGCAAGACCAGCCTCGACAAGAGCAAGATCAAGTTCCTTCTTCTGGAAGGTGTCCACCAGAACGCCGTGGACACCCTGAAGGCCGCCGGGTACACCAACATCGAGTACCACACCGGTTCGCTGCCGGAGGCGGAGCTCAAGGAAAAGATCGCCGATGCCCACTTCATCGGTATCCGCTCGCGCACCCACCTGACCGAGGAAGTCTTCGACTGCGCGAAGAAACTGGTCGCGGTCGGCTGTTTCTGCATCGGCACCAACCAGGTCGACCTGAATGCCGCCCGCGAGCGCGGCATCGCGGTGTTCAACGCGCCCTATTCCAACACCCGCTCCGTCGCCGAGCTGGTGCTTGCCGAAGCCATCCTGCTGCTGCGCGGTATTCCCGAGAAGAACGCCGTGTGCCATCGCGGCGGCTGGATCAAGTCGGCGGCCAACTCGTTCGAAATCCGCGGCAAGAAGCTGGGCATCGTCGGCTACGGTTCGATCGGCACCCAGCTGTCGGTGCTGGCCGAGGCGCTGGGCATGCAGGTGTACTTCTACGACGTGGTCACCAAGCTGCCGCTGGGCAACGCGCAGCAGGTCGGCAGTCTGCATGAGCTGCTGAGCCTGGCCGACATCGTCACCCTGCACGTGCCGGAGCTGCCGTCCACCCAGTGGATGATCGGCGAGAAGGAAATCCGCGCCATGAAGAAGGGCGGCATCCTGCTCAACGCTTCGCGCGGCACCGTGGTCGAGATCGAACCGCTGGCCAAGGCCATCGAGGACGAGCACCTGATCGGCGCCGCCATCGACGTGTTCCCGGTCGAGCCGCGTTCCAACAATGAAGAGTTCATGAGCCCGCTGCGCGGCCTGGATCGCGTCATTCTGACCCCGCACATCGGCGGCTCCACCGCCGAAGCGCAGGCCAACATCGGCCTGGAAGTGGCCGAGAAGCTGGTCAAGTACAGCGACAACGGCACCTCGGTGTCCTCGGTGAACTTCCCGGAAGTGGCCCTGCCGTCGCACCCGGGCAAGCACCGCCTGCTGCACATCCACAAGAACATCCCGGGTGTGATGAGCGCCATCAACCGCGTGTTCGCGGAAAACGGCATCAATATCTCCGGCCAGTTCCTGCAGACCAACGAGTCGGTGGGCTATGTGGTGATCGACGTCGACGCCGCCTACTCCGACCTGGCCCTGCAAAAACTGCACGAGGTTGAAGGCACCATCCGCGCCCGCGTGCTGTTCTAAGCGCCGGTTCGGATGTGAAAAAAGGGAGGCTTCGGCCTCCCTTTTTTATGGGCTGGGCTGATTGCCGACGGGCTGGCCTTTCACCTTGGCGCCGGACGTACCTCCGTCGGCCGGGATAAACCCGACCCCACAAAAAGCGGCGCCGTCCGGGAGTAACCTGTGGGGCCGGCTTTACGCCGGCGCGCGGAGGCTCGGTTAATGCCAAGCCGACGACCAGAAGAGCGCCCTCCGCGCCCTACGCCTGCTCCAGCGCACGCAGCGCCTCGGCGGCCGCGTCCAGCTCGTTCTCGTTGAACACCTGCACGCCGGCCTGACGCAGCGCGGCGGCGGTCACGCCTTCGCCGTCGATCAGCGTGCCGCTGAAGCTGCCGTCATAGTTCTGCCGATTGCCGCAGGACGGGCTGCGCGCCTTGAGCACGGCCAGGCGGATGTGCCGTTCACGGACCAGCCGCAGCGCGGTCTCGGCGCCGGTCCGAAAGGCCTCGCTGACATCCAGGCCATGCACATTCAGCACCGGCACCCGGCCGGCCAGCGCCTGTCGGCCGCTGCCGCCGGGAATTTCCGCCGGCGGGCGCGGGGTGGGCAGGCCGCCGGCGACTTCCGGGCAGAGCGGCACCAGCCGTCCCTCGGCCTGCCAGGCCTGCAGCTGGTCGAACGGGCCATGGCTGCCGCCGTCGTAGCGCACCGGCTGACCGAGCAGGCAGGCGCTGACCAGGATGCGCTCCACGTGCTCAGACCCGCCGACGAATCCAGCCGGTCAGCGCCAGGCGCTGGCGGCGGGCGGGCAGGACCTCGTGGGGAATGCGGTCGGACATGAAGCAGACCAGCGTGCCGCCCTCCGGCAGGATGTCGCGCTCGCCCTCGGGCAGGTACATGCGCAAATGCCCGCCGTCGGCTTCGCTCCAGTCGGGGTCGTTCAGGTAGAGCACCACTGTCACGGTGCGCCGGTCGTCGTCGCGGAAGCGGTCCAGGTGGCGCTGATAGAAGCCGCCCGGCGCATAGACGGCGAAGTGGCTTTCCAGATCCTCCAGGCCGAGGAACAGCTCGCGGTTCAAGGTCAGGCGCAGTTCATCGATGGTCGCCAGGTACTGATCGCAGGTGGGGGACTGGCCGGGCTCCAGCCAGAGAATCGAGTCGCTGCGGATGGACTCGTTGACCAGCTTGCCGTCGCCGCGTCCGATGCCGGCGGGCAGCAGTTCGCCGGCCGCATGGCGGGCACGGCACTCCGTGGCCAGTTGGAGGGTCAGAGACTGCGAAAGGAAGTGGGGCTGCAGTGACCAGCCACGCGTGACCAGGTCGTCGATGATGTTCGCCAGCACGGGAGACTCCCCGAAGGGTTGCGAGGGCGCGATTCTACAGCGCGTCGGGGAGGCTCGGATATGGGCCGCGCGATGCGCTCGACAGCCGTGATTCCGCTCCCGACAATGCCGGCGCCCAGCCCCCCAACGGAGTCTCCATGCCCGCTGTTCTCTGCCTGCTTTTCGCCCTCGTCAGCCTGCCGGCCCTGGCCGAAACCGAGGTGCATGCGCGGCTCTTCCAGGCCGCCGGCTGGCCGCAGCAGCGCGAACATTTCCACGCCGCGTTGCATCAGGCTCAGCAACGCTATCGCGACAGCCTGCCGGCGGGCGTGTACCAGACGCTGGTGGCCAACAGCAATCAGCGCTTCCAGGCGCGGGACATGGATGAGCGGGCCCTGGCCACGCTGCACGCGCGCCTGGCCGATCCGGCGCCGGCGCTGGACTTCTTCGAGTCACCGCTGGGGCGCAAGGTGGTGGCCGCCGAAGTGCAGTCCAGTCATCCGGCCAGTCTGAACCGACCGGGCCCGGCACCGGTGCTGAGTGAGGCGCGGCGGGCCTCGCTGCGGCGCCTGGCCGATGCGCTGCCCGCCAGCGAGGCGAGTGTGGAGGTCAGCCTGGCCCTGGCCGGCGTCGCCGCCGACAGCCTGAGCCAGATGATTCCCGGCCTGCCCATGGGCATGGCCGCCCAGGGAATGCTGGACAGCCAGCGCGCGCGGTTGCGCCAGCAGGTCGAGCCGCGTCTGCTGGATGGGCTGGCGCGGGTCTACCAGCCGCTGAGCGAGGAGGAGCTGGAGCGTTTCGCCCGCTTCGCCGAATCCGCCGAGGGGCAGCGCTACTACCAGGCGGCGCTGGCCGCGCTGCGCGCCAGCCTGCGGGTCGGCAACTGACGGCTTTCAGCTCAGCTGGCGGGCCAGGAACTCGAAATACTGCTGGCGCAGCGCCTCGCGCTCGTTGACCAGGTGGTGCCGGGCCTCGGGCAGCAGCAGCCGGCGCGGCTGGGTGAACTTGTCGTCCAGCACGTTGAGGTTGTGCTGCCATTCCACGGTTTCATCCTGCTCGCCCTGCACGATCAGCGGACTGTGCGCACTGCGCCGGGCGCCCTCGATGCGCGGAATCCAGCGTGCCAGGGCACCGACCCAGGCGGTGGGCAGGATGCGTGGCTGCAGCGGGTCCTGGTGGTGCACGAAGTCGATGAACTCCGCGTTGCTGGAGTTCACGCTGAAGCGCCGGGGAATCGCGTCGACGAACGGCCGCACCAGGTGATAGCTGAGCTGCGAGCGTTTCCAGGCGCGCGGCCGCACCAGCGGGGCGAGCAGAATGGTCTCGCCCAGCTCCGGGCGGGGCCGGCCATGCAGCAGGTAGTCGAGCAGGATGGCGCCGCCGGTGCTCTGTCCGCACAGGTGCCAGGGCCGCGGCAGGCGCAGGGCCTCGGCCTCGGCGAACAGCCCGTGCAGCACCGCCTGGTATTCACCGAAGTCGTCGATGCTGGCGCGCTTGCCGCTGGACAGCCCATGCCCGGGCAAATCGCAGGCCAGCACCGCGAAGTTCAGGCTCAGCGCCCAGTCCACCAGGTTGCCGTACAGGCCCATGTGGTCGTAGTAACCGTGCAGCATGAGCAGCGTGGCGACCGGACGTTCCGGCAGCCAGACCTGGGCGGCGAGGCGATAAGGGCCGGCGCGGAAGCTGCCCAACCGGCTGCGCACGCCGCTGCGCAGCGCATCCAGTCCATAGAAGCTGCGATAGGTACGGCCGTGCGCCGGCTCCTGGCCGGCTGTCGCCAGCGGTGGCAGGGCGGCTGCGAGCAGCTGTTCGGGCTGAAAGTCGGACATGGCATACCGAATGCGGGAAAGGGCCGACCCGGTATACTGCGCAGCGCCGCACCCGGCAAGCCCTTCAGCCAAGGTCGTCGATCCTCATGTCCCTGTCGCGCAAGTCCCTGTTCGCCTACCTGCTCGCTGGCCTGTGGCTGCTGGCCATGGTCTGGGCCTTCTGGTGGTACCAGGCCCGCTACCTGCGCCCCTTCGACACCTCGCCGACGCTGTTCAGCGGCGAACACCTGCAGCTGCCCGCCACCCTCGCCGGCCCCGGTCCGGTGCGCCTGGTGCATTTCTGGGACCCGGCCTGTCCGTGCAACGTCGGCAACCAGCAGCACCTGGCCGAGATGCTCGAACGTTACGCCGGGCAGGTGCAGTTCTACGCCGTGCAGCGTCCCGGTAGTCCCGGCCAGTTGCCGGCCCCGCTGGCCGCGCTGCAACCGCTGAGTGGGCTGCAGGGCGCCGAGGACCTGCCGGCCAGTCCAGCGGTGGCCGTCTGGGACAGCCTGGGCCGGCTGGCCTACTTCGGCCCCTACAGCGAAGGCGCGGTGTGTACCTCGGCCAACAGTTTCGTCGAGCCGGTTCTCGATGCGCTGCTCGCCGGCCGCCCGGTGCTGGCGCCGCAGACCCTGGCCAGCGGCTGTTTCTGCGACTGGCGGGACTGATCGCGCAACGGGACAGGCGGTCCTGCGCGTGGCAGAATGCGAACCACCTCACAGAGGCCATTGCCATGCATTCATCCGACGACGAAGACGAACTGTTCGCCAGCCAGGCGCTGGTCGAGGCCATCGAGTCGCAGCTGGAAGGCGGCGAGCCGCCGGCCACCCGGGCGGTCTATAACAAGCTGAGCCTGGTCGGCTACGAGCGCGAGGAAATCCTGCAGATGATGGCCCTCGTTCTGGCGGACGAGGTACGTGTGATGCTGGACGACAACCGTCCCTTCGATGGCGAGCGTTACGAGCGCCTGTTGCGTGCGTTACCCGAGCTGCCCGACGAGGCTGCCGAGCATTGAATCCCGTCCCCAAAGGAAGAATTCCCATGACCTATACGCCCGAGCGCATCGCCGAACTGGATCTGCTGGCCCGCTTCAACCTGGCCAACCATCAGGAAGGCCTGAAGCTGCACCGTGATGCCGATCCGCACATCCTGGCCGCCGCCGCCCGCCTGCATGCCCAAGGCCTGCTCACCCAGGCCGACGGGGGCTACCTGACCAGCCTCGGCCTCGACGCCGCCGAGCACGCCCAGGCCCTGCTGACCATCCTGACCCCCGCCGAAGGCTGATTGCCCGCCCGGGCCGTCGCCACCGGATCTCCCGGGGGCGGCGGCCGCCGCCTGATTCGCACATGTCCCTGAACAATTGCAGCGCCCCGCCCGGCGCCCTGGACCTGGGTCCCCTGCCGGACCGCCGGGGCATCGAGCTGTTGCGCCAACGTTTTCTGGCCCTCAACGCGGGCCGTCTGGAGCGCGCCCATCAGTTGCTGTCCACCCGCCAGCAACGGGTGCTGCACCTGTTGCCGCTGCTGTTCCACGTCAACCACCCGGGCTTGCCCGGCTATGTGGCGACCAGCACTCCGGCGGGCCTCTGCAACTACGAACCCTCGCCGGCGGCGCTGAACGAAGCGCGCCAGCTGGCCCGTTCGTTCCGCTACTGGGCGCTGCCGCAGAATCAGATTGCCCCGCTGCACGGCCTGTTCCTGATGGGCAGCCTGGGCACGCTGGCGCAGACCGAAGGCAGCGACATGGATCTGTGGCTGTGCCACGACCCGGCGCTGGACGAGGCGGCGGTCGAGCTGCTGCGCCGCAAGGCCCGCGCGGTGGAACACTGGGCCGCCAGCCAGGGGGCCGAGCTGCACGTGTTCCTGATCGACCCGGAACGCTTCGCCAGCGGCCGGCGCGACGCGGAGCTGAGTGGCGAGGACTGCGGCAGCAGCCAGCATTACCTGCTGCTCGACGAGTTCTTCCGTACCGCCCTGTGGCTGGGCGGGCGCACGCCCACCTGGTGGCTGGTGCCGGCCGAGCAGGAGGATCGCTATCCGGAGTACGTCGCCGCCCTGCGCGCCCGTGGCCTGCTGAGCGCCGAGCAGGAACTGGATTTCGGCTACCTGGGACGCATCCCCGGCCAGGAATACCTCGGCGCCGGCATGTGGCAGCTCTACAAGGCCATGCAGTCGCCGTACAAGTCGATGCTCAAGCTGCTGCTCAACGAGGCCTATGCCAGCGCGCATCCCGGCGGCGAATGCCTGGCGCTGCAATTCAAGCGTGACGTGCTGGCCGGCGCGACCGATCTCGACGATCTGGACCCCTACATCCGCCTCTATCGGCGTCTGGAAACCTACCTGCGCGCCGAGGATGACGAGGCGCGTCTGGAACTGGTGCGCCGCAGCCTGTATCTGAAGATCGACCGGCAGCTGAGCCGCCCCGCGTCGGCGCTGGGGCGTACCTGGCAGCGCCAGCTGCTGCGCGAACTGTGCGCCGGCTGGGGCTGGGACGAGGCGCGGTTAAGCCTGCTGGATAGTCGCCCGCGCTGGAAGCTGCGTCAGGTGGAAGGCGAACTGCGCCTGCTGATCGCCGCGCTGCTGCGCAGTTACCTCAGCCTGAAGCGCTTCGCCGAACAGCGGCAGTTGCTCAATCCGCTCAGCGAGCGCGACATGCTGGTGCTGGGTCGCCGTCTGCGTGTGCTGTTCGCACGCAGCGCAGGAAAGATCGAAAGCGTGAACCCGGGTATCGCCGCCAGCCTGGCCGAGCCCAACCTGACCCTGCGGCGCCTGGAACCCGAGCAATGGGCGCTGTACGACGGCAGCCTGACCGCCAGCCAGTGCCAGGACCGGGTGCCGCTCAAGCGCAGCCGGCAGCTGATCGCCCTGCTGGCCTGGGCGCAGCGCAACGGGGTGCTGGACAGCGCCAGCCGGGTGACGCTGCACCCCGGCCAGAGCAGCCTGCGCGACTTCGAGCTGCAGGGGCTGCGCGCCGGCCTGCAGACGTTGCCCGGGCCGCAGGCCGAAGTGGCGGATGCGTTGATGCTGGAAAAGCGCCGCACCGAACGGGCGCTGGTGCTAATCAACGTCGGCATCGATCCGCTGCGGGGCCTGTCCCGCGCGCAGTTGGTCGGTGGGCACAACGATGTGCTGGATTACGCCGGCAGCGAAGCCAATCTGGTGCACCGCCTCGATCGGCTCACCCTGACCAGTTGGAACGAAGTGCTGCATCAGTGCTACGAAGGTCCGCAGGCGGTGTTCGAGTGCCTGCGCGAGTTGCTTGATGAGGGGGTGCCGGCGCACCGTGTGCAGTTCCAGTGTTTCGCCCAGAACCGTGCGCAGGCCCTGGCCCAGCGTCTGGAGGGGCTGTACGCGCAGTCCTTCGAGGTGCTGTGCGAGGCCGATCAGCGTCTGCTGGTGCGTATTGCCGGCCACTACCGCATCTGGCGGCGGCGCGACGGCCAGCTGGGCGAACGGGTGCTGGGGGATCTGCCCGCCCTGCTCGCCTATCTGGGGACGGCGCAGCCCGTGCCGTTGCGCCTGGACAGCCAGGTGCTGATCGATCACACCCTCGGCCTGGTGCTGCGTCATGCGGAGGCGGGGTGCCTGCAGGTGTTCTACCAGAGCGGCGAGGACACCCAGGTCTACCTGCTCGACGAGCGCAACGCGCTGTGGCGGCAAACCCTGCCGGGGCGCGCCGAGGTGGTGCTGCCGGCACTGCAGCATTTTCTCGCTGCGGTGGCCGACAGCCCGTACAACCGCCCGGCGATGCTCGGCAGCGACGCGGTGCGTTACTACCAGTTGCTGCCCGGTGCGCCGCTGACCGCCACCGAGCTGGTGCGGCGCCTGCCGCCGCAGGCCGACCCGGGAGCAACGCCGCTGCTGGCGCGCATCAGCCGTGATGCGCAGCAGGGCGAACAGCTGACCCTGTACTGCGGTTGGGAGGACTTCCATCCGCACACACTGGGCGACCGGCTTTACGCGACAGTGGTCCGTCAGTTGCGCGCGCATGGGGTGAGCGGGCCGCTCAGGGTGGCTGAACTGGAACTGAGCGGGTCGTTCGAGGCCGGCCAGCTGCAGACGCTGCACTACCTGGAATACAAGCGCAGCATCGAGCAAGCGCTGCGCCAGGCCGAAGCGCTGGCGCCATAAGGGGTCCCTTTTCCGTTGCCGCACGGGCACGGCGGGCAAGAACGACGTTATCCGCGCTACGCCTGATCGGCCGCCAGCAGGCGGCACAGCTCATCGCTGCGCTGGCGCAGCTCCGGTTCCAGGGCGGCGCGTACCGCCGGGCTCAGCTGTCGGCAGATGTCCGCCTGGCGGCGCGCCGGCAGGCCGCTGAGCACCGCCACGGAGAGCGGCAGATGGCCGTTGGGGATGGACACCTCGGTGAGGGTGCGCAGGTAGCTGCTCGACATGCCCAGCAGACTCTGCACCAGCAGCGGTACGTTGCCGAAGCGTGCGCCGATGCGCAGCACCGGCAGTGGGTCGTTGAGGCCGAGGATCAGGTTGCGCAGCTGCTGCGGCGCCAGGCATTCGGCGAAGCGCGCCGCCGTGGCGAAGTCCTGGTTGCGGCACAGGGCCTTGGCGATCTGCAGGTGCAGGATGTCCGGCAGGTGCAGCCAGGTGTCGAGGATGCTCTGCGGGTCCAGATGGCGGGCGGTCTGCGCGAGCAGCTCGGTGGGCAGCGCCTGGATCAGCACGCGCAACCGCTGGGGTTCGGTATGCGGGGCCATCAGGGCGATCTGGCGCGGGCTGAGGCGTTGCAGCACGGCAACTTGCAGCGCCCGGGGGGTCACGTCTTGCAGGCTCAGCAGCAGTCGCAGACCGCGACCCGGTTGTTCACGCGTATCCATGCGTCGTTCCTCGCGATGTCCGTTGCCGGCGAGGACAGCAGGCGGGCGAGGCGGCGCATAGCCACCCTTCGATGGGTAGGCGTCAGGGTGCGACCATCATCTCCTGCTCGCGCAGCAAGGAGGCGAACTGGATGGCCTCGATCGGCCGGCTGATCAGGAAGCCCTGGATCTCGTCGCAGCCCTGCGACTTGAGGAAATCCAGCTGCTGCTGCTCTTCGACGCCCTCGGCCACCACCTTGAGCTCCAGGCTGTGCGCCATGGCGATGATCGCCCGGGTGATGGCGGCATCCTCGCCATCCTCGGTCAGGTCGCGTACGAAGGTACGGTCGATCTTCAGGTAATCGACCGGGAGGCGCTTGAGATAGCTGAGCGAGGAATAGCCGGTGCCGAAGTCATCGATGGCCAGCTTGACGCCCAGTTCGCGCAACTGGTTCAGGGTGTGCAGCACGCTTTCCACGTTGTCCAGCAGCTGGCTTTCGGTCAGCTCCAGCTCCAGCAGATGGGCGGGCAGGCCGGTCTCCTCCAGCACCCGACGCACCAGGGTGGTGAGGTTGCCCTGGCGCAGCTGGTGCACGGAGACATTCACCGAGACGCGGATGTCGCCCAGGCCCTGCTGCTGCCATTCACGGGCCTGGCTGGCGGCGCGGCGCAGCACGAACTCGCCGATGGCGCCAATCAGGCCGGTCTCCTCGGCCAGCGGGATGAAGTCGACCGGCGAGACCAGGCCGCGTTGCGGATGGCGCCAGCGCACCAGGGCCTCGGCGGCCTGCAGGCTGTCCAGGCTCAGGTCCAGCTTGGGCTGGTAGAAGACTTCCAACTGGCCGCTGTCGATGGCCTTGCGCAGCTGGTTTTCCAGTTGCAGGCGTTCCAGGGTGCATGCCTGCAGGTTGTCGGTGAAGAACTGGAAATTGTCGCCGCCCAGGTGCTTGGCGTGCTGCATGGCCATGTTGGCCTGGGTGATCAGCGCCGATACCTCGCGGGCATTCTCGGGCAACAGGCTGATGCCGATCGACGCGCTGATGACCAGCTCATGCCCGTCCACCGTCATGGGCGCGCGCAGCTTGGCCAGCAGCTGGCTGGCCAGCCGCGACAGGCTGGACAGATTGCTGTACTGGTCGAAGAGCACCACGAACTCGTCGGCCGCCAGGCGCGCCAGGGTGTCGGCCTCGGCCAGTTGCTCGCTGAGGCGCCGGCCCATGTTGCGCAGCACCTGGTCGGCCACCTCGTGACCCAGGCTGTCGTTGAGCAGCTTGAAGCGATCCAGGTCGATATGCAGCAGCGCCAGGCTGCGTCCGGTCTGGCGGGAGCGCTGGCCGGCCTCGTGCAGGCGTTCCTTGAACAGCATGCGGTTGGCCAGGCCGGTCAGCGCGTCGTAGTTGGAGAGGTAGCGCAGGCGCTCCTCGGCCTCGCGGCGGGCGCTGAGGTCGGCGAAGAAGCCGACCATCTGGGTGATGCGCCCGTTGCGGTCGCGCACCGCGTTGATCTGCAGCCACTGCGGGTACAGCTCGCCGTTCTTGCGCGTTTCCATCATCTCGCCCTGCCAGCGGCCGTGGGCGAGCAACTGGGCATGGATCTGCCGGTACAGGCGATGGGTATCCGGCGAGCTGACCAGTTGGGTGACGTTGCGCCCGACCGCCTCCTCGCGGCGATAGCCGGTCATCATGCAGAAGGCCCGGTTGACGGCCAGCACCTGGTAGTGGCGGTCCAGCACTAGGATGCCTTCGCTGGCGGTTTCGAACACCGTGGCGGCCAGGCGTTGTTCTTCCTCGCGGCGCTTGCGCGCGGTGATGTTGCGCCGGGTGCCGAGCATGCGCACCACGCGGCCGCGCTCGTCGCGTTCCATGATCCGCCCGCGGTCCTCGACCCACACCCAGTAGCCGTCGGCGTGGCGCACGCGGTATTCCACCGCGTAGCCGTCGGTGCGACCGCGCATGTGTGCGCTCAGCGCGTGCAGCAGCAGGCGGCGATCGTCCGGATGCAGCAGCGGGCGCAGGTCGCGGCGCATGTTGAGCGAGCCGGTGGAGGGCAGGCCGAACAGCTCCTGCAGCTTGGAGTGGTGCACCTCGTCGGTGCGCAGGTCCCAGTCCCACAGGCCCAGCTCGCTGGCTTCCAGGGCCATGGCCAGGCGCGCCTGGCTCTTGCCCAGCGCGTAGGTGGCTTCGTCCAGCTCCTGGGTGCGCTCGGTCACCCGTCGCTCCAGCTCGCCGTGGGTGGCGCGCAGCCGGCTTTCCGCCTGGCGGCGCTGCTCGACCTCGCGGGCCAGTTTGTGATTGAGCGCCTCGCTGTGACGCTGGGCGGCTTCCTGGCGCTCCAGCAGCGCCTGGTTGTAGAAACGCTGCATCAGGCTGCGCTGCACCAGGCGGTTGACCTGCCAGGCCATCACCAGCAGCGCCGCCAACAGCATCAGGCTGAGCTGACCCCAGCCATGCAGCAGCTCGTTATCGCTGAGCAGCAGGAAGCCCGAGGTGGGCAGCAGGCAGGGCAGGATGAAGCTGAGCAGGGCCGGCAGGCTGATGGCGTAGGCTACCGTGGCGCAGGCTGCCGAAATGGCGATCAGGCCGTACAACGGCACCTGGGCGAGGAAGCTGTCCGGCGGGGCGAGGGCGATGGCGGCGAAGCTCAGGGTGGCGCCAGAGGCTGCGGCGCCCAGTATGAACATGCGCACCCAGTAGGGTTCGGCCTGCCGCTCGGCGCTGGCGCGCTCGAAGGCGCGTACCTGCACCAGGCGCAGCGCTCCCAGGGTGAACAGCGCGACCAGCCAGCCCGACAGCAGCAGTGGCGAACTCAGGGAAGGCCAGAGTGCTCCGGCCGAGACCAGTCCGCAGATCAGCATGAACAGCGTTGGCAGCCGCGATCCCTCATAGAGCATGCGGGTCCGCTCGATGGCGATCTGCGCGGCGAACTGATGTTCGACGGCCGGCGCAGCGGCGACCGGCAGGCTGACAGCCGGGTCTAGGGAAGCGGTCATAGGCGTTTTTTAATTGTGTTGGGGCCCAGGCGTTGGGCGAGCATACCCGAGCCCAACGGTCGGCCCAAGCCCTGCGGGTGGCGTTTTGCAAGTAGTGGGGTTCCGCCGCCGTTTTTGTGGGAGCGGACTGGTCCGCGAGCTTTTTTGCAGGGCGCCCCTATCCGGGCGCTGATAGCTCGCGAATGCACAGGTCCGCGCGGCGGCGCCGCTCGCCCTCGCCGCTCGCAACCCCTAGAATGCCGCGATGCTAGAAGACCTCTCCCCCCTGCTGAATACCCTCAACGACGCCCAGCGTCAGGCCGTCACCGCCCCGCTTGGCCGCCAGTTGGTGCTGGCCGGCGCCGGCTCGGGCAAGACCCGCGTGCTGGTGCACCGTATCGCCTGGCTGATCGGCGTGGAAAATGCCACGCCGCACTCGATCCTGGCCGTCACCTTCACCAACAAGGCCGCCCACGAGATGCGCGAGCGTATCGGCCGGCTGCTCGGCCACAGCCCGCAGGGCATGTGGGTCGGCACCTTCCACGGGCTGGCGCATCGCCTGTTGCGTGCCCATTGGCGGGAAGCCGGCCTGGCCGAAAACTTCCAGATCCTCGATTCCGACGACCAGCAGCGCCTGGTGAAGCGGGTGATCCGCGAGCTGGGCCTGGACGACAGCAAGTGGCCGGCGCGCCAGGCCCAGTGGTTCATCAACGGCCAGAAGGACGAGGGCATCCGTCCGCAGCATATCCAGGCCGGCGGCGATCTCTACCTGACCACCCTGCGTTCCATCTATACGGCCTACGAGGCCGCGTGCGCGCGGGCCGGCGTGATCGACTTCTCCGAGCTGCTGCTGCGCGCCCTGGACCTGTGGCGCGACCAGCCCGGCCTGCTGGCGCACTACCAGCAGCGCTTCCGCCACTTGCTGGTGGACGAGTTCCAGGACACCAACGCCGTGCAGTACGCCTGGCTGCGCCTGCTCGGCCAGGGCGGCGACAGCCTGATGGTGGTGGGTGACGACGACCAGTCCATCTACGGCTGGCGCGGTGCCAAGATCGAGAACCTGCAGCGCTACGGCGAGGACTTCGCCGATGTGCAGATGATCCGCCTGGAACAGAACTACCGCTCCACCGGCACCATCCTCAAGGCCGCCAACGCGCTGATCGCCAACAACAGCGACCGCCTCGGCAAGGAGCTGTGGACCGACGGCGGCGAGGGCGAACCGCTGATGCTGTATGCCGCCTACAACGAGCACGACGAGGCGCGTTACGTGGTGGAAAGCATCGAGCGCGCCCGCAAGGAAGGGCTCAAGCGCCGCGAGATCGCCATTCTCTACCGCTCCAACGCCCAGTCACGGGTGCTGGAAGAGGCGCTGCTGCGCGAGCGCATTCCCTACCGCATCTACGGTGGCCAGCGCTTCTTCGAGCGCGCCGAGATCAAGAACGCCATGGCCTATCTGCGCCTGCTGCAGACCCGCCACAACGACGCGGCGCTGGAGCGGGTGATCAACCTGCCGGCGCGCGGCATCGGCGAGAAGACCCTGGAAACCCTGCGCGATTTCGCCCGCGCCCATGAGCTGTCGCTGTGGGGCGCCATCCACCAGGCCATCGGCGTCAAGGCCATCGCCGGGCGGGCCGCCAGCGCGCTGAACGGCTTCGTCGAGCTGATCGACGAACTGGCGCTGCGGGTCGAGGGGTTGCCCCTGCACAGCATGACCCAGCAGGTCATCGAGCGCTCCGGGCTGCTGGCCTACCACCGCGACGAGAAGGGCGAGAAGGGCCAGACCCGGGTGGAGAACCTGGAGGAGCTGGTGTCCGCCGCGCGCGCCTTCGAATACGAAGACCTGGCCGAGGGCGAGACGCACCTGTCCGCGTTCCTCGATCACGCCTCGCTGGAAGCGGGCGAGCAGCAGGCCGCCGAGGACGAGGACAGCGTGCAGCTGATGACCCTGCACAGCGCCAAGGGCCTGGAATTCCCGCTGGTGTTCCTGGTGGGCATGGAAGAAGGCCTGTTCCCGCACAAGATGAGCCTGGAGGAACCCGGCCGCCTCGAAGAGGAACGCCGGCTGGCCTACGTCGGCCTGACCCGGGCCATGCAGCGCCTGGTGATGACCTACGCCGAGACGCGGCGGCTGTACGGCAACGAAACCTACAATCGGGTGTCGCGCTTCGTGCGCGAGATTCCGGCCGGGCTGGTGCAGGAAGTGCGCCTGTCCAACAGCGTCAGCCGGCCCTACGGTGGGTCCACGACCAGCACCGCTTCGCTGTTCGCCGGCGCCGAGGTGCCGCAGACCGGCTTCAGCCTCGGCCAGCGGGTGCGTCATGCCCTGTTCGGTGAAGGCGTGATCCTCAACTTCGAAGGCTCCGGCGCCCAGGCGCGGGTGCAGGTGAACTTCGACGAGGGCAGCAAGTGGCTGATGCTCAGCTACGCCAAGCTGGAGGCGCTGTAGCCACGGGACTCAACGGGGTGGAGGGTGGGTGGCCAACGAAAGGCCACGCCACTGTCGATCCTGGGGGAGCGGACTGGTCCGCGAGCTGTTCGGCGGCCGGCCAGCCTGCAGGCTGACAGCAAGGCTCGCGAGCGGATTCGCTCCCACAAGCGCGGCGCGGGCTGCGGCATTCAGCTTCCATCCGTCAGATATGGTAAAAAGCCCTGCCGCCTGGCTACAGGCCACCCCCCCATCAGAAAAACCAACCCGCAAGGGTCCGACCTCCTAGGGAGACATCATGAATCGTCGCCATCTGTTCGGCGCCGCCGCTGCCCTGCTTGCTACGCTGGGTCTGGCTGGTTGCAAGGACGAAACTGCCCCCGCTGCCCAACAGGCCGCAGCAGCCCCCGCGCAAACCTTCCAATGGAAGATGGTCACCTCCTGGCCGAAGAACTACCCGGGCCTGGGCACCGCGGCCGAGCGTCTGGCCGAGCGCATCAACACCATGAGCGGTGGCCGTCTGAGCGTGAAGGTCTACGCCGCCGGCGAGCTGGTTCCGGCGCTGGAAGTGTTCGACGCGGTCTCCCGCGGCACCGCCGAGATGGGTCACGGCACCCCCTACTACTGGAAGGGCAAGGTTCCGGCCGCGCAGTTCTTCACCTCGATCCCGTTCGGTTTCTCCACCCTGGAAATGAACGCCTGGATCCACAAGGGCGAAGGTCAGGCCCTGTGGGATGAAGCCTACGGCGTGCACGGCGTGAAGCCGTTCAATGCCGGCAACACCACCATGCAGATGGGTGGCTGGTTCAACAAGGAAATCAACAGCGTCGACGACCTCAAGGGCCTGAAGATCCGCATGCCGGGCCTGGGCGGCGAAGTGCTGGCCAAGCTGGGTGCAACCACCGTCAACCTGCCGGGTGGCGAAATCTTCACCTCCCTGCAGACCGGCGCCATCGATGCCACCGACTGGGTCAGCCCGTACAACGACCTGGCCTTCGGCCTGAACAAGGCCGCCAAGTACTACTACTTCCCGGCCTGGCAGGAGCCCCAGGCGCTGGTCGAGCTGCTGGTCAACAAGTCCGCCTACGAGAAGCTGCCGGCCGACCTGCAGGCCATCGTCAGCGAGGCCGCACGCGCCGCCGCGCTGGACATGATGGACGACTACATCTTCAACAACGCCAAGGCACTGCCGGTCCTGCTGGAGCAGGGCACTGTCCTCAAGCGCTTCCCGGATGACGTGCTGCAGGCGCTGCGCGAAACCTCCGACCAGGTGCTCAACGATGTGGCCGCCCAGTCCGACCTGAATACCCGCATCCATGCATCGCAGACGGAATTCCTGAACAAGATGCGCGAAACGATGCGCATCACCGAGAAGGAACTGTACAACTGGCGCTAAGCGCTGGGTTGTTCCAAAAGCGGAGCCTTCGGGCTCCGTTTTTCGTTTGCGACCCGGCACAGGCGCCTCCGGGCCCGGCTCCGCTGTTGTAGGAGCGGCTTCAGCCGCGATGTTTTTTATGCGGGCCGCGCCAAGCGCTCGTGACTGAAGTCGCTCCAACAGGTCCGGCAGCGCAAAGTCGGATGCCATCCGACGGTTTTTTGATTCGCCCTGCAAAAAAGCATTTAAGGTTTGCCGTAATTTTGTCGCCTCTGGTAATCAAGCGAACCCGTTTCTTGGAATACATCATGGAAATCAGTCGATCCCTCAAGCCTGTCCAGCTCGGCGCCGTGGAAACCGCGACCGCCCGTGCCCAGGTGCCGGTCGGCAAGCGCGAGCGCCAGCACACCGGCGAGCCGCAGATGAGCCTGGAGCCCCTGCAGGAAAGCCTGAACGCCTTGCCGGACGTGGATCTGGCGCGGGTTCAGGAGATCAAGCAGGCCCTGCAGCGCGGCGAAATCCCCCTCGATGCCGAGGCGCTGGCCGCCAGCATCCTGGCCTATCACGGTGGTAAGCAGGCGTGAGTCAGAAGGCCCAGCTGCTGGCGATGATTGCCAGCGACATCGCCGCCGATCTGGAAGCCTTTGGTCAGGTGCTGCCGTTGTTGGACGAGCTGCATGAGCGCCTGCTGGCCCATGATGGCCTGGCCATCGAGGCGCTGAACGGGCGCCTGGATCCTTGGCTGGCCGCCATCGCCGAGCGCGACGCGCGGCGCAGCAAGATTCTCGCTGCCTTCGGCCTGGCGGTGGACGCCCCGAGCATGGCCCGCCTGCTGGCCGCCTACCCGGCGCCCCAGCGTGACGCGTTGACCCGCAAGTGGCAGCGTCTCGGCGAAATCGCCCACGACTGCCGGCAGCGCAACGAGCGCAATGGCCGGCTGCTGGCGATGCATAACGAAATCCTCAGTCAGCTGCTGACCGGCGCCGGTCAGGAAGCCACCGTCTACGGTCAGCAGGGCTACTGAACCCTGTGGGGCCGGCTTTACGCCGGCCAGCGAAGTTGCATTCCCGTACCTTTGCTGTGCTTCCCAGCCCTGTCGGCCGGGATAAACCCGGCCCCACAAGTCCGCGCACCGCCGCTTCCGTGGGAGCGGATTGGTCCGTGAGCGCTACCTGCGGCTGCTTCATTAACGCAGCCCTTCTCCCCCGTCAGCCTTTTGGCGCTTAAGTTCCCTCCTTCGCAGGTCGCCCTAACAAAGCAGATGCCGTGACCGGACGACCGGAAAGGGACTTTCCGCCCTGTGCCGCGCCTGAGCCGGGCGGAAGCGGGTTTTCAGCCGGATGGCGCGGAAACGGTGATGAATCCATGCGTGGCAATTTGGCATCGTAATTGCCTGCCTACGACTAGAGGTGCTCAGACATGACGACTTACGATTCCAATTACGCCTATACCATGGCCACCCAGCTGGCCCAGTACGATACCCAGTACAGCTATTCGCGCCTGGATCGCAACAAGACCAACTACACCGCGCAGCAGACCGCGATCAACTCGCTGAGCTCGGCGCTGAGCACCTTCCAGACCAAGCTGACCAGCCTGAACAGCGTCAGCGGCTCGATCCTGCAGAACAAGGCCACGCTGAGCAGCGAGGGCTATGCCACCGCCAATGTGACCTCCAAGGCGCAGGCCGGCAGCTATCAGTTCTTCGTCAAGCAGTTGGCCAGCAAGGATCAGGTTGCCCTGCAAAGCCTGCCGGCGAGTGGCAGCCTGCAAATTGGCCAGCCTGGCAACGCCGAGGCCACCGGATTAACGGTTGATCTCGCCGATGCTGCCTACCAGACCGGCGGCACCCTGGATCTGAGCAAGCTGGCGGCAGATATCAATGCCCAGGCCAAGACCAACAAGCTTGGTGTCAGTGCCACCCTAGTGCGTAGTGGTGGTGTAACCAACCTGGTGCTGACCAGCGAAAAAACCGGTGTAGCGCAGAAGATCTCGCTTAGCCTGGACGGCGCCGACGAAGCCACGACCGCCGCCTCGCTGGGCTCCAAGCAGCTCTCTGCAGCCAAGGACGCGATTGTCTACCTGGGTGCCGACGAAGCGAGCGGTATTGCGCTGACCAACAGCTCCAATACCTACGACAACATTATTGATGGTGTCAGCCTGACCTTCAGCAAGGCCCACGCCACTGGCGACGCGCCGCTGTCCATCGACATCGCCCAGGACAACGACGGCACCAAGGCCAAGGTCCAGGAATTCGTCGATGCCTACAACGCCCTGGCCGGCGAGTTGAAGAAGCTGACTGCCAGCGGCTCGGAAGACAGCAAGCGCGGCCCGCTGGCCGGCGACGGCACGGTGCGCTCGATCAAGAGCATGATCGATAACCTGATCCGCAAGGGCGTAACCGTCGATGGCCAGCAGATTTCGCTGGTTTCCCTGGGCATCAGCAACACTCGCGAAGGCACCCTGACCCTGGACAGCGCTCGCCTGGATAAGACCCTGGCCAGCAATCCCGGCGCCCTGGACACCCTGTTCAAGGGAACCGGCGGCACCGACAAGGGCATCCTCGGTGCCCTGCTGGATCGTGAGACCGGCCTGGCCAAGTACACCAGCAGCGTCAACGGCATCCTCAAGAACCGCAAGGACACCATCGCCGACTCGCTCAAGCGGGTCGAGAAGGAGCGCGAGCGCGTCGACACCCAGTACGACAACCTCTACCAGCGCTACCTGTCGCAGTACACCAACCTGGTCACCATCATGAACCAGATGAACCAGACCTCCAGTCTGTACTTCACCTGATACGGAATCGCCATGTACCAAGAAGACACCTACGACAGCTACCGCATGGTCGACCTGGAATCCCGGGTCGCCGCCGCTTCGCCCTACGATCTGGTGCTGGTGCTTTTCGACGGCCTGCTCGACGAACTGGAGCGTATGCGTGGCCATATCGAGGCCAAGCGTTATCTGGAGAAAGGCCGGTCCGTCGAGAAATGCGTGAACATTCTCAACGGCCTGTCCAGCGCGCTGGATTTCGACAGCGGTGGCGACGTGGTGACCGGCCTGGCGCGCCTGTATGACTACATGATCTACCGCCTGACCGACGTCAGCGTGACCCTGTCGCTGGAAGGCGTCGACGAGGTGGTCGGTTTGTTGCGCGAACTGCGCGAAGGCTGGGAGGGCGTGCGTGACGCCCGCCGATGACCTGCAACGCCTGCTCGACCTGCGTGTGCGTTTCGAGCAGGTGCTGCACCGCGAGGCCTGGGACGATCTCAAGGCGGTCGACTCGGCGCTTCGCGAACTGCTGATCGACCTGCGGCGCCGCGAGCCGCTTCCGGAGGCGGTGCTGGTCGCTTGCCGCGAGGTCCAGCAGATCCACGGCCTGGCGTTGCAACGCTGCCAGGACGAATGCCAGCGCTTGCGCATCCTGATGAACCATTCCGAACAACCCGCGGACGGCCCGAGCGCCTACGCCTGGGTGGAGAGCCTGCGGTGACTACAGCGACGCAACTCGGCAATGCCCAGCCGATGCCCGAGAATCCCCTGCTGCAACAGGGAGCGACGGTTGCAGCGGCGCAAGCCCCGGCCGCTTCCGCCGGTCGGCAGGAAGGCGCGACGCCTGAAGCGCTGCCCTTCGACGCCGAGTTGCAGGCGCTCCTCAGCAGCCTGACGAACCTGTCGGCGGATCAGCCGGCTCCGGCCACTGCGACCCAGATGCCGCCGATAGAAACCGTTTCCCCGGACCAGGGCCCCGAACAGGCCGAAGCGCTGCTCGGCCTGCTGGCCGCCCAGCAGCAACAGCAGGTGCAGGCCCAGCAGATGCCTCAGGCGCCTGTCAGTCGCGCCTCGGCACCGGGCGAAATGCTGGCGCAGGCTGACATGCTCGCCAGGCAGGCGGCAGGCGCTGCCGAGGCGCAGCCGCTGCCCGCGCAGCTGCAACCGCAGCCGCGCCCCGACACGGCAGGCCCGTTCGCGGCGACGCGCGCAGAAGCACCCATGGTGCTGGGCAGCGGCGAAAGCCAGGCTCCACTGGAGTCGTTGTCCGCCGTCAGCGCCGCGCGTCCGCTGAGCGATGCGGCGCCTGCCAGTGGTGGCACCTCGACAAGCGCTCCGACGGGCGCGGTTGCCGAACGCCTGGTGCGCTTGGAGGGCAACGACGCTCAGCGTGGCGAACAGATGCTGCAGGCGTTGCGCCAGAACGTGCAGTTGCAGGTCCAGCAGAGTCAGCAGGTGGCCACCATCCGCCTCGATCCCCCGGAGCTGGGCAGCCTGGAAATCCAGGTCAGCCAGGAGTCCGGAAAAATCAGCGTTCAAATCAACGCTGCCCAGGCCGATACCCTGAGATTGCTACAGCAAACCAGTGACCGGCTGCGCCATGAACTGCTGACCCAGCAGTTCGTGCAGGTCAACGTGCAGGTGGGCGGCGACGGCCGTTCGGGACAGCAGTCCCGCCAGGACCAGGGAGGTTCCAGCGAGGCACTGGTGCGCGGCAATCCGCTGCATGACAGCGAGCCGATCAGCCGCACCGCACCGCGCGATGTGCTGGCCACGGTTTGATGCCTTCCGATCCCTTGCAAGAGTAAAAGTATGTCGTCCCGCGTTGTCGTTTCGCTCCTGGTGCTGAATATCCTGCTGGTCGCCGGTGGTACCGCCGTAAATTTCTTCTGGAAGCAGTCCATCGAGGATTTCTTTGCCATCGGCGGCGAGAGAACCGAGCGGCCGGCGCGGCGCGACGCGGTCGACCTGACCGATTTCCAGTTTCTGAATGTGGAAAAGATCTACGTCAATCTGCGCGGCAACCAGCGCGAGCACTACCTGGTGATCGACCTGGCCGTGCAGGCCAGCGCCGAGATCGACAAGAAGGCACTGCAGCAGTTCGCGCCGGTGGTGCGCAATTCGGTGGTCGCCCGCCTGTCGGGCATGCGTTACGAAGTGGTGCGTAGCCTGAGTATCGCCGAGCTGCAGTTGTTGCTCGAAGAGGCGCTGCGTCAGGACATCGTCGAGCGCAACCTGCGGGTGTCCTTCGAGCATCTGCTGGTTAACAAACTACTGGCCCAATAGCCATGAATGCCTCCTGCGCTGCCGAGACCGTTCCGCATCCCGAGCCCGCGTTGCTCGCGCCGCAGGATGAGCAGCGCTGGCTGCTCAAGTACCTGCCGCTGGTCAAGCGCATCGTCAGCCAACTGTCGCTGCAGGCCAGCTCCGCGCTGGATCGCGAAGACATGGAGCAGATCGGCCTGCTGGGGCTGCTCGACAGCCTGCGCCGCTATGGCGAGCCGGATGACAGCTTTCCCCGCTTTGCCAGCCTGCGGGTGCGCGGCGCCATCCTCGACGAGTTGCGCCGCCAGGACTGGCGGCCGCGTCCGGTGCGCCAGCAGACCCACAAGCTGCGTGACGCGGTGCGCGAACTGACCCGTCGGCTGGGGCGCGAACCCAGCGACGAGGAAATCGTCGCGCACACCGGCCTGAGCGAGGAGGCCTACCAGAGCTATCTGGTGGACCTGTCCTGCGAGGCCATCGAAAGCCTCGACGGCCTGCTGCAGGCCGGCCAGGAGGGCCGCTTCGGCGACAACGGTTTCGAGGAGCAGGTGCAACGCGAGCGTCTGCTGGCCCAGGTTCTGGGCCGGCTGCCGGAACGCGAGCAACTGGTCCTGACCCTGTATTACCAGCACGAACTCAGCCTCAAGGAGATCGCGCTGGTTCTGGAACTCAGCGACGCACGTATCTGCCAGCTGATCAAGCAGGCCATCCAGCGGGCCTGCACCTTGTTGAACGAGCCTAACTGAACGAGCCCGTCATGCAGAAAATTCTCGGATCTCTCATCATCGTCGCCTGTGTCCTGGGCGGCTACGCACTCGCCAGTGGCGACCTGGCCATGCTCTGGCAACCGGCGGAGCTGCTCATCATCGTGGGCGCCGCGTTCGGCAGCCTGGTGGTCGGCAACCCCAAGGAAGTGCTGATCGAAATGGCCAAGCAGGCCAAGGGCGTCATCGTCTACAAGCGCCGTGGCGAGGAATTCCAGCGCCAGCTGCTGATGCTGCTCTACGAGTTGCTGGAGATGGTCGAGATCGGCGGCCTCAAGGTGCTCGACGAACATATCGAGGCACCGCAGCAGAGCAGCGTGTTCGGCAAGTACCCGCTGATCATCGCCGAGCCCAACCTGATGGCGTTCATCGCCGACAACTTCCGTCTGATGGCCATGGGCAAGATCAGCGCCCACGAGCTGGAAGGCTTCCTCGAACAGGAACTGGAAGCCATGGAGGAGGCCCTGCTGCTGCCGGCCCGCTCGCTCAACCAGGTCGCCGAAGCCATGCCCGGCTTCGGTATCCTCGCGGCGATCATGGGCATCATCATCACCATGGGCAACATCGGCGGTTCGGTGGCCGACGTGGGCCTGAGCGTGGCGGCCGCGCTGGTCGGCACCTTCCTGGGCATCTTCTTCTGCTACTGCGTGTTCCAGCCGCTCGCCACTGCCATGAGCCAGCGCGTGCGCACCGAAATCTCGGCGCTGGAATGCGTGCGCACCACCCTGGTCGCCCACGTCGCCGGCAAGCCCACCCTGCTGTCGGTGGACGCCGGTCGCAAACTGATCGAGCAGGACGTCAAGCCCGCCTTCAGCCAGCTGGAAGCCTGGGTCAACCGCTATGAAGAAGAGCGGGACGCGGCATGAGCCTGAAGAAGAAGCGCGATGGCGAGAAGGAAATCGTCGTCAGGCGACGCAGCAAGAAGAGCCATGACGAAGCCCATAGCGGCGCCTGGAAGGTTGCCTTCGCCGACTTCACCCTGGCGATGATGGCGCTGTTCATGGTGCTGTGGATCATCAACCCGAGCAAATCCTCGTCGCCGATCACCGCCGAGGATCCGGTCAGCAACCCGCTGATGGAGGGCATGATCAACATCTTCGACGGCTTTGACGCCCCGGTGGAGCTGGAGGCCAAGCCGTCGCAACCGGAGCCGCAGCCGGAAGAGAAGAAGGCGGACGAGCAGATCGAGGAACCCGTTCCGAGCAAGATCTATCGCACCCGTCAGGAACTGGAGCAACTGGCCGAGCTGATCGACGTGCTGTCCGGCAAGCTGGATGCGCTGACCAACCTGGAAGTGGCGGTGGTGCCGCAGGGGCTGCGCATCCTGATCAAGGACGACGAGCAGCGCTACATGTTCGAGCGCGGCAGCGCCAAGCTGAATCCGCAGTTCAAGGTGCTGCTGAGCAATCTGGCGGATGTGCTTTCCAAGGTGGAAAACCGCATCATCATCAGCGGCCACACCGACGCCACCCAGTACCGGCGCAGCGCGCTGTACAACAACTGGAACCTGTCCGGCGACCGCGCCCTGGTGGCGCGCAACGTGATGGTCCAGGCCGGCCTGCCCGGCGAGCGCATCCTGCAGGTCACCGCCCTGGCCGACGTGATGCCGCTCAATCCGCTGGAACCCACCGACGGCATCAACCGCCGCATCGAGCTGCTGCTGCTGACCGAGCGGGCCGAGGTGCTGTACCGCGAACTGTTCGGCGAGGCCTATCCGCAGGCGAAGCTGAACCGCCAGCTGGCGCCGTCCGGTTCGTAGATACCGTCTTGCCCACTACCGCGCAAGCGCCAATTCGGGGTCGAAGGGCTGGCCAGATTTGAGCACCCCATAGGCGATGTGCAGCAGCTTGCGCATCGCCGCGCAGACGATCTGTTTGCCGCGCTTGCCACGGCTCCTCAGGCGCTTCGCCAGGGCCTTGATGGCGGGGTTGTGCTGCATGGCCGAAATCGCCGGCATGTACAGCCGGCTGCGCAGGAAGCCCGAGCCGATGCGCGAGATGGGCGTCGGCCCCTGATGCTCCCCTGATTGGTTCGGTTTGGGCGTCAGCCCGGCAAAAGCCGCCACGGCCTTGGCGCTGCGAAACGCCAGCGGATCGCCCAGTTCGCCCAGGAGCAGGGCGGCTGTCTGATCGCCGAAGCCCTTGATGCTCACCAGCAGCTCCTTGCGTTGGCGCAGGTCGGGATCGTTGTCGATGTGCTCCTCGATGGCCTTCAGGGTGCGGCGGATTTCCTCCTCGATGTGGCGCAGCACGGTGTGGATCGAGTCCTGGATATTCGCGTCGGCGCTCTCCAGACGATTGCGCTCCATCTGCTCCATTTCGCGCAGGTCCGCCAGACGGCGCACCAACGCGCGCAGACGCTTCTGGGCCGGCGGTTCAGGTTGCCAGAGTCGCAGCCGCGATTTGGCCAGTTGGTCCTGACCGAAGCCGGCAATCACCTTGGCATCCGTCTTGTCGGTCTTGCCCCGCGACAGCTGGGTCTTGGCATAAGCGGCGATCTGCGCCGGATTGACCACGCTGACGCGATAGCCCTGCTCGAACAGGCAGTTGGCTAACGCCTCGTGGTAAATGCCGGTAGCCTCCATGACGACCCAGGCATCGGGACCGGCGTGTTTCTCCAGCCACTCGCACAACTGAGCAAAGCCGCTGGGATCGTTGGCCAGCTTGCTGCGTGTGCGGTACTTGCCGTTGGGCTGAAGGGTGGCGATATCGAAGGTGTGTTTGGCAACGTCGATGCCCACAACGGCGACCATGTTGAACTCCTGGCGTGAAACGATGACAGGATCATCACTGCATCCGGTCCAACCTTGCTTATGCGAGCTCACGCCACGGGCGGGCCCTGGATACCGTTCGGACTTGGCGGATGAGTGTGGAAGGGGGCAGAACTCTCTACGTCGCAGGCTCGAAGCCCTAGGGCGGTCGCGTCTTGCACTCCCTTCCCCCGATGATCAGTCGGGGACTATCGCCTCAAAAAGGTCGCTAGTCGAGATACAAGGGCGGTCGGCGCTGTTCCGGCTGCCGGTTGGCTACCACCGCCGTCGGCCGGAACAGATCACCCAAAGCGGGAACCACGCACGGACCCTGTAGGAGCGACTTCAGTCGCGAGCTCTTGGCTTCGGCCCGCAGCCAAGGCGTCTCAGGTTGTGGGAAGGACAAGGCTTTCCTTGTCCACCGCTACGGATTGCCCCTCGGTGGCCAGAAAAACGCTGACCGCCCTACAGTTGCGCCGCGCAGGTGGCCAGCAAGGGCGTCAGCGCCAGCAGGCCACCCAGTTTCATCCAGTTCGGCAGTGCACGGCGCGTGCCCTTGCTCTGGGTGATAGGCGGCAGAACGCTCACTTCCGGCAGCGCAGCCTCCACGCTATCCGCTTCGATAAACTCTGGATTGAACAGATACCCCCGGCGCGGCAGGGTCTGGATGATCTGCCGGCCCTTCTCGTCGCCGAGAATCTGCCGCAGCACATAGATCTGCTGGTTAAGACTGCCCTGGCTGACCACCCGGTCGGTCCAGCCGTACTCCAGCAATTCCTCGCGACTCACCACTTCGCCCGGGCTGCGCAGCAGGCGTTCCAGCACCCGGCTGCCGGCATAACCCAGCTCAATGCGTTGACCGCTCCCCGCTTGGCGCAACTGAAACTGTCGCGCCTGGAAGAGTAGGTGACCCTCACCTTGGCCGGTGCGTAGGCGGATGAGGTCGCGAATCGAGGGGCTGTGAAGGTTCATGGCGATGGATTCTGTGAGGTGGGCGTCAAAAAAACCGAGAACCGATTCTTGTCATGGCATTTAGCAAGGTTCGTTCCGGTAACTGCCGGCACACCCCGGGCGAGCTGACGAAAGGCAAGGTATGTGAACCGCCTCACAAATCCGGCCCAATAAAAAACCCCGCCGAAGCGGGGTTTTTTGCAGAAATCGGATCCTCTTTCGAGGGTCCGAACCGCGTATTGCTTAGCCCAGCAGGGACAGGGCCAGACCGCCCAGTTGGCTGGTCTGCTTCAGCATGGCGACGCTGGACTGCATCAGCATGTTGTTCTTGGTCATCTTGGTCGACTCGGCAGCGAAGTCGGTGTCCATGATGCGGCCCATGGCGGTGTTGGTGTTGTCGGCCATGTTGGCCAGGTTGTTGATGGTGTGGTTCAGACGGTTGATGTAGGCACCCATCTCGCCACGGGCGCTACCAACGGCGGTCAGCAGGGTATCCAGCTCGTCGATGGTGGCGGCAGCAGCAGCCTGGTCGGACACGTCACCGGTCGCGACGGTCACGTCGGTGATGCCGGTGAACGCAACGGTGATGTTCTCGGCAGAGGCGGCGCCGATTTGCAGGGTCAGGGTGCCGGTCAGCTTGTCGGTGAACAGGTTGTTGCCCGCGCCGTAGCTGGTGTTGTCGACGATGTTCTGCAGCTCGGCGTTCAGAGCGCCGAACTCGGCGTTCAGAGCGTTGTACTCGCTGGTGCTGTTGATGCTGTTGGCGCCCTGGATGGCCAGGTCCTTCATGCGCAGCACGATGTTGGTGAATTCGTTCAGGCCGCCTTCGGCGGTCTGCAGGAAGGAGATACCGTCCTGGGCGTTGCGCTGGGCGACCATCTGGCCGCGGCCCTGGGCGTTCAGGCGGGTGGCGATCTGCAGGCCGGCGGCGTCGTCGGCAGCGCTGTTCACGCGGTAGCCGGTACCCAGACGCTGCTGGTTGGTGCCCAGCGCGTTGTTGGTCTTGCCCATGTTGGTCTGGGTGAGCAGAGCGGCGTAGTTGGTATGAATCGAGATGGCCATGTTGGGCCTCCTTCAGAGAAATCTGTCTTTGGAAAGCTGGCTTCGATTGCCCGCTAAACCTTCAAGGCGACGCTTTCGTCAGGGGGCTTAAATGTTTTTTGAAAATAATTGCAGATGGCCAGCAGAGCGGACTGCGCCTGTTCCTGTAGGGCCGGCTTTACGCCGCACTGCGGAGCCAAGGCCTGCGCCACGGTATCGCCCCCTACCCCGTCGGCCGGGATAAACCCGGCCCTACAGGTTTGCGGCATCTACTCCCCACCCATCGCGAAATTCGGCAGCCGGTCCACTGGCTGGCTGAAGGCGAAGGGTATGGATTCCAGCGCCATGCCGACGTTGCGCTGGATGACGAAATGCAGGTGCGGGCCGGTGCTGTTGCCGGTGTTGCCGGAACGGGCGATAGGCTGGCCCTGGGCGACGCGCTGGCCCTCGCGTACGCGCACGGAGCCCTGTTGCAGGTGCAGGTAGACGCCCATGGTGCCGTCGTCGTGGAGGATGCGCACGTAGTTGCCGGAGGGGTTGCCGCCCCGGCCGCTCTGCTGGTTTTCCAGGCTGACCACCACGCCGGCGCGGGCGGTGAGGATCGGTGTGCCGATGGGCATGGCGATATCCACCGCATGGCGTCCCTTGGCGGTGAAATGGCTGTAGCGGCCGTTCGGCCCCTGGCTGAGGCGGAACGGGCCGCCCAGCCAGGGCAGCGGGTAACGGCTCTGGGTCGGCAGCAGGCGCGGATCGCCCAGCACGTGGCGCAGGCGCGGGGTATAGCTCAGCGGGCGGATGGGATCACGGGGCGCGAGGGTGACCAGGCGGATGTGGCTGCGTGGCGGCAGGATCCAGCGGATCGGCTGATCCGGCGCGCCGATGGCGTTGTCGACGTCCTCGAGGCTCAGCTCGATCTGCACCGGCGCATACAGTTCGTTATGTACCCGCAGGGTTTCGCCGGCGGCGTGGCGACTGATGTCCAGATGCACCCGTGCTTCGAGCTTTTCCTCGACGTCGTCGTTGAGCCGCAGCACGGCCGCGCCGGGGATGGCGCGGTCACTGTAGGTGACCACGCCGGCGGCATCGGTGTACTTGTACACCGTCAGGTTGCTGGCCTGGGCGGTGGTGCCCAGCAGGGCGGCGATGACGAACAGGCGAAGCGGCATGGCGTCAGGTGGATGCGAGGGATCGAGTCGAGAGACTAGCGAGGCCGGTGTCCGGTTGCGACTGCCAGGGCGTCAGGGTGTGAAAGGCTCGGCTTTACGGAGCGCCGGTGTTATACGAAAAGCTCGCGGACAAGTCCGCTCCCACAGGTGCGCGCCGGCCGCGCTTCGTGGGAGCGGACTTGTCCGCGAGCCCTTTGGGCGGGCGCCTCAGCCGCCGGGCACGAAGTGCCGCTGGGCGGTGCCGCGGGCGATCTGTCGGGACAGGTATTCGAGCTTCTGCGGGTCGCTGTCGACGAAACGCACAATCAGCTGCAGCCACTCGCTGGTCGGCTTGGGCTCGGCGGCGGCGATGGCGTGCACATAGCCGTTGAGCCGGGCGACATCGCTGTCTTCGCCATGCTGAAGGTCCAGTACGGCGCTTTCCAGCACCTGGGGAATCAGTCCGGCGCGGTTGATCAGCAGCGAGGCATCCTTGAGGCTGAGCGCCTTGATCAGGCAGGGCAGCGTACCGCTGGACAGGCGCAATTGCCCGCGCGAGCGGCCGTTGGCGGATTTGGCGGGCTCGGCAGCCTTGGGCGCCGGTTTCGGCCGGGGTTCGGGCTCGGCTGGAGTCGCGGCAGCCGGGGCTTCAGCGGCCGGCTCCGGGCTGGCGACGGGAGGAGTCGGGGTGGCCGGAGCAGCGGGTCGACCGGCGGTGAGGGCGCTCAGGGAGTCGTTGACCAGGGTGCTGGTGAAGCCGGGCACGGCCTGGGATTGCAGGTCATCGAGGCGGCCTGTGCTTTGCAGGGCCTTCTTGACCTTGGACAGGAGCTGTTCGCTGGTGAAGGGCTTGCCGATGTAATCGCTGACGCCGGCCTGCACCGCCTGCACGACATTGCTCTTGTCGCCGCGGCTGGTGACCATGATGAATGGTGTTTTCTTCAGGCCTTCTTCACTGCGGCACCAGTTGAGCAGGTCCAGGCCGGACATTTCCGGCATTTCCCAGTCGCAGAGGATCAGGTCGACGCTGTTGCGGCTCAGGAACTGCTGGGCCTTGCGGCCATTGGCGGCTTCTTCGACGCGGATTCCCGGGAAATGGACGCGCAGGCCCTTCTTCACCAGATCGCGGATGAACGCTGCATCATCCACTATGAGAACACTGACTTTACTCATCGGCCCTTCCTTCAACTCATGGGGCAAGCATAGCGCCGTCTAATAGCCAAACGCCATGACTCTAGACGGAAGGCTGCATTGCGCTGTGCACGAAAGGAGAGCGCCCCGCTGGTTTCAGCGTATCGGCAGCGCCCGGGCGCGCTTTAGGTGGGACGGTCAGTGGCCCGACCAGCGTGCCAGGAGTGCCGGCAACTGGTCGAGGCGATGGATCTGCGCATCCGGCTCGATGGCGTCGGACCAGGCGCAACGGCGCGGGTTGTACCAGACGGCGCGCAGGCCGGCGGCGCGGGCGCCCTGGATGTCGTCGCGCGGGTGATCGCCGACATGCACCGCCTGGCTGGCCTCGACCCCGGCGCGGCGCAACGCTTCGCGAAACGGCAGCGGATCGGGCTTGCCGACACCCAGCTCCTCGGCGCACAGGGCGAACTGGAAATAATCGGCCAGGCCGAGCCGGCGCACGTCGGCATTGCCGTTAGTCAGCACCGCCAGCCGATAACGGTTGGCCAGCACCTCCAGGGTCGGCTGTACGTCAGGGAACAGGCTGACCCGATGCCGGGCGGCCAGGAACACCTGGAAGGCCTGCTCGGCCAGTTCGCCGGCTTCCTCGTCCTCATAGCCCGCGTTGCGCAGGGCGCGCAGCAGCACCCGCCGGCGCAGCTCGCTGATGCGGTGCCTGAGCGCTGGCTCGGCTTCCACCAGCGCGGCGCGGATGTGCCACAGCTGCTCGACGTCCGCTGCGCCGATGCGCGGCGCATGGGTGACCAGCCATTCGCGCAGCGCGGCTTCGGCGTTTTCCAGCACCGGCGCGACCTCCCAGAGGGTGTCGTCGAGATCGAAGGTGATCAGCTCAATGCTCATGGCTCGTCGCTTCTACGGCGCTTGGCGCGGGGATGACTGCTGTCGTAGACCTTGGCCAGGTGCTGGAAGTCCAGGTGGGTGTAGATCTGTGTCGTGCCGATATCGGCGTGGCCGAGCAGTTCCTGCACGGCGCGCAGGTCCTGGGAGGATTCCAGCAGGTGGCTGGCGAAGCTGTGGCGCAGCATGTGCGGATGCAGGTGCTGGCCGAGCGCCTGGACACCGGCCTGGCGTACCTGCTGGCGTACGGTGCGCGGGTGAATGCGCGCGCCGCGCACGCCGACGAACAGCGCGGCATCCTGCGGCTCCAGGTGCGGCCGCTCGCGCAACCACAGACGCAGCGCCTCGCGGGCCTGCCGGCCGACGGGCAGCAGGCGGGTCTTGCCGCCCTTGCCGGTGACGCGCACCAGGCCGGCGTCCAGATCGAGATCGGGCAGGTCCAGGCCGACCAGTTCGCCCAGGCGCAGGCCGGAGGAATACAGGAGTTCCAGCATGGCGTGGTCGCGGCGGGCGATGGCGTCGTTGTCCACGGACGCGTCCAGCAGCTGCATGGCACGATCGGTATCCAGGACGCGCGGCAGGCGACGCTCGCCCTTGGGCGGCGACAGGCCGACGGCCGGATCGTGACGGCAACGGCCCTCGCGCAGCAGATGCCGGTACAGGCCGCGCACCGCCGACAACAGCCGCGCCAGGCTGCGCCCGGATAGGCCCTGCTCGTGCAGTTCGGCCAGCAGCAGGCGCAACTGTTGCGGTGTCAGCGAGGACCAGTCGGCGATGCCCCGTTGCTCGCACCAGGCCAGCACCTTGCCAAGGTCACGGCGGTAGCCGTCCAGCGTGTGCGGCGACAGCTGGCGCTCGCTGCGCAGCTGTTCAAGGTAGGTATCGAGGTCGGCTTGCATGGGTGGCACCTGTGGGAGCGGACTTGTCCGCGCGGCAAAAAGCTCGCGGACAAGTCCGCTCCCACGGTTCGGGTCAGCGCACCTGGCGCAGCGGCGAGGCGCAGCGCGGCAGCACGCGGGCCAGCACCTCGGCGATGTAACCGAGGAACAGGGTGCCCAGCGAGCTCTTGTAGTGCTGCGGGTCGGGACTGCCGATGGCCAGCACGCCGAGCTGGCCCTGGTTGCCGAGGCCGATGACTGCGGCGGAGCCGATCTGCTCGCTGTCCTCGCCGAACAGGAATTTCAGCTCGGTCGGGCGCAGCGCGCCACTGATGGCGCGGCCGGCGCTGAGCAGGCCGCCGATGGCCTGCTGCGCTTCGCCCAGCGGCATGATCCGGCCGACATCGCAGGGCGTGTCGCGAAACAGCACCAGGCTGACGAACGGCACCTGGAAGTCGTGGCGCAGGCTGTCTTCCACGGCGCTGACCAGATCCTCGAGGCTGCCGGCATCCAGCAGGGCGAGTACCAGGCGCTTGCTCTTGTCGAACAGGCGGTCGTTGTCGCGCGCCACATCCATCAGCTGGTTGAGCCGCTGTCGCAGCTCGATGTTGCGCTCACGCAGCAACTTGACCTGGCGCTCGACCAGCGAAACCGCCTGGCCCGGTTGATGGGGAATGCGCAGCTCGGGGATCAGCTCCTCGAAGTCGACGAAGAACTCCGGATGCTGGCGCAGGTACTCGGCCACGGCCTCGGCATCGAGGGTGAGGGGCTGTTCGGTCATAGGCGGATCTGTCCTTCGTACACGCGCATGGCGGGACCGGTCATGATCACCGGGCGGCCGGGGCCGGCCCATTCGATGCTCAGACGCCCGCCAGGCAGTTCGAGTTGCACGGGCGACTCCATCCAACCCTGGCGAATGGCGGCCACGGCGGCGGCGCAGGCCCCCGTGCCGCAGGCCTGGGTTTCGCCAGCGCCGCGCTCCCAGACGCGCAGGCGCGCCTGATGCCGGTCGATGATCTGCAGGAAGCCGACGTTCACCCGCTGCGGGAAGCGCGGATGGTGCTCCAGCTTTGGCCCCAGCTCGTGCACGGGGGCGGTATCCACATTGTCGACGCGCAGCACGGCATGCGGGTTGCCCATGGAAACCGCCGCCAGCTCCACGTCGCGTCCGTCGACCTCGACGCGGTAGCTCAGCGCCTCGGCCTCGGCCTGGAAGGGAATCTGCGCCGGCGCCAGGCGAGGGGCGCCCATGTCGACACTGATCTGGCCATCGGAACGCACGCGCAGCTCGATGACTCCGCTCTTGGTTTCCACGCGGATGCGCCGCTTGCTGGTCAGGCGCTTGTCGAGCACGAAACGGGCGAAGCAGCGCGCGCCGTTGCCGCACTGCTCCACCTCCGAGCCGTCGGCGTTGAAGATCCGGTAGCGGAAATCCACGTCCGGGTCGTTGGGCGGCTCGACGATCAGCAACTGATCGAAGCCGATGCCGGTATGCCGGTCGCCCCACGCCTTGGCGTGCTTGGGCTGGATATGCGCGTGCTGGCTGACCAGGTCGAGGACCATGAAGTCGTTGCCCAGGCCATGCATCTTGGTGAAGCGCAGCAGCATGCGATGACCTCAGTTGGGCAGCAGGCTTTCGCCGGCGAACAGCTCGGTCAGGGTTTCACGGCGGCGCACTTCATGGACCTGTTCGCCATCCACCAGCACCTCGGCGGCGCGGCCGCGGGTGTTGTAGTTCGAACTCATCACGAAACCGTAGGCACCAGCGGAGCGCACGGCCAGCAGGTCGCCTTCGGCCAGGGCCAGCTCGCGGTCCTTGCCGAGGAAGTCGCCGGTCTCGCAGATCGGTCCGACGATGTCCCAGGGTTGCGGCTGCGCGTCACGCTTTTCGACCGGTACGATGTCCATCCAGGCCTGGTACAGGGCCGGACGGATCAGGTCGTTCATCGCCGCGTCGATGATGGCGAAGTTCTTGTGGTCGGTGCGCTTGAGGAATTCCACGCGGGTCAGCAGCACGCCGGCGTTGGCGACGATGGAGCGGCCCGGCTCGAAGACCAGGGCCAGGTCGCGGCCGGCGATGCGCTCGCGCACCGCGGCGATGTAGTCTCCGGCCAGCGGCGGCTGCTCGTCGCGATACTGGACGCCCAGGCCACCGCCCAGGTCCAGGTGGCGAATGCGGATGCCGCGTTCGGCCAGGCGGTCGATCAGCACCAGCAGGCGATCCAGCGCATCCAGGAACGGCGACAGGCTGGTCAGCTGGGAGCCGATGTGGCAGTCCACGCCGATGATTTCCAGGTTCGGCAGCTCGGCGGCGCGAGCGTAGACGGCCTCGGCCTTGGCGATGTCGATGCCGAACTTGTTTTCCTTGAGACCGGTGGAAATGTACGGGTGGGTGCCGGCGTCGACGTCCGGATTCACACGCAGGGAGATCGGCGCGCGCTTGCCCAGGCTGGCGGCCACGTCCTGCAGGCGTTCGAGTTCTTCGGCGGATTCGACGTTGAAGCAGTGCACGCCTACGTCCAGGGCGCGGCGCATATCCTCGCGGCTCTTGCCGACCCCGGAGAACACGATTTTGCCCGGCTCGCCGCCGGCGGCCAGCACGCGCTCCAGTTCACCGCGCGAGACGATATCGAAGCCGGCGCCCAGGCGCGCCAGTACGTTCAGCACGCCCAGGTTGGAGTTGGCCTTGACGGCGAAGCACACCAGATGCGCCATTCCGACCAGCGCATCGGCGTAGGCGCGATACTGGGCCTCGATGTGGGCGCGGGAATAGACATAGGTGGGGGTGCCGAAGCGCTCGGCGATGGCGGGCAGAGCCACGCCTTCCGCGAACAGTACGTTGTCGCGGTAGTTGAAGGGTTGCATGCAGCCTCCTGGGCTGACCGGGCCCGCGTGCCGGGCTCCGGGCTCTAGAATTCGAACCGGTCCTTGCTGTGCCCGGCGTTTGGCTCGTCCGGGTGGTACAGAGGACCCTTCTGACCGCAGCCACTGAGACCCACGCTGAACACGAAGAGCACCAGGAGCGATGGCAACAGGCGCTTCATGGCGGAAATCCTTGTAAAGGCGGTGATTGCGCCGGAGTATACCGGCCCCCTGTTGGCTTGCCTATGCGCCGCGCCGGGACTTGCCGGCGAGTCGGGCACCGGCCATCCTTGCGCGCATTTGAGGAGAGTGCCATGACGCTGAGTGAAGCCCGTTTCCACGATCTGGTCGACCATCTGCAGCAGGATGTCGAGGATGTGTTCGATGACAGTGGCCTGGACGTCGACCTGGAAAACAGCAACGGCGTGCTCACCGTGCGCTTCGAGAACGGCAGCCAGCTGATCCTCAGTCGCCAGGAACCGCTGCGTCAGCTCTGGGTGGCGGCCCGTTCCGGCGGTTTCCATTTCGACTACGACCAGATCAGCGAGCGCTGGATCTGCGATACCAGCGGCGAGCGGCTGGGCGAGCTGCTCGGCCGCGTGGTTCAGGAGCAGGCGGGCGAGGCGCTGGCCTTCGAGGCCCTGTAACCCGGTCCCCTTGCTTATTTGTCCGGCTATGGTAGGTTCAGTCCGGTACGCAAACCCCGCCTTCCAGGCTGTGTGACACTGCGCATACGACGCATCGGCCCCTCCGGCCTCACTTCGCTTGCTCGTTCACACAGCCGCTTCGGCGGGGTTTTTGCTTTTCCGTATTCAGCGAACGAACAACCAAGGAGTCAGCAGCAGGCCATGAGCAGCGCACCCTCGATCACCGTCACCCGCCTCGATATGCAGCGTCTGGAAAAGCTGCTGGACAGTCTGGAGGAATACACCCCGGCCGCCGAGGCGTTGGAGGCGGAGCTGTCGCGCGCCACGGTGGTCGGTCACGATGAGGTGCCGGCGGGGGTGGTGACCATGAATTCCCGCGTGCATTGCCGCGAGGAGAGCACCGGCAAGGACTATCACCTGACCCTGGTCTATCCGCAGAACGCCGGTAAGGAAGGCACCGTCTCGGTGCTGGCGCCGGTGGGCACCGCACTGCTCGGCCTGACCACCGGTCAGAAGATCGAGTGGCCGGCGCCGGGCGGCAAGACCCTGACGCTGACGCTGCTGGAAGTCGAATACCAGCCGGAAGCGGCGGGCGACTACCAGCTGTAAGTCTCTCCCGCAGGGCCGATCGGCGCTGGCTGCTGGTGTGGGAGCGGATTCATCCGCGAGTCTTTGTTGCAGGCCGACACCCAAAGCTCGCGAATGAATTCGCTCCTACGGTGGCCCTGCTGGCGGCCAGAACAAGCGCTGACCGCCCGGCCCCCGCGTAATCAGCCGCGCGTGCTGCCGCCCTGCAGGTCGCGCATCAGCAGGGCGTATTGCAGGTCGACGCTCTCCGGCACAGGCAGGTACAGGGTGTGGCCATCGCCCGGCGCCACGTCGCGGCGCTCGCCGGTGGCCGTCTCCAGCGCTTCGAGGTGGAAGTTCAGGTTGCCCTGCGGGGTCATCAGTTCCAGTCGGTCGCCGAGGGCGAAACGGTTCTTCACCTTGACCTCGGCCAGCCCATTCCTGCGCTCGCCGGTCAGTTCACCGACGAACTGCTGGCGCTCGGACAGCGAGAAGCCGCGCTCATAGTTCTGGTATTCGTCATGCACGTGACGGCGCAGGAAGCCTTCCGTGTAGCCGCGGTGGGCCAGTGATTCCAGGGTATCCATCAGCGACTTGTCGAACGGCCGGCCGGCGACCGCGTCGTCGATGGCCTGGCGGTACACCTGGGCGGTGCGCGCCACGTAGTAGTGGCTCTTGGTGCGGCCCTCGATCTTCAGCGAGTGCACGCCCATCTTCACCAGGCGTTCGATGTGCTGCACGGCGCGCAGGTCCTTGGAGTTCATGATGTAGGTGCCATGCTCGTCCTCGGTGGCCTCCATGAACTCGCCGGGGCGGGTCACGTCTTCGAGCAGGAACACCTCGTCGGTCGGCGCGCCGACCCCCAGGGTCGCATTGGCCGGCTGCACGGCGATCGGCTCGTACTGATGCACCACCTCGCCCAGCTCGTTTTCCTTGGCTTCGTGGGTCTTGTACTCCCAGCGGCAGGCGTTGGTGCAGCTGCCCTGGTTGGGGTCGCGCTTGTTGATGTAGCCGGACAGCAGGCAACGGCCCGAATAGGCCATGCACAGCGCGCCATGTACGAACACCTCCAGCTCCATGCCGGGCACTTGCTCGCGGATCTCGCCGATTTCCTCCAGCGACAGCTCGCGGGACAGGATGGCGCGGGTCAGCCCCTGGCGCCGCCAGAACTCGACGCTGGCCCAGTTCACCGCGTTGGCCTGCACCGACAGGTGCACATGCATGTGCGGGAAGTGCTCGCGCACCAGCATGATCAGCCCCGGGTCGGACATGATCAGCGCGTCTGGCCCCATGGCCACCACCGGCTCCAGGTCCTTGATGAAGGTCTTCAGCTTGGCGTTGTGCGGCGCGATGTTGACCACCACGTAGAACTGCTTGCCCTGCGCGTGGGCCTCGGCGATGCCCAGCGCCAGGTTGGCGTGATCGAACTCGTTGTTGCGTACCCGCAGGCTGTAGCGCGGCTGACCCGCATACACCGCATCGGCGCCGTAGGCGAAGGCGTAGCGCATGGACTTGAGCGTCCCGGCGGGGGACAGCAGCTCGGGGCGGAAGGGCTGGGACATCGGGCGACGGCTCGGGTGAACGTGGAGGGCGGGCATTTTACCCGCTTTTCCGAGTGGCGTGCCGGGGCATTCGGTCGGCGGTCGGTGCCCGGTTGGTCCTTGCGTAGCCGGGATTCACCTGTGCAGCCTGAGATTACCTGTAGGGCCGGGTTTATCCCGGCCAGCGGAGGCGAGGTTCCCTCCTCCCTGCCCGCCATTCCGACCGATGGCGTTTGCCGGTATGTTCGGCATCCTTTCACCCGATGCCGCGCCCATGTCCCCGCTCCGCTATCCCCTGCCTTCGACCCTGACGCTGCTGGCCGCGCTGTATGTCGCCCAAGGCCTGCCCTCCGGTCTGATGGCCCACGCCCTGCCGGTGCTGCTGCGCCAGCACGGCGTCGATCTGGCGCTGATCGGCCTGCTCAAGCTGCTGGCGCTGCCCTGGTTGCTCAAGGTGCTGTGGGCGCCGTGGGTCGACCGTCTGGGCGGCTCGCCGCTCGGCCATCGGCGCGGCTGGATCCTGCCGCTGCAGGCCGGGGTGGCACTGTTGCTGATCGCGCTGGCCTGGCTGCCCCAGGCGCAGCTGTTCGGCCCCGGGTTGCCGCTGCTGCTCGGCCTGCTGCTGTTGATCAACCTGGCGGCGGCCACCCAGGACGTGGCGACTGATGGGCTGACCGTGCGCCTGTTGCCCGAGCGCTGGCGCGGCCTGGGCAACAGCCTGCAGGTGGGCGGTTACAAGGCCGGCATGCTGGCCGGCGGCAGCGGCCTGCTGCTGGTGGCCGATGACCTGGGCTGGCGATGGACGCTGCTCGGTCTGGGTCTGCTGGTGCTGCTGCTGTTGATTCCGCTGCTGCGCTTCCCCGAACGTCGCGTACTGCCGTTCCACGCCGCGCTTGCCGAGCCGGCGGGTGTGACCCTGCCCTGGCGGCACTACCGGGGCCTGCTGGCGCTGCCGGGCATGGGGCTGTGGCTGCTGGTTCTGTTGAGTTTCAAGCTCGGCGATGCGCTGGGCTCGCCGATGATCAAGCCGATGCTGGTCGACCAGGGCTGGGGCGCGGCGGCACTCGGACAGCTCACCCTGGTCAGCAGCCTGGTGGGGATTGGCGGGGCGCTGGTGGGCGGCTGGCTGTACGCGCGCCTCGGCGTGCTGCGCGCCTTGCTGCTCGGCGGTGTTTTGCAGGCTGTCGGCATTACCGGCATGGCGCTGCTGGTCGGGCGGGCCGAGGTGGCGCCGGTGTACGCCGTGGCGCTGTTCGAGCAGTTCGCCGATGGCCTGTCCACCGTGGTGCTGTTCGCCGCGATGATGCGTCAGTGCCGCCCGGAGCACGAGGGCGCCGATTTCACCCTGCAGGCCTCGGTGCAGCTGCTGCTCGGCGGCATCGTGGGCGCGTTCAGTGGCGTGCTGGCCAAACTGCTTGGCTATCCAGGGCTGTTTCTGCTGGCGGGTGGGCTGGGGGTGGCGGCGCTGGGCGTGGTGCTGGCGGCCAGGGCGACGCTTCGCCGGTAGGGCGGTCAGTGTATTTTCTGGCCGCGGCGGGTCGCCGGGTGGGTTCGTGGTGGACAAGGAAAACGTTATCTACCCTGCCTGACAGGACACTGAACCCTTGTGGGGCCGGCCTTACGCCGGCCTTGGCCGGGATAAACCCGGCCCTGCAGGGTATTTGCCGGGGGCGCGCAGAGAACCTGGTGGGGCTGGCTTTATGCCGGCCGACAGGGCCTCGGCGGGGCACCGAGGGCCGGCTGGCGCCCGGCTTTTGGTGGGGGCGGCTTTAGCCGCGATGCTTTTTCGTGCCGGCCGACGCCAGAAGCTCGCGACTGAAGTCTCCTACAGGGTTCGTGCGCTTTCAGGCCTTGCGCCACACGCTGGCCAGCCAGGGTTGCTGGTCGCGGGGCAGGCCGGCGGGGCGGTAGTAGTGCTCCAGTTCCGCGAAGCCGGCTTCCCTCAGCAGCGTGCGCCAGTGGGGCCAGTCGTGCCACACGCCGTAGCGCTCGCCCTGCCAGCCTTCCTCGTTGTGCCCGCGCGGGTTGGAGCTGAACAGCACGCCGCCAGGTTTCAGGCTGTCGCGCAATTGGCCCAGCACCCGAGGCAGTTCGGCGCCGGGGATGTGGAACAGCGCGGCGTTGGCGAAGATGCCATCGAAGCGCTCGGCGGGCAGATCGAGGGCCAGGAAGTCCTGCAGCCAGACCTCGCAGCCGCTGGCCTGGCGCGCCATGCCCACGAACGCGGCGCAGCCGTCCAGGCCCACCGGCGCATGGCCGAGCGCCTTGAAGGCGCACAGGTCGCGGCCCGGGCCGCAGCCGAAGTCGAGGATCGCCAGGCCCGGCCGCGCCGGCAGGTGGCGCAGCAGCGCCTGGATGTTCTGGCTGACATCGTGCTCGCGGGTGCCGGCCTCGAAGGCTTTGGCGTTGCGCTGGTAATGGGCGAGGGTGCGCTGGCTGGCGTCGTTCATCGCTTCAGCATGGCACGGATACCGGCCAGCGCGTCGTTGCCGCGCGCCGCCTTCACTTCCTGCGGCGCCTCCTCCAGGCCTTCCCACTCCAGGTCGTCCTGGGGCAGTTCGTCGAGGAAGCGGCTGGGCAGGCAGTCGATGATTTCGCCGTACTGCTTGCGCTTGGCGGCGAAGGTCATCGCCAGGTTCTGCCGGGCGCGGGTGATGCCCACGTAGGCCAGGCGGCGCTCTTCCTCGATGGTGTCGGCCTCGATGCTCGAGCGGTGCGGCAGCAGCTCCTCCTCCATGCCCATGATGAACACGTAGGGGAATTCCAGGCCCTTGGAGGCATGCAGCGTCATCATCTGCACGCCATCGGCGCCCTCTTCCTCTTCCTGCTGGCGCTCCAGCATGTCGCGCAGCACCAGCTTGCCGATGGCTTCCTCGATGGTCATCTCGCCGTCCTCGTCCTTTTCCAGCGTGTTCTTCAACGCGTCGATCAGGAACCAGACGTTGCCCATGCGGTAGTCGGCGGCCTTGTCGCTGGAGCTGTTGCCACGGATCCAGCCTTCGTAATCGATGTCCATGACCATGCTGCGCAGCGCCTGGATCGGGTCGTCCTCGGCGCACTGCTGGCGCAGCGTGTCCATGTAGCGCTTGAAGCGGCTCAGCCGCTCCGTGTAGCGGCTGTCCAGTCGTTCGCCCAGGCCGATCTCCTCGCAGGCGGCATACATGGAGATGCCCCGCTCGGTGGCGTAGTTGCCGAGTTTCTCCAGCGTGGTCGAGCCGATCTCGCGGCGCGGCACGTTGATCACCCGCAGGAAGGCGTTGTCGTCGTCCGGGTTGACCAGCAGGCGGAAGTAACTCATCAGGTCCTTCACCTCCTGACGGGCGAAGAAGCTGGTGCCGCCGGACAGCCGGTAGGGAATCTGGTGGTGCTGCAGCTTGAGCTCCATCAGCTTGGCCTGGAAGTTGCCGCGATAGAGGATGGCGAACTCGTTGTACGGGCGCTGGGTGCGCAGGTGCAGGGTGAAGATTTCCAGGGCGATGCGCTCGGCCTCGGCGTCCTCGTTCTTGCAGCGGATCACGCGAATCGGGTCGCCGTGGCCCATCTCCGACCACAGTTGCTTCTGGAACACGTGCGGGTTGTTGGCGATCAGCACGTTGGCACACTTGAGGATGCGACTGGTGGAGCGGTAGTTCTGCTCGAGCATTACCACCTGCAGCGAGGGAAAGTCCTCCTTGAGCTGCATGAGGTTTTCCGGTCGCGCACCGCGCCAGGCGTAGATCGACTGGTCGTCGTCGCCCACCACAGTGAAGTGCGCACGCTCCTGCACCAGCAGCTTGACCAGCAGGTACTGGCTGGCGTTGGTGTCCTGGTATTCGTCCACCAGCATGTAGCGCACGCGATTGCGCCATTTCTCCAGGACCTCGGGATGGTCCTGGAACAGCTTCACGGGCAGCAGGATCAGGTCGTCGAAGTCCACCGCGTTGTACGCCTTGAGCGTGCGCTGGTAGTGCATGTAGACGATGGCGGCGGTCTGCTCGCGCGGGTTGCGGGCGGTGGCCAGCGCCTCCTCGGGCAGGATCAGGTCGTTCTTCCAGGCGCCGATGTAGTTCTTGATCTCGTCGACACCGTCGTCGCCGGAATACTCCTTCTGCATGATGTCGCCGAGCAGCGCCTTGATGTCGCCCTCGTCGAAGATCGAGAAGCCCGGCTTGTAGCCGAGCTTGGCGTATTCCTTGCGAATGATGTTCAGACCCAGGTTGTGGAAGGTCGACACCGTCAGGCCCTTGCCCTCGCCGGGCTTGAGCAGGGTGGCGACGCGCGCCTTCATCTCGCGGGCGGCCTTGTTGGTGAAGGTCACCGCCACGATGTTCTGGGCGCGGATGCCGCATTGCTGAATCAGGTAGGCGATCTTGCGGGTGATCACGCTGGTCTTGCCGGAGCCGGCGCCGGCCAGCACCAGCATCGGCCCGCCGATGTAGTGCACCGCTTCCTGCTGGCGGGGGTTGAGTCGTGACATGGGTCGCGCCCTGGAACCGAAAGCCGGCGATTCTAACAGGGGTGGGCAGAGACGGATTGGTCCGGGCGGCGGAACGGCTTAGACTAGCGGCCAGGGCGTAATGCCATTATGGTTTTCTCTGGATCAAGACGAGCCGAAGAATGCGTAAGTTCAGCCGTTTCCCGTTTATCAAGGGCCTGCGTATCGATGTGATCGACAACGCCCGTAATCTGCCGCTGGGCTTCGCCGCCGATGTCTCGCTGGGAGGGTTGCGCCTCATCGGTGAAGAATCCTTCAAGGTCGGCGACGAATACGAGATTCGCCTTGAGGTGCCGAAGAGCGACCTGACGCTGGAGCAGCAGATCGTTCTCAAGGTGGTCTGCCAGTGGACCCGCAAGAATTTCCGCAAGGGCTTCGAACAGGGCCTGCGGGTGACCGAGCCGTCGCGGGCTTTCGAGAATCTGGTCAACACCCTCAGCCACAGCCTGGGGCTGTCTGAAACCAGCCTGCCGAAGCGGCGCGTCTGAGCGCCGCCGGTCGGCTGGCGCTATTGCTTGCCTAGCTGCGCCGCCAGCGTATCCTCGATGACGAAACGCAGGTGGGGCATTTCCCCTGCCAGCCGGCCCAGGAATGCCTGGATGCGGGCATCGGCGGGCATGTCGCCCAACACGCCCAGTATGCGTTGCTGGACCAGGCTTTCCTGCGTGGGGAAGGCATGCAGGAGCGCATCGAGGCTGTCCGGGTAGAAGGCCGCCAGTATATTGCCTGCCTGAATAGTGGAGTCGCCGGGATCCAGATCTCCCAGCATCTGGATCATGAGCGCAATCGTCTGCTCGTTGGCTGTACCGTGCAGGGCCAGGAAACGGATCAGATTCTTCTTCATTTCGGAGTATCGATAGGCACGGGCCTGAAAAGGCAGCAGCGTCTGTTGCAATCTGCGAACGATGTTCGCCTGCTGGCTGCTTGCCCGTGCGCCATAGGCCAGCAGCAGGACGCTTGCATCGTATGCTTTTTCATTGTCGCGCAGCTGGCGCGCGCATTCGGCGGGGGCACAGGCCGTCGCACCGGGCAGCCGATAGCGAACGGACAGCTCGTCGCGGGTCAGGGCGTCGACGTACTGATAGGTCTTCAGCGTATGGGCAAACAGGGCGCGGTGCCGATCGACGACCTGTTCCACCAGGCGCGCTTGTTCTTCGGTTTTGGTGCGTGCGTCCAGTGCCAGAAGCAAGTGGTAGATCTGTTGCGGCGCCGGCACGAGGTCCGCTCCGTCCTTGTGCACTCGCGTCAGGAGCCGTTCGACAGCCTTCCAGTAGGGAGCGTCCAGGTCCAGAGGTCTGGTGCGCACCTCCTCGATGGCATCGCGGAGCACCCATTCGGGCCTGCTGATCGTGAGGTGTTCCCGTACCAGCAATTCGGCGGCCAGCAGGGGCTGTTTCTGCCGGGTGATCCGGTACAGCTCGTGGGCCAGCTCACCCCGTGACATGGGCGGCGTGGCAATCTTTCCGGCATCGGCCAGGCCAAGCAGCTGTTCGATCTGCTCCGTCAGCCTCTCGATGGATTGCTGGTGGCCAGGCGCGGGGTGGGCACTGTCCCGTTGGGATTCAGTGTGGCCGGCAAGGTCCCAGAGGCTGCTCTTCAGGTTGTTCGGCGTGATTCGCGCCAGGCCGTCGACGATCTGCTGCCACTCTCCGGCGGAAAGCTCGCTCTCGCGAAACGCAGCGTTGATTGCCATGGGCAGCAGCAGTTCGGTTTCCTCGGGCCTGACGCTCTTTGCCTGAGCGAACAGGTAATCCCGGTAGCCCGGCAGCGGTTCCTGACCACTGATCAGCGCCGGGGCCAGGTCGTACTGCCAGCGATGGCAGTCGTAATCGAAGGGGACGGAGAGGGACAGGGCCAGCGTTTCCGCAGTGCGTTGTGCGCCGGGAAGCTTCTTGCGCAGGGCCTGGTACTCGGCGGCCTTGGTGGTACACGGGTCGGCGCTGGCGCCCTTGTGCAGCACCTGCAGTTGCTTGCCCAGGCCTTCGGGGTCGATCTCGATCTCCGCCTTGAGGATGAACCGCTCCCCGTCCCACTGCTCTTCCAGAATCCGCGTACGGGTCAGTGCCTGGGCGAAGGACTGGATATTGGTCTGCACGGTGCGGGAAAAGGCCTCGCCGTCCAGACGTTCCGCACTGTCCAGCGATGACTGCACCTGCACGCCGACTTCTTCGATGACCAGCGCCTGCAGCTGCTGCAGCGCGGCCTTGCGCGCACTGACCTTGGAGTCGTTCTCGCTGGCCCGGTAGGTGTAGTCGCGGACCATGGTCACCGGCGCCGCCTGGGCAGAGAGGCTGGTGGTCAGCGTGAGGGCGAGGCCGCACAGAAAGAAGCGAAGCGACATTAGCAATTCCTATAGCGAAAGATCCGTTTCGAAGTGGCGGCTGTCCCGGTGCGAGCGCAGTCTTCAGGGTTGCTGCGCGAGCTGTGCCGCCAGGGCATCCTCGATGAAATAACGCACCGTCTGATCCTGTGGTTCGAGTGCTTTGAGGAATGTCTGTATGCGTGGATCTGCCGGCATATCAGCCAGCACCCTGACCAGATGGGCCTGCATGCGCGGTGTTTGGGGCTGGTGGATGCCCTGCAGCACCGCGTCCAGACTGGCCGGATAGTGGCTGACGAGGATCCTGTGCGCCTCGCGGGTGGGCTCCCCTTCGTAATCGCCCATTGCGCGGACCAGCAGGGCCAGGGTCGGGTCGTCGATCGTGGGAAACAGGCCCAACAGGCGTATCAGGTTAACGGTCATTTCATACTGTTGAGGGAATCGGTTCGACGCCAGGAGCCGTTCCAGCTTCCGCAGGACTTCCTGCCGTGTTTCGTTCGCTCGGGGGCCATAGGCCAGCAGCAGCTCGCTGGCCTCGAGCGCGTGCTTGCCGAACAGCTGGCGCGCGCAATCGGCGGGTTGGCAGGCCGGTGAATCCGGCAGTTGGTAGCGAATGAACAGCAGATCCCTGTCCTTGCTGGCGGCGCGCTTGTTCAACGCATGGGACAACAGGTCGCGATGTCGGTGGGCGACCAGGTCGACCAATCGCTTTTCCTCTGCGGTCTCGGTGTGATGCTGATCCAGGGTCAACAGCAGACGGCTGACTTGCCCGGACGGAAGCTGCCTGTCCGCATCGAAGCGCGTCAGCAGCCGATCGAGTGCTTTCCAGTAAACATCTTCCAGGCTCAACGGCTTGGCGCCGAGAAACGCAGTGACGGCCTCCTTGAGCGCCAGTTCCGGGTTGCCGATGGTGAGGTATTCCTGCTCCAGCAGCTGGGCGGCCAGCCTGGGTTGTCTGAACAAGATGACGTGGTACAGATCGCTGGCCACCTCGCTCCGCGACATGGGCGGTGTGCCAATTTTTCCAGCAGCGGCCTGCTGAAGGAGCTGCTGTATCTGTTCCGCCAATTGCTCAACGGATTGATGCCGGGTCGCGGTGGCATTTTCTCGCTCCGGCTGGGTGCCCCCGGATAGCTCGGAAAAGGCGCGGCGCACGCGGAGCGGACGAAGCCGGCCCAGCCCGTCGATAATCTGCTGCCACTCGGTTGCCGAAAGATCGTCCTCGCGCAAGGCCAGATCGATGACCATGGGCAGCAGCAGCTCGGCTTCCTCGGGTCTGACGCTTTTCGCCTGGGCGAACAGGTAGTCCCGGTACCCCGGCAGCGGCACTTTTTCATGGAACAGGAGCGGGGCCAGGTCGTACTGCCAGCGATGGCAGTCGTAATCGAAGGGAACGGAGAGGGACAGGGCTAGCAGTTCCGCAGTGCGCTGCGCGCCGGGAAGCTTCTTGCCCAGGGTCTGGTATTCGGCCGCCTTGGCGGCGCATGGGTCGGCGCTGGTGCCCTTCTGCAGCACCTGCAGTTGCCTGCCCAGGCCGTCGGGGTCGACCTCGATCTCCGCCTTGACGAAGAAGTGTTCGCCGTCCCACTGCTCTTCCAGGATTCGCGTGCGGGTCAGCGCCTGGGCGAAGGACTGGATGTTGGTCTGCACGGTGCGGGAAAACGCCTCGCCGTCCAGGCGTTCCGAGCTGTCCAGCGATGACTGCACCTGCACGCCCACCTCTTCGATGACCAGCGCCTGCAGCTGCTGCAGCGCAGCCTTGCGCGCACTGACCTTCGAGTCGTTCTCGCTGGCCCGGTAGGTGTAGTCGCGCACCATGGTCAGCGGGGCCGCCTGGGCGGAGAGGGTGGTGATCAGGGTGAGGGCGAGGCTGTACAAAAAACGGCGAACGAGCATGTAGGTAGTCATTCCAATTGACGGCCCCGCCATGTTTCCTGGCGGTGGGGCATGGTTCGACGGGATGTATCGAAAGTGCGGGCGGGGAGGTGCGGCTGAATTTACAGCCGCACGATGCGCATTGTTATTCCGGCTTGAATTCGAGCAGTTGCTGCAGGTCAACGACTTGCTGGGAAAGCATGGCAATCAACTTGTCCTTGCTGGCCAGTTTCTCATTAAGCAGATGGACCAATTGGTTGCTGGTCGAGTCGGAAAGTGCAGGGCTGACGTCTTTTTGCTGCGGAGCGGTCAAAATCATCCCGTCGGCCTGGCGCGCCTGGGCAACCACTTCCGTCAAACCCGTGATTCGACGCTTGCCAAGCTGGTTTTGGGCATGGGGTCTTTTCGTGATCAGGCAAACGGAGTTGGCAAACTCGATGGAATTGATTTCACCGAGCAGGGCCTCAGTCAACTCCGGAGAAACCCCGAACTCCTTGAGATACTCAAGGCGGCTCTGCGGAAGACCCCAGTGTTCGAAGTTGATCACGTCGGCAAGTTTTTTCAGGAATGCCATGGAAGAGGTGCGAAGGTTCAGACCGCCCTCCCACGGCTTCCAGTAACTGGCATGCAGGTCCTCGATGATGTAGAGACCGCCGTGTTCCAGGCTGGAAAAGAGCTTGCAGAAGGCCTGAATGATGTCGGAGCTGGTGTGCGAGCCATCATCGATGATCACGTCGAATTTGGGCGATTGCTCGAAAACCTGCTGTAGCGTGGCCGGTGCCTTGATATCGCCAATGATCACGCTGATTCTGGGATCGGAGTGTTCGATTTTGCGGCAGTTGGGGTTGATGTCGCAGCCCAGCAGCTTCTGCGCATTGCTGAAGTATTTGCCCCAGATTTCCAGCGAACCGCCATTTTGAATGCCGACTTCCAGTAGCCGAACGGGGTTGTTGCGGATCGGACTGAAGGCCCTTTCGTAGAAGGCGAAATAGCTGCTCCATTTGTCGGAAACATTGCCATCGTGAGTTTGGTAAAGCTCGGCTATGGTTTTCATCGGGTCTTTTTTCTCGTTGGACTTCTAGTCAGTGAGTAGGAGTTCTTGCTTCTTGAAGGGCGTGAATTGAAAAGAATGCTTCAGAAAGTTGTGCTGCAAAAAGCTCGGCATTGAAAATGGGCAGACTCTGCGCTTTATTGCGGATTTCCAGTCGCCGGTTATTGAGTTTTTCCACGTCTCGGGCGGCGCGTACGGCTTTTTCGATGAAGTCCTGAATATCCTGCGCGATCCAGTCTTCCAGTCCGGCGGCACTCAGCAGACTGGCTCCCTGCCGGGCAATCATGGTTTCTCCCATGAGTGTCACGGTAGGAACACCCATCCAGACGGCATCGCACGTTGTGGTTCCGCCAGGGAAGGGGAAACTGTCGAGAAGAATGTCCACTTCGGAATGCTTCTTCAGATAATCGTTCCAGTTGGTGGCTCCGGTCAGTATCAGGCGGTTGGGGTTGATTCCGAACTGCTTGAACAGGGCCGCAATGGCTTTTCGGTTCTCGCTGGAATCCAGCTGCATGCATTGCCAGCGAAACCTGGCATCCGGCACAGCCTTGAGGATCTCCGCCCAGACCTGGATGACCCTGTGGCTGACCTTGCGCAGGGACTGGAATGAACCAAAGGTGATGAATCCGTTTTTCAGCGCAGGCGTTTCGCTGACGGCAGGACTGGTTTCGGGCGGCGAATAGCAAAGACGCGTTTGCGGCAGCCTGAAGATGGTCTCGGTAAAGTCAGAGGCGCTGCCTTCCGGCAGGCTGACGGGATCGGCAAGGAAGTAATCCATCGTTTCCAGGCCGGTCGAATCCCAATAGCCAAGCCAGCTGACCTGAATCGGTGCTGGCTTGCGGGCAAAGATTTCCAGGCGACCGTCCCGTGTATGGCCAGAAAGATCGACAAGGATATCGATCTGGTCCTCCTTGATGATGGCGCAGGCCTGGTCGGCATCCATGAAGCGGATGTTTCGCCAAGCATGGAAGGATTTTTCAAAATGCTCGGTGAGGGCGTCGCTTTTGGAAATGTTGGAATAAGCAAAGGTCTTGATCCGGTGCTTTGCCAGCTCGGGTATCGTGTTCTTCAGGAACAGGCCGACCGGGTGATGCTTAAAGTCTCCGGAGACAAAACCAATGTTGAGCGTTTCCGGGGACTTGCGCGGCAGCGCAACGTCCGACTTCGGCAGGTTTTGCATCGCGACGGCATTGAAGCGGCGTGCCAGGTCGGCGTAGCGAATGTCATGTCCCTCGATCTGGGTTGAGGTAAACATGAGAGTGCTGAGCGAGAAGTAATCCTTCGCTCTGGCTTCCAGCTGAGGAATGAGTCCAAGCAGCTTTTCCGTTTCCCCGCACATGACGTAAGCGCTGGCCAGGTGGGGTAACGCCTGCTCGACGTGCAGCGCGTGGGCCAGTTCCAGCTGATCGCGAGCCTTGTGATATTCCTGATTTTCAAGGAGGGTTACGCCCAGCAGGTACTGCAGTTCGGTATTTTCCGGCTCCAGCTTGATTGCCTTGCGATAGTGAACCTTGGCTTGCTTGGCTCTGCCCTGCTCTCTTAGCAGGCCCGCCACAAAACGATGCGCCAATACGGAGTCGGGTAGCGTCTTCACGGCTTCCAGCGCCACCACGATGGCTTGCTGGTAAAGCTTGAGCGTCTTCAGGGAAATCGCGAATTTCAGCAGCGTTGGAAGGTGTTTCTTGTTCAGGCGATAGGCTTCGGCGAATGCGCGGGCGGCTTTGACATGGTTGCCCTTCTTGCTCAGACAGATGCCGAGATTGAGATGCAGGGTATGTTCCTGTGGCTCGATCTCGATCAAGGTGCGAAACAGGCCTTCGGCCTCGTCGAACTCCTGAAGATTGAGTAGAGATTCGCCAAGCAGCATCCCGGCCGTCACATCGCTGGGCACCAGCTCGAGGGCGCGTAGAGCGGCCTCCTTTGCTTCCTTGAAGCGCTTGAGCATGGTCAGGCACTTGGCCAGGTTGATGCGGTATTCAGGAAGACTGTTGTCAAGTTGCGTGGCGGTTTCAAAGGCCATCAGGGCATGTTCGTATTGCTCTTGAAGCAACAGAAGCTTGCCCATTTCATTGTGGGCGAGGGCGAAGTGCGGATTGGCCTTGATCGCCTCGAGAAGTTTCCTGCCGGCCTGCTCCAGCTTCCCTTCCATGAGCAACAGATGCCCCTGATGGGTCAGGGTGGGTGCATGCTCGGGGTTCAGTCGGAGGATTCTGCCAAACACCTGCTGGGCGGTATGGGCTTCGCCAGATTGCAGGTGAAGACAGGCAAGCTCGAACTGGATTTCGAGATCATCCGGAAACAGCTTGGCGGCCTGCTTGATGAGCGAGGCGCGCTCGGCAAGCTTCCCCAGCTTCTTGTGGGCTTCCGCCAGGTATCGCCACGGCATGCTGCTCGGGTAATCGCTGCTAATCATGCTCTCGGCGATTCTGGTGATCTGCTGATAATCCCGCTCCTGGTATGCCTGTGCGAGTCGTTGTTCTTCAGCGCCTTGAAGGGTCATGCCTGTGTGTTCCTGAAAACTTTCGATTCACGCCAGGCTCAGCCCAGCGTCCCGACGATATTGATCGCCACCTTCTCCGGTATCTCGTTCTGCGACAGCACGTGCAGCCCCGGGCTGAACACCCGGGCGTAGCGGGCCAGCAGCGGGCGCAGTTGCGGCATGACCACCAGGATCGGCGGGTGGCCATCCTTGCGCAGGCGTTCCTTGACCACCGGCATGCTGGTCTGCAGCTGGTTGAGCAACGCCGGGTCGACCGGGATGTTGTCCAGGCTCACCGTGCCCTGCTGCTGGGCAATGCCCAGCGCGCCCATCAGGGTGTTTTCCAGGGCGTTCTCCAGCACGAATACGCCCAGCTCGCTGCGCTCGCCGGCGATGCCGTTGATCAGCGTGCGACGCAGGGCGAAGCGCACGTCCGAGGCCAGCAGGATCGGGTCTTTGGTGCTTTCGCTGCCTTCCAGCAGGGTGGTGGCGATGGTCACCATGTCGCGCAGCGGCACTTCCTCCTGCAGCAACTGGCGGTACACGCGGTGCTGCTGGGTGTAGCTGAGCGCGGTCTTCAGGCTGTCGGCCAGCTTGGGGGCGAGCACGGCCAGGCGCTGCATCAGGTGGTCGACATCGTCGTGCTTGAAGATTTCCGCCAGGTTCTCGCGGATGATCTTGTTCAGGTGGGTGGCCACCACGCTGGAGCAGTCGATCACCTGGTAGCCGAGGTTGAGCGCCTTGCTCTTCAGCGCCGGCTCGATCCACACCACCTGCATGCGGTAGGCCGGATCGGTGCCGAGGATGCCGTCGATCTCGCCGTACAGCTTGGCCGAGGGAATGGCCATCAGGCGGTCCGGATACAGCTCAGCGCCGTCGATGCGCTCGCCGTTGATGTAGATGGCGTACTGCGAGGCCTTCAGGCGCAGGCTGTCGCGGATGTGTACTTCCGGCAGCAGGAAGCCGAGCTGTTCGGACAGCGTCTGGCGCACGCCGCGAATGCGCAGCGGCAGGGGCGAGCCACCGGCGTCGTTGACCAGGCCGACCAGCTTGTAGCCCAGCGATACCGACAGCCGCTCGACCAGCGGGATGTCTTCCCAGGCCAGCGGCTGCGGCTTGTCCTGGCGCAGGTCACGGCTCAGCGCGGTGATCTTCTCCAGGCTTTCGGCCTCGTCCACCGGGGCGAAGCGGGCGACCCGCCAGCCGACGAAGGCGATCAGCGCGGCAAAGCTGAGGAACGCCAGGTGCGGCATGCCCGGCACCAGCGCGATCACGGCGATCACGCCGGCCACGGTGTAGAGCGTCGACGGCTGGGCGAGCATCTGCTTGCGCACCAGGCCGGTGATTTCCGACGACTCGTTGGTGCGGGTGATGATGATCGCCGCGGCGGTGGACAGCAGCAGCGCCGGAATCTGCGCGGCCAGGCCGTCACCGATACTCAGCAGCGCGAACAGGCGCCAGGATTCGGCGGCGGACAGGTCGTGGACCAGCATGCCGATGGCGAAGCCGCCGATCAGGTTGATCAGCAGGATCAGGATGCCGGCGATGGCGTCGCCGCGCACGAACTTGGCGGCGCCATCCATGGCCCCGTAGAAGTCGGATTCCTTGGCCACGTCGGCGCGGCGCTTGCGCGCGTCGTCGGCGTTGATCAGGCCGGCGTTGAGATCGGCGTCGATGGCCATCTGCTTGCCGGGCAGCGCGTCCAGGGTGAAGCGCGCGGTCACTTCGGCGATGCGCTCGCCACCCTTGGTGATCACCAGGAAGTTCACGATGGTGAGGATGACGAAGACGATGATGCCGACGATGAAGTTGCCGCCGATCACCACCTCGCCGAACGCCTCGATCACCTTGCCCGCCGCGTCGGTGCCGGTGTGGCCTTCGAGCAGCACGATCCGCGTGGAGGCGACGTTGAGCGTCAGGCGCAGCAGCGTGGTGACCAGGATCACCGTCGGCAGCAGCGAGAAGTCCAGCGGCGTGCGGGTCGAGACGCAGACCAGCAGCACGAGGATCGACATGCCGATGTTGAAGGTGAACAGAATGTCCAGCACCAGCGGCGGCAGGGGCAGGATGATCATCGCCAGGATGGACAGCACCACCACGGGGATGCCGATCTTGCCGTTGCGCAAGGTGGCGGAGAATTGCTGCATTGGGCTCATGTTGACGCTCGGTTGGCAAGTGAAGAGGGAATGGGCAGTTCCTTGGGCAGCACGGGCTCGACGCGGCGGTTGCCGCGCCGGTAGGCCTTGAGCTGCAGGACGTAGGTCAGTACGTGGGCCACCGCCTGATAAAGGGCGCTCGGAATCTGCTGGTTGACCTGGGTGGTGAAGTACACGGCGCGGGCCAGGGGCGGCATGGGCACCACCTCGATGGCGAGGTCCATGGCCTTCTCGCGAATGAACTGCGCGGTTTCGTCATGCCCCTTGGCAATCACGTAGGGGGCCTGGGCCTTCTTGAGGTCGTACTTGAGGGCGACGGCGAAGTGCAGCGGGTTGGTGATCACCACGTCCGCGTCCTTGAGCACCTTGCTGATCTGGCGCTGGGCCAGCTGGCGCTGCAGGCGCTTGATCCTGGCCTTCACCTCCGGCTTGCCCTCGCGGTTCTTGTATTCCTCCTTCACCTCCTGCTTGGTCATGCGCATCTTCTTCATGAACAGGAAGCGCTGCAGCGGCACGTCGATCACGGCGAACACCACGAACACCGCCATCATCATGATCAGCATGTCGAAGGTCAGGGAAAAGGCGCTGCCCAGGGCGGTGGCCAGGTCGGATTTCTGCAGGGCGATCAGGCGCGGCAGGGTGTAGACCATCTGGATCCAGCCCATGGCGATCAGGATCAGCACCTTGAGGAAGGATTTGAGGAAATCCGTGAGGTTCTGCATCGAGACGATGCGCTTGAGGCCGGTCAGCGGGTTGAGCTTCTCCAGCTTCGGATGGAAGTTCTTGCTGGCGAACATCCAGCCGCTGGGGATCAGGCCGAAGGGGATCACCACCAGCGGCGCGATCAGCAGCGGCAGCAGGATGAGGATGAAGGTCAGGATGCCGTTGAGCAGTACCTGGGTGACGTCATTGGGGGTCAGCTCGCTGCGCGCGAAGTTGATGTACGAGCCGGTAAAGATCTGGGCGAAGCCGTCGAGCATGTAGTCGAAGAAGATCCGCAGCAGCAGCAGGGTGGCCAGCAGCGAGACCATGGTCGCCAGGTCGCGCGAGCGGGTGATCTGCCCTTCCTCCTTGGCCTTCTGCAGCTTCTGGGGTGTCGCCTGTTCTGTCTTCTCCTGACTGGACTGGTTCTCAGCCATCGAGGCCTCCCGGCAGCAGGATGGCCAGGTTGTCCAGCAGCTGGCGACTGAGGTTCAGGTAGTTTTCCGGCAGGTAGGGCACCAGCAGCTTCAGGCACAGCAGGCCGACCAGGATGGCCAGCGGGAAGCCCAGCGAGAACAGGTTCATGGCCGGCGAGATGCGGTTGAGCAGGCCGAAGCAGAACTGCACCAGAAACAGGCAGAACACCGCCGGCAGGGCGATCAGCAGCGCGGCGGCCAGCACCCAGGCCATGGCATGCACGAAGGCCTGGAAGCCGAAGTAGTGGATGCCGCTGCCCACCGGCCAGAGGGTGAAGCTCTTGTGCAGGATGCTGATCACCAGCAGATGGCCGTCCAGCGCCAGGAACACCAGTACCAGCAGGATGAAGAACACCTGATAGAGGATCGAGGTGGAGGAAATGCCGTTCACCGGGTCGTTGTAGCGCGCCATGCCCATGCCCATCTGCGTGGAGATGAGTTCGCCGGTGATGCTGAACACCGCGAAGGCCAGCTGCAGCATCAGGCCCAGCAGCACGCCGAAGAGGATCTGCTCGACGGTGGCCAGCGCGCCGGCCGGTGACAGCACGTCGATCTCCGGCGAGGGCGGCAGGGCGGGCAGCAGCGCCACGGTCAGTACCACCGCCAGCAGCAGGCGCGCGCGCACCGGGAGGGAGCGCTGGCCGAACACCGGGGCAATGCTCAACGCCGCCATGATGCGCACGAACGGCCACCAGAACAGTTGCAGGGCCAGCAGCCACTGGCTGGCATCGAACAGCGCCTGACCGGAATTCATTGCCTCAACCGACCAGGCCGCCCGCCTGGCGGAAGGTCTGGATGAACAGGTCCATCAGCGTGCCGAGGATCCAGTGGCCGGCCACCACCAGCATGCCCAGGGTGATCAGCAGGCGCGGCAGGAAGCTGAGCATCTGTTCGTTGATCTGTGTGGCGGCCTGGAAGATCGCCACCAGCAGGCCGCCGAGCAGGCTCGGAATCACCAGCACGCAGACGATCAGCGCAGTGATCTGCACGGCGTGGCTGATCAGGTCGACGGCGATTTCCGGAGTGAGCACGACGGGCTACCTCTATAGGGGCTGCAGACTGGTGGCCAGGGTGCCGACCAGCAGCGTCCAGCCATCCACCAGCACGAAGACCATCAGCTTGAAGGGCAGCGAGATCATCATCGGCGAGAGCATCATCATGCCCATGGCCATCAGCACACTGGCCACCACCAGGTCGATGACCAGGAATGGCACGAAGATCATGAAACCGAGCTGGAAGGCGGTCTTCAGCTCGCTGAGCACGAATGCCGGCAGCAGCAGGGTGAAGTCCAGGGTGGCGATGTCCGCGGGCTGCTCCTCGCCGGCCAGGTCGAGAATGGTGGCCAGCGCGGTCTCGTTGGTCTGCGCCAGCATGAAGCGGCTGATGCTCTGCTTGGCCTCGCCCAGGCCCTGCTCGAAGCTGATCTGGTCGTTCTGGAACGGCTCGTAGGCCTCGGTATGGATTTCCTGCCAGACCGGGCGCATCACCAGCAGGGTCAGCGCCAGGGCGATGCCGACCAGCACGTTGTTCGGCGGGCTGGACTGCAGGCCCATGGCCTGGCGCAGGATGGCCAGCACGATGATGAAGCGCGTGAAGCAGGTCATCAGCATCAGCATCGCCGGCACCAGACCCAGCAGGGTCATCAGCACCAGGATCTGCAGCTTGACGCTGAGCGTCTGGCCGTTTTCCGTGTCGTTCAGGTTGAACAGCGCGATCTCGCCGCCGCCGGCTTCCTGGGCAAACGCCGGAAACGGCAGCAGCAGCGCGATGACCAGGACGCCGGCCACGGCCAGCAGGCGCGCCATCATGGCTTCAGACCGGAAAGACCGTTGCTGTTCAGTTCGACGATGCGCAACCCGTAGTTGCCGTTGAGCACCACCACCTCGGCCTTGGCGAAGGGCGCGCCGTTGACCTTCACGTCCAGCGGTTCGCCGGCCAGCTTGTCGAGGGCGATCACACTGCTCACGTCAACGGACATCAGGTCCTGCAGGGTGACTTCGCTCGAGCCGACTTCCAGGGTGACATGCACCGGAATCTTGCCGAAGAAGCTCAGGTCCTGTTGCGGCAGGCGCTGCGGCTCGGACGGTTCGGGAAGGGCGGCAAGCGGCTCGGGATCGTTGAGGCTCAGCTCGCCATCGCTGATCAGGGTGTCCAGGTCGCTGTTCGACAGATGTCCGGTCATGGGTTCTTCACACTTTCCAGAGAGGTTAGAAACAGGCTGCCGCTTTCCTCGAAGATGCTGCCGCGGAACAGCGGGTGCTGATTGATGCAGACCTCGACCGGCTCGCGCAGGCGGGTCATGAGGATGTCGCCGGGGCGCAGGGCCAGCACATCGGCCAGGCTCATCTGCAGCGATGCCAGAACGCAGTCCAGGTGCAGCGGCAGCTGCTTGATCTGCGCCACCGGGTCGCAGGCCTGGCGAGGCGCGGGTCGATCGTTCACCTGGCTGGTCAGCTCATCGACCACGTCGGGATCGAGGAACAGGAACAGCGATCCCTGCAGGCCGCTCGGGGCCTGGTAGCGGAACTCCGCAACGTACTCCCAGTGCACTTCCTCGTAGGCGTTCTCGTAGCGCTCCAGCGCGCCGATGGACTTGCCGCCCAGCAGCATGCGACCGAACAGGTCGGCCACTTCCTTGCCCAGGCGCTCGCCCAGGCGCTGCTCGGAGGTGTTCGGCGGCGGCAGTTCGCCGGTCAGCGCGGTACCGCCGTAATAACTTTCGAGAACTTCGGCCAGCAGGGCGCGATCGATGGAAAAGCCGATACGGCCCAGCGGGCTGCACAACCGCAGCGCGGGCTCGCGCGGACAATCTTCATGAACATTGACCTGGATCAGTTCCAGGGTGATGCGAAAGTTGCGCAGAAAATAGTCGGCAATGATGCGCGGATGTTTGCTGGAACTTTCCTTAATGAAAATCGGCACCTTGTGATAATGCCGGCCCAGCTTGTGCGTCTTCAGGCGGAGCAGTTTGTCCGCCGGCACATCATGGAGCACTTTCGGGTTGCCAGTCATGGTGAGGTACATCCTGAATATAAGTAAGCGATCCGTGGTCGGGTCTTGCTGTCCATCGGATTCGGGTCCCGACGGCTGCCGCCGGCCCACTGGCTGCGCCGTCTCGTCAGGCGCGCCTACCCCATTCCGCAACCCTATCGGCAGGGGGGGCGAAACCTTAAATCAAAAAAGATCAAAAGCCCCGGTTTCATTGATTTTGATGGCGGCTGAGGGTATTAATCGTGTCCGGTACTGTGCACAGTGGCGACTGGCTGCTAGCGTGCCACACTCGCTGCGCAAAATGCAGCCATGCCCTGCCAGATACTTGTGCACAAGCTGCCGCCGCGGCAATCCCGACTTGGCCGTTGGTCTAATGGCGCGGAAAGGATGGTAGTCGTTGTACGTTCCTGAAACGTGACTTGCCTGGATTGGTATATGCATAACTTCAATGAGCGACCAGCAGCCGCTGAATTAACTTCGCCGGCGATCGGCGTGGTCGGCAGTCGGGACAATCACAGCTATGCATTGCTGCTGCAGCAGTTGCAGGTGGCCGGCTGCGCCGTTGAGCATTTCGCCGAGCCGCCGGCGCCCGCCCTGGTGCGCCAGGCCCGGCTGGACATCCTCTTTCTCTTCGTCCGCGATCTGGAAATTTCCACGCTCGAGCTGCAGCTGCTGCCGCTGGTCGGCTGCCAGCGCCTGCATGTGGTGCCCATCGTCGAGTACGCCGACCAGGCGGTGGCGGCGCGCCTGCTCGAGCTGGGCTGCATCGACTATCTGCTGGCGCCGTTCAGCGCCACCCAGGTTGGCGCCCTGCTGCAGCGCCATGCCCAGGCCGGACTGGCCCGCGAGGGCCTGATCAGCCAGTCGGCCGCCGGCCGGCGCCTGCTGGCCATGGCCCAGCGCGTGGCGCTGACCCGCATGCCGGTGCTGATCAGCGGCGAAACCGGCACCGGCAAGGAGCTGATGGCCCGCTACATCCACGGCTTCGGCGCGTCCGCCGAGGCGCCCTTCGTCGCGGTGAACTGCGCGGCGATCCCCGAGGCGATGCTCGAATCCCTGTTGTTCGGCCACGAGCGCGGTGCTTTCACCGGCGCGGTGAACAGCCAGGCGGGCAAGTTCGAACTGGCCAACGGCGGCACCCTGCTGCTCGACGAGATCGGCGAGCTGCCGCTCGGCCTGCAGGCCAAGTTGCTGCGCGTGTTGCAGGAACGCCGGGTGGAGCGCCTGGGCGGGCGCCGCGAGATCGAACTGGATGTGCGCATCATCGCCGCCACCAACCGCGACCTGCGCGAGGAAGTGGCCCAGGGCCGCTTCCGTGAAGACCTGCTCTATCGCCTGGACGTGCTGCCGCTGCACATTCCGCCGCTGCGCGAACGCCGCGAGGACATCCTGCCGCTGGCGCGCAGCTTCATCCGGCGCTGCGCCCCCCACGAAGACCCCGACCAGTTGCTCACCGAAAGCGCCTGCCAGGCGTTGCTGCAGCATGCCTGGCCGGGCAACGTGCGCGAGCTGGAGAACACCCTGCAGCGCGCCCTGGTGCTGCGCAACGGCCTGTTCATCCAGCCGATCGACCTGGGTCTGGCGGCCCCCGAGCCGGCGACAGTCAGCCTGGTCGGCGCGCCTCAGGAAGGCACCGGCGGGCGGGCTGCGCTTAAAGCCAGCGGCAAACTGGCCGAATACCAACATGTGCTGGACACCATTCGGCGTTTCGACGGGCACAAGGCCAAGGCCGCACAGAGCCTGGGCATGACCCCGCGCGCCCTGCGGTATCGCCTCAACGCCATGCGCGAGCAGGGCATGCAGATCAATTTTTGACCGGCGGGAGACGGGCATGGATTCAATCACACAGGTGCGCATGGACATGCTCACGCGCATGCAGCAGTTCACCAGCGTCGCCCAGGGCGGCGCGGTGCGCGAGGCGCTGCGTGCGGAAGAGGCACAGCCGGGCAGTTTCGGCGTGTCCTTCGAACAACTGATCCGCGCGGTGGACGCCGATCAGCACCGCGCCAGCGCCGCCCAGCGCGCCGTGGAAATGGGCGAGAGCGACGACCTGGTGGGCGCCATGGTCGACAGCCAGAAGGCCAGCGTGTCCTTCTCGGCGTTGTTGCAGGTACGCAACAAGCTGTCCTCCGCCTTCGACGAGATCCTGAAGACGCCGCTGTAAGCGTCACGAGAGCCGACCCGTGCTGCAAAACCTACTGAATACATTCCGCGAGCGGGGCCTGAAGCTCGACCCCCGCTGGTTCCTGGCCAGCCTGGCCGCCGTGGCCGCGATCCTGGCGCTGCTGGTGGTCTTCTACCTGTGGCGTGACAGCGAAACGCTGCGCCCGCTGTATGGCAGCGGCGAAACCTATCAGGCCTCCGAGGTCATGCAGGTGCTGGACGCCGAAGGCGTGCGCTACCGGGTGCACCCGGTCAACGGCCAGGTGCTGGTCGCCGAGTCGGACCTGGCCCGCGCGCGCATGCTGATGGCCTCCAAGGGCGTCAAGGTCAGCCGCCCGGCCGGCTACGAGCTGTTCGACAAGGAAGAGCCGCTGGGCACCAGCCAGTTCGTGCAGAACGTGCGCTTCAAGCGCAGCCTGGAAGGCGAGCTGGCGCAGACCATCATGACCCTGCGCGGTGTGAACAGTGCGCGCGTGCATCTGGCCCAGGAGGAAAGCCATTCCTTCGTGGTCGGCAAGCGCGCCCCGGCCAAGGCCTCGGTGATGGTGCAGCTCGATCCGGGCTACAGCATGGAGCCCGACCAGGTCACCGCCATCGCCAACCTGGTGGCCGGCAGCCTGCCCAACCTCAAGCCCGAAGACGTGCACGTGGTCGATCAGTATGGCGTGCTGCTGACCCGCGCCCTGGCGGCCGGCGGCACCGGCCCGACCCAGCAGTGGAAGGCCAACGAGGAGTACCAGAAGAAGGTTGCCAGCAACATCGAGCAGGTGCTGGCCCCGGTGCTGGGCCTGGGCAACTACCGCGTGAGCGTGGCCGCCGACATCGACTTCAGCCAGCGCGAGGAAACCCAGCAGGTCTACGGCGAAACGCCGCGCCTGCGCAGCGAGGTGCTGCGTGACGAGCGAACCCTGGACCAGCTGGCCCTCGGCGTGCCCGGTTCGCTGACCAACCGGCCGATCGCCAATGCCCCGAATGCCGACGGCGATGCGGAGAACCGCGCCGCCACCTCCACCCGGATGGAAAGCAACCGTCGCCACGACTACGACCAGACCATCACCCACATCAAGCACCCGGCCTTCCGCCTGCGTCAGCAGAGCGTGGCGGTGGTGATCAATGCCGACGTGGCGCCCGAGGGCGGCTGGCCCGAGGGCGTGCTGGCCCAACTGGAAACCATGGTGCGCACCGCCGCCGGCTTCAACGCCGAGCGCGGCGACCTGCTGGCCCTGAGCACCCTGCCCTTCGCGCCGATGACCCTGGTCGAGCCGGACCTGGCCTGGTGGCAGGACGACAAGGTTCTGGAGTGGGGCAAGCTGGGTCTGGCCGGGCTGGTCAGCCTGCTGATCCTGCTGTTCGGCGTGCGTCCGGCGATCCGCGCCCTCAACCCGCGCAAGGACGAGGAGGCGGCGGCCGCCGCGGCCCTGGCCGCCAGTGCCCAGACGGCCATCGCCGGCGACGATTCGCACCTGCTGGCGCCGGTCGCCCCCGAACTGCCGACACCCGCCCTGCCGAAGATCTTCAGCGAACTCAACCCGCTGGCCGAGATCCGCCTGCCGGCGCCCGGTTCGGGCCTGGAGCATCAGATCGAACACCTGCAGATGCTTGCCCTCAATGAGCCCGAACGGGTCTCCGAGGTGCTCAAGCACTGGATCGGCCGCAACGAGAAGAAAGCATGAGTACCCAAAGCAGCGACACCACCAACTCGACCGAGCCGGTCAGCCGGGTAGTCACCACGAACACCCTGCCCAGCCCGATCGAGCAGGCCGCCATCCTCATGCTGAGCATGGACGACGAGGCCGCCGCCGGCGTGCTCAAGCACTTCTCCCGCGAGGAGATCATTGCCGTCAGCCAGGCCATGGCGCGCCTGTCCAACATCAAGCTGAACCAGGTCACCGAGGTGATCGGGCGCTTCTTCGAGGACTACAAGGAGCAGAGCAGCATCAAGGGCGCCAGCCGCAGCTACCTGGATGGCATGCTGGCCAAGGCGCTGGGCGGCGAGATTACCCGCACCCTGCTGGACAGCATCTATGGCGAGGAAATCCGCGCCAAGATGTCCCGGCTCGAATGGCTCGACCCGCGCCAGCTGGCCACGCTGATCGCCACCGAGCACGCGCAGATGCAGGCGGTGTTCATCGCCTTCCTGCCGCCGGGTCAGGCCACCGAGGTGCTCGAATGCCTGCCGATCGAGCAGCAGGATGACCTGCTCTACCGTATCGCCAACCTGAACGAGATCAGCGGCGACGTGATCGCCGAGCTGGAACAGCTGATCGGCCGCAGCCTCAGCGTGCTGTCCGCCCAGGGCTCGCAGGTGCGCGGCCTGAAGCAGGTGGCGGACATCCTCAACCGCTTCAAGGGCGACCGCATGCAGATGTTCGAGCTGCTGCGCAGCCACGACGAGTCGCTGGTCGACCGCATCGAAGACCAGATGTACGACTTCTTCATCCTCGCCCGTCAGAGCCAGGAAGTGCTGCAGGCGCTCATCGAGGCCGTGCCGCTGGAAGAGTGGGTGGTCGCGCTCAAGGGTGCCGAAGCCGAGCTGGTCAAGGCCGTGCTGGGCGCCATGCCGCGCCGCCAGGCGCAGCAGATGGAAAACATCAAGCGTCGCCAGGGCCCGGTGCCCATCAGCCGCGTCGAGCAGGTGCGCAAGGACATCATGTCCATCGTCCGCGAAATGGCGGCCGACGGCGAAATCCAGATTCAGCTGTTCCGTGAACAGACGGTCGAGTGACAGGTGAGCGCATGACGGTACGAGTGATCAGAGGCGATGCCCGTGGGTGGCGCGTCTACCGTTTCCCGCCGCGCCATCGCAGCGTGGTGGCCGGTGACAGTCAGGAAACCCTGACCACCGATCCGGCCGCGCTGCAGCGCGCCCTGGCCGAGGGCTATCAGGAAGGCCAGGAACGCGGCTTTCAGGAAGGCCGCGAGGAGGGTGTGGAAGCCGGCCGCTCCGAAGGCTACCAGCGTGGGCTGGAGGAAGGTCTGGCCAAGGGCCTGGAAGACGGTCGTCTGCAGGGCCGACGTGTCTTCGAGCAGGCCAGCGCGCCGCTGGACCGCATGATGGAATCGTTCCGCGCGGCGGTGGGCGAATACGAGCGCGGCCGCCGCGAGCAGTTGCTGGAAATGGTCGCCAAGGTGGCCCGCCAGGTGATCCGCGTCGAGCTGACGCTGAATCCGGCACAGCTGCTGACCCTGGCCGAGGAAGTGCTCAACACCCTGCCCGGCAATCACGAGGACGTGCAGATCCACCTCAACCCCGAGGAATGCGCACGCATCCGCGACATCGACCCGGAGCGCGCGCGGCGCTGGAAGCTGGTGCCCGACGACCGTCTGGCCCACGGCGAATGCCGCGTGGTCACCTCCGAGGCGGAAGCCGACATCGGTTGCCAGCAGCGTCTGGACGCCTGCATGGATACCCTGGCCGGGCACCTCAAGGTCGAGGAGTAATCGGCCATGCTGCTGGACAGTGACGCCCTCGACGAGGCCCTGAAATCCCTCGACAGCGTCCAGCTGGCCAAGGTCAGCGGACGCCTGGTGCGGGTGTCCGGGCTGATCCTGGAAGGGCTCGGCTGTCACCAGCCGACCGGCCAGCGCTGCTACGTGGAACAGACCGACGGCAGCCTGCTGGAAGCCCAGGTGGTGGGCTTCAACCGCGAAATCACCTACCTGATGCCGTTCAAAAAGCCGCTGGGCCTGGCCACCGGCGCGCGCATCTTCCCGATCCGCGAGGAAGCACGCCTGCGCATCGACGACTCCTGGCTCGGCCGGGTGGTCAACGGCCTCGGCGAGCCGCTGGACGACCAGGGCAAGCTGACCGGCCACGACCTGCTGCCGCCGCTGCCGCCGCCAGTCAACCCGCTGCGCCGCCGTCCCGTGGAAGAGCCGCTGGACGTCGGCGTGCGCGCCATCAACTCGATGCTCACCCTCGGCAAGGGCCAGCGGGTCGGCCTGTTCGCCGGCAGCGGCGTGGGCAAGAGCGTGCTGCTGGGCATGATCACCCGGCAGACCAAGGCCGACGTGGTGGTGGTTGGCCTGATCGGCGAGCGCGGCCGTGAAGTGCAGGAGTTCATCCTGCATTCCCTCGGCCCGGAGGGTCTGCGCAAGGCGGTGGTGGTGGTGGCCCCGGCCAACGAGTCGCCGCTGATGCGCCTGAAGGCCGCCGACCTATGCCACAGCATCGCCGCGTACTTCCGCGACCGCGGCCAGGACGTGCTGCTGCTGATGGATTCGCTGACCCGCTACGCCATGGCCCAGCGCGAGATCGCCCTGGCGCTGGGCGAGCCGCCGGCCACCAAGGGCTATCCGCCGTCGGTGTTCGGCATGCTGCCGGAGCTGGTGGAAAGCGCCGGCAATGGCGCCAGTCCGACCGGCAGCCTGAGCGCGCTGTACACGGTGCTGGCCGAGGGCGACGACCATCAGGATCCGATCGTTGACTGCGCCCGGGCGATTCTCGACGGCCACATCGTGTTGTCGCGCAAGCTGGCCGAGGTCGGCCACTACCCGGCCATCGACATCGGCGCCTCGGTGAGCCGCTGCATGGCCCAGGTCACCGGCCCCGAACACCGCAACGCCGCGCGCCTGCTCAAGGAGCTGTACAGCACCTACGAGAAGATCCGCGAACTGATCCCGCTGGGTGGCTACACCCCGGGCGCCGACGCCAAGACCGACCGCGCCGTGCAGCTGGCGCCGGCCATCGAGCGTTTCCTGCGCCAGGAAACCGGCCAGGACGCCGACCTCGAGTTCAGCGTGCGCACGCTGCAGCAACTGCTCGGGAGCCGCGGATGAAGGACCAGCTGAACACCCTCGGCAAGCTGGCCGCCATCCGCCAGATGCGCGTGCGGCAGATGCTCGGCCGCGTGCAGTACCAGCGCAACCTGTGCCAGCGCTACCGCAACAACATCAGCGGCCTGGGCCGCCTGAGCGAGTACGTGGGCGGTTCGGAAACCGGGCTGCACCGTCTCAACCAGCAGCAGTACAAGACCAACCTGTACAAGATGATCGATCTGCAGCGCCGCGAACTGGCCACCGCCGAGGAGCACCTGGAGCGCCTGCAGGGCGATCTGCTGCGCGCCATGCGCAGCGAGAAGGCGCTGGAGCAGTTCATCGACGGCAAGGCCGACGAGTGGAACCGCGAGCTGGTGCGCCAGGAACAGAAGATCCAGGACGCCCTGGCCAGCCAGTCCTGGTGGCGCGGTACCGGGACCTAGCGGCAAGCTGGTACGGCGCCCGGTAGGAGCGAATTCATTCGCGAGCTGTTGGGCGCGGCCTGCACGAAAGAGCTCGCGGACAAGTCCGCTCCCACCAAAGCCGTGGCCCACGAAAGCGGCTACCGGCCACCCGTCGCGCTGCGCTGTCGCTCGCCGTGTGCCGGCCATACTTGCCGGCGAGGTGATCGCCATGTCCGACACGAGCGCCGCGCTGATTCTCGATACCGCCCTGTCACTGGCCGAAGCCCGCGGCTGGGAACGCCTGCAGCTGTATGAGGTGGCCGATGCGCTGGGCATCGGCCTGGACGCCATCGCCCGCCACTATCCGGACAAGGACGCCCTGGTCGACGCCTGGTTCGCCCGCGCCGAACAGGCGATGCTGGCACGTGCCCGCGATGAGGATCTGGCAGCCCTGTTGCCAGCCGAGCGGCTGGAGGAGCTGCTGGTGGCCTGGCTGAGAGCACTGGAGCCCTATCACGCGCTGGCGGGCCAGATGCTGCTCTACAAGCTGGAGCCGGGGCATCTGCACCTGCAACTGGGTGGCCTGCACAGCCTGAGCCGGGTGGTGCAGTGGTGGCGAGCCGGCGCGCGGCTGCGGGGTGTCTGGCTGAACCGTATCGGCCAGGAATGCCTGCTCAGCGGCCTGTTCCTGCGCACCTTCTGCCACTGGCTGCGACGGCCCGATCCGGATCTGGCCGAGACCCGCCGCTACCTGCGCCGCCGCTTCGATAGCGTCCCGCTGCGCTACCTGCTGCACTAGTTGTGCTGACGCAGCCAGAAACACTCTGTGCTGGCATTCACTCCGGCCGCTGGGCAAGATGACGCGCGTGAATCAATCAATTGGGATATCCCTGATGCAGCATTTTCTCAGTATTGCCCTGGCCTTCTGCCTGGGCCTGACCTTCACCCTGGATGCCGACGCGGCGCGTCTGGGTAACAAGAAGAGCTTTGGTTCCGCTCCGTCTCACCAGACCCGTCAGGCCGCTCCGGCCCAGCAGGCCCAGGCTCCGGCCGCGCGTCCGGGTGCCGCCGCGCCGGCCGCCAGTGGCGCTTCCCGCTGGCTCGGCCCGCTGGCCGGCATCGCCGCCGGTGGCCTGCTGGCTTCCATGTTCATGGGTGACGGCTTCGAGGGCCTGCAGATCATGGACATGCTGATCTTCGGCCTGATCGCCTTCGTGATCTTCAAGCTGATCGCCGCGCGCCGCCGCAAGGCCCAGGCCGCCATGCCCCAGCAGCAGTACGCCACCGCCGGCGCGCCGCCGGTCATGCAGCGCGAAGCCCAGGGCACCAACATCTTCGGGCAGGCCCTCGGCGCCACGGCGTCCGCCGCGCCGGTGATCAACGCGCCGGCCTGGTTCAACGAACAGCGTTTCATCGAGCAGGCCCGTGGCCACTTCCTGGAGCTGCAGCAGCACTGGGATGCCGCCGAGATGGACAAGATCGCCGAGTTCGTCACCCCGCAGATCCTGGAGTTCCTGACCCAGGAGCGTCAGTCGCTGGGCGATGGCTTCCAGTCCACCTACATCGACAACCTGAACGTGGTGCTCGATGGCGTGGACGACAACGCGGACAAGACCGTGGCCACCCTGACCTTCACTGGCGTGAGCAAGACCTCGCGCTTCGACCAGGGCGAAGTGTTCAGCGAAAGCTGGCGCATGGAGCGCGAGCAGGGCGAGAACCAGCCCTGGCTGCTGGCCGGTATCCGCCAGAACGGTTGAACGATTGGGCAGAAGGAAGACCCGGGCTTGTCCCGGGTTTTTCTTTTGCGCGGTGTTCGGGCTGCGCTATAAAGCGCGCATTTCCCACAGGAGTCCCGTCGATGGAAGACGTCATCGATCAGCTGCGTGAACTCAACGAACCGGTGCCGGTGCCGCTGGAACTGCCGGAGGAGGAGACCCTGGTGGAAATCCAGGAACAGATCCTCATCCACCTGCCCTTCGAGCTGCGCGAGTTCCTGCTGAAGGTCAGCGATGTGGTCTACGGCCGCCTGGAGCCGGTGACCGCCAGCGATCCGCAGTCTCACACCTACCTGCCGGAAGTCGCCGCCAATGCCTGGGACGCCGGCATGCCGCGCTACCTGGTGCCGCTGTGCCAGGTCGGCCGCGACTACTACGCGGTCGACCCGGAGGGCGAGGTGTTCCTGTGGCGCGAGGACACCGGCGAGCTGGACGACGAGACCTGGGAGTCGGTGTGGCACTGGGCGCGCGACGTCTGGCTGGAAGGCGGGGCGTAAGGCGCGGGGCCTTTGTAGGGCCGGCGGCAGAGTCGAATACGGCGCATTGGTACCGTTCCCACCCCAGTCGGCCGGCATAAAGCTGGCCGGGTAGGTCCGGCCCTACAGGCTTGGGCGAAGCACCCGCTTCCTTGTCGGGCCGGCTTTACGCCGGCCGGCGGAATCGAATACGGCGCACCGGTATCGTTACTAACCCAGTCGGCCGGCATGAAGCCGGCCCCACAGGCCCCAATCAATCGGCCCGTTGCGGCGCCGGCTGTTGCTGGGTGATGCAATGGATGTTGCCGCCGCCGAGCAGGATTTCGCGGCCCGGCACCATCACCACCCGGTGTTCCGGGAACAGCCGCCGCAGTAGCTGCTCGGTCTCGGCGTCCCGCGGGTCGTCGAATGCGGGCGCGATGATGCCGCCGTTCACGATCAGGAAGTTGATGTAGGAGCCGGCGAGGCGGATCGATGGATCGCGCGGCTGGCTGCCGACCGCGCGGTCGACGCCAGCGCATTCCTCTTCGGTCGCGTACAGCGGGCCGGGGATCGGCATGCGGTGCACGGTCAGCTGGCGCCCACGGGCATCGCGACTGCTTTCCAGGGCCCGCAGCGCCGCGCGGCAGCGGGCGTGGTTGGGGTCGGCAGGGTCGTCGGTCCAGGCCAGCAGTACCTCGCCGGGGCGCACGAAGCAGCAGAAATTGTCCACATGGCCGTCGGTCTCGTCGCTGAACAGGCCGTCCGGCAGCCAGATCACCGTCTCCACCGCCAGATGCTCGCGCAGCACAGCTTCGATCTGTGTGCGGTCCAGGTGCGGATTGCGGTTGGGGTTGAGCAGGCATTCCTCGGTGGTCAGCAGCGTGCCCTCGCCGTCCACGTGAATGGCGCCGCCTTCCAGCACGAAGCCGGGCGTGACGTAGCGGGCGCAACGCTCGATGCCCAGCACCTTGCCGGCCACCTGGCTGTCGCGCTGCCAGGGCCAGTACAGGCCACCGTTGAAGCCGCCCCAGGCGTTGAAGTCCCAGTCCACGCCGCGCACCCGGCCGCCGCCATCGATGACGAAGGTCGGGCCGGTGTCGCGTATCCAGGCATCATCGCTGCTCATTTCCACCAGACGGATGTTCGGCTGCCCGCCCAGCCGTGCGCTGGCGTTCTCGTACTGCGCGGCGGACACACCGATGCTCACCGGCTCGAAGCGGGCAATGGCCTCGGCCACGGCGCAGAACGCCGCCTGCGCCGGCTTGCCACCCAGGCGCCAGTTGTCCGGGCGTTCCGGCCAGAGCATCCAGGTCTGGCTGTGCGGTTCCCATTCCGCCGGCATGCGAAAGCCGTCGGCGCGTGGGGTCTTCAGCGCCATGTTCAGGACTCCAGGCTGCCGTCGAGGGTCTTCAGCGCGCCGTACAGGTTCGGCCGGCGATCACGGAACACGCCCCAGGCGCTGCGGATCTTCTCCAGCGCATCCAGATCGAAGCGTTGCACCAGGATGCCCTCTTCGGTTTCGTTCAGTTCCTGCAGCTTGGCGCCGAACTGATCGGCGATGAACGAGGAGCCGTAGAAGGTGATGTCGTAACCGTCCTGCTCTTCGCGACCGATGCGGTTGCTGGCGATCAGCGGCATCAGGTTGGCGCCGGCATGGCCCTGCTGCACGCGCTGCCAGTGGTCGCGGGAGGTGATGCTGGCGTCGTGGGGCTCGCTGCCGATGGCGGTCGGGTAGAACAGCAGTTCGGCGCCCTGCAGCGCCATGCTGCGCGCGCATTCGGGGAACCACTGGTCCCAGCAGATGCCCACGCCGATCTTCGCGTAGCGGGTGTTCCACACCTTGAAGCCGGTATCGCCCGGGTTGAAGTAGTACTTCTCGTGATAGCCGGGGCCGTCCGGGATGTGGCTCTTGCGGTAGATGCCCAGGTTGCGGCCGTCGGCGTCGAGGATGGCGATGCTGTTGAAACGGGCGCGCCCGGCGCGCTCGAAGAAGCTGATCGGCAACACCACCTGCAACTCGGCGGCCAGCTTGCTGAAGCGGGCGATGGCGGGATTCTGCTCGGCTTCGGTGGCCAGCAGCAGGTAATCGGCGTTGGGTTTCTGGCAGAAGTACGGGGTTTCGAACAGCTCCTGGATCAGGATGATCTGCGCACCCTGCGCGGCTGCCTCGCGCACCAGGCGCTCGGCGTTGGCGAGGTTGGCCTCGCGATCCCAGGAACAGGCCATCTGGGTGGCGGCGACGGTGACGATGCGGGACATGGCGGTAACCTCGCGATCCGGTGACAGGCTAAGGATGGCCCCTGCGGGCCTCGAATGGCAGGGATATATAGCCGATAAATATCGATAAATGAAGGCTGCCAATCCGAACCGTGGGCATCTATCCAGGATAAATGCCGATAAATATCGAATTCAGGCGTGCGGTGCGGCGCGCTTGTTCAGCCAGGGCGGCAGATACAGCCCCAGGTAGGCGATGATCACTCGCAGGCCTTCCTCGCGCCAGCGCGGGGTGATCTGGCCATGCTGCTGCACCGAGCTGGCGTATACCCGGTCGGCCAGTTCGATGGCCAGGGCGAAGATGTCGATGTCCTCCGGCAGCGCCGGCAGCAGGAAATGCCGCTCGAACAGGCTGTGCAGCAGGCGACCCAGTTCCAGGTCGTGCCGCTGGTCGGCCTGAGTCAGCTCGCTCAGGCCGTGCTGGGCGAGGATCAGCTGGCGGGCCGCCGGATCGGCGGCATAGATGTCCACCATGCGCTGCTCCAGCTGCGCCGCCAGGTCGTGCCAGTTGCCCAGCGTGGCGTGTTCCACCGGAATGGCGAGCACGTCGCGAAACGCGGCGTGCACCTGGGCGGCCAGCGACTGCAGCAGCAGGGGCACGTTGGGAAAGAAGTGATAGACCGATGAGGGCGGAATGCCGGCGCGCTCGGCCACCGCATAGATGCTCAGCTCGGCGACGCCGCCTTCGGCCAGCAGCGCCCGGGCCGCGGCATGGATGGCGTCGATGCGCGCCTGGCTGCTGGCGCGGGGTTTACGAGTGGGCGAGGAGCAAGCCATGGGGAACTCGAGGACGGATTTTCGGATGTAGGTCAGCGACCGCCGGGCTCAGGGCCACGGCGGGGGGCGCATTGTCCGGCAAGTGACCGGGCAGCGGTGCGATGCGTGTCGCATTTGCCCGGCGACTCACACGGTGTGCAGGTACCAGTTGTACTCCAGGTCGGAGATCGAGTGCTCGAATTCCTCCAGCTCGCTTTCCTTGCAGGCGACGAAGATGTCGATGTAGTCGGGACTGATGTAGCGCGCCAGGATCTCGCTGTCGTCCAGCGCGCGCAGGGCGTCGCGCAGGTTGTTCGGCAGGCTGGGTTCGAGCTGCTCGTAGGAGTTGCCCTCGATCGGCTCGCCCGGCTCGATCCGCTGGGTCAGACCATGGTGCACCCCTGCCAGCACGGCCGCCATCAGTAGGTAGGGGTTGGCGTCGGCGCCGGCCACCCGATGCTCCAGGCGAATGGCCTCGGAACTGCCGGTGGGCACGCGCAGCGCCACGGTGCGGTTGTCCAGCCCCCAGCTCGGCGCATTGGGCACGTAGAACTGGGCGCCGAAGCGGCGGTAGGAGTTCACGTTCGGGCAGAGGAAGGCCATGGAGGCCGGCAGGGTCTCCAGCACACCGCCGATCGCGTGGCGCAATGCGGCGTTCTGCTGGGGATCCTCACTGGCGAAGATGTTGTTGCCGTCGCGATCGAGCAGCGAAATGTGCACGTGCAGCCCGTTGCCGGCCTGCCCCGGGTAGGGCTTGGCCATGAAGGTGGTGTCCATCTCGTGGTCGTAGGCGATGTTCTTGATCAGCCGCTTGAGCAGCACCGCGTAGTCGCAGGCCTTCAGCGGGTCGGCCACGTGATGCAGGTTGACCTCGAACTGCGCCGGCGCGCTTTCCTTGACGATGGCGTCGGCTGGAATGCCCTGCACCTTGGCGCCCTCGAGAATGTCCTGCAGGCAGTCGGCGTACTCGTCGAGGTCGTCGATCAGGTACACCTGTGTGGAATGCGGGCGCTTGCCGGAAATCGGCGAGCGCGGCGGCTGCGGGCGGCCGTTCACGTTCTCCTGGTCGATCAGGTAGAACTCCAGCTCGAAGGCCGCGCACACCGTCAGGCCCAGCTCGTCGAAGCGGTCGATCACCTGGCGCAGCACTTCGCGCGGATCGGCGAAGAAGGGCCGGCCGTCCAGTTCGTGCATGGTCATCAGCAGCTGGGCGGTGGGGCGCTTCTGCCAGGGTTCGTAGCTGAGGGTGTCGGCGATCGGCAGGCAAACCCGGTCGGCATCGCCGATGTCCAGGCCCAGGCCGGTGCTTTCCACCGTGCTGCCATTGATGTCGAGGGCGAACAGCGAGGCGGGGAGATTGATGCCTTTTTCGTAGACCTTGGCGAGGCTGTTGCGCTCGATGCGCTTGCCGCGCACCACGCCATTCATGTCGGCGATGAGCAGGTCGACGAACTGGACGTCCGGATGCGCTTCGAGAAAGACGCTCGCCTCGCCGGGGTGAGCGACACGCGGAGGGGGCGACATGATCCGTACCTTTATTGTTAAAAATTTCAATCAGTCGGTGGCTTGGCTGTGAGTCAATCCCAAACCCCTTGGCCTGTCAATAGCCGGGGAAAACGCCCCGCAAGGGTGCGCAAAGGCCATTTTCGGGGCACGCGCAGGGGCCGGACAGGCCCGCTGGAAGTCAGGCAGGGCGGGCATTCCAGGCGGGGCTGCGGGGCGGCGGCGGAAAGTTGTGTAAAAAAATGAACAACGCTAAGCTCGGTGCAAACCGAACGCGGATACGGATGTGTCCACACGCGCCGCCTGCCTGCTTCCCGCCTGCCCCGGCGTCAGGGCCAGGGCCATTCGCGCTACCGATTTCGCATCTGCGTCATGAACCGCGCGCGACCCGCCTGGGTGGCTGGCCGCGCAGGCGCGGCTAAACCCTGAGGCTTTTATGAGTACCGATCTCGATCAGCTGACTGACTGGCTGAAAGAACACAAGATCACCGAAGTGGAATGTCTGATCAGCGACCTGACCGGGATCGCTCGCGGCAAGATCGCGCCGACCAACAAGTTCATCGCCGAGAAGGGCATGCGCCTGCCGGAAAGCGTGTTGCTGCAGACGGTGACCGGCGATTACGTGGAAGACGACATCTATTACGAGTTGCTCGACCCGGCGGATATCGACATGTACTGCCGCCCGGACCCCAACGCCATGTTCCTGGTGCCCTGGGCCATCGAGCCGACCGCCATGGTCATCCACGACACCTTCGACAAGATGGGCAACCCCATCGAGTTGTCGCCGCGCAACCTGCTGAAGAAAGTGCTCAAGCTGTACGCCGACCACGGCTGGATGCCCATCGTCGCGCCGGAAATGGAGTTCTACCTGACCAAGCGCAGCGACGACCCCGACTATCCGCTGCAGGCGCCGGTCGGTCGCTCCGGACGCCCCGAAACGGGGCGCCAGTCGTTCTCCATCGACGCCGCCAACGAGTTCGATCCGCTGTTCGAGGACATGTACGACTGGTGCGAGGCCCAGCGCCTGGATCTGGACACGCTGATCCACGAGGAAGGCCCGGCGCAGATGGAGATCAACTTCCGCCACGGCGAGGCCCTGCACCTGGCCGACCAGATCATGGTGTTCAAGCGCACCATGCGCGAGGCGGCACTCAAGCACGACGTGGCCGCCACCTTCATGGCCAAGCCGATCACCGACCAGCCGGGCAGCGCCATGCACCTGCACCAGAGCGTGCGCGACGCGCAGACCGGCAGGAACATCTTCTCCAACGAGGACGGCTCGCCCAGCGAGCTGTTCCTCGACTACATCGGCGGCCTGCAGAAATACATACCCGAGCTGCTGCCGCTGTTTGCCCCCAACGTCAACTCGTTCCGTCGCTTCCTGCCGGACACCTCGGCGCCGGTGAACGTCGAATGGGGCGAAGAGAACCGTACCGTGGGGCTGCGCGTGCCGGAATCGTCGCCGCAGAACCGGCGCATCGAGAACCGCCTGCCCGGCGCCGACGCCAATCCGTACCTGGCCATCGCCGCCAGCCTGCTGTGCGGCTATATCGGCATGACCGAAGGCATCCGCCCCACCCAGCCGGTGCGCGGGCGCGGCTATGAGCGGCGCAACCTGCGTCTGCCGCTGACCATCGAGGACGCCCTGGAACGGCTGGAAAACTGCAAGGGGCTGGAGAAGTACCTCGGCAGCAAGTTCATCGCCGCCTACGTGGCAGTCAAGCGCGCGGAAAACGAAAACTACAAGCGGGTGATCAGCTCCTGGGAGCGTGAATTCCTGCTCTTCTCGGTCTAGGACCAGGCCGCCGGCCGGCCTGCAGGGAGGTGTCGTTCATGAACAAGACCCAACACTGGCAGGCCCTGAGCCGCGACCATCACCTGGCGCCCTTCACCGATTTCCAGGCGCTGAGTCGCAAGGGCGCGCGCATCATCACCCGCGCCGAAGGCGTCTACCTGTGGGACAGCGAGGGCCAGCGCATTCTCGACGGCATGGCCGGGCTCTGGTGCGTCAACGTCGGCTACGGCCGCGAGGAGCTGGTCGAGGCGGCGGCCCGCCAGATGCGTGAGCTGCCCTACTACAACCTGTTCTTCCAGACCGCCCACCCACCGGCCCTGGAGCTGGCCCAGGAGATCGCCTCGCTGGCGCCGGAGGGCATGAACCATGTGTTCTTCACCGGCTCGGGTTCCGAGGCCAACGACACGGTGGTGCGCATGGTGCGCCATTACTGGGCAGTCCAGGGCCAGCCCGAGAAGCAGGTGATCATCGGCCGCTGGAACGGCTATCACGGCTCGACCATGGCCGGCGCCAGCCTCGGCGGCATGAAGGGCATGCACGCGCAGGGCGGCCTGCCGATCCCGGGCATCGAGCACATCGACCAGCCCTACTGGTATGGCGAAGGCGGCGGGCTGAGCCCCGAGGAGTTCGGCATCCGTGTCGCCGATCAGCTGGAAGAGAAGATCCGCGCGCTGGGTGAGGACAAGGTCGCGGCCTTCATCGCCGAGCCGATCCAGGGCGCCGGCGGGGTCATCGTGCCGCCGGACAGCTACTGGCCGCGCATCCGCGAGATCCTTGCGCGCCACGACATCCTGTTCATCGCCGACGAGGTGATCTGCGGCTTCGGCCGCACCGGCGAATGGTTCGGCAGCCAGTACTACGACCTGCGGCCGGACCTGATGCCGATCGCCAAGGGGCTGACCTCCGGCTACGTGCCCATGGGCGGCGTGGTGGTGCGCGACAGGGTGGTCGAGGTGCTCAACCGGGGCGGCGAGTTCGCCCACGGCTTCACCTATTCCGGTCACCCGGTGGCGGCGGCGGTGGCGCTGGCCAACCTGCGCATTCTGCGCGACGAGGGCATCGTCGCGCGGGTCAAGGCGCAAACGGCACCCTATTTGCAACGACGTTGGCGCGAGCTGGCCGCCCACCCGCTGGTGGGCGAGGCGCGCGGCGTCGGCATGGTGGCCGCCATCGAGCTGGTGAAGGACAAGGACACCCGCGAGCGCTATCGGGGACTGGAAATCGGCATGCGTTGTCGCGAGCACTGTTTCCAGAACGGACTGGTCATGCGCGCGGTGGGCGACACCATGATCATCGCCCCGCCGCTGGTGATCAGCCATGAGCAGATCGACGAGCTGGTGGAGAAGGCCGCCACCTGCCTGGACCTGACCCTGAAGGAAGTGCGGGACCGCTAAAAAAGCCGGGAATCGTCGATGCGGCCAGTTGTATCGACACCGCCTCCTTGCCAGACTTCGCGCGGGCGTGGGCCAGGCTTACCAGGGGTGCGTCGCCGCTCGCCAGCCACGCCATTTGAGCATTCAAAAAACAATCGGAGCAGTGAACGCATGAAACTCTTCGGCAAGACCTTTCTCGCGCTATCCCTGACCGCGGCCGTGGCCGGTCTGGCTCAGGCCCAGGAAAAAGTGCTGCACGTCTACAACTGGTCGGACTACATCGCTCCGGACACGCTGGACAAGTTCCAGAAGGAAACCGGTATCAAGGTGGTGTACGACGTGTTCGACAGCAACGAGGTGCTGGAAGCCAAGCTGCTTTCCGGCGGATCGGGCTACGACATCGTGGTGCCGTCCAACCCGTTCCTGGCCAAGCAGATCAAGGCCGGCGTGTTCCAGAAGCTGGACAAGAGCAAGCTCTCCAACTGGCAGAACCTGGACAAGAACCTGCTCAAGTCCCTGGAAACCAGCGACCCGGCCAACCAGTACTCCTTCCCCTACATGTGGGGCACCATCGGCTACGCCTACAACGTGGACAAGGTCAAGGCCGTGCTGGGCGATGGCGCTCCGGTGGATTCCTGGGACCTGGTGTTCAAGCCCGAGAACATCGAGAAGCTGAAGAGCTGCGGCGTGTCCTTCCTCGACTCGCCCACCGAGATGCTGCCGGCCGCCATGAACTACCTGGGCCTGTCGCCGATCAGCGAAAACAGCGCTGACCTGAAGAAAGGCGAAGAGCTGTTCCTGAAGATTCGCCCGCACGTGGCCTACTTCCACTCTTCCAAGTACATCTCGGACCTGGCCAACGGCAACATCTGCGTGGCGGTCGGCTATTCCGGCGACCTCTACCAGTCCAAGTCGCGCGCCGAGGAAGCCGGTACCGGCGTGAACATCCGTTACCAGATTCCGAAGGAAGGCGCTGGTGCCTTCTTCGACATGCTGGCCATCCCCGCCGATGCCAAGAACGTCGAGAACGCCCATGTGTTCCTGAATTTCCTGCTGCGTCCGGAAGTCATGGCGGAAATCACCGACTACGTGCAGTTCCCCAACGCCAACGCCGCGGCGACCCCGCTGCTGGATGAGGCGATTCGCAACGACCCGGGCATCTACCCGCCGGAAGCCGTGATGGCCAAGCTGTACTCCTTCCCCGACCTGGATGCCAAGGTGCAGCGTGCGATGACCCGCAGCTGGACCAAGATCAAGTCCGGTCGCTGATCCACCGGCCGGCTGTCACGGCAGCCGGCCGTTCACCCGCCAAGACATCGATGGCCGCCAGGCCAGGAGCGTGACCGCCCGCCCCGCGCTGCATTCTGGGGCACAGGAGAGCGACCAAGGTCGCCATTACATTATCTGGCCGCCTTCGCGGCCCGCGCATGAGGACCCCGTCATGCCCCATCGCAATGCCCTGCTTGCCGCCTGCGCCCTCATGTTCATGAGCGGCACGGCCCAGTCCCAGTCCACCGTGCACGTCTACAACTGGTCGGACTACATCGGCGAAGACACCCTGGAGAATTTCCAGAAGGCCACCGGCATCCGCGCGGTCTACGACGTCTTCGATTCCAACGAAACCCTCGAAGGCAAGCTGCTGGCCGGTCGCTCCGGTTACGACGTCGTGGTGCCTTCCAATCATTTCCTCGCCCGGCAGATCAAGGCCGGCGCCTTCCGCAAGCTGGACCGCGACCAGTTGCCCAACTGGGGCAATCTGGATCCCGCGCTGCTGCGCCAGCTGGAAGTCAACGACCCCGGCAACCAGTACGCCGTGCCCTACCTGTGGGGTACCAACGGCCTGGGCTACAACGTCGAGAAGGTCCGGGCGGTGCTGGGCGATGACGTCGCGGTGGATTCCTGGGCGCTGGTCTTCGAGGTCGAGAACATCAAGAAGCTCTCTGGCTGCGGCGTCGCCTTCCTGGATTCCGGCGACGAGATGCTGCCGGCGATGCTCAACTACCTGGGGCTGGACCCGAACAGCCAGGACCCCGACGACTACGCCCGTGCCGAGGCCAAGCTGCTGGAGGTGCGTCCCCACGTCACCTACTTCCATTCCTCCAAGTACATCTCGGACCTGGCCAACGGCAACATCTGCATGGCGGTGGGCTACTCCGGCGATGTGTTCCAGGCCGCCGACCGGGCGGAGGAAGCCGGCAAGGGCATCGAGATCGGCTACGTCATTCCGAAGGAGGGCGCCAACCTGTGGTTCGACATGCTGGCCATTCCGGCCGACGCCAAGAATGTCGAGCAGGCGCATGCCTTCATCAACTACCTGCTGGATCCCGAGGTGATCGCCGGGGTCAGCGACTACGTCGGCTACGCCAATCCCAACCTGGCCGCACAGACGCTGATGGATCCCGAGGTACTGGCCGACGAGACCATCTACCCACCCCCGCAAGTGTTGGAAAAATTGTACATTTCGGCCGAATTGCCGCCGACTGTGCAGCGTTTGATGACACGCAGCTGGGCAAAGATAAAAAGCGGCAAATAAGCCTGAAAAAGAGGCGTCCGGCCCCTAGTCCTGCGCGCCTCTCGATGGTTCAATTGCGCCCCTTTGAGCCTGGGGTCGCTCGTGGCGTCGGGATGTTCCGCAAGGACCCGAAGTGCGAGGCGTTCCAGCGCTGAACACGTGGTACTGGTTGTCTGGGCGCGGGATGCAATGCTGCCGGCGTTCCGCATCGAAACTTAACATCCGACCTGGCACCACCAGGTAATTCGGGGAGTGTGCAGATATGGCGGTGGCCTCGAGCGCCTTCAAGAAAGCCCTCAGCGGCGATCAGCAAGCCAAGGAAATTCTGGTCAGGATCGACCGCGTCACCAAGAAGTTCGACGAGACCGTCGCGGTCGATGACGTGTCCCTGACCATCCGCCGGGGCGAGATCTTCGCGCTGCTCGGTGGCTCGGGCTCGGGCAAGTCGACCCTGCTGCGCATGCTTGCCGGGTTCGAACGTCCCACCGAGGGGCGCATCTACCTGGACGGCCAGGACATCACCGATCTGCCCCCCTACGAGCGGCCGATCAACATGATGTTCCAGTCCTACGCGCTGTTCCCGCACATGAGCGTGGAGCAGAACATCGCCTTCGGCCTCAAGCAGGACGGCCTGCCCAAGGACGAGATCGCCGAGCGCGTGGCGGAAATGCTGCGCCTGGTACAGATGAGCCAGTACGCCAAGCGCAAGCCGCACCAGCTTTCCGGCGGCCAGCGCCAGCGCGTGGCCCTGGCCCGCTCGCTGGCCAAGCGCCCGAAACTGCTGCTGCTTGACGAGCCCATGGGCGCCCTGGACAAGAAGCTGCGCTCGCAGATGCAACTGGAGCTGGTGGCGATTCTCGAGCGCGTCGGCGTGACCTGCCTGATCGTCACCCACGACCAGGAAGAAGCCATGACCATGGCCGAGCGCATCGCCATCATGCACCAGGGCTGGATCGCCCAGGTGGGCAGCCCGATGGACATCTACGAGACGCCGGCCAGCCGCCTGGTCTGCGAGTTCATCGGCAACGTCAACCTGTTCGAAGGCGAGCTGATCGAGGACCTGGAAGACCACGCGATCATCGCCTGCCAGCAGCTGGAGCGGCCGATCTATGTCGGTCACGGCATCAGCACCCGCGCCGAAGACAAGCGCGTGACCTATGCGCTGCGCCCGGAAAAGCTGCTGATCAGCACCAGCATGCCGGAGGTCGAGCACCAGGAGTACAACTGGGTGCAGGGCACCGTGCATGACATCGCCTACCTGGGCGGCCATTCCACCTACTACATCCGCCTGGCGTCCGGGATGCTGGTGCAGGCCTTCCTGGCCAACAGCGAGCGGCACGTGAAACGACCCACCTGGAACGACCCGGTGTACCTGCACTGGATCGACGACAGCGGCGTGGTGCTGCAGTCATGAGCCTGGCGATGCTGAAGCGCTTCCTGCCCAACGGACGGCACGTCGTCATCGGCATCCCGTTCTTCTGGCTGCTGCTGTTCTTCCTGCTGCCCTTCGTCATCGTGCTGAAGATCAGCTTCGCCGAGGCCGAGGTGGCCATTCCGCCGTACACGGAAATCTTCGTGTGGGCGGAGAACCAGCTGCAGATCCTGCTCAACCTGGGCAACTACGTGTTCCTCAGCGAGGACGAGCTGTACCTGCTGGCCTACCTGAGTTCGCTGAAGATCGCCCTGGTCAGCACTCTGCTGTGCCTGCTGATCGGCTACCCGATGGCCTATGCCATCGCGCGTGCCGACAAGCAGGCGCAGACCATCCTGCTGATGCTGATCATGATGCCGACCTGGACCGCGATCCTGATCCGCGTCTACGCCTGGATGGGCATTCTCAGCAACAACGGCCTGCTCAACAGCGCGCTGATGGGCATCGGGTTGATCGACACGCCGCTGCAGATTCTCAACACCAACATCGCGGTGTACATCGGCATCGTCTATTCGTACCTGCCGTTCATGGTGCTGCCGCTGTACGCCAACCTGGTCAAGCACGACCTGAGCCTGCTGGAGGCCGCCGCCGACCTGGGCGCCGGGCGCATCGCCAGCTTCTGGACCATCACCGTGCCGCTGTCCAAGAGCGGCATCGTCGCCGGCTGCATGCTGGTGTTCATCCCGGTGGTGGGCGAGTTCGTCATCCCCGAGCTGCTCGGTGGCCCCGAGACGCTGATGATCGGCAAGGTGCTCTGGCAGGAGTTTTTCAATAACCGTGACTGGCCGGTGGCGGCATCGCTGGCGGTGGTCATGCTGGCCATCCTGCTGATCCCGATCATCCTGTTCAACCGCAACCAGGCCAAGGAACTGGAGGACAAGCCATGAAGCGCTGGAGCTTCTCCAACCTGATGCTGTGGGCCGGGCTGGCGTTCATCTACCTGCCGATGGTCATCCTGGTCATCTACTCGTTCAACGACTCGCGGCTGGTGACGGTGTGGGGCGGCTGGTCGGTGCGCTGGTACGCCAGCTTGCTGGACAACCGCCAGTTGATGGGCGCGGTGATGCGTTCGCTGGAGATCGCCCTGTACACGGCGATTGCCGCCGTGGCGCTGGGTACCCTGGCGGCCTTCGTGCTGACGCGCATCCCGCGCTTTCGCGGCCGCACGCTGTTCGGTGGCATGGTCACCGCGCCGTTGGTGATGCCCGAGGTGATCACCGGTCTGTCGCTGCTCCTGCTGTTCGTGGCCATGGCCCAGCTGATCGGCTGGCCGGCCGAGCGTGGCATGACCACCATCTGGATCGCCCACACCACCTTCAGTTCCGCCTACGTGGCGGTGGTGGTGATGTCGCGCCTGCGCGAGCTGGACCTGTCCATTGAGGAAGCGGCCATGGACCTGGGCGCCAAGCCCTGGAAGGTGTTCTTCCTGATCACCATCCCGATGATCGCGCCCTCGCTGGTGGCCGGCGGCATGCTGGCCTTCGCGCTGTCGCTGGACGACCTGGTGCTGGCCAGCTTCGTCTCCGGCCCCGGTGCCACCACCCTGCCGATGGAGATTTTCTCCGCCGTGCGCCTGGGGGTGAAGCCGGACATCAACGCCATCGCCAGCCTGATCCTGCTGGCCATCTCGCTGTTCACTTTCCTGGCCTGGTACTTCGCCCGTCGAGCCGAGGATCGGCGGCGTCGTTCCATCCAGCAGATGCTGGACGAAACGCGCCCCGAGCGCGATCCGCGTCCGCAGCAGCAGGTGGCGTGAAAACGAGGGGGCAGATGCGAATCTGCCCCCTTTTTTTTGCGCGGACCTGTAGGAGCGACTTCAGTCGCGAGCGTTTGCTGCCGGCCGCACGAAAGCATCGCGGCCGAAGCCGCTTCCACAAAAAGCACAACCTGAAACCACCGTAGGGCGGACAACGTTGTTCTTGGCCGCCATCGCGCCGGAACGGCGCGCCTCGCGCCGCGCTGGGTGAATCGGTGAAGCGCGACCCACCCTACGGGGCGCCCCGGGTCTGCCAGAGCAGCGCCACCAGCAGCAGAAACGCCAGCGACCAGCAGGCGGCGGACAGCAGCAGCCAGGGGTACGGATCGGCGCCCAGCGGTGCGGGCAGGATGCGCGCCAGGGCGGCCAGGCTGAGCAATCCGGCGGCCGGGTGAATCCACGGACGGGCATTGGCGTCGCGCAGTCGGTAGAGCAGGCGGGTGCGCGCCATCACTGCCAGGGTCAGGGTGCCCAGCGCGCCGACCGTGATGCCGTGCAGGGCGACCGTCAGCGGCAGCGCGTCGAACAGCAGCGCGGCGCCGAACAGCAACAGGCCGAGCGCCAGCCAGGCATAGCCGAGCAGCAGCACGGCCAGGTCGGCGCGGCGCAAGTGCCGCCAGGGCTGCCAGCGCAGCAGCCGGGTGCCAGCCAGCAGGCCGGCGGCCAGCAATAGAGCGCCAGCCAGATACTCAAGCGAGATCAGCAGGGCCAACAGTGCGATGCCCAGCAGCACTAGTCCTGCGCCTTCCAGGCGCGGCTGCACCCGCGCCTGCAGGTTCCAGCCCTGGCTCTGCGCATGCCCGGCCAGCGCCGGGGCGATGATGCGCCCGCCCATGAAGAACAGCAGGGTGGTCAGCACCAGCAGGGCACCCTGGGCCAGGCGCGGGCTGATCGACAGGAACGGGTCGATACTGCCGAACAGGCTGGCCAGACCGAGGGCGATGACCAATGGCGCGACGGACTGGTTGCGCCACTTCTTCGCCGCCCCGACGAAGCGCGGCACCACCTTCCAGGCCAGCCCGGCCGCGAACAACGCGGCGCCCAGCATCGACAGCCAGCCAGTGGGCCAGAGCAACCAGCTCAGGCGCGCCGAGGCCCAGCAAGCCAGCAGCGCAACAGTCACCCGCAACGGTTGCGGGCCGAGCAGATAGCCGGCGACCACCGCCAGGGCGAAACCGAACAGCAATTCATGGGCGTGACCGTAGGGCGTGGCCAGTCCGGGCGGGACGTGCAGCAGCCCGAGCAGGCCGAGCACCGACCAGGGCAGGATCAGCGCGGCGTAAAGCGCGGCGGCGGGGAAGAACCAGGCGTTGGCAAACGGCTGGCGGGGCTTGCGGTCGGCGCGATCGGTCATGGTGGGGGCGGACGGCCGGGCCGTCCGCCGGGGCCGATCAGCGCGTGGCCAGCAGCTCGCGGCCGCGCTGCACCGCGGCGCGCACCTGGGCCGGCGCGGTGCCGCCAATGTGGTTGCGAGCATTCACCGAGCCTTCCAGGGTCAGCACGGCGAACACGTCGTCGCCGATCTGTTCGCTGAACTGGCGCAGCTCGTCGAGGCTCATCTCGGCCAGGTCCTTGCCGCTCTGCACGCCGTACTTCACCGCATGGCCGACGATCTCGTGGCAATCACGGAACGGCAGGCCCTTGCGCACCAGGTAGTCGGCGAGGTCGGTGGCGGTGGAGAAGCCGCGACGGGCCGCTTCGCGCATCACGTCGATGCGCGGCTTGATGGCCGGGATCATGTCGGCGAAGGCGCGCAGGGAGTCGCGCAGGGTATCGGCGGCGTCGAACAGCGGCTCCTTGTCTTCCTGGTTGTCCTTGTTGTAGGCCAGCGGCTGGCCCTTCATCAGGGTCAGCAGACCGGTCAGCGCGCCGAACACCCGGCCCGACTTGCCGCGCACCAGCTCGGGCACGTCCGGGTTCTTCTTCTGCGGCATGATCGACGAACCGGTGCAGAAGCGATCCGGCAGCTCGATGAACTGGAACTGGGCGGAGGTCCAGAGCACCAGCTCTTCGGAGAAGCGCGACAGGTGCATCATGGCCAGCGAGGCGGCGGCGCAGAACTCGATGGCGAAGTCGCGATCGGAGACGCCGTCCAGCGAGTTGCCGCCGATGGCCTCGAAGCCCAGCAGCTGGCAGGTGATCTCGCGTTGGATCGGGTAGGTGGTGCCGGCCAGCGCCGCCGAACCCAGCGGCATGCGGTTGACGCGCGTGCGGCAATCCACCAGGCGCTCGTAGTCGCGGCTGAGCATCTCGAACCAGGCCAGCAGGTGGTGGCCGAAGGTCACCGGCTGGGCGGTCTGCAGGTGGGTGAAGCCGGGCATGATCACCTCGGCATGCTGCTCGGCCTGGGCCAGCAGGCCCTGTTGCAGGCGGGTGATCTCGCCGAGGATGGTGTCGATCTCGTCGCGCAGCCACAGGCGGATGTCGGTGGCCACCTGGTCGTTGCGCGAGCGGCCGGTGTGCAGCTTCTTGCCGGTGATGCCGATGCGGTCGGTCAGGCGTGCCTCGATGTTCATGTGCACATCTTCCAGGTCGACGCGCCAGTCGAACTGGCCGGCCTCGATCTCGCCCTGGATCTGCTTCAGGCCATCGATGATCGCGTCGCGCTCGGCGACGCTCAGCACGCCGGCCTGTTCCAGCATGGTGGCGTGGGCGATCGAGCCCATGATGTCGTGACGGTACAGGCGCTTGTCGAAGTCGACGGAGGCGGTGAAACGGGCGACGAAGGCATCGACGGGCTCGCTGAAGCGGCCGCCCCAGGACTGGTTGGTTTTCTCGACACTCATGGAAGGCTCTCGGCTGTTCGCAACGGTCAGGGGGCCGCGCCGGCGGCCTCCCGCAAAGGATGGCGCATGATAGCAGGGTCTGCCGGCGCGCCGCTGCCGCCGCCGGCTGACGAGCCGGTCACGGATTGCTCGGCGGGACGACGGATTCGGTGCGCCAGATCGCGGCGCCTCGCCGGGCGGCGCGCACCATGGCCGCCATGCGATTCTTCACGCCCCGGCCCGCGCCAATCGATGAGTTCTTCGTTCCCGCGCTCTGTGAGCCGGAGGCGCTGCTCACCCTCGTGCTGCTGGCCGAACTGCTGGTGCTGGTGCTGGTGCTCGCCGAGCCCATGACCCTCGGCTTCGACTGGGTGCGCCTGGCGCTGACCTCGCTGTTCGTGCAGTGGATCGTGCTGCTCTCGGCCGCCGTGCTGTGCCGGCTGCGCCCGTGGCTGGCGCGCTGCCGGCCGCTGATCGCCGGCCTGGGCTGCTGCCTGGTGGTGCTGGCGCTGACCCTGGCCTGCACAGCCGTCGCCCAGTTGCACGCGCTGGGCGGCCCGCCGAGCGCGGAAGCGGCGCTGTACCTGCGCCACGGGCTGATCAGCCTGATCATGAGCACCCTGCTGCTGCGCTACTTCTACCTGCAAAGCCAATGGCGCCTGCAACAGCGCGCCGAGCTACAGGCGCGCATCGAAGCCTTGCAGGCGCGCATCCGCCCGCATTTCCTGTTCAACAGCCTGAACAGCATCGCCAGCCTGGTGGCGAGCGATCCGATCAAGGCCGAGCAGGCGGTGCTGGACCTGGCCGATCTGTTCCGCGCCAGTCTGGCCCGGCCGGGCAGCCTGGTCGGCTGGCGCGAGGAGCTGCTCCTGACGCGGCGCTACCTGGCCATCGAGCAGTACCGCTTCGGTGACCGTCTGCGGGTGGAGTGGGCGGTGGACGGCGTGCCGGACGATCTGCCGATCCCGCCGCTGACCCTGCAGCCGCTGGTGGAGAACGCGCTGATCCATGGGGTAGCGCCGCGCATCGACGGCGGCCTGGTGCGCATCGAGGCGCAATGGCGCGCGGGGCGCTTCGAACTGCAGGTCAGCAATCCGCTGGCGGAGCCGGAAATGCCCGCCTCGCGCGGCACCCGGCAGGGCCTGGTGAATATCGCTGCCCGACTGACGGCACTTTTTGGCCCTGACGCGAGTCTGAGCGTGGAACGCCGTAACGGACGGCATTTTACCTGTCTACGCTATCCTTGTTTCAGTCTCACGCAGGAAGCCAGAGCTCTATGAACGTCTTGATCGTCGACGATGAACCGCTTGCCCGCGAACGCCTGCAGCGCCTGCTCGGAGAAATCGAAGGTTATCGCGCGCTGGATGCCGCGGCCGCCAATGGCGAGGAAGCCCTGGCCCTGATCGACAGCCTGAAGCCCGACGTGGTGCTGCTGGACATTCGCATGCCAGGCCTGGATGGCCTGCAGGTGGCGGCGCGCCTGTGCGAAAAGGAAGCGCCACCGGCGGTGATCTTCTGTACCGCCCACGATGAATTCGCCCTGGACGCCTTCCAGGTCAGCGCGGTGGGCTATGTGGTCAAGCCGGTGCGCCGCGAGGACCTGGCCGAGGCCCTGCACAAGGCGCAGCGCCCCAACCGCATGCAGCTGGCCGCCCTGACCCGGCCGCAGGCCGGCGGCGAAGGCGGGCCGCGCACCCATATCAGCGCTCGCACGCGCAAGGGCATCGAGCTGATTCCGCTGGAGCAGGTGCTCTACTTCATCGCCGATCACAAGTACGTGACCCTGCGCCACAGCGGTGGCGAGGTGCTGCTGGATGAGCCGCTCAAGGCGCTGGAAGACGAGTTCGGCGACCGCTTCGTGCGCATCCATCGCAATGCGCTGGTGTCCCGCGAACGCATCGAGCGCCTGCAGCGCACGCCGCTCGGGCATTTCCAGTTGTACCTCAAGGGCCTGGACGACCAGGCGCTGACGGTGAGCCGCCGGCATGTGGCCGGTGTGCGCAAGCTGATGAACAACCTGTAGGCCGGGCGCTTTCCTTGATCCGGGCCGGTCCAGCCCCGGGCCCCGGCCTGTTATCATGCCGGCAGTTCTCGTTCTGGAATTGCCCATGTCCCGCGAAATCCGCATTGCCACCCGCAAGAGTGCCCTGGCCCTGTGGCAGGCCGAATACGTCAAGGCGCGCCTGGAGCAGGCGCATCCCGGCCTGAAGGTCAGCCTGGTTCCGATGGTCAGTCGCGGCGACAAGCTGCTGGACGCGCCGCTGGCGAAGATCGGTGGCAAGGGCCTGTTCGTCAAGGAACTGGAAACCGCCCTGCTGGAGAACGAGGCGGACATCGCCGTGCACTCCATGAAGGACGTGCCCATGGAATTTCCCGAGGGCCTGGGCCTGTTCTGCATCTGCGAGCGCGAAGATCCGCGCGATGCCTTCGTTTCCAACACCTTCGACTCCCTGGACACGCTGCCCGCCGGCGCCGTGGTGGGCACCTCCAGTCTGCGCCGCCAGGCCCAGCTACTGGCCCGTCGCCCGGACCTGAAGATCCAGTTCCTGCGCGGCAACGTGAACACCCGCCTGGCCAAGCTGGATGCCGGTGAATACGACGCCATCATCCTGGCCGCCGCTGGCCTGATCCGTCTCGGCTTCCAGGAACGCATCCGCTCCTTCATCAGCGCCGAAGACAGCCTGCCGGCCGGTGGCCAGGGTGCGGTGGGTATCGAATGCCGCAGCGCCGACAGCGAGGTGCATGCCCTGCTGGCGCCGCTGCATCACGCCGACACCGCCGACCGGGTGATCGCCGAGCGCGCACTGAACAGGCACCTGAATGGCGGCTGCCAGGTACCGATCGCCTGCTATGCGGTGCTGGAAGGCAACGACCTGTGGCTGCGTGGCCTGGTCGGCCAGCCTGATGGTGGCCGTCTGCTGCGTGCCGAGGCTCGCGCGCCGCGCCAGAACGCCGAAACGCTGGGCGTCGAGGTGGCCGAGGCGCTGCTGCAACAGGGCGCCGCCGCCATCCTGGCCGAGGTCTATGGCGAGGCCGGCCATCCGTGACCGGCTGGCGCCTGCTGCTGACGCGCCCGGCCGAAGAGTGCGCCGCACTGGCGGCGCAACTGGCCGAGCAGGGCGTCCACGGCAGCTGCCTGCCCCTGCTGGAGATCGAGCCGCTGCCCGAAACGCCCGAGCAGCGCAGCCTGCTGCTGGAGCTGGACCGCTACTGCGCGGTGATCGTGGTCAGCAAGCCGGCGGCGCGCCAGGGTCTTGAGCGCCTCGACCGCTATTGGCCGCAGCCGCCGATCAACCAGCGCTGGTTCAGCGTTGGCGCGGCCACCGGGCAGATACTCGCCGACTACGGCCTGCACGTCAGCTGGCCGGAAGGCGGCGATGACAGCGAAGCGCTGCTCGAACTCCCGGCCTTCAGTGAAGCCCTGCAGGTGCCCAGCCCGCGTGTGCTGATCATGCGCGGCGACACTGGCCGGGAATTGCTCGCCGAGCATCTGCGCGGCCAAGGCGTGGCGGTCGACTATTTGCCACTCTACCGCCGCCGCCTGCCCGACTATGCTTGCGGCGAACTGCCACGACGCGTGGCCACCGAACGGTTGAATGGCCTGGTGGTCAGCAGCGGCCAAGGCTTCGAGCACCTGTACCAGTTGGCCGGTGAGGCCTGGCCGGAACTGGCTCGGCTACCCTTGTTCGTGCCCAGCCCGCGGGTCGCCGAACAGGCCTGCGCGGCCGGTGCGCGGCAGGTGATCGATTGCCGGGGCGCCAGTGCCACGGCACTGCTCCAGGCATTGCAGGAACATCAGGCCCTACACGGATAGGACGTACTCGTGAGCGAAACCGACGCGCAAACCCCTGTACTCCCCGCTCCCGCCGAGCAGACTGCGCCGCGTACCGCGGGTCGCGCGGCCTTGCTGCTGGCGGTCGCCGCTCTGCTGATCGCCCTGGCGGCCGCCGCCCTCGGCGGCTGGAGTTTCTGGCAGGGCCAGCAACTGCAGCGCCAGGCCCAGGCCCAGCTGGCCGAGCAGCAGCGCCAGCAACAGCAATGGCAGACCGCCCAGGCCGAGGGCGAGCAACGTCTCGCCGATGCCGGCCGTGCCGTTGCGGAACGCCTCGAACAATTGCCGAGCCAGGAACAGCTGGGCGAGCAGCGTCAACTGCTGCAGACCCTGCAGGGCGACCAGCAGCATCTGGCGCAGAGCCTCACCCGCCTGCTCGGCGCCAGTCGTGAGGACTGGCGGCTGGCCGAGGCCGAGCACCTGCTGCGCCTGGCCATCCTGCGCCTGTCGGCCATGCAGGACGTGCCCAGCGCGATCGCCCTGGTGCAGGTCGCCGACGACATCCTGCGCGCGCAGAACGATCCACTGGGCTTCGCCGCGCGCGGCGAGATGATCAAGGCCCTGGAAGCCTTGCGCGCTCTGCCGCAACCGGACCGTGACGGCCTGTTCCTGCAGCTGGCGGCCCTGCGCGAGCAGGGCGAACGCCTGTTGCACCAGGCGCCGCAGTTCAGCGGCGGCAGCGTTCCGCCAGCACCCGAACAGGCCAGCGAAGAGCGCTTCTGGGAGTACGCCTGGCGCAAGCTGTCGCCTTATCTGCGCATCGAGCTGAACGCCGAGCAGGAGCTGCGCCCGCTGCTGGCCGGGCAGAACCTGGCGCAGGTGCGCCTGGCCCTGAGCCTGGCCCTGCAGCAGGCGCAGTGGGCCGCGCTGAATGGTCGGCCACAGGTCTACGGCGCCGCGTTGCAACAGGCCACCGAGGTCCTCAACGGTTATTTCGATACCGCGAACCCCGCTGCGCGCAGCCTGGCGCAACGGCTGAGCGAGCTGGCCGAGCAGCCAGTGACGGTGGAGGCTCCCGACCTGCGCCCGGCGCTGCAGAGCCTGCAGAGCTACCTCCACCAGCGGCAGCAGGCGCGCGGCGAACAGCCGCCGGCCGAGCCGGAGGACGCCCAATGATCCGTGCCGCGCTGCTGCTCATCCTGCTGGTGGCGGGCGCGGGCCTGCTGATTCGAGGCATCGCCGAAGGCAGCGGCTACGTGCTGATCGCCTATCGGGGGCTGCGCTACGAGTCCAGCCTGTGGATGTTCCTGGCCATCCTCCTGGCGCTCTGGCTGCTGGTCTGGCTGACGCGCCGCCTGCTGCGTCTGCTGGGCGTTTCGGGCGCACTTATCAACCCCTGGTCGCGGCGCCATCAGCAACGGCGCGGCCACAAGGCCAGCGATCGCGGCTTGCTCGAACTGGCCGAAGGTCGCTGGCGTCCGGCGCTGCAGCACCTGCGCCTGGCCGCCGAGCAGGATCCGCATCCCTTGCCCTACTACCTGGCCGCCGCGCGCGCCGCCCAGCACCTGGGTGATCACGAAGAAAGCGACGCTTTGCTGGAGCAGGCGCTGAACCGCCAGCCCCACGCGGAACTGGTCATCGCCCTCACCCATGCCGAGCTGCAGGAGCAGCGCGGCAACCTGGCGGGTGCCGAGGAAACCCTGACCGCCATGCTCGGGCGCCATCCGCACCAGCCGGAAACCCTGCGCCGACTGGTCGCCGTGCAGCGCCGTCAGCAGAAGCCGGCCGCGTTGCTCGGCCTGCTGCCGGAGCTGCGCAAGCGCAAGGTGCTCGACGAAGACGAACTGCGCGAACTGGAGCGCGAGGCCTGGGCGGAGCGCCTGCGTGAGGTCGGGCGCAGCGGTGAGGCGCAAGCCCTGCGTGACACCTGGCCGCTGCTGAGCAGCAGCCTGCAGCATGACGCGCAGCTGCTGGGCCTGTATGCCGAGCAACTCGGGCGTGCGGGCGCCGAGGCGGAAGCCGAGACCCTGGTGCGCAAGGCGTTGCGCAGGCAATACGAGCCGGCGCTGGTCGAACTGTACGGCCGCCTGCGCGGGGCCGACAGCGGCCAGCAGCTGCACGAGGCCGAGCAGTGGCTCAAGGAGCATGCCGGGGATCCCCTGCTGCTGCGCGCCCTGGCGCGCATCAGCATTCGTCATCAGCTGTGGGGCAAGGCGCGCGACTATTACGAGGCGAGCCTCGGCCTGCGTCGTGATCCGCGTACCTGCGCGGAGCTGGCTCGGCTGCTGGCGCGCCTGGGCGAAGAGGAGCGCAGCAACCAACTGTTCCAGGAAGGTCTGGGAATGCTCGACAGCGACGCACGTCAGGCTTGAAATGCCCCGGTGGGTTCCTCTACCGTAGCGACCCTCACAGCCCACCGGTATCACCATGCTCCGCGCCAGTTCCCGCACGCTGTTCCTTGTCGCCTTCCTCGGCACTGTCCTGATCATGCTGGGAGCGCTCTATCTGGAACACGGCGTCGGTCTGGAACCGTGTCCGCTGTGCATCCTGCAGCGCCTGGCGGTCATCGGTTTCGGCCTGGTCTGCCTGATCGCCGCCGTGCACGGGCCGGCGCGCACCGGCCAGCGGGTCTATGCCGCGCTGGCGCTGCTGATGGCGGGTGCCGGTGCCGGTGTTGCCGGGCGGCAGATCTGGCTGCAGCAGGTGCCGGCGGACGAGTTGCCTGCCTGCCTGCCCAGCCTCGATTACATGCTCGAAGCGCTGCCGTTCCAGGAAGTCATCAGCCTGATGCTGCATGGCAGCGCCGATTGCGCCAAGGTCACCTGGACCCTGTTCGGCATGAGCATTCCGGAGTGGAGCCTGCTGGCCTTCATCGGCATGATCCTCTTCGCGGTGTACTTGCTGTTGCGCCGCCGTTGATCGGCTGGCGGCCCTTCGCCGCATCCTGAATCGTTCCGCAAGCCGCGCCAGGCGCGGGTTGGCGACCAAACGACCGTATGAAGATTTCCCCGCCTGCGCCTTGTAAGGCACAAGCGGGCGGGCCTACAGTGGCTCGCACGCGGCACCGAAGCTGGTGCACGTCCTGATGCCGCATACGAGTCATACGAGGTCGACATGTTGGAACGATGCCGAAACGCCCAGGAACGCTGGGGTGGGGTTCATGAACTGATCGATCGCTGGTTGCGCGAACGGCAGGACCTGGTCACCGAGCTCGTCGCTCTTGGCAAGGGCGTGCAGCCGGGCGCGCAAGGGGCCGAAGCACTCCGCGGCTTCTGCCAGCTGATGCTCGATTACGTGTCCGCCTGGCATTTTGGCGTCTATGAGCAGTTGCTCATCGAGGCTCGCGAGTTCAAGGACGAGCGTGGCCTGGAAGTGGCCAGCCAGATCCAGCCGCGCATCGAGGCAATTACCTCCGAAGTGGTGGCCTTCAACGACCGCTGCCCATCCGGCCGCTGCGCCAGCGACCCGGCACTGGCGCAGGAGCTGCTGCAGCTCGGCCAGCTGTTTTGCGAACGCTTCGAGCTGGAGGACTGCCTGATCGAGGTGTTGCACACCGCCCACCGCCAGAAGGCGCAGGTGGCGGTCGGGCAGTAAGCCCCGGGATTCGTTGCTTCCGGTCAAGCCGCCTGGCAATGCCGCATGGCGCTCCTATGCCCGGCCCGGATGGCCGGCTAGTATGGGCGCATTCATCGCCAGGAGAGCCTCATGGCTGCCAAGAAGAACACCGTACAAACCCCTCTGCACCTGCTGCAGGAACTGTCGCAGAGCCTGCTCGCGCACCTCGAGGAAGCCTGCGTCCAGGCCCAGGCCGACGCCGAGAAGCTGCTGCTCAAGCTGGATCGCCAGCGCGGCAAGGCCCAGGACAAGCTCGAAGAGGCGCGTCAGAGCCTCGAGAAGGCTGCCGCCGCCGGCAAGGCCGGCGCCCAGACCAAGGCCCGCGCGCGCATCGAGAAGTTCGAGTTGCTGCTGGATGCGCTGAAGGCCAGCGATCTGGATACCCGCAATTACCTGGCGCAGTTGAAGTCCGACATCCAGGACAGCCTGCGCATGGCTCAGCCGATCGGCAAGGCTGGCGAGGCGGCCGCCCAGGCCCTGGCCGCGCGTGAAGAGGCTCCCAAGGCCAAGGCGCCGCGCGCTCCTCGGGCAACCAAGCCCGCGGCTGAAAAAGCTCCGGCGAAGAAGGCACCCGCCCGCGTCGCCAAGCCCAAGGCGGCGGCAGCTCAGTAAGCTGCAACCCTGACGGCAGCCGCCAGGCTGGCCAGCGCCGCCGCGTTCGTCGTCGGGCTGGCCAGCGCGGCGAGCCACTGCGGCGCCGCGCCGGATTCCCGGTCGGGCCAGGGCGCGGCAACTGCCTCCAGGCGGCGCAGCAGCTCGCGTTCGGCATCCTGTTCGAGTTCCGCCAGGCGCCGGCGCAGCGTGGCAAGCCCGGCATCCTGGCTGGCCGCCGTCTTCCAGCGCCGCCGCAGATCGCGCAATGGCGCGATCACGTCGCGTTGCCAGTCGGCCGCGACCTCGCGCAGCTGCCGACCGCGCGCCGGCGTGCAGGCCACGCCGCGTTCACCCAACCAGGCGGCGCACAGCAACAGGCAGATGTCCTCGCCATGCTCGTCCTGCAGGGACAGGCAGGCCTGCTCGATGCCGGGGCGGGCATAGAGGCCGAGGGCAAAGCGCCACAAGGTATTGCTCATCGTCCACCCGGTGCGCCGGCGCAGGAAACTGGATAGACTGCGCCGCCTTATGATTCGACTCGAAAAGCTTACCCTACAGCGTGGTCCGCAGCGTCTGCTGAACGAGGCCGACCTCACCCTGCATCCCGGTCAGAAGGCGGGTCTGGTCGGCGCCAATGGCGCCGGCAAGTCCAGCCTGTTCGCCCTGTTGCGCGGCGAACTGGGTGCCGATGGCGGCGAGTGCCAGCTGCCAGCCAGCTGGCGCATCGCCCACATGCGCCAGGAGATAGACGACCTCGAGCGTCTGGCGGTGGACTATGTGCTTGATGGCGATGTCGAGCTGCGCCGTATCCAGCGCGAGCTGGCTACCGCCGAGGCGGCCCACGACGGCGCCGCCCAGGCGCGCCTGCACACCGAACTGGACAACGCCGACGGCTACAGCGCCGACGCCCGCGCGCGCAAGCTGCTGGCTGGGCTGGGTTTCGAGGCGGCGCAGATGGAACGCCGGGTCGGCGACTTCTCCGGTGGCTGGCGCATGCGCCTCAACCTGGCGCAGGCGCTGATGTGCCCGTCCGACCTGCTACTGCTCGACGAGCCCACCAACCACCTGGACCTCGATGCGATCCTCTGGCTGGAAGGTTGGCTGAAAAGCTACCCGGGCACCCTGCTGCTGATTTCCCACGACCGCGACTTCCTCGATGCGGTGGTCGAGCAGATCATCCACGTCGAACAGCAGAAGCTCACCCAGTACCGGGGCGGTTATTCCGCCTTCGAGCGCGCCCGCGTCGAGCGTCTGGCCCAGCAACAGCAGGCCTACGACAAGCAGCAGGCGCAGCGCGCGCACATGGAAGACTTCATCCGCCGCTTCAAGGCCAAGGCGTCCAAGGCCCGCCAGGCGCAGAGCCGCCTCAAGGCGCTGGAGCGCCTGGAAGAGCTGGCCCCGGCGCATGTGGATTCGCCGTTCGATTTCAGCTTCCGCGAAGCACTCAAGGTTTCCAGCCCGTTGCTGGACCTGGCCGAAGGCCGCCTCGGCTATGGCGAGCGCACGGTGCTGGACAAGGTCAAGCTGCAGTTGGTGCCGGGCGCGCGCATCGGTCTGCTCGGCCCGAATGGCGCCGGCAAGTCCACGCTGATCAAGACCCTGGCCGGCGAGCTGCAGCCGCTGGGCGGCCGCCTGCAGCGCGGCGAGAACCTGGCGGTCGGCTACTTCGCCCAGCACCAGCTGGACGCCCTGGACCCCAAGGCCAGTCCGCTGCTGCACCTGCAGCGCATCGCCCGCGACGAACGCGAGCAGACGCTGCGCGATTTTCTCGGCGGCTTCGACTTCCGCGGCGACCGTTGCGACGAACCGGTGGTCAACTTCTCCGGTGGCGAAAAGGCCCGTCTGGCCCTGGCGTTGATCGCCTGGCAGCGACCCAACTTGCTGCTGCTTGACGAACCCACCAACCACCTGGACCTGGAAATGCGCCTGGCGCTGACCATGGCCCTGCAGGAGTTCGAAGGCGCGGTGCTGGTGGTCTCCCACGACCGCCATCTGCTCAAGAGCACCACCGACCAGTTCCTGCTGGTGGCCGAGGGCCGCGTGCAGGAGTTCGACGGCGATCTCGACGATTACGCGCGCTGGCTGGTGGATTTCCGCGCCCGCCAGCAGCCGGCCAGCGCCGAACCGGTCGGCGAGCGTACCGACAAGCGCGCCCAGCGCCAGGCGGCCGCCGCGCTGCGCCAGCAGCTGGCGCCGCACAAGCGCGAGGCGGACAAGCTGGAGAAGCAGCTCGGCGAGGTGCAGGAAAAGCTGGCGGCGATCGAAGCCCGACTGGCCGACCCGCAGCTGTATGAGGCGTCCCGCAAGGACGAACTCAAGCAGCAACTGGCCGAGCAGAGCACCCTCAAGGCGCGCGAGGCACAGCTGGAGGAAGCCTGGCTGGAACGCCTGGAAACCCTCGAGGCGCTGCAGGCGGAACTGGAGAGCAGTCAATGAAAACCTGGTTGCCGCTTTGGGCCCAGGAGTGGTTCGGCATCCTGGTGCCCGGCTTGCAGATTGTCCTGATTCTGGTGCTGGCCTGGGCGCTGCAGCGCTTGTTGCGGCGCTTCATCGTGCGCATCGGAGAACGTTACCGCCTGCCGATGGAATTGCTCATGCCGCTACGCGGCATGCTCAGCTGGCTGATCATGGGCAGCGCCCTGCTCATGGTGCTGGAACGCCTGGGCGTGTCGGCCACCGTGCTGTGGACGGCGCTGACCGGTTTTGCCGCCGTGGCGGCGGTGGCCTTCTTCGCCGCCTGGAGCGTGCTCTCCAACCTGTTCTGCGCCCTGCTGATCTTCACCGCCGGTCCGTTCCGCGTCGGCGATCAGCTGGAAGTGCTGGAAAGCGCCGACAAGCCGGGGGTCAAGGGCCGGGTGGTGGACATCAACCTGCTCTACACCACGCTGGAAGATGTCAGCGAAGATAGCCGGGGCGCGCTGCTGCAGATCCCCAATACCCTGTTCTTCCAGAAGGTTGTGCGCCGCTGGCGCGGAACCGAACTCACCATCCTCAAACGCGAGAAGTGATCCCTATGGAATGGCTGACCAACCCGGAAATCTGGGTGGCTTTCCTGACCCTGACCGCCCTGGAAATCGTCCTCGGCATCGACAACATCATCTTCATTTCCATTCTGGTGTCGCGCCTGCCCAAGGCGCAGCAGCCCAAGGCACGCTTCTACGGCCTGGCGCTGGCCATGGGCACGCGCATCCTGCTGCTGCTGTCCATCGCCTGGGTGATGCGCCTGACCAACGACCTGTTCAGCGTCCTCGGCGAGGGCGTCTCGGGTCGCGACCTGATCCTGTTCTTCGGCGGCCTGTTCCTGCTGTTCAAGAGCACCCTGGAAATCTGGCACAGCGTCGAAGGTGAAGAGGAGTCCCATGAAGGCGGTGGTGGCGCGGTCAAGGCCGGCTTCCTGGGCATCATCCTGCAGATCGCGGTGATCGACATCATCTTCTCCCTGGACTCGGTGATCACCGCCGTGGGCCTGGTGGAGAACGTGCCGGTGATGGTCGCCGCCATCGTCATCGCCGTGCTGGTGATGATGCTGGCCGCCGGCACCATCAGCGAGTTCATCGACAAGCACCCGACCCTGAAGATCCTCGCCCTGTCGTTCCTGATCGTGGTCGGCACGCTGCTGGTGGCCGAGGCCTTTGACGTGCATGTGCCCAAGGGCTATGTGTATTTCGCCATGGCCTTCTCGCTGGGCGTTGAAGCGATCAACATCCGCATGCGTCGGGCCATGAGCCGCAAGCTGCGGGATCCGCTGCAACTCAACAAGGGTCAGCCGGACTGAGTCCGGAAGGACATCGCCATGGCATGGGAAACCTGGATTGCCTTCTTCGCCGCCTGCTGGGTGATCAGCCTGTCGCCCGGCGCCGGGGCCATCGCCTCGATGTCCAGCGGCCTGCGCTACGGCTTCTGGCGCGGCTACTGGAACGTGCTGGGCCTGCAGCTGGCGCTGGCAATGCAGATCGCCATCGTCGCCGCCGGCCTGGGCGCGGTGCTGGCGGCCTCGGAGCTGGCCTTCGGGCTGATCAAGTGGTTCGGCGTCGCCTACCTGCTGTACCTGGGCTGGAAGCAGTGGATCGCGCCAGCGGGCGAGCTGGCCGCGAGCGACACGGCGCGCCCGCTGGGCCGTCCGCTGACCCTGGTGCTGCGCGGCTTTCTGGTCAACGCCAGCAACCCCAAGGCGATCGTCTTCATCCTCGCGGTGATCCCGCAATTCCTCGATCCGCGTCAGCCGCTGCTGCCCCAGTACCTGATCATTGCCGCCACCATGATTGCCGTGGACCTGGTGGTGATGGCCGGCTACACCGGGCTGGCGGCCCGGGTGCTGCGTCTGCTGCGCTCGCCGCGCCAGCAGCGGCTGCTCAACCGCACCTTCGGCGCGCTGTTCATGGCCGCCGCCGCGCTGCTGGCCACCGTGCGCCGGGCGCCGGCCTGAGATGCGCATCTGGATCGATGCCGACGCCTGCCCCCGCCCGGCGCGGGATCTGGTGGTCAAATTCGCTCTCAAGCGCAGCCTGCAGGTGTGGCTGGTGGCCGGTCAGGCGCAGACCAAGCCGGCCTTTGCCTGCGTGCGCCTGATCGTGGTGCCCAGCGGACCGGATGCCGCCGACGATTACCTGGTCGAACACGCCGAGCCCGGCGATCTGGTGATCTGCAGCGACATCCCGCTGGCCGACCGGCTGGTGAAGAAGGGTGTCGTCGCCCTCGACCCGCGCGGCCGCGAGTTCGACGAGCGCAACATGGGCGAGCGCCTGGCGCTGCGCAATCTGTTCAGCGACCTGCGTGATCAGGGCCAGATGGGCGGTGGCCAGGCGGCCTATGCCGAGCGGGATCGGCAGGCCTTCGCCAACGCGCTGGATCGCCTGGTGACGCGCCTGTCCCGCGGCTGAGCCGGTTCAGGCGTAGCGTCGGGCGCGCTCGTCGATCCGTTGCTGCAGGCGGTACAGCCAGGCGAAGCCCTGTTCCCAGCGATGGTGTCCCGACTTCACGTTGATATGGCCGACGCCACTGAGCAGCGTGGCCTCGGCATACCAGTCGGCGGCCAGTTGCAGGGCGCGCGCGGCGCTGGCCGCCGGGTCGTTGTCGGAGGCGACCAGCAGGCTGGGAAAGGGCAACGGCTGGCGCGGCAGCGGCGCGAAGTTGCACAGCGGTTGCGGGCATTCCACGCGTTCCACATCCGCCGGGGCCACCAGCAGTGCGCCACGGACTCGCTCGAGCAGGGCAGGTGACGCCTGGGCTGCCCAGTGGGCGATGGTCACGCAGCCCAGGCTGTGGCCGATCAGGATCACCGGGCCGGGCGCTTGCGTGACGGCTTCTTCCAGGCGCCGCACCCAATCGGCCTGACGCGGCTGCATCCAGTCATCCTGTTCCACCCGCGCGCTGTTGGGCAGCACGCGCTGCCAATGGCTCTGCCAGTGCTCGGCCGGCGAGCCCTGCCAGCCGGGAACGATCAGGTAGTGGGGAGTGGAAAGGGACATGGCGCGCCTCCTGACGATTTCGGGCGCCAGTGTAGAAAGCCCGGCTCTGGATCAGAAGGAATAAAAAATTATTTTCTTATGCCTGGAATCGCAATGAACCTGTAGGAGCGACTTCAGTCGCGAGCTGTTGGGGCGCCCGGCTTGGGGCGCCCGCCCAGGGGCCCCCGATCAGGCTATGGCCCCGCACAAAAGCATCGCGGCTGAAGCCGCTCCTACAGAAGCGGCGGGCGCCGCTAGCCGCACAGATAGGTCCCGGTACCCACCGCGATCAGCACGCCGTCCTCGTTATGCAGCTCGCTGCGCACCACCGCCACCTTGTTGCCTTCGCGCAGCGGCACCGCGCTGGCGATGAAGGAGGTGCCGCGCCCCGGGCGCAGGTAGTCGATGCGCAGGTCGATGGTGCCCAGCCGCGCCAGTCGCGCCATGCGCTCGGCCACCGGCAGCTCGTTCAGCCGTTCGCAGGCGCCGATCAGCGCCATGGCCCCGCCGGCCACGTCGAGCAGCGTGGCGATCGCGCCGCCATGCAGGATGCCCTGCACGAAGTTGCCGATCAGCTCGGCGCGCATCGGCATGCGCATCAGCACCTGCTGGCGGGACAGGTTGTCGATCTCGATGCCGAGCTGCTGGTTGAAGGGGATGCGGGCAAAGAACTGGCCGATGGCCGCGTACAGCTCTGCATTGGAGGAGGACGGGTGCATCATCAGCGGCGCTCCGGGAGACGGGACGCGCAGGCTCGCCCGGAAGCGGCGTCGCTGGCCAGTGGCCTGGCGCAGCGAGCCGGCAGTTTGTCCGCTATGGCCTGTTTCAGGCCTCGGCGAGAATCAGCACCTCGTCCACCAGCTTGTTGATGCCGGTGGCAGCCTCGCTGATCGAGCGGGCCAGCATGTAGGCCGGGGTGGTGACCAGCTTGTGGCGCTGGTCGATCACGATATCTTCCACCGGGCAGTCCTGGTGGCGCGCGCCCATCTTTTCCATGGCCGCCGCGGTATCGGCGTCGTTGCCGATGGTGCAGTGCACGCCGGCGCCGAAGATCTTCGCCGCCAGCGCCGGGGCGATGCAGATCAGGCCGATCGGCTTGCCGGCCTTGGCGAAGGCCTGGGTGACCGCCAGCACGTCGGGCTGCACCGTGCAGTTGGCGCCGCTCACCGCGAAGTCGCTGAGGTTCTTGGCCACGCCGAAACCGCCCGGCAGGATCAGCGCATCGAAGTCCTCGACCCGCGCCTCGCGCAGGTCCTTGATGTTGCCGCGCGCGATGCGCGCCGCTTCGACCAGCACGTTGCGCGTGCCATTCATTTCATCGCCCCGGTAGTGGTCGATGACATGCATCTGCTCGACGTTCGGCGCGAAGCACTGCACCTGCGCGCCGCGCTGGTCCAGGCGCAGCAGGGTGAGCACGCTCTCGTGGATTTCCGATCCATCGTAGACACCACAACCGGAAAGAATGACGGCGACTTTCTTGTGCATGCTGTTCTCCTGTATCGGTTCTGGGCGCGCTGCCGCTGTGTCGCCGCGGCGGCGGATGCCGTCATCCTACTGCGTGACCGCCGGGCGGGCGAGTTCCTCCTTGGAGTGCCGGCGGATGCCGCCGTTGCATGCCGGACGTCGCCGTGGATGGCTCGACGCAGAGCGCCGGCTGGCCGACAATGCTGGCTCGTCGCACCACCCGCCGGCGGTGCGCAGGCTGTCATCAAATCGTCATGATGATGCCGCTAACTCTTCACACACGCGCCCGCGAGGCGCCTGGAGTACCCGCCGTGAGCTACACCCCCGCCGACCGCCTGTTCCCCGCCACCCGCCTGCGCCGCAACCGCAAGGATGAGTTTTCCCGCCGCCTGGTGCGCGAGAACCGGCTGAGCGTGGACGACCTGATCCTGCCGGTGTTCGTGCTCGACGGCGAGAGCCGTCGCGAGGCGGTGCCCTCCATGCCCGGCGTGGAGCGCCTGTCCATCGACCTGCTGCTCAAGGAGGCCGAGCAGTGGGTGGCGCTGGGTATTCCGGCGCTGGCACTGTTTCCGGTCACGCCCACGGAGAAGAAATCCCTGGACGCCGCCGAGGCCTGGAACCCGGACGGCATCGCCCAGCGCGCCACCCGCGCCCTGCGCGCGCGCTTCCCGGAGCTGGGGGTGATCACCGACGTGGCGCTGGACCCGTTCACCACCCACGGTCAGGACGGCATCCTGGATGAAGAAGGCTACGTGCAGAACGACGTGACGGTCGACGCCCTGGTGCGCCAGGCGCTGTCCCACGCCGAGGCCGGCGCCCAGGTGGTGGCTCCGTCGGACATGATGGACGGCCGCATCCAGGCGATCCGCGAAGCGCTGGAAGTTGCCGGCCACGTCAACGTGCGCATCCTCGCCTACTCGGCCAAGTACGCCAGCGCCTACTACGGCCCGTTCCGCGACGCGGTGGGCTCGGCCGCCAACCTGGGCAAGGGCAGCAAGAACACCTACCAGATGGACCCGGCCAACGGTGACGAGGCGTTGCACGAAGTCGCCGCCGACCTCGCCGAAGGCGCCGACATGGTGATGGTCAAACCTGGCCAGCCCTATCTGGACATCGTCTGGCGGGTCAAGGAGACCTTCAAGGTGCCCACCTTCGCCTACCAGGTCAGCGGCGAGTACGCCATGCACATGGCGGCCATCCAGAACGGCTGGCTGAGCGAAGCGGTGATCCTGGAGTCCTTGGTCGGATTCAAGCGTGCCGGGGCCGATGGCATCCTCACCTACTTCGCGGTGCGCGCCGCGCAACTGCTGCAACAACAGGGTTAGTGGCCGCTACGACCGCTAACCCACCTCAGCTGATCAACAGGGAATCGAGATGAACACCGACGTTTCTATCGACAGTACAACCCCCGAGCTTCTGGAAGGGGTCGAGGCGCCGCAGGTCGACGCGCTGCCGGTAGCGCCCGAGCCTCCCGTGGCGACGGTGAACAACCTGGACGACACCAGCCTGTACATCCACCGCGAGCTGTCCCAGCTGCAGTTCAACATCCGCGTGCTGGACATGGCGCTGGACGAGTCCTACCCGCTGCTTGAGCGCCTGAAGTTCCTGCTGATCTTCTCCAGCAACCTGGACGAGTTCTTCGAGATCCGCGTCGCCGGCCTGAAGAAGCAGGTCAACTTCGCCCGCGAGCAGGCCGGCGCCGACGGCCTGCAGCCGCACCAGGCGCTGGCGCGCATCGGTGAGGTGGTACACGAGCAGGTCACCCGCCAGTACTCGATCCTGCATGACGTGCTGCTCCCCGAGCTGGCCAAGCAGCAGGTTCGCTTCATTCGTCGCCGGCAATGGAATACCAAGATCAAGGCCTGGGTGCGCCGCTACTTCCGCGAGGAAATCGCACCGATCATGACGCCGATCGGCCTGGACCCGACCCACCCGTTCCCGCTGCTGGTCAACAAGAGCCTGAACTTCATCGTCGAGCTGGAAGGCGTGGACGCCTTCGGCCGCGATTCCGGCCTGGCGATCCTGCCGGCGCCGCGCCTGTTGCCACGACTGATCCGCATTCCCGAGGAGGTCGGCGGCACGGGCGACAACTTCGTGTTCCTCTCGTCGATGATCCACGCCCATGCCGACGACCTGTTCCATGGCATGAGCGTCAAGGGCTGCTACCAGTTCCGCCTGACCCGCAACGCCGACCTGGCGCTGGACGAGGACGTCGAGGACCTGGCCCGCGCGCTGCGCGGCGAGCTGCTGTCGCGCCGCTACGGCGACGCGGTGCGCCTGGAGGTGGCCGACAATTGCCCGGCGAACCTGTCCAACTACCTGCTGCGCCAGTTCAATCTCAGCGAAGGCGAGCTGTACAAGGTCAACGGTCCGGTCAACCTCACCCGGCTGTTCAGCATCACCGGCCTGGACGGTCACCCTGACCTGCAGTACACGCCGTTCACGCCGAGCATTCCCAAGCCGCTGCAGAACGCCGAGAACATCTTCAACGTGGTGGCCAAGCAGGACATCCTGCTGCTGCACCCTTACGAATCGTTCACCCCGGTGGTCGATCTGCTGCGCCAGGCGGCCAAGGACCCCCACGTGCTGGCCATCAAGCAGACGCTGTACCGCAGCGGCGCCAACTCGGAGATCGTCGATGCGCTGGTGGAAGCGGCGCGCAACGGCAAGGAAGTCACCGCAGTCATCGAGCTGCGCGCGCGCTTCGACGAGGAGTCCAACCTGCATCTGGCCGGTCGCCTGCAGCAGGCCGGCGCGGTGGTCATCTATGGTGTGGTGGGCTTCAAGACCCACGCCAAGATGATGCTGATCATGCGTCGCGAGAACGGCGAACTGGTGCGCTACGCCCACCTGGGCACCGGCAACTACCACGCCGGCAACGCGCGTCTGTACACCGACTACAGCCTGCTGACCGCCGACGCGGCGCTCGGCGAGGACGTCTCCAAGCTGTTCAGCCAGCTGATCGGCATGGGCAAGACCCAGCGCATGAAGAAGCTGCTGCACGCGCCCTTCACCCTGAAGAAGACCCTGCTCGACCTGATCGCCCGCGAGACCCAGACGGCCAGCGAGGGCAAGCCGGCGCATATCATCATCAAGGTCAACTCGCTGACCGATCCGAAGATGATCAAGGCGCTCTACAAGGCCAGCCAGGCCGGGGTGAAGATCGAGCTGATCGTGCGCGGCATGTGCTGCCTGCGCCCGGGCATTCCCGGGGTCTCGCACAACATCCAGGTGCGCTCGATCATCGGTCGCTTCCTGGAGCACAGCCGGGTCTACTACTTCCTGGCCGGCGGCGAGGAGCAGCTGTTCCTGGCCAGCGCCGACTGGATGGAGCGCAACCTGGACCGCCGCGTGGAAACCTGCTTCCCGGTGGAAGGCAAGAAGCTCAAGCTGCGGGTCAAGAAGGAGCTGGAAACCTACCTGGCGGACAACACCGGCAGCTGGATCCTGCAGCCGGACGGCCGCTACCTGCGCAACACGCCGAGCGGCAATGCCCACCCGCGCAACAGCCAGATGATCCTGCTGGAGCGCCTGGCCAACCCGCAGCTGGCGGTGCTCTGATCCGGCGGAACGGGTCTGCGCCGGGCTGCTGACGTCAAACCGTCGCCGCATTTTGTGATGTGCTCGATGGTTTGATTCCGTCACTTGCCGAACACTCTCGCCCCGTTGCGCGCGGACGATCCCGCGCGCAACGGTCGCGATCGGCAAGGCTTCGGGCAGGGTGGCAGTGAAGCGGGTCGATTCCCATTCATCGCGGCTGCCGGCAGGGGAACGTCAGGCAGGCGGCGCTGAGCACGTGGTAATCCATGTACCGCTTCGTTTTTCCCTTCCAGTGCCTGCTGCTGGGGCTGTTGCTGGCCCAGCCGGCCAGCGCCCAGGATGCCGAGCCCATCCTCATCCGTTTCGCCCATGTGGTCGCCGACGATACCCCCAAGGGCAAGGGCGCCCTGCTGTTCAAGCAGCTCGCCGAGCAACGCCTGCCCGGCAAGGTGCGCGTGGAGGTGTATCCGAACTCCACCCTGTATGGCGACAGTGACGAGATGCAGGCGCTGCTCGACGGCAAGGTCGAGCTGCTGGCGCCCTCGCTGTCCAAATTCGATCGCTACACCAAGAAGCTGCAGCTGTTCGACCTGCCGTTCCTGTTCGACGACGCCGAGGCGGTGAAGCGTTTCGGGCGGCGTGAGAAGAGCCGCGAGCTGCTGCGCTCCATGGTCGGGCACGGCATCAGTGGACTGGCCTACTGGAGCAACGGGCTCAAGCAGCTGTCGGCGGATCGTCCGCTGATGCTGCCGCAGGATGCCCAGGGCGTGAGTTTCCGTATCCAGAATTCGGCCGTGCTGCAGAGCCAGTTCGAAGCGCTGGGCGCCCAGCCGGTGCGCCTGGCCTTCGGCGCCATGTACAAGGCCCTGGAAAGTGGCCAGGTGCAGGGGGCGGAAAACCCCTGGTCGAACATCGTCAGCCAGAAGGTGCACACCGTGCAGTCGCACATCGTGGAGAGCAACCACGGCGTGCTGCACTACATGCTGATCACCAATACGCAGTTCTGGAACAGCCTGCCCTACGCCATTCGCGTCGAACTGGACGGCATCGTCGAGGAAGTCACCCAGGTGGTGAATGCCGAGGCCGAGGCGCTCAACACGCGCGACCGTGCGCGGATCGCCGCCAGCGGTCAGGTCCGCCTGATCGGCCTGAACGCGGAGCAGCGCGCCGCCTGGCGCGAGGCGATGCTGCCGGTCTGGAAGCTCTACGAGGACGAGATCGGCGCCGACGTGATCCGCGCGGCGCTGGCCGTCAACCGCAGTCGCTGAGCGGCCGGGGCATGCCCCGGCTGCGCTTCAGTGCACGCTCAGGCGGTATTCGATGCGCTTGAGCCACTCGGCTTCCTGATCGAAGTCCGCCCGGGTCAGCGGGTTGGCGGCCAGCCAGCCCTCCGGGAAGTGCAGATCCAGATGGCGCTCGCTGGCTTCCAGGCGCACCCGGGGCATTTCCTGGGTGCCACGGATGTGGTGGAAGAGGATGGCGAAGCGCAGCAGGATGCACAGGCGCACCAGCGTGTCGGTATCGCCGTCGGCTTCCTGGAACTTGTCCAGCGGAATGTTGCGGCGATGGCCGCGCACCAGCAGCGCCAGGTTCAGCTGGTCCTGGCGCGAGAAGCCGGCCAGATCGGAATGTTCGATCAGGTAGGCGCCATGCTTGTGGTAGTGGTAGTGGGCGATGTCCAGGCCGACCTCATGCACCCGCGCCGCCCAGCCCAGCAGTTCGCGGTGCCAGTCCTGGTCGAGGTTCCAGGCGTCCGCCACCTGCTCCAGGGCCGACAGGGCCTTGGTCTTCACCCGCTCGGCCTGCTCCTGATCCACGTGGTAGCGCTCCATGAGCGCCGACAGGGTGCGCTCGCGCACGTCCTCGTGACTGTGACGGCCGATCAGGTCGTAGAGCACGCCTTCGCGCAGCGCGCCTTCGGAATGGGTCATGCACTGCAGGCCCAGGGCATCGAAGATGGCTTCCAGAATGGCCAGGCCGGCGGGGAAGATCGGCCGGCGGTCCGGCTTGAGGCCCTCGAAATCGATCTGCTCGACGCTGTCCAGCTTGAGCAGGCGGCGCTTGAGCCAGTCCAGCCCCTCGGCGTTCACCTCGCCGCTACCGCGCTGGCCGGCCTGGATGACCTGGCCGATGGCGCGGATGGTGCCGGAGGCTCCGATCGCCTCCTGCCAGCCGTGGCGGCGCAGGCTGGTTTCGATGCTCATCAGTTCCAGACGTGCGGCAGTGTAGGCCTCGGCGTAACGGGCCGGGCTGATCCGGCCGTCGGCGAAAAACTGCTTGGTGAAGCTGACGCAGCCCATCTGCAAGCTTTCCCGGACCAGCGGTTCGAAGCGCTGGCCGATGACGAATTCCGTGCTGCCGCCACCGATATCGGCCACCAGGCGGTTGCCGTCCATGTCGGGGAAGGTGTGCGACACGCCGAGATAGATCAGGCGCGCCTCCTCGATGCCGGCCACCACTTCGACCGGGTGCCCGAGCAGCGCTTCGGCGCGGCGGATGAACAGGTTGCGGTTGCGCGCCACGCGCAGCGCGTTGGTGCCGACGATGCGCACCGCGCCCTGCGGCAGGCCGTGAATCAGCTGGGCGAAACGCGCCAGGCAGTCGAGGCCGCGCTGCATGGCTTCCTCGGTGAGGTGGCGGCGTTCATCGAGGCCGGCGGCCAGCTGAACCTTGTCACCCAGACGTTCGAGAATACGGATCTCGCCCTGATCGACGCGTGCCAGCACCATATGGAAGCTGTTCGACCCCAGATCGATGGCGGCAATCAGGGGGAACTGCTCTGGAAGATTGGACATAAACGATAGTCTCGGAAAAAAGCCGGGCAATCCTGCCATGTGATCATGGCAGAGCCAACGTCGGAGGCGGGAAACCAGGGACGGGATGAGCGGGAGCGTCCACCGCGGCGAAGGTGATCTACGCTGTTCGCGGCGCCTCGCGGCGCCTCGCGGCGGCGGGCCCTGCGGCATCGGGTCGCGGCCGGGGGCCGGTGCGTTTCGCCCGTCGATTGGCGGCGTTGCGCCAACCCATAGGCAGAGCCAATCGCCATCGCCTTCCCGATGGGGCCGGGGAAGGCTATGATACGGCCCACTTTTGCCTTGTCCGATCACGGAGACTTCCATGAGTGAGTTCATCACCAACATCAGCGATGCCAGCTTCGACCAGGACGTGCTCCAGGCGGACGGCCCTGTGCTGGTTGACTACTGGGCCGAGTGGTGCGGTCCGTGCAAGATGATCGCGCCGGTGCTGGACGAGATCGCCCAGACCTACCAGGGCAAGCTGAAGGTCTGCAAGCTGAACATCGACGACAACCAGGAAACCCCGCCCAAGTACGGCGTGCGCGGCATTCCGACGCTGATGCTGTTCAAGAACGGCAACGTCGAGGCCACCAAGGTGGGCGCCCTGTCCAAGTCGCAGCTGGCTGCCTTCCTGGACGCCAATCTGTAAGCGACCGCTGTAAAAAAGCCCTGCCGTTCGGCGGGGCTTTTTGCTTTTCGGGCTGGACGCCCGTCCGTGGCCGATGGTAGATTCGGCACCGCTGTTTCTTTCACAGCCCCCCGCAAGCCGTCGTCGACGCATTTAGCATTCGTATCTGCACGCGATTTCTGGTCGCCTTCTCCGACGCGGCTCACAAGCTCGATGCTTGTCCCATCCCTACCGCATACAACTTCGTCATTCCTATGAATCTGACCGAACTCAAGCAAAAGCCGATCGCCGAACTGCTCGACATGGCCGAACAGATGGGCATCGAGAACATGGCCCGTTCGCGCAAGCAGGACGTGATCTTCGCGCTGCTGAAGAAACACGCCAAAAGTGGCGAGGAAATCTCCGGTGACGGCGTGCTGGAAATCCTCCAGGACGGTTTCGGCTTCCTGCGCTCGGCCGATGCTTCCTACCTGGCCGGCCCGGACGACATCTACGTGTCGCCCAGTCAGATCCGTCGCTTCAATCTGCGCACGGGCGACACCATCGTCGGCAAGATCCGTCCGCCGAAGGAAGGCGAGCGCTACTTCGCGCTGCTCAAGGTCGATTCGATCAACTTCGATCGCCCGGAGAACGCCAAGAACAAGATCCTGTTCGAGAACCTCACGCCGCTGTTCGCCAACAAGCGCCTGAAGATGGAAACCGGCAACGGTTCCACCGAGGATCTCACCGGCCGCGTCATCGACCTCTGCGCCCCGATCGGCAAGGGTCAGCGCGGTCTGATCGTCGCCCCGCCCAAGGCGGGCAAGACGATCATGCTGCAGAACATCGCGGCCAATATCACCCGCAACAACCCCGAGTGCTACCTGATCGTCCTGCTGATCGACGAGCGCCCGGAAGAAGTGACCGAGATGCAGCGCACCGTGCGCGGCGAAGTGGTCGCCTCCACCTTCGACGAGCCGCCGACCCGCCACGTGCAGGTCGCCGAGATGGTCATCGAGAAGGCCAAGCGCCTGGTCGAGCACAAGAAGGATGTGGTCATCCTGCTCGACTCCATCACCCGTCTGGCGCGTGCCTACAACACCGTGATCCCCAGCTCCGGCAAGGTGCTCACCGGCGGCGTGGACGCCAACGCACTGCAGCGCCCGAAGCGCTTCTTCGGCGCCGCCCGCAACGTCGAGGAAGGCGGCAGCCTGACCATCATCGCCACCGCGCTGACCGAAACCGGCAGCAAGATGGACGAGGTGATCTACGAGGAATTCAAGGGCACCGGCAACATGGAAGTCCACCTGAGTCGGCGCATTTCCGAGAAGCGCGTCTACCCGGCGATCGACATCAACCGCTCCGGCACCCGCCGCGAAGACCTGCTGATCGACCCGGACATGCTGGCCAAGATCTGGATCCTGCGCAAACTGCTGCACCCGATGGACGAGCTCAGCGCGATGGAATTCATGCTGGACAAGATGAAGAACACCAAGTCCAACGACGAATTCTTCAACTCGATGAAGCGCTGAGGGGCCGGGAATCGGCAATCGGGATTCGCGGAGCCTCGACGCCGCTGCTTCCCTCCCTCTCCCCCAAGCAACGCTTGGGGGAGAGGGTTGGGGTGAGGGGGGGCTCCTGTACCACCACGTACAACTATTTCCCGTCGCCCCCTTTTCGTTGTCACGCAACACCCCCATAGTGTCTCGTTCAACCTGCGAGGCCATACCGTGTCCATACCCAGTGCCGCCAAGAGCACGCCGATCGGCGGTCGCCAGCAACTCGCTGATTATCTGGCTGCCGGCGAAAAGCCCCGCGAAGCCTGGCGCATCGGCACCGAACACGAGAAATTCGGCTTCCTCACCGACAGCCTGCGCCCGCCCACCTTCGAGGGCGATCGCGGCATCCGCGTGCTGCTGGAAACGCTGGCCAGCCGCTACGGCTGGCAGATCGCCCGCGAGGGCGACACGCCGGTGGCGCTCACCCGCGGCATGGCCAACATCACGCTGGAACCGGCCGGCCAGCTGGAGCTTTCCGGCGCGCCGCTGGAAACGGTGCACGACACCTGCCGCGAAGTGAATTCGCACCTGGATGAAGTGCGCTCGGTCGCCGACACGCTGGGCATCGGCTTCCTGGGCATGGGCTTCCAGCCCAAATGGCCGCGCGACGAAATGCCGTGGATGCCCAAGGGCCGCTACAAGATCATGCACGAGTACATGCCCAAGGTCGGTTCGCTGGGCCTGGACATGATGACCCGCACCTGCACCGTGCAGGTGAACCTGGATTTCGGCAGCCAGGCCGACATGGTGAAGAAATTCCGTGTCAGCCTGGCGCTGCAGCCGATCGCCACCGCGCTGTTCGCCGATTCGCCGTTCACGGAAGGCCGTCCAAACGGCTATCAGTCCTACCGCTCGCACATCTGGACCGACACCGACAACGACCGTACCGGCATGCTCGATTTCGTGTTCGAGGACGGCTTCGGCTACGAG
>NZ_DATJCS010000037.1:0-74038 GCF_035497915.1 Pseudomonas sp.
GGTCCCGCCGAGCCGTCGAGGGATCAGCTTAGCCGGGCTATCAGGGTTTGCCGGGTTCTGGCTGTGTCAGCGATCGGTGAACGCCTGCCAGAATGCGCGGAGAGTTTGACGACTTGATGACTGTTTTCCGGCGTCTCGTCAGGGCGCGGGAAACAGATTCGGGAAATAACAAAACCCCGCCGTGAGGCGGGGTTTTGCGGGATTTGGTCGGAGCGACTGGATTCGAACCAGCGACCTTCTCGTCCCGAACGAGACGCGCTACCAAGCTGCGCTACGCTCCGTTTGATGGCGCGCATTCTACCGAAAAACTTTTGATGCACAAGGGGTTAGGCGAAATTTTTTTTGCAGGGCGGGTATGCCGGCGTTTTGCCGCCGGTTGCCCGGTGCGACCAGTCGGCTCATTCCAGCAGATCCGGACTATTGACGTTGGCCAGGCGGGGATCGTCCTCGGCACAGTCGAGCGCCACGGCGCCCATGGTGGTGAAGATATGCCGTGGGCTGCGCTGGCCTTCCCGCCAGGCACGCTCCAGGTCGGGTAGCAGGCGGGTCGGCAGCAGGCAGAACAGCGGTTGCCACTGTGCGCCCTGGCGCAGCAGCAGCGGCCGGCTTGGCAGGGCGGCGCGCCGCATGCTCGTCAGCAGGGCACTGTCTACCCTGGGTGCATCGCAGGGGAGCACTAGCAGCCAGGGATGCCGCGCCACCGCCAGGCCGGCGCGAATGCCGGCCAGCGGACCGGGAAAGTCCGGCTCGGCATCCGACACCAGCTGGTCGGCGTAGGAGTGATAGCGCTCGGCGTTGCGATTGCAGGAAATGATCAGGTCGTCGCTCAGCGGCCGGGCGACATCATGCAGCCAGGCGATCAGCGGGCGGCCGCGCCAGTCCACCAGCCCCTTGTCGCGGCCGCCCATGCGCTGACCGCGTCCACCGGCCAGCAGCAGCACCGAGCAGGGCTCAAGCGAGGAACATGTAGGCACGGCGGGGCTCCTGGGACGGGCGACGGAAGGCCTGTGATATAACACCGGCATTGCGAACCCTCAACAGGAACCCCCATGTCCCACAAGGCTGCCGTTCCCTTCACGCCGCTGAACATCGCCGTTCTGACCGTCAGCGACACCCGCACCCTGCAGACCGATACCTCCGGGCAGCTGCTGGTCGAGCGCCTGACCGAAGCCGGTCACCATCTTGCCCACCGGGTGCTGCTCAAGGACGACCTCTACCATATCCGCGCGCAGGTGGCCGCCTGGATCGCCGATGAAGCGGTACAGGTGGTGCTGATCACCGGCGGCACTGGCTTCACCGCGCGTGACAGCACGCCGGAAGCCGTCACCTGCCTGCTGGACAAGCAGGTCGATGGCTTCGGTGAACTGTTCCGGCAGATCTCCTACACGGATATCGGCACCTCCACTCTCCAGTCGCGCGCCCTGGCCGGCCTGGCCAACGGCACCCTGGTGTGCTGCCTGCCGGGCTCCACCAACGCCTGTCGCACCGCCTGGGACGGCATCCTCGCCCAGCAGCTGGATGCCAGCCACCGCCCCTGTAACTTCGTGCCGCACCTGCGCATGGCGGCGGCCTGCGAGAGCCGCGCATGAGCCTGATCAGCGTCGAGGACGCCCTGCAGCGCCTGCTGGCCTGGGCCGAGCAGACGCCGATCGATGACCCCGAAGCCGTGCCGCTGGCGCAGGCCGACGGCCGCGTGCTGGCGGCGCCGCTGCTGGCCGGGCTGGACCTGCCGCCCTGGGACAACAGCGCCATGGACGGCTACGCCCTGCGCCTGGCCGACGGGCAGGGCGAGCCGCTGTCGGTCAGTCAGCGCATTCTCGCCGGCGGCGCGCCGCAGCCGCTGCAACCGGGCACCTGCGCGCGCATCTTCACCGGCGCGCCGCTGCCGCCCGGGGCCGACTGCGTGGAGATGCAGGAAAACACCGAGGTGCTGGCGGACGGCCGCGTACGCTTCCTCGAAGCGCTGCGCCCGGGGCGCAACATCCGGCTGCGTGGCCAGGAAGCGCGCAATGGCGAGACGGTGCTGGCCACCGGCACGCGGCTCGGCCCGATCGAACTGGCGCTGGCCGCCAGCCTGGGCGGCGACACCCTGACCGTGCGGCGCCGTCCCACGGTGGCGCTGCTGTCCACCGGCGATGAACTGGTCGAGCCCGGCCAGCCGCTGGGGCCGGGGCAGATCTACAACAGCAACCGTCGCCTGCTGGCCGCCTGGCTGACGCGGCTGGGCTGCGAGGTGCGCGACGCCGGCATTCTGGCGGACGACCTGCAGGCCACGCGCAAGGCGCTGGCCGGGCTGAGTGACGTCGACCTGATCCTGTCGACCGGTGGCGTATCGGTCGGCGAGGCGGACTTTCTCGGCCAGGTGCTGCGCGAAGCCGGCGAGCTGGCGCTGTGGAAGCTGGCCATCAAGCCCGGCAAGCCGCTGACCTGCGGGCACTACCAGGGTGTGCCGGTGCTCGGCCTGCCGGGTAATCCGGCTTCCACGCTGGTGACCTTCGGTCTGCTGGCGCGCCCCTATCTGCTGCGCCGCCTGGGTGTCGAGTCCGTCGAGCCGCTGGGTATCGACGTGCCGGCCGGCTTCGCCTGGGAACGCGCCGGCAACCGCCGCGAGTACCTGCGCGCCCGTCTGGAGCAGGGGCGTGCCGTGCCGCACGCGAACCAGAGCTCCGGCGTGCTGCGCAGCGCCGCCTGGGCCGATGGGCTGGTCGAGGTGCGCGAAGAGCACACCTTCGCCGAGGGCGCGCCGGTGCGCTTCATTCCGTTCAGCGAGCTGCTGGGCTAGCGCGGGATGCCGCGCGGCCCCGGTTTTTTGTAGGAGCGGCTTTAGCCGCGATGCTTTCCGTGCAGGTTCAGCCTGGGTGGCCGTCCCTAGTCGGGCACCCCTGGCCGGGCGCCCCAAAAGCTCGCGACTGAAGTCGCTCCTACAGTCGCTCCTACAGATCCGTGCCGCCCGAACCATCCTCCTGTGAGCGCTTTCCAATGCTTCACCAGCAAGGAACGAGGAGGCGTGCATGGAGCGGCGGGCGTGGCTGATTCTGCACGGCAAGCAGGCGCAGAACGAGGCGGTGCGCGAGGCGGTCCAGGCGCGCCGTGACGACGGCTGGGACTTGGCGGTGCGCCTGACCTGGGAGGCCGGCGACGCGCGGCGCCTGGTGGAGGAGGGCCTGCGGGCCGGCTACTCGCGGCTGATCGCCGGCGGCGGCGACGGCACCCTCAACGAGGTGGCTACGGCATTGATCGACTTGCAGGGCGCTGCCAGCCTGGCCCTGCTGCCGCTGGGTTCGGCCAACGATTTCGCGCGGGCCGCGCAGATTCCCCTGGAGCCTGCGGCAGCCCTGGATTTGCTGGCCGTTGAAGCCACTCCAGTCGACCTCGGCATGGCCAACGAACGCCTGTTCGTCAACATGGCCACCGGCGGCTTTGGTTCGCTGGTCACCGCCAACACCTCGGAAGAGCTGAAGAAAGTCCTCGGTGGTGGTGCCTATCTGCTCACCGGCATCACCCGCTTCGCCGAGGTGCGCAGCGCCTTTGGTCGCTTCCATGGCCCCGATTTCGACTGGCAGGGTGACTTCCTGGCCCTGGGCATCGGCAACGGACGCCAGGCGGGCGGCGGCCACGCGCTCTGCCCGAACGCCACCATTACCGATGGACTGCTCGACCTGTGCCTGATCCCCGCGCCGCAGGACGTCGGCGAAACCCTGCGCGTGCTGCTCGGCGGCGGCATGCTCGGGCTGGATGCGGTGGCCATCACCGCGCGCCTGCCGTGGCTGGAGGTCGAGGCGCCGGCGGGGCTGGACCTGAACCTCGATGGCGAGCCCCTGCACAGTGCCCGGGTGCGCTTCGCGGTGCGTCGCCAGGCCCTGCGCCTGCACCTGCCGGCGGATTCGCCGTTGCTGACCGGTGCTGTGGCGGATTGACGCAGTTGGTCGGTCTAGGGTCTGCCGTCCAGCGGGTGATGCCGGTTTGATATTAAACTCGCCGGCGTCGCGGCCGATAACTCTTGAAACGTTGCGCCGCAACTCACTTCGACGTCAGGTAAGCACATGGCGAGTATTCTCGACTCGGTCGATCAGCGCACCCAGCTGGTGGGTGAAAATCGCCTGGAAATTCTGCTGTTCCGCCTCGCCGGGCGGCAGCTCTTCGCGATCAACGTCTTCAAGGTGCAGGAGGTCCTGCACCTGCCGCGCCTCAACCGCATGCCGCACCGTCACCCCTGCGTGTGCGGGGTGATCAACCTGCGCGGCCAGACCCTGCCGGTGATCGACCTGTCCAAGGCCATCGGCATGCGCCCGCTGCAGCCGGAGGCCAACACCATCATCGTCGCCGAGTACAACCGCTCGGTGCAGGCCTTCCTGGTGAACAGCGTCGAGCGCATCTACAACCTCAACTGGGAAGAGGTGCAGCCGCCGCCCGGTGGCAGTGGCCGCTCCCATTACCTGACCTCCATCACCCGCGTGGATGACCAACTGGTGGAAGTCATCGACGTGGAGAAGGTGCTGGCCGAGATCGTGCCCTACAACGCGCGCGTCTCCAGCGAGCGCCTGGCCGATCCGGTCCTCGCCGGCGCCGCCGGCCGCGAGGTGCTGCTGGTCGACGACTCCAGCGTGGCGCTCGCCCAGCTCACCGAAACCCTCAGCCAGCTGAACCTGAAGATCCACACCGCCAGCAACGGCCTGATGGGCCTGCGCAAGCTGCGCCAGTGGGCCGATGAGGGTCACGACCTCAACGAGAAGCTGCTGATGGTGTTCACCGACGCGGAAATGCCGGAAATGGACGGTTACCGGCTGACCGCCGAGATCCGCAACGATCCGCGCATGAAGGACCTGTACGTGGTGCTGCACACCTCCCTGTCGGGCTCGTTCAACGAGGCGATGGTCAAGAAGGTCGGCTGCGACAACTTCCTCTCCAAGTTCCAGCCGGAACGCCTGATCGACGTGATCCGCGACCGCCTGCAGCGCGACGCCTGATCGCGGGGGTACGCGACGCAGGGCGCTGCGGCTATGCTGGCGCCCTTCCGTCCGTCCCCTATCGAGGTCGCCATGCAGCTCGCCGCGCTCTACCGCTATCCGCTCAAATCCGCCATCGGCGAACCCCTCGAACGCGCCTGGGTGGACGGCCTGGGCGTCCGCGGCGACCGTCGCTGGATGCTGGTGGAGGCCGACAGCGGCCGATTCCTCACCCAGCGGGTGCTGCCGCAGATGACCCAGTTGCTGGCGCGCTGGCAGGATGAGCAGGGGTTGCGCCTGCGCGCGCCGGGCATGCCGGACCTCGACGTGCCGGTACCGCCGGCCGGGGCGGCACTGCGTCAGGTGAGCATCTGGAAGGACCAACCGTCTGCCGCCGATGCCGGCGACCCCGCCGCCGAGTGGCTCGGCCAATGGCTGGGGCGTGCCTGCCGGCTGGTCTATCTGCCGCCGGAGCGGGCCCGCCAGGTGGATCTGAACTACGCCGAAGCGGGCCAGCGTGTGGCCCTGGCCGATGGCTTTCCACTGCTGCTGATCGGACAGGGCTCGCTGGATGACCTGTCGGCGCGCGTGGGCCGGCCGCTGGAGATGCGCCGCTTCCGTCCCAATCTGGTGATTTCCGGCAGCGATCCCTACGCCGAGGACGGCTGGCGGCGCCTGCGCATCGGCGAACTGATCCTGCGCCCGGTGAAACCCTGCACCCGCTGCATCATCACCACCCTCGACCCGGACAGCGGCGAGCGCAGCGCCGACCAGGAACCGCTGGCCACCCTGGCGCGCTACCGCAAGAGCGACAAGGGCGTGATGTTCGGCCAGAACCTGCTGGTCGAAGGTCAGGGCTGGCTGGAAGTGGGCATGCCGGTCGAGCTGCTGGAGTGATCCGTAGGGTGGGTCGCGCTCCAGCGATCCACCAAACGCGCCGCAGGCGCGCCGATGCCGGCGCGATGGTGGACAAGAAAGACGTTGTCCACCCTACAGGTGGATCCGCCAACCGCGCGCCTTCGTAGGGTGGATCGCGCTTCACCGATCCACCAGAGGCGCAGCTCAATACAGCCATTCCCGCAGCGCATCCAGGTTGGCCACCACGATCTGCTGGGCCTCCGCCTTGGTGTGCACCTTGGTCGGGTCGATGTGGTAGCGCTGCAGCACGTACTGCACCAGTGCGCCCCGCGTGTCGATCACCAGCCGGCCGCCGCGCATGCCGAAATCGTGCTCGATGATCGCCCGCTGCTCGGGCTTCAGGCGTGAGTCCGGCTCGATGATCACCTGCACCTCGGCATTCCAGCCGGTGTCGCCGTCGCGGCCGTGCTCGGAGCGCAGGTCGAGCAGCTCCGGCGTGCCGCGCAGGCGGCTGAGCACGAAGTCCCGGTAGTCGCGGTTGCGCTCGCAGTACGCGCGCACATGCCAGCGCATGCCGGTGTAGACCAGGGTGTGCGGCGCGATCAGGCGCGTCTCGCCATCCGGCGTGGCGAACGACACATAGCCACACTCCAGGCGCAGCCCCTCGCGACAGGCGCGCAGCAGCGGGCGCAGCACCTCGGGGGTCACCGAGCGATCCGGCACCCGCAGCACCTCGGTGTGCGCATAGGCCAGCGCCAGGCCTTCGATGTGCGGCGCGCGTTCGTGGTTCTGGTTGAGCAGGTGCAGGTAGGCGCTGGCGCTGTCGTCGATGAACAGCGGCGCGAAGTCGCGGGTCGGCACATAGCCCTTCAGGTGCCGGTCATATGTCAGGTTATGCGGCGCATGGTCGGCGATGTAGGTGTTGATGTCCCGGGAGGCTTGCTGACGGCTGATGCCGAAGCTCTGCATCAGGTGGTTGGTGGTCAGCCGGCCTTCCCACCAGGCCACCGTTTCGATCAGGCGGTAACGCAGCGCCAGGTCCCAGCGCACGGATTCGATCGACTGTTGACGTTTCATGCTCGCTCCATCTGCCTGAAAACTTTACCTGTACAGGTAAACACTCTGGATATGTCGGGTAACGCTACATATCGTTTCGCCACTATTCAAGCGGACCGGCTGTGATAAGGAGAGTGCAGATGACCCATCAGGTTGCCGATACCGTGCTGTTCGACGGCACGACCTACCTCAACTGGGATACCCCCCTGGATGGCTATTTCATCGAACGCGGGCTGATGACCCGCATCGTCGAGGAGGGTGCGCGCCATCCGGCTTGCCGGCGCGGCTATGTGGCGCGCTGGGTGGTGGTCGACGGCCTGCTGCGCCTGGCCGAGCTGGAGCGCCACCAGCAGCCGGGTAGCCTGTTCCGCCGCGTGTTCGGCAAGGCCACCGGCCGCCCGCTGGCGGCGCTCTGGTTCAGCGGCACGCTGCGCCTGTTCGAGGCCGACAGGCCCCAGCCGGGGCGCTGGCTGGAACTGGACGTCAGCGCGGGGCGGGTGTGCGCGGTGCGGCGGATGCTGCGGGCGGGGTGGGAGACGGCATAATCCACTGCATCTCGATCCTCCGAAAAGGCACTCGCTCGCCATGCCCGCCCTCGACCACCTGCTGATCGACCGCTTCCTCCAGGCCCTGTGGTTGGAGAAGGGCCTGTCGGCCAACACCCGCTCCTCCTACCGCAGCGACCTGACGCACTTCCACGGCTGGCTGGACGAGCGGGGCATCGCGCTGGTCGGGGTATCCCGCGAGGCGCTGGGCGACCACCTGGCCTGGCGGCTCGATCAGGGCTACAACGCGCGTTCCACCGCGCGGCTGCTGTCCGGCCTGCGCGGCTTCTATCGCTTTCTGCTGCGCGAGGGGGTAATCGGCGAAGACCCGACCCTGCTGGTCGAGCAGCCGCGTCTCGGGCGTTCGCTGCCGCAAAGCTTGAGCGAAGCGGATGTGGAGGCGCTGCTCGCCGCGCCCGATCTGGACGAGCCGCTGGGGCTGCGCGACCGCGCCATGCTGGAGGTGCTGTATGCCTGCGGGCTGCGGGTCACCGAGCTGGTGTCGCTGACCCTGGAGCAACTCAACCTGCGCCAGGGCGTGGTGCGGGTGTTCGGCAAGGGCAGCAAGGAGCGCCTGGTGCCGCTGGGCGAGGAGGCCGTGCACTGGCTGGAGCGCTACCTGCGCGAAGGGCGCGCGGCGCTGCTGGCCGGGCGACCGAGCGATGTGCTGTTTCCCAGCCGCCTGGGCGAGCAGATGACCCGGCAGACCTTCTGGCACCGCATCAAGCGGCACGCGCGGGTAGCGGGGATCGACAAGCACTTGTCGCCGCATACCCTGCGGCACGCGTTCGCCACCCATCTGCTCAACCATGGCGCGGACCTGCGTTCGGTGCAGATGCTGCTCGGCCACAGCGATCTGTCGACGACGCAAATCTACACCCATGTGGCCCGCGCCCGGCTGCAGGAGCTGCATGCCCGCCACCATCCTCGCGGGTAGAGAGCTGTGATAGGCTCTGGCGCCTCGCAATCCCTTCCCCACGGAGTACCCATGCGCTTTTCCTCGCTCTTCGCCGCCCTGGCCCTGGCTGTTGCCGCTCCCCTGGCGCAGGCCGCCGACGCCGAGCAGGCGATTCGCAAGACGTTGAACACCCTGCAGCCGGACCTCAAGGTCGAATCCGTCAGCGCAAGCCCGCTCAAGGGCCTGCATCAGGTTCAGCTGGAGGGCGGCCGGGTGCTCTACATGAGCGAGGATGGCCAGTACCTGATGCAGGGCTACCTGTACCAGATGCGCGACGGGCAGATGGTGAACCTCACCGAGCAGGCCGAGAGCGTGGCCGTGGCCCGCCAGCTCAACGCGCTGCCGCGCAACGAGATGGTGATCTTCGCGCCGAAGAATCCGAAGACCCACATCACCGTGTTCACCGACACCGATTGCGGCTACTGCCAGCTGCTGCACAAGGAAGTCGCCGAGCTGAACCGCCAGGGCGTGGAAGTGCGTTACCTGGCCTACCCGCGTGCCGGCGTGGGTTCTCCGACCTACGAGACGCTGGTCAGCGTCTGGTGCGCCAAGAATCCGCAGGAAGCCATGAACCAGGCCAAGGCGCGCAAGAAGGTGGCGGCGGCCACCTGCGAGAACCCGGTGGCGGAGCAGTTCAAGCTGGGGCAGAGCATCGGCGTACAGGGCACTCCGGCGATCTTCCTGGCCAACGGCCAACTGATTCCCGGCTACCAGCCGGCCGACAAGCTGGCGCCGACCGCGCTGCAGGCCCGCTGAGGCGCACGAGTCGTGCAGGAGCGACCGTAGGAGCGGCTTTAGCCGCGATGCTTTTCGTATAGGCCCCACCCAGAAGCTCGCGGCTGAAGCCGCTCCTACAAAAGATGATTGGCGTGAACCGCCAACGCCGCATGCCCTCCAATACCGGTAGGTAGAGGAGGCATGCGATGCGACTGCAAGGTTCCTGTCATTGCGGCGCAGTGCGTTTCAGCGTTGAAGCGCATCAGCCGTATCCGTTCATGCGCTGCTATTGCTCGATCTGCCGCAAGACGGCGGGCGGTGGTGGTTACGCCATCAATCTGGGCGCGGATTACGCCAGCCTCACCGTCGAGGGCGAGGAGCACCTTGCCATCTACCGTGCCCGGCTGGAGAACGGCGAGGCGAGCACCGGCCAGCGGCATTTCTGCCGGCACTGCGGCAGTGCGCTCTGGCTATACGACCCCTCCTGGCCCGAGCTGGTCCACCCGCACGCCTCGGCCATCGACTCGCCGCTACCCGTGCCGCCCGAGCATGTGCACATGATGCTCGGCTCCCGCGCGTCCTGGGTGGAGGTCGCACGCAAGCCGAATGATCGCTGCTTCGACGACTATCCGGATGAATCCCTGGCCGACTGGCATCAGCGCCACGGGCTGACCGACTGACGCTTCCAACCGCAGGGCCAATTGACTTGACCCCCTGGCCTTCGTAATGTGCGGCTCTTTTCCGCGCCTTGCGGGCGCGCCACGCCGCACACATGGGGAGTCAAGCGTGAAATCGGTGAAAGTAGGCATCTGTGGGTTGGGCACCGTCGGTGGCGGTACCTTCAATGTACTCAAACGCAACGCAGAGGAGATCGCCCGGCGCGCCGGGTGCACCATTGAGGTTGCGCAGATTGCCGCCCGTGACACCAACCCGAAGTGCGACACCACCGGTACCCCCATTACCGCCGACGTCTTCGAACTGGTGACCAACCCCGAGATCGACGTGGTCGTCGAGCTGATCGGCGGCTACACCATCGCCAAGGAACTGGTGCTCAAGGCCATTGAGCACGGCAAGCACGTGGTCACCGCCAACAAGGCGCTGATCGCCGTGCACGGCAACGAGATCTTCGCCCGCGCCCGCGAGAAGGGCGTGATCGTCGCCTACGAAGCCGCCGTGGCCGGTGGCATCCCGGTGATCAAGGCGATCCGCGAGGGCCTGTCCGCCAACCGCATCAACTGGCTGGCCGGCATCATCAACGGCACCGGCAACTTCATCCTCACCGAAATGCGCGAGAAGGGCCGTGCCTTCGAGGACGTGCTCAAGGAAGCCCAGGCGCTGGGCTACGCCGAAGCCGATCCGACCTTCGACGTGGAAGGCATCGACGCCGCCCACAAGCTGACCATCCTGGCGTCCATCGCCTTCGGCATCCCGCTGCAGTTCGACAAGGCCTACACCGAAGGCATCACCAAGCTGACCACCGCCGACGTGAACTACGCCGAGGCGCTGGGCTACCGCATCAAGCACCTGGGCGTGGCCCGCCGCACCGACGCCGGTGTCGAGCTGCGCGTGCACCCGACGCTGATCCCGGCCGACCGCCTGATCGCCAACGTCAACGGCGTGATGAACGCGGTGATGGTCAACGGTGACGCCGTGGGCAGCACGCTGTACTACGGCGCCGGCGCCGGCATGGAGCCGACCGCCTCCGCCGTGGTGGCCGATCTGGTCGACGTGGCGCGCGCACTGTCCTGCGCGCCGCAAGGCCGTGTGCCGGCCCTGGGCTTCCAGCCCGACGCGCTGTCCCAGCTGCCGATCCTGCCGATCCGCGAGTGCGAAAGCGCCTACTACCTGCGCATCCACGCCCAGGACCGTCCGGGCGTGCTGGCCAAGGTCGCCACCATCCTCTCCGAGCGCGGCATCAACATCGAGTCGATCATGCAGAAGGAAGCCGAGGAGCAGGACGGCCTGGTGCCGATGATCCTCGTCACCCACCGCGTGGTGGAGCGCAACATCGACGACGCCATCGCCGCCCTGGAAGCCCTCGAGGACATCAGCGGCAACGTCGTACGTATCCGCGTAGAACAGCTCAACTAATGATCAGGGCCCGGGGCATCGGCGCCGGGCCCGCACCGAAGGTTTGATGACATGCGCTATATCAGTACCCGTGGCCAGGCGCCGGCCCTGAATTTCGAAGACGTGCTGCTCGCCGGCCTGGCCAGCGACGGTGGTCTGTACGTACCGGAAAACCTGCCGCGTTTCACCGTCGAGGAGATCGCCTCCTGGGCCGGTCTGCCGTACCACGAGCTGGCCTTCCGGGTGATGCGCCCGTTCGTGGCCGGCAGCATCCCGGATGCCGACTTCAAGAAGATCCTCGAAGACACCTACGCGGTGTTCGCCCACCGCGCCGTGGCGCCGCTGCGCCAGCTGGACGGCAACGAGTGGGTGCTGGAGCTGTTCCACGGCCCGACCCTGGCCTTCAAGGACTTCGCCCTGCAGCTGCTGGGCCGCCTGCTCGACTACGTGCTGGCCAAGCGCAACGAGCGCGTGGTGATCATCGGCGCCACCTCCGGCGACACCGGCTCGGCAGCCATCGAAGGCTGCAAGGCCTGCGAGAACGTCGACATCTTCATCCTGCACCCGCACAACCGTGTGTCCGAAGTGCAGCGTCGCCAGATGACCACCATCCAGGGCGACAACATCCACAACATCGCCATCGACGGCAACTTCGACGACTGCCAGGAGATGGTCAAGGCCAGCTTCGCCGACCAGGGTTTCCTCAAGGGCACCCGTCTGGTGGCGGTCAACTCGATCAACTGGGCGCGGATCATGGCCCAGATCGTCTACTACTTCCACGCCGCCATCCAGCTGGGCGCGCCGGCCCGTTCGGTGGCCTTCTCGGTACCGACCGGCAACTTCGGCGACATCTTCGCCGGCTACCTGGCGCGCAACATGGGCCTGCCGATCAACCAGCTGATCGTGGCCACCAACCGCAACGACATCCTGCACCGCTTCATGAGCGGCAATCAGTACGTCAAGGACACCCTGCACCCGACCCTGTCGCCGTCGATGGACATCATGGTGTCCTCGAACTTCGAGCGCCTGCTGTTCGATCTGCACGGTCGCAACGGCGCCGCCATCGCCGGGCTGATGGACACCTTCAAGCAGGGTGGCGGTTTCAGCGTCGAGGCCGATCGCTGGAGCGAAGCCCGCAAGCTGTTCGACTCGCTGGCCGTCAATGACGAAGAGACCTGCGAGACCATCGCTCAGGTTTACCAGCAGTGCAGCGAGCTGCTCGACCCGCACACCGCCATCGGCGTGCGCGCCGCCCGCGAATGCCGCCGCAGCCTGGCCACGCCGATGGTCACGCTGGGCACCGCCCACCCGGTCAAGTTCCCGGACGCGGTGGTCAAGGCCGGCGTCGGCCAGGCTCCGGCCCTGCCGGCGCACCTGACCGACCTGTTCGAGCGCGAGGAGCGCCTGAACGTGCTGCCCAACGACCTCAAGGCCGTGCAGCAGTTCGTCAGCCAGCACGGCAACCGCGGCAAGCCGCTGTAAGGCGAAAGCCAGCTGGCAGCCTGCGCTGCCACAAACAAAAAGCCCGCACCGTTACCAGTTGCGGGCTTTTTCGTTTAGGCCGTCTGGGTGTTTATCGCGGCTAAGGCCGCTCCTGCAGAAAAACGGGATCGCGCGGAACCTGTAGGAGCGGCTTCAGTCGCGAGCTTTTGGGGTCACCTTCGGCACCCGCTCTACCTGAGCATTTCCTCCAGCAGCCGCTTTTCGGTGCGCAGCTCATCCTGCCGCGCCTCGATCCGCGCGGTCAGCGGGAAATTGCCGATCACCCGGCGCTTGGCGTAGTCCAGCTGGGTCAGCGCTTGTCCGTAGTCGCCCACCAGGGCGAAGAATTCGGCGCGGGCCTGGTGCACGCCGATGATGTTGCCCGCCAGGCCGCGCACTTCCGCGACCTGATACCAGATGTCCGGGTCCTTGGGCCGCTCGCGCAGCAGACGGTCGAGAATGGCCTCGGCTTCCGCCGGGCGTGACTGAGCCAACAGCAGCTCGACCTGCATCTGCAGCAGCGGGTAGTTGCCGGGGTGGGCCTTGAGCAGCCGTTCCAGCCGCTGGCTGGCCTGGCTGTAGCGCTGTGCATCCATGTCCAGCTCGATGCGCGCCAGGTTGTAGACGATGTCGTCCGGGCTCTTGTCCAGCAGCGGCTGCAGAGTGCTGCCGGCTTCCTCCAGCTGACCGGCGCGGCGCAGGCTGATGGCCAGGCCATAGCGGGCGGCGTCGTTCTGCGGGCTTTCCTCCAGTTGCGCACGGAAGCGCTTGGCGGCCAGCCCCGGGGTGCTTTCGAACTGCAGCTGGGTACGGGCGCGCATCAACTGGTAGGCCAGGCTGTCGGTCTTGCCGCCGGCCGGCGTCTGCTCGGCGCGGTTGCGGCTGTCGGCGACGCGCGATTCGGACAGCGGGTGGGTGAGCAGGAACTCCGGCGGCTTGGCGTCGTAGCGGTACTGGCGGGCCAGGCGCTCGAACATGCTGGGCATGCCACGCGGGTCGTAGCCGGCGTTGCGCAGGTTGCTCAGGCCGATGCGGTCGGCTTCCTGCTCGTTCTGCCGTGAGAAGCTGCGCTGGCTCTGGATGGCCGCCGCCTGTCCGGAGGCGATGGCGGCGATGGCGGCATCCCCGGCTCCGGCCGCCGCGGCGACCACGCCGGCGAGCATGGCCGCCATCAGCGGCAGCTGCATGCGCTGCTGCGCTTCCAGGCCGCGTGCGTAATGGCGCTGCGACAGGTGGGCCAGTTCGTGGGCGAGCACCGAGGCGAACTCGGCTTCGGTCTGGGCGTGCAGGAACAGCCCGCCGTTGACGCCGATGATGCCGCCCGGCACGGCGAAGGCGTTGAGCTGCGGGCTGTCGAGGATCACGAACTCCAGGCGCCGGTCCTGCAGCTGGCTGGTCTCGGCCAGACCATAGACGTGGCGCTCGACGAAGTCCTTGAGCAGCGGGTCCGACAGCTGCACGACCTGGCCGCGCAGCATGCTCAGCCAGGCGCGGCCGAGCTGGTACTCCTGTTCGGGCGCGACGATGGCCGAGCTGGCGTCGCCCAGCGAAGGCAGGTCATTGGCGCGCGCCACCGGGCAAAGGGCCAGGCAGACGGCAAGCAGCAGCAGGGAAGGGCGCGGGGCGGTCATGCGGGCACTCGCTCGAATCGAGGGGCTAACTGTAGCCTTGGCCCGGCGTCGCTGGCCAGCGGCGTCGGGGCTTGGGTATTCTCGCCCGCTCATTGCGCAGAGGTGTGAAATGACTGACCAAGGACAGGCCCCGGCCTGCGATGCGGAACTGGATGCCAGCGGCCTGAACTGCCCGCTGCCGTTGCTCAAGGCCAAGCTGGAACTCAACCGCCTGCCCAGCGGCGCGGTGCTCAAGGTCACCGCCACCGATGCCGGTTCGCAGCGCGATTTTCGTGCCTTCGCGCGCCTGGCCGGGCATGAGCTGTTGCGCGAGGAAGAGGAAGCGGGGATTTTCCGCTACTGGTTGCGCAAGGCGTGATTCGAGCTGGGTGAATCGGCGGCCAGAAAGGCGCTGACCGCCCTACGCCGGCCGCGGGTGTTGCATGGAATCGGTAGGAGCGGCTTCAGCCGCGATGCTTTCGGTGTCGTCTGACAGAATCGCGGCTGGAGCCGCTCCTACTCAGCGCCCTTCGTGCAGCGCCCGCGCGGCGTCGAGCACCGCGTCCACATGGCCCGGTACCTTCACGCCGCGCCATTCCTGGCGCAGCACGCCGTCCTGGTCGATCAGGAAGGTGCTCCGTTCAATGCCCAGGCTTACATTTTTGAAGACCCTCTTCAGCTTGATCACCTCGAACAGCTGGCACAGCTGCTCGTCCTTGTCGGAGATCAGGTCGAAGGGGAAGCACTGCTTGGCCTTGAAGTTCTCGTGGGATTTCAGGCCATCGCGGGACACCCCGAACACCAGGGTGTTGGCGGCCAGGAACTCCTCGTGGCGATCGCGGAAACCCTGGCCCTCGGTAGTGCAGCCGGGGGTGCTGTCCTTCGGATAGAAATACAGCACCAGCTGGCGGCCCTTGAGTGCGCTCAGCTGGACGGTCTGGCCGCCGGTGGCCTGGGCCTGGAAGTCGGGAACGGGCTGCTCGAGGCTGACGGTCATGACGGGTTCCTTACGGGTTGTTCGGGCGCCAGGGCTCGATCAGCGCGTCGAGGTTCAGTGCATCGGCGAAGTCCAGGAACTGGTCGCGCAGCCAGCTGATCTGGGTGCCCGGCGGCAGGGTCACGTTGAGGGTGGCGTTGAGCATGGTGCCGCCGGTGTGCGGCGCCTGGTAGGTGTCGCAGCTCAGGCTTTCCAGCTCGATGCGGTGATCGGTGAAGAACTGGCACAGCTCGCCGAGGATGTCCGGCCGATAGGCGGCGCTGACGTAGGCGACATACGGCAGGGCCTGCGGGCGGACTTCCAGCGGCACGCTGCGCACCACGTTGAGGGTGAAATCATGACGCTTGGCGATCGACGGCAGGGTGCCTTCCAGGCGGGCCAGGGCATCCCAGCTGCCGCCGACCTGCAGGGTCAGCACGCTGCATTCGCCGTGGCGGCTGAGCTGCGTGGAAGTCACCGCGCAGCGGCTTTCCTGGCAAGTCCGGTACAGCACGCTGGTCAGCGTCATGGGGTTGTTGCCGAGGGCGCTGACGACCAGAAATTGTTCACGAACGGGCGGGGTGGACATGCAGGCTTCCTAACGCAGATGAAGACAACGCCGAAGGCGTCGAAACGAGGGCGAAAGGGTAGCGAAAAGCGCCGCCCAAAGGAATGGCGGGGCCCCGGAACTTCGCTTGTGCGAGGCCGGGGCCGACAGTACCATTGGCCCCTCTCTTTTCTGGCAGGGGTGGTGGTAGATGATTTCGGGCAGCATGGTGGCGCTGGTCACTCCCATGGATGCGCAAGGTGCACTGGATTGGGACAGCCTGAGCAAACTGGTGGACTTCCACCTGCAGGAGGGCACCAACGCCATCGTCGCGGTCGGTACCACCGGCGAATCCGCCACCCTGACCGTGGATGAGCACATCGAAGTGGTGCGCCGCGTCGTCGATCAGGTCAACGGTCGCATCCCGGTCATCGCCGGCACCGGGGCCAACAGCACCCGCGAAGCCATCGAACTCACCGAGCTGGCCAAGGGCGTCGGCGCCGATGCCTGCCTGCTGGTCACCCCCTACTACAACAAGCCGACCCAGGAAGGCCTCTACCGGCACTTCCGCGCCATCGCCGAAGCCGTGGCCATCCCGCAGATTCTCTACAACGTGCCGGGCCGCACCGTGTGCGACATGCTGCCGGAAACCGTCGAGCGCCTGGCCCGTGTGCCGAACATCATCGGCATCAAGGAAGCCACCGGCGACCTGCAGCGCGCCCGCGAAGTGCTCGAGCGTGTCGGCCAGGATTTCCTGGTCTATTCCGGTGACGACCCCACCGCGGTGGAAATGATGCTGCTGGGCGGCAAGGGCAACATCTCGGTGACCGCCAACGTCGCGCCGCGCGCCATGAGCGACCTGTGCGCCGCCGCCATGCGTGGCGAGGCCGCCATCGCCCGCGCTATCAACGATCGCCTGATGCCGCTGCACAAGGCCCTGTTCCTGGAGTCCAACCCGATTCCGGTGAAGTGGGCGCTGCACGAGATGGGCCTGATCCCGGAAGGCATTCGCCTGCCGCTCACCTGGCTCAGCGAGCGCTGCCACGAACCGCTGCGCCAGGCCCTGCGTCAGACCGGCATGCTGGCCTAACAGACCAAGGAAACGAAGCGCATGAAGCGACTGGCCGGACTCACCGCACTCGCCCTGATCATCACCGGCACTGGCGGTTGCAGCTGGCTGGGCTTCCGCGATCGCGGCAGCGATTACCTCCTGGCCCAACAGACCGCGCCCATGCGTGTGCCGGAGGGTGCGCAGGTCAAGCACCTGGACCCGCTGCTGCCGATTCCCTCGCAGATCCCCGCGGTTGCCGTGCGTGACGAGGAATTCGAAACGCCGCGTCCGCAGCCGCTGGCCGCCGGCCCGGACAGTGGTGAGTTCAGCCTGCAGAAAAGTGGCGACTCGCGCTGGCTGCTGGCCCTGCGCCCGCCGGCCGAAGTCTGGCCGCTGGCGCGCCAGTATTTCGAGCGCAACGGCCTGCCGATCGCCGAAGAGCGGCCGCAGACCGGCGAGTTCATCACCGCCTGGCAGCGCTACGATCGCCTGTCGCCGGAACTGAGCCGCCGTCTGGGTGGCCGCGTGACGGTCGCCGCTCCCGACGCCCAGCTACGCCTGCGCGTGCGCATCGAGCCGGGCGTGCAGCGCAACACCAGCGAGATCTTCCTGGCCAGTGTCGAGCGGCCGGCGGACAGCACGGCCAACCTGAGCTTCCCCAGTCGCTCGACCAACCAGACCCTGGACAGCGCGCTGCTCGACGAGCTGCTCGCCGGCCTGGAGCGCGGCGCCGGGCAGGGTGGTTCGGTGTCCCTGGCGGCGCGCACCGCCGACAGCCAGGTGCGGGTCATCGCCGGTGAAGACGGCAGCGGCAACCCGGTGCTGAACGTCGAGGCCGACTTCGACCGCAGCTGGTCGAGCATCGGTCGCGCCCTGGAGCGCGCCGATCTGCGCATCGATGACCTCAATCGTAGCCTGGGCCTGTATTACCTGAACCTGTCCGGCGATGCCCGCAAGCCCGGCGAGAAACCCGGCTTCTTCGGTCGCCTGTTCGGCAGCGACGAAACCGATCAAGAGCGCTACCAGGTGCGGTTGACCCGTCTGGGCAGCGGCGTGCAGGTCTCGCTGGAGCAGGATGCCGACACCCTGGCGCCGAAGGACGTCGCCCAGCGCGTGCTGGGGCAGATCCAAAGCAATCTGAACTGAAACCCGCGTTTCAGCTCGAACCCCAGGCGAAACCCCGTAGCGTGGTTTCGCCTGTTTTCTTTCCGATGATGCGGACCTTTTCGACATGACCACACCCACCGCCCTGAGCCTGAAGAAACTCTACTCCGGCAAAGTCCGCGACCTTTACGAGATCGATGACAAGCGCATGCTGATGGTCGCCAGCGACCGCCTGTCGGCCTTCGACGTCATCCTCGAGGAGCCGATTCCGGAGAAGGGCAAGATCCTCACCGCCATCTCCAACTTCTGGTTCGCCAAGCTCGACGGTCTGGTGCCCAACCACTTCACCGGCGACAAGGTGGAAGACGTGGTGCCGGCCGCTGAACTGCCGCTGGTGCAGGGGCGCGCCGTGGTGGCCAAGCGCCTGAAGCCGGTGCCGGTGGAAGCCATCGTGCGCGGTTACCTGGTGGGCTCGGGCTGGAAGGAATACCAGAAGAGCGGCACCGTCTGCGGCATTCCGCTGCCGGCCGGCCTGAAGGAAGCGGCCAAGCTGCCGCAGCCGATCTTCACCCCGTCCACCAAGGCCGCCGTGGGCGACCATGACGAGAACATCTCCTTCGCGCGCTGCGAGGAAATCATCGGCGCCGAACTGGCCGCCAAGGTGCGCGACACCGCCATCGCCCTGTACAGCGCCGCCGTCGAGTACGCGGCCACGCGCGGCATCATCATCGCCGACACCAAGTTCGAGTTCGGCCTGGACGAAGACGGCACCCTGACCCTGATGGACGAGGCGCTGACCCCGGATTCCAGCCGCTTCTGGCCGGCCGACAGCTACGCCGAAGGCAGCAACCCGCCGAGCTTCGACAAGCAGTTCGTGCGTGACTGGCTGGAGTCCACCGGCTGGAACAAGCAGCCGCCGGCGCCGAAGGTCCCGGCCGAGGTCTGCCAGAAGACCGCCGACAAGTACCGCGAGGCGCTGACCCGCCTGACCGGCGAGGCCTGAGCCTGTTCCCGGCACAGTGCAAGCACTTGAAATGCGAGCGAAAAACTTGCGTCGGGGGTTAGACAAATGCGCCGCAGCTGGTATGATGCGCGCCGACCTCTGGGGAGATGCCGGAGTGGTCGAACGGGACGGATTCGAAATCCGTTGTGTCCTCACGGGCACCTAGGGTTCAAATCCCTATCTCCCCGCCATACATCAAGCCTGAGCCCCTGATTTTCCTAGCGAATTTCAGGGGTTTTTGCTTTCTGGGACCCAGGTGTCGAAAGCCGGCCACTGGATCAACGGGCACCGCATCGTCATGGCCAGCGTGGCTCATCTCTGGACGATCCTCGCCTCGCGTTTTTCGCCATGCGGGGTTGCACGGCAACCGCCCCAGTACCGAGAACATTTGCATCGCGAGCTGCCCTCGGTCTTCCAGATGAACCTGCCGACTTTTTTCTTCCGATAGCCAACCTGGCGGGCAGCCTGACCGTTCAAAGGTGTCAACTCGCCATAACCCCTTGATGTAAAAGGAAATTTGCTCATCGCTAATGGCTATGAGATAGCAAATTGACACTTTTCCTCTGTTTTCGAGCTATCGACAAATAACCGGCGCTGAACGAAAATGTGCGCCGCTTCACAGTTCGAGGTCTGCGTTGGACGGCTGGAAACCCCGTTCCAGACGCGTTTGTTGTCGGTGTTGCCGGTCAGGGCAGGCACCAATGGCGAAAACCAGGCCCGGTTCGCTGTGTAGTGGCCCTTTTTCGGTCGCAAGGTTGGCAGGCCGCATCGTCAGCAGTAGTCGCTCGCAGCACGCGCAGGAAGGCGTGGTGCGAAACGGTCTTTGACAGGTAGCCTCAGTGGCGTGGTTGAAAAGGACGAAGCCCCTGCCAGACGGACTGGTGGGCCTGGAATTCAGTCATCAGGGCATTGCGCTTGCGCAGGTGCGCAGGCGTGCCGGCCAGGCACCGGAACTGCTGCATTGCGTGTATCGCGAAGCCGAACTGCCCGAGCGTGCCGCCGTGCTCAAGGCGCTGGTCGATGAGCTCGGCCTGTCCGGCCTGCCCGCCAACCTGGTGCTGCACTCCGCCGATTACCGTACCTTCCTCCTCGAAGCCCCCGAAGTTCCCGTCGATGAGCTGCGCGACGCCATGCGCTGGCGCGTCAAGGACATGCTCGGCGAGCCGCTGGACCAGGTCGTGCTGGATTGCTTCGCGCTGCCGGCCGATGCCTATCGCGGGCGCATGCGCATGGCCTATTGCGCCGTACTGGGCAAGGCGCAGATGAACCAGTACGCCGCCTGGCTGCGTGGCAGCGGCCTGCGACTGACCAGCATCGACATCTCGGAAATGGCCTACCGCAACCTTGGCCTGCTGGCCGGGGCGCCGGACCTTAACATCGCCGTGCTGCGCCTGCGCACAACGGAAAGCATGATCTGCATCCAGAAGGGCGCCGACCTGTACATGGCGCGACGCCTGGAGCAGGGCGCGCGGGGCGGGGTCGACGACCTGGCCAACATGACCCTGGAGATCCAGCGCAGTCTGGATTACTTCGAAAGCCAGATCGGCGCCGGCCGGCTCAACCGCATCCTGCTGCTGCCCATGAAGCACAAGGCCGCCGAGGCCCGCACAGAGCTGACCTACGGGCTGGCCACGCCGCTGCAGGTGGTCGATCTGCGCGAGCTGTTCCCCGGGCAGCCGGCCGCCGAGCTGACCGAACTGCAGCAGGTGCAATGCCTGGGCGCCATCGGCGCGGCGCTGCGCCAGGATGCCGCCTGATGCAGAACATCAACCTCTACCAGCCGGAAACGCCCCAGTCGTCGGGTCCGCGCCCCCGGCAGATGCTGCTGGGCCTTGCCGTGCTGGCGTGTCTGCTGCTGTTGCATGGCGGCTGGACGCTGTGGCGCAGCCACCTCGGCAGCCAGGCCCTGGCGCGCGCCGAGCAGCAGTCCCGTGCCGTGGAAGCCGAGCTGCTCAACCGCCAGGCCAGCTTCCGCGAGCCGCAACTGGACAGCGGGCTGAGCGAGCGGCTGGCCGAGCTGCAATCCGGCAACCAGCGCCTCCAGCAGCTGGCGGACCACCTGTTGTCCCTGGAAGCCCAGCATCGCGCGGGCTTCGCGCCGCTTCTGGCCGGGCTGGCCGACCGGCACATCCAGGGGCTGTGGCTGACCCGTATCCGCATGCGGGAAGGCGGACAGCTGCTGCGTCTGGAAGGCCTGGCGCAGGAGCAGACCCAGGTGCCGCGCTACCTGGCCAGCCTGAGTGGCAGCCCCGCGTTGCAGGGCCGTGAGTTCGCCCAGCTGCAGGTGCAGCGTGAAGACAGCGGTCTGCTGCGCTTCAGCCTGGCTTCGCAGGTCGAGCAGGAGCCGGGCGATGAATAGCCTCGTGCAGTTCTGGCGCCAGCGGGCGCCGCGTGAGCAGTGGCTGATGTATCTGGTCGGCCTGGCGCTGGTTGGTCTGCTGTACGTGCAGTGGCTGGCCGCGCCCCTGGCGGCGCGTACGGTTGCTCAGGAGCAACGCCTGCGCCAGGTGGAGCAGGGCATTGCGGCGGCGCAGGCGGCCATGCGCCAGCTGGATGAACGCCTGGCCGCCGACCCCAACCCCCGCTATCGCCAGGCCATCGGCGAGGCCGAGGCCCGACGCGAGGCGATCTTCGCCGGGATCGACAGCGGCACGGCCCGGCTGATCTCGCCCACCGACATGCAGAAGCTGCTGGAAGACCTGCTGCGTCGCCAATCCGGCCTGCGTCTGGTGGAGCTGCAGAGTTTCAGCGCCCCGCTCAGCCTGCCGGATGCGCAACAGGCCCCCTCGGTGCTCTATCGCCACGGCCTGCGCCTGACCCTGGAAGGCGGCTACTTCGACCTGCTCGCCTACCTGCAAGCCGTGCAGGCCAGTGGCTGGCAACTGCACTGGAACAGCCTGGACTACCGGGTCGGCGAAGCCGGGCCGGGCAAGGCGAGCATCCGCCTGGAGCTCTATACCCTCAGCCGACATGCGGGGTGGCTCGGTGTTTAGGTCCTGCCTGTCCCTCGCCCTGTCGCTGCTGAGCATTCCCCTGTTCGCCGCCGACCCGACCCTGCCGCCGCGCCAGGCGTTGCCGGCCGCTGCCAACCAGCCCGCGCCGGTTCTCGAACCACTGCGCCTGCAGGCCATCCTGCGCACCGCCGATAGTGCGCGCGCGGTGATCAACGGCCAGACCCTGCGAGTCGGTGATCGCGTCGACGGTGCCCGCGTGCTGGCCATCGGCGCGCGCTCGGTGAGCGTCGAGCGGCAGGGGCGGCGCAGCACCCTGCACCTGGTTTCTCCCCTTCTGACTCCGAGCCGAAACACGCCATGATCTTTTCCTTTGCCCCGCGCTTCGGCCTGCTCGGCCTGTTCGTCCTGATCAGTGCCTGCCAATCCTTCCCGGACGGAGAACGGCGCCTGGCCGACGAGACCGCCCGGTCCTTCCAGGACAGCCTCGCCCACAGCCAGGCCGCCCTGCAGGCACCGCTGCCGGCCACGCGCGGCGCCCCGGTCGAACCGCCCGTGCCCGCTGCGCCGAGCGCCGCTGCGCCGCGTTTCGACGTGCTGGTCAGCGATATGCCGGCGCGCGCCTTCTTTCTCAGCCTGATGGACAGCGCCGGGCAGAACATCCTGGTGCCGCCGCAGGTCAGCGGCGAGATCACCCTCAGCCTGCGCCAGGTCACCCTGCCGGAAGTGCTGGCCGCGGTGCGCGACGGCTACGGCTACGACTACCGGCGCACCAGCTACGGCTACCAGATCCAGCCCAACCAGGCGATCACCCGTACCTACGACCTCAACTACCTGAACGTGCAGCGCCAGGGCATGAGCGACACCCGGGTCAGCTCCGGCCAGGTGACCACCAGCGACAGCATCGGCGCCGGCGCCGCCGGCACCACCACGAGCAGCACCGCCAGTACGGTGAGCGCCAGCCACCTGCTGACCAGCAGCAACGCCGACTTCTGGAAGGAAGTGCAGGCCGTGGTGGCGATGATCATCGGTACCGAGGAAGGCAACAGCGTGGTGGTCAACCCGCAGGCCGGCCTGCTGGTGGTGCGCGCCTCCAGCGCCGACCAGCAGAGCGTGGCCGACTTCCTCGACAAGGCGCAGCGCAACCTGCAGCGCCAGGTGATCCTGGAAACCAAGATCCTCGAAGTCAGCCTGACCGACGAATTCCAGGCCGGCATCCGCTGGAGCGACCTGGGCCGCGAGCGCAACAGCCGCTTCGGTGTGGCCCTGGCCGGCGCCGAGCTGGCCGGCGCCCAGGGCATCGGCGGTGTGTTCAGCGCGGCGCTGAGCGTCGGTGATTTCGACGGCATCCTGCAGTTGCTGGAAACCCAGGGCGACGTGCGCGTGCTGTCCAGCCCGCGCATCTCCACGCTGAACAACCAGAAGGCGGTGATCAAGGTCGGCACCGACGAGTTCTTCGTCACCGACGTGTCCACCACCACCACCACCCTGGCCGGCGGCGGCACCGCCCCGGACCTGGACATCACCCTGACGCCGTTCTTCTCCGGCATCTCCCTGGACGTGACGCCGCAGATCGACGAGCGCGAGCAGGTCACCCTGCACGTGCGACCCACCGTCAGCCGCGTTCAGGACCAGAACAAGAGCATCCAGCTGGGCAGCTCCAGCAACACCTTCCTGCTGCCGTTGGCGCTGTCCACCACCCGCCAGTCCGACTCCATCGTGCGCGCGCGCAGCGGCCAGGTGGTGGTAATTGGTGGCCTGATCGAGAACGGCGCCGACAACACCGACGCGCAGGTCCCGTGGTTGGGCCGCCTGCCCGGGCTCGGCTGGCTGTTCAAGCAGCAGCGCAAGGTCTCCACGCAGACCGAGCTGGTCATCCTGATGCGTCCGCTGGTGGTCGGCGACCAGACCTGGCACGAGGTGCTGCAGAGCAGTGCGCGCTCCTTCGACGAGAGCGGCCGGCGATGAACCAGGATTTCCGCCAGGGCCGCGTGCGGCTCGGTGATTTGCTGATCGAGGCCGGGCTGATCGACGACGCCCAGCTGCAGCGTGCCTTGCAGGAGCAGAAGCGCACCGGCGTGAAGCTCGGCCGCGCTGTGGTCGACCTCGGTTTCATCAGCGAGACGCGCCTGCTCAAGGCGCTCTCCGAGCAGCTGCGCATCCCGTTCGTCGAGCTGCCGCACTACAAGTTCGACCCGGCCCTGACCCAGAGCCTGCCCGAGGCGGTGGCGCGGCGTTTCCGGGTGATCGTGCTGTCGCGCCAGGGCGACGGCCTGCTGCTGGGCATGGCCGATCCGCTCAACCTCTATGCGCTGGACGAGGCCGAGCGCCTGCTGGGCAAGCGTGTCCATCCGGCGGTGGTGCTGGAGGCCGACCTGCTGGCCGCGCTGGACCGCATCTACCGGCGCAGCAGCGAGATCGCCTCGCTGGCCGGCGAGCTGGACGAGCGCCTGGAGGTAGCCGATTTCGACTTCGGCGGCATCAGCCAGGACAACCAGGACGCCCCGGTGGTGCGCCTGCTGCAGACGCTGTTCGAGGACGCGGTGCAGATGAAGGCCTCGGACATCCACATCGAGCCGGACGACAAGGTGCTGCGCCTGCGCCTGCGCATCGATGGCGTGCTCAACGAGCAACTGATCAAGGAAACCCGCATCGCCTCGGCGCTGGTCATGCGCCTGAAGATCCTCGCCGGCCTGGACATCTCCGAGAAGCGCCTGCCCCAGGACGGCCGCTTCAACATCCGGGTAAAGAACCGCAACCTGGACGTGCGCGTCTCGACCCTGCCGGTGCAGTTCGGCGAATCGGTGGTGCTGCGTCTGCTCGACCAGAGCGCCGGGGTGTTCAGCCTGGACGGCACCGGCATGCCGGTGGAGATGCTCGAGCGCTTCCGCCAGCTGCTGCGCCGTCCTCACGGGCTGGTGTTGGTCACCGGCCCGACCGGCTCGGGCAAGACCACCACGCTGTACGCGGGCCTGGCCGAGTTGAACAGCGCCGAAACCAAGATCATCACCGTGGAAGACCCGGTGGAATACCGCCTGCCGCGCATCAGCCAGGTGCAGGTCAATCCGAAGATCGAGCTGACCTTCGCCCGCGTGCTGCGCGCCGCGCTGCGTCAGGACCCGGACATCGTGCTGGTCGGCGAGATCCGCGATGGCGAGACCGCCGAGATCGCCCTGCGCGCCGCGCTGACCGGCCACCTGGTGCTGTCCACCCTGCACACCAACGACGCGCTGACCTCGCCGCTGCGCCTGATCGACATGGGCGCCGAGCCGTTCCTGGTCGCCAATGCCCTGAACGCCGTGCTGGCCCAGCGCCTGGTGCGCCGCGTGTGCGAACACTGCCGCGAGGAGCACGCGCCCGAGGAGCGCGAGCAACGCTGGCTGGAAGTCATCCATGGCCGCCTGCTGAACGGTCGGTGCTTCGTGCGCGGCCGCGGCTGCCATCACTGCCACAACACCGGCTACCTGGGGCGCATCGGCGTCTACGAACTGCTGGAGGTCAACTCCGCCATGGCCGCCGCGCTGCGCCGCAACGACCCGCAGGCGTTCGTCGATGCGGCGCGCCGGCAACCCCACTACCGTCCGCTGGCTGCGGTGGCGCTGGACTACGCCCTGGCCGGGCTGACCAGCGTCGATGAGGTGTTCCGCGTCAGCGCCAGTCTGGTGGAGGAATTCGACTGATGGCCGCGTTCCGCTTCACCGGTCGCGACGCCCAGGGCCAGAAGGTCAGCGGCGTACGCCAGGCGGCGAGCGCCGAAGCGCTGGCCGGCGAGCTGCTGGCCGAGCGCATCACGCCGCTGACCATCGAGGCCCAGGCCGAATCCGCCGTGGGCGGCGACACCAATCTGCTGCGCCAGCTCAGGCGTCTGCTGGGCCGCGAGCGGGTGTCGCTGGAGGAACTGATCATCTTCTGCCGGCAAATGCACAGCCTTAGCAAGGCCGGCGTGCCGATCCTGCGCGCCATGGGCGGACTGGCCGATTCCACCCGCAACCCCTTTTTCGGCGAAGTGCTGCGCGCCGTGCGCGCCGACCTGGAAGCCGGCAACGGCCTGGGTGTGGCGCTGTCCAGCCATCCCAGGGTATTTACGCCGCTGTTCATCAGCATGGTCAGCGTCGGTGAGAACACCGGCCAGCTGGACCTGGCCTTCAAGCAGCTGGCCGGCTACCTGGACATGGAGCGCGAAACCCGCAAGCGCATCCAGCAGGCCACCCGCTACCCGCTGTTCGTGCTGCTGGCCATGGGCGTGGCGCTGGTGGTCATCAACCTGCTGGTGATCCCGGCGTTCTCCAAGGTGTTCGCCCAATTCAAGAGCGAGCTGCCACTGCCCACGCGCATCCTTATCGGCTTTTCCGAGTTCACCCAGCAGTGGTGGTGGCTGATCGCCCTGGTCCTGGCCGGCGGGTTGGTGCTGTTGCTGCGCTGGCTGCAGACCGAGCCCGGCGCGCGCCTCTGGGACCGCTACAAGCTGCGCCTGCCGATTGTCGGCGGCATCTTCGAGCGCATCGCCCTGGCACGCTTCACCCGCACCTTCGCCATGATGTACCGCGCCGGCCTGCCGCTCTTGCAGGCCCTGGCCATCAACAGCAACACCGTGGGCAACCGCCACATCGGCCAGGCCATCCTGGCCATGCGCGACGGCGTGGAGCGCGGCGAATCCCTGACCCGTGGCGCCGTGGCCAGCGGCCTGTTCACCCCGCTGGTACTGCAGATGCTGGCGGTGGGCGAGGAGACCGGCGCCCTGGATGACCTGTTCATCGAGGTCGCGGACTTCTACGAGCAGGAGGTCGATTACGACCTCAAGCGCCTGGCCGACTCCATCGAACCGATCCTCATCGTCGCCATGGGCGGCATGGTGTTGGTGTTGGCGCTGGGTGTGTTCCTGCCCATGTGGGAACTTTCCGCCGCCACCAAGGGGGTGCGATGAGCCGGGACGCGCAACAGGGCTTCACCCTGCTGGAACTGGTGGTGGTCATCGTCATCGTCGGCCTGCTCGCCGCCGTGGCGCTGCCGCGCCTGATGAGCGCCACCGACGATGCCCAGGCCGCCTCGGTCAACGGCACCGCCGGCGCCCTGGCCGCCGGCGTGGCCATGGTGCGCGCCCAGTGGGAACTGAACCGCGCTAGCGGACGCGGCGGACTGAACAACGTCGCCGGCTTCGGCGACGGCGACGTGGACGTCAACGAACTGGGCTGGCCGGTGGCGACCGCCTCCGGACCCGGCGCGCAAGGCTGCGCCGAGCTCTGGCGCGGCGTGCTGCTCGGCTCCGCACCCAGCGTGGCCGTGCGCGGCAGCGCCGCCTATCTCAGCGAATTCGCTGCGCCGCTGTGCCGCTACCGCTACCAGCGCGACACGCGAAGCATCGAGTACGACACCCGCACCGGCGCGGTTACCGTCGCCGAATGACATTTGTTTTTTAAACACACCCAAAGGGGGAGCTTTATATGAAGAAGCAACAGAGTGGTTTCACCCTGGTCGAGCTGATCATGGTGATCGTGGTACTAGGCATTCTGGCGGCGTTTGCGTTGCCGCGGTTTGCGGATTTTGGGGGCCAGGCGCGGGTTGCTGCGGTGGAAGGCGTGGCTGGTAGCCTGCGTTCGGCGGCGGCGATTGCGCATGCTGCGGAGTTGGCAGGAACTGGCCCGGTAGTTCTGGAAGGGGTAACCATCGCCATGGTCGGTGGCTACCCGGCGGCGACTCGGGCGGGCATCGTTGCTGCTGCACAAGTAGATGGCGTGGAAGTTTCCGCCGACGCTGCTGGGTCTGCCGGCGTCCTGTATTTCGCACCGAATGGTGGCGAGGCTACCGCTGCGAGTACCTGCAAAGTGACCTACACCGCTGCTGATACGAGTACGGATCCCGTTACTCCGGCAAGCATCGCAGTGGACGATGACTGCTAATTCTTTGGTAGCTGATAGGTGGGCAGCGTGTTTCTGTCCACCGCGCGGCCGCCACGGTGGCCAAGGCTGCGTCTTGACAACCCCACGTCGGGTTCATGCCTTATGAAGACACAACGCGGTTTCACCCTCGTCGAACTCATCCTGGTGATGGTCGTCATCGGCATCCTCGCCGCCGTGGCGGGGCCGCGTTTCTTTTCCCGTGATGTCTTCGACGAGCGGGTCTATTTCGAGGAGGCCCTGGCCGCCGTGCGCTATGCGCAAAAGGTGGCCGTGGCCTCCGGTTGCCCGATTCGGGTCGAGCTGGACAGTGCGGGCTATCGGCTGCTGCATCACTCGACCTGCGGCGGCTTGGCGCCTGAGGCGTCGGTCGCCGACCCGGCCGGCGGTCCTTACCAGGCCGGCAACCCACGCAGTGTGTCCGTGGTCCCGGCGCTGAAGGTGGTCTTCGACGCCCGCGGCGGCACGAGTAAGCAACACAGCACCACCGTCGGGGGCACCTTCATGATGACCGTGCACGAAACGGGCTTTGTCGAGGTGACGCCATGAGTATGCGCCCCCTGTGGGAGCGGACTTGTCCGCGAGCTGCTGGGTTCGGTGCGCACCGCATCGCGGACAAGTCCGCTCCCACGGTTCCTTGCGAGCTCCGACCGCCGGTGGCGGGCCCGGGTGCCAGCCATGCGGCCAGCCAGCGCGGCATGACCCTGGTCGAGCTGATCATCACCATCGTCATCATCGGCATCGCCGCCACCGCGCTGTTCAGCGCCATGGCCTCGATCACCGCGCGTTCCGCCGATCCCATGCTGCGCCAGCAGAGCCTGGCGATTGCGGAGGGGTACCTGGAACGGCTCCACCTGACCCCGTACGACCAGTTGATTGACATAGCTCCGGAGCCTCCCAAGGGCCTTGATGACCAGCCGATTGACGAACTGGATGCCTACCGGGTCCAGGCGCGAATCGAGACGCTTCAGTTGGGCCCGTCCGGCGCCCCTGTGCCCGCAAAGCGCATTCGCGTAACCGTAACCGACCCTGCACAAGGAACCCTGACCCTCGATGGCTGGCGGACGGATTACTGACATGCGCTCCCCGCACCGCAGGGAGGTCAGCGCTTTCCTGGCCACCAAGCGGCCTTGCAGCCACCATGGCGGCCAAGGCCATGCCTTGACCTCCCTACGCTCAAGGCAGCGCGGCTTCACACTGGTCGAACTGGTGTTGGTCATCGCCCTGGCTGGGGTGGTGGCGGTGCTGATCTCTACCGTGCTGTCGCGCCCGTTGCAGGGCTTTGTCGATCAGAGCCGCCGGGCGGAACTGACCGATCAGGCGGCCACCGCGCTGAACCGCATGGCCAGGGATATTCGCGGGGCCGTGCCCAACTCGGTGCGTACCCGGGGGGCATGTAATGCCCAATTCGGCTGTTCCACGCTTGAGCTGCTGTCAATCAGCGAAGGCGGCCGTTATCAGCCCAACCAGCTGCAACCGGATGGTCCACGTTTCGATCCGCCGCGTTTGGGGGATTGCACGACCATGCCCGACAAGAAATGCGTTCTGGAACTGCCGGGGGCACCGATCAGTATTGCTGACGCCAGATGGCTGATCATTTACAACACAAACCCAGATGAGATCTGGGGTACACCACTGCCCAATCCGGGGAGCATTCTGGATATCACCGGCAGAAAACCGGAGCTGGTTCCCGCCTCAGCTGATGGGGCTCAGCCGCAACAGCTTCGTTTCGACAATGCCGTGACAGCGCCTTTCAGTTTCCGCTATGCCTCACCGCAAAAGCGGTTCTTTCTGGCCGACAGGGTTGTGGGTTATCAATGCAATGGCCGCCGGCTGACACGCGGTGAGTTTTCCAGCCTGTCGAATGGCTACGACTATTCCGGCCAGCCGCTGCTGGCCGACCATGTGGATTGCGCCAGAAGTGGCTTTACCTATCAGCCTGGCAGCCACGCCCGTAACGCTCTTGTCACCTTGCGGCTGTCCCTGACGCGCGACGGTGAAACCATCAGCCTCGTACAGCAGGTCCACGTCGACAATGCCCCCTGAACTTGCTTCAAGTCGCCAGCGCGGCTTCGGCCTGGTCGCCGCGCTGTTTCTGATCCTCGTCATTGCCGGCGTGGTCGCCGCCATGGCCCGCCTGGCTGCGACCCAGCACAGCACCAGCAGCCTGGCGCTGCAGCAGGCCCGCGCCTACCAGGCGGCACGGGCGGGGCTGGAGTGGGGGATGTATCGGGTGCTTGTTGATAACGCCTGCCCGGCGAGCGAGTCCTTCAACGTGCTGGAGTTCGCTGTGACAGTGGTCTGTCAGGACGATGGGCCGACTATCCACGTAGTGGAATCCGAAGCGCAATGGGGGCAGCCAGGTGGGCCGGATCATGTATATCGGCGTGTCTCGGCGCTGGTTGGGGAGTAAGGGATGAGAAGTACGCCGCGTGCCTTGCTGTGCATGGTTTTGCTGCTTGGCAGTTTCAGCGGGAGCGCTTTTGCGGCGCTCTGCGCGGACGTGTTTCCTCAGGATGCCACCCCCGGGACTGTGGCCAGGCTTGATCTTTCCGTGATGGACAAGCCCGGGGTCGAGTACAAGAGCTTCCCTGCCAAGGGGGAGGATTACCTCGTCTCGGGAGATTATTTCTACCGAGGTGGAAGACTGGATAACGGCGCGGAAATCACCGTAACGAAAGGGCGTCCGGTACGGATTTTCATTGATGGCGATACCGATTTTCAGCCCCATGCCGAAATCAATATCAATGGATCGGCCGAGGATCTGCTGATCGTGGTGCGTGGCAATCTGGACATCGGCACGAAGAACCGAATCAATGCCCTGATTTACGCGACGAAAAATATCAGCGCCAACCCGGACGTGCGGGTCGAAGGGGCCATGACGGCGGAAGGGAGCATCTCTACCAAGGTCAAGGATGTCATCGTTTATGACGAGGCGGCGGCGCAGGGATTTTCCTCTGGAGACCTTTGCACGCCCGGCGGTGGGATGGTGGTCGACCACTACCGTCTGTCCTTCCCCACACCGCAGTTCAGCTGCGAACCCATCCCGGTACTCATCCGCGCCTGTGCCGATGCCAACTGTTCGCGCACTGTGCCGGTGACCAAAACCCTGACCGTGACGCCGACCAATCGCTGGCTCGGCAACGGCACGGTGACGTTTGTGGATAGCGACACGGCCACGGCCTATCTGAAACGCATACCTGGCTCGCTGCAACTGGGGGTGGTCGGCGATTCCTATCGCTGCAGCAACGGGGATTGTGGGCTGGAAATCCTGCGCAGCGGTTTCCGGCTCGCCGTACCGAATCTGATCGCCGGCAAACCAGAAGCCGCCGCGTTGCAGGCATTGCGCCTGGATGGAGCCAGTGGCGCCTGTGTAGCGGACGGCAGTTTTGCCGGCAGCCAGCGGGAGATCGCGTTCTGGTCGAGTTACGACAACCCGGTCTCCGGTACCCAGTCGGTACAGATCAACGCCAAGCCGATCGGCGGCGCCGCAAGCGCAGCGACGCCGGTAGCGCTGACCTTCGATAACCAGGCAACCAGTCCTCTGCAGGTTCGTTACGACGATGCGGGGGCCGTGCAATTACATGCCCGCTTTGTGGGCAGCGGGGAAGAGGAAGGACTGGAGATGAGGGGGAGCACATTGTTGGCTTCTCGCCCCTATGGCGTCTGCATTCAGGCCGATGGGCCGGGTTGCAGCACAGTCGATTGCCCGCTGTTTGCGCCCAAAGGGCAACCGGTGCGTGCGGGAGACCCCTTCGATCTGCGCGTCACCCCGGTGGGCGTGGCGGCCAGCCCATCCCAGGCCGACCTCTGTGCGGCGCCGCCGACGCCGAACTTTGTGGGCACGCTGGAGCTGGACGCGAGGGTCGTCACGCCGGCGGCTGGCGTCGATGGGGTGTTGGAACGGGCGGATTACGCGCACCCCTTGGGGGGGACTCATGTCCTGAAGGACCAGAAGCTGTACGAGGTCGGCAGCTTCAGGATCAATGTGCGCAGTGCGGCCTACCTCGGGGGAGCCGGTTTTGACAGCGAGGGCCCTGTCCTTGGCCGCTTTGCTCCGGCCTATCTCGCGGTGGGGCTGAATGCCCCGGCGCTTGCGCCGGGGTGCATGGCCGGTGGTGGATTCAGCTATCAGGGCGAGGACATCGACTTTGCACACGCGCGGGTTCCCGAACTGACGATTACCGGAATGAGCCGCAACGGTACGGTAACGCGCAACCATGACCGGGTCGCCTGGAAGCTGAATGCGCAACTGAAGCCGGTGCTGACATTTGCCGCAGGCCAGCTCCAGGATGCCACCCGGCTCAGGGTGGGCACGTTCGAGCTGCAACCGGATGGCTCAGCCGGGGATGGCGGCCGGCTCTACCGGATGGATGGCCAGGTTCGCTATGAGCGCCATCCCAACGGGCCTCAGCCGGTGGTGGATGCGCCCTTTTCGCCGGAGCTGGTGCTGGCGCTGCCCGCCGGGCAGCTTACCTACGCCGAGGACGGCGATCAGACAACCTGCCATGGTGCCGCCGGTTGCGTGGGTTTCGAGTCCGATCCATTCGGTTTTCAGGCGCCGGGCGGTGAGATTCGGCTGGGGCGTATCCGGGTAGGCAACGCCCATGGCCCCGAGCACGCACCGCTGGATCTGCCCTATCAGGTGGAAACCTGGCAGTCCGGCAATGCCTTCGTGCCGGATGGCAGCGATGCCTGCGCGGTGATCACCGGTGTGCAGTTGGGTTCGTACACCGGACAACTGGAGGGCAAAACCCAGGCGCAGGTTTCAGCGCTGGCCCAGGGCAGGGGCGTGATCCGCCTGACCGCTCCCGGCCCGGGTGGCGAAGGGAGCGTAGTCGTCACGCCGCAGGTCCCCGACTGGCTGACATACGACTGGAAGGGCGATGGCTTCGAGAACCCCAGCGGCCTAGCCACCTTCGGCATCTACAAGGGAAACGAGAAGATCATCTTCCGCCGCGAGGTGATCGGGCGCTGAGCTGGGTTGTGAACGAAGTTCGGCAATCCGGCCTGCCTTCCGTGGAGTCAACTTCAGTCGCGATGCGCGTGGGCCGGGGCGCACAAAAGCATCGCGGCTGAAGCCGCCCCTAAAGGTCCGGAGGCCGGCACCGCCTTAGTACCTCACCTCCAAGACCACCCGATTCTCCCCACCCTCCACCACCTCGAACGCACTGTCCTCGAAGCTCGGCGGGCCCATCACCGTGGGGTTGTTGGACAGCGCGTAGCCTTCGGTGGGGAACATGCCGAAGCGGCGGTTGAGTTCGCCGTTACCGTCCTCGTCGTGGTAGGCCATGATCGCGTAGCGGCCGGCGGGCAGGTTTTCCAGGGTCAGGGTGGCAGTGCCCGGGGTGGCCGGCAGCTTGTGCACCTGGAACGCCTGCGGTTCCTTGCGGAAGGTCTTGGGATCCTGGTACAGGCCGACGCTCAGCTCACCGCGGTCGTGCTGGATGCCGGTCAGTTCGATGGTCAGTCGGTTGTCGGCCAAGGCGGTGGCGCTGGCGAGCAGGGCGGGGAGCAGGAGGAAGACTGGGCGGAACATGGTGGTAGGTCCTTCAAGGGTGGGAAACACGGGGGCGCAGCACAACGTAAGCCAGCACGCCGAGGGCGATGCCCAGGCCATCGGCCAGCAGGTCGGCCCATTCGGCGAACCGGTAGCCGGTCAGGCCCTGCAGCAGCTCGATGAGCACGCCATAGCCGAGCAGGCCCGCCGTGATCATCAGCCAGCGGCCGCGCAGCGCCATGCAGCCCAGAAACGCCAGGCTGGCAAAGGCCAGCAGGTGGTTGCCCTTGTCCCAGCCGGTGCTCAGGCGTGGGTCGGGATCGGGAAGCAGGGCGAGCACCAGCACGGCAAGCAGGCAGGCGGTGAAGGCCAGGCGCCAGAGCGAAAGGGGAATGCGGTGGAGCAGGTGCATGGGTGGTCCTTGCGGTGAAAGCGGAAGCAGCGGGTACAGGCGGCGGGTGTATTCCGGCCGGCGTGAGGCCGGCCCTACAGGGTAGTGCCCCACAGGGACGGTCGCCCACCGGGGCCGCTTCGCATCACTCCAGGGCGAACTGGAAGGTGCTGACCACACGCAGGCGCTTGCCGATGGTGCGCGAGCTGTCCATGTCGCTGCCGTCGTCGTCGAGTACGCGGATCACGCCCTGGTTGGCGTTTCTCAGATCGCCCAGGGTGGCGCCGGCGTCGGCGGCGAATTTGGCGGCCTGTTCGCGGGCGTTGCGGGTGGCTTCTTCGAGGAGCTGCGGTTTGACTTCGTTGAAGCCGCGCAGTTGGTAGCGGGGTCCGGCGAAGCCGTCGGGGTTCTCCAGCTGGATGCCGGCCTGGATCAGCGGATCGCTGGCGTTGGCGGCCTTGGCCACGGCATCCACGCGGGAGGACTTCACCAGCACCTGGCCCTGGCCGGTGAAGCGCAGCGCCACGTCGCTGTTGCCCCATTCACGGGCCAGCAGGTCCTGCACCTGCAGCGGGCGCACCTCGATCTCCTCGGCGGTAAAGCCCTGCTCGCTCAGGAAGGCGACCACCCGCTGGCGGTCCGCGGCCAGCTGGCGCTGCACTTCGTCGAAACTCGATCCGCCCCGGCGGAAGCCCAGGGTCCAGATGGCGAAGTCGCTCTTCACGTCCAGCTCGGCCAGCCCCTTCACGGTCACCGAACGGTCTGCCAGGCGAAAACGCTCGATACCCTGGCCCACTGACCAGCCAGCGAAGGCCAACGCGGCTCCGAGGATAAGGGTGGGGACGATTCCGAAACGGGTCACGGGCATGGTGGCTCTCCGGTAGGCAGCGAGGCGAGTACAATGCCGGCTTTTTTTTGCAGGTGCCACCGCCAATGAACCCCGACGCCCTCGCCACACTGGAGCAGTGTGTGCTCGATGCGCTGGTCTCGCCGCCCGCCGAGACCCGCCGCCTGCTGCATGGTCGCGGCCGTTGCTGGCCGGGTCTGGAGCAGCTTACGGTCGACTGGCTGGAAGGCGTGCTGCTGGTGTCGCTGTTCCGCGAGCCGGAGGGCGACGGCCTTGAGGCGCTGCGCGCGCTGCTGCTGCGCCTAGGCGAGTCGGCTGCCTGGCAGGGCAGCGGTGCCCGTCATCTGTTGCTGCACCTGCGTTACCAGCCCGGCAGCCCGACCGAGTTCCTGGTCGGCGAGGCACTGGACGGCTGGCAGATCACCGAGGACGGCCTGCGCTACCAGCTGGATCTGGGCCGCAAGCAGAACAGCGGGCTGTTCCTCGACATGCGCTACGGGCGCCGCTGGGTGCGCGACAATGCGGCCGGCAAGCGGGTGCTCAACCTCTTCGCCTACACCTGCGGCTTCTCGGTGGCGGCCCTGGCCGGCGGCGCCGAGCGGGTGGTCAACCTGGACATGGCTGGCGCCGCCCTGGCGCGCGGCCGGGACAATCACCGACTCAACGGTCATGACCTGGGGCGGGTGAGCTTTCTGCCCCATGAACTGTTCAAGTCCTGGGGCCGGGTGCGCCGGGAAGGGCCGTATGACCTGGTCATCATCGACCCGCCCAGCTTCCAGAAGGGCAGCTTCGCGCTGACCCGCGACTACGCCAAGATCCTGCGCAAGCTGCCGGAGCTTTTGACGCCGGGCGGAGGGGTGCTGGCTTGCATCAACGCGCCGGACATCGACGCCGCTTTCCTGATCGAGGGTATGGCCAGCGAGGCGCCGAGCCTGCGCTTCGAGCAGCGGCTGGAGAACCCGCCGGAGTTCGCCGATATCGATCCGCACGGTGGATTGAAGGCACTGGTTTTCCGCGACGCGTCGTGACATGCGTCAAGTTTCGCCGTTTGTTTCCGATAAACGCCCTAACGGGCCACGCCAGGCCCATTCGCCAGTACAAAAGGGGGAGTGATGGATAACCGCACGCAAACGCTCAAGGCGCGTCTGTGGCTGCTGGGCTGCGCCAGCGTGCTCGGGGTGCTGGTACTGGCAGCGGTGACGCTGTTCTACGCGCAGCGCGGCAAGGACCAGTTGGTCGAGTTCGTGGAGCATCACGTGGCGCTCAGCCAGCTGGCCACCGAGGCCTACGCCAACGGCCTGCAGATGGGGCAGGCGTTGCGCAACATCCTGATCGATCCTGCGAATCAACAGGCGTACAAGAACCATCAGGCGGCCCTGGAAAACCTTAATTCCGCCGGTGAGCGGCTGGTCGCCCTGTTGGCGAACGATCCTGAGCATGTCGCCGATGCCGAGACGCTGCGGCGCCACCTGCGTGCCTGGCCGCCGCTCCAGGCGCAAGTCATCGAGCGAGTCCGGGTCGGCGAGCTCATCGAGGCGCGCTTGCTGCTGGTCGAACAGGAAACCCCGGCCTGGCGCGCCCTGCGCGGTCCGTTGCTGGAACTGGTGAAGCAAAGCGACCAGGAAGCCGATGCCGGCTACGTGTCGCTGGTGGCCGGGCTCGATGCGTCTTCGCGCATGGCCCTGTTCATCAGCCTGGCCACCCTGCTGCTGGTGGCTGGCGCCACGCTGCTGGTCGGTCGTGGCGTCTTCCGTCAGGTGGGCGGCGAGCCCGCCGAGGCGGCGCTGGCGCTGCGCCGGATAGCCAATGGCGATCTCACCCAGAAGCTGCCGGTGGCGGCGGATGATCGCAGCAGCATCCTGTTCGCCACCCGCGAAATGCAGGAGCAGCTGGCCACGCTGATCGGGCGCATCCAGGGTTCGGCCACCCAACTGGCGTCGGCCTCCGAGGAACTGCACGCGGTCACCGAGGACACCGCGCGCGGCATCGCTCGCCAGAACGACGAAGTCCAGCAGGCCGCCACGGCGGTCACCGAGATGTCCACCGCCGTGGACGAGGTGGCTGGCAACGCCACGCGTACCTCGACGGCGTCCAGCGACGCCGAGCAGGAAGCCCGCGACGGCCTGCGCCAGGTGGCGGCGACCCGCGAAAGCATCGACCAGTTGGGCGGCAAGCTCGGCCAGACGGCGGCGACCGTCGAGCGGCTGGCCGCCGAGGCGGAGTCCATCGGCCAAGTGCTGGTGGTGATCCAGGCCATCGCCGACCAGACCAACCTGCTGGCCCTCAACGCGGCCATCGAGGCGGCCCGCGCCGGCGACGCCGGACGCGGCTTTGCGGTGGTGGCCGACGAGGTGCGCGGCCTGGCGCAGCGCACGCGCAGTTCGACCCAGGAGATCGAACGGATGATCGGCGCCATCCAGAGCGCCACCCAGGCTGCCGTCAGGGAAATGCATGAAAGCAGCGAAGTGGCCGCGCACAGCCAGGGCATGGCCGGGCAGGCCGACCAGGCCCTGGCGCGCATCGCCGAACGGGTCGGGCAGATCAACGAGATGAACCTGGTGATCGCCAGCGCCGCCGAGGAGCAGGCCCAGGTGGCCCGCGAAGTGGACCGCAACCTGGTGGCCATCCGCGACATCGCCCAGCAGAGCGCCGCCGGCGCCCAGCAGACCTCGGCCGCCAGCGACGAGCTGACGCGCCTGGCCACCGATCTGACCCGCCTGACCAGCCGCTTCCAGCTCTAGATCGAGTGGGGGTGCCGAAAATGGACTCAATTTTCGGCATCTGCTGCCGATAACGGCGCGTCGGACCCGCTGCGGCGGGCTACCAGAACCCTATAAACCGACTGCCAGCGCCTGCGTGCCCCCTCTGGGGAAGCTTCCGAGGGCCGAAGCCCCGATTTGCTTCGGCGTTTCGCCGTGTTCACTTCAAGGAGAAGGCCATGTTGCAAAACTGGACCATACGCACCCGTCTGCTGCTGCTGGTCGGCGTGATGCTGCTCGGTACCCTGATCACTGGCGTGGTGTCGCTGGTCGCCCAGCAACGCAGCCTGGTGGGGCTGAACTCGATGTACCTGGACCGCATCGTCCCGCTGCGCGAACTCAAGGTGGTGTCGGACATGTATGCCGTGCAGATTGTCGATGCCGCGCAGAAGGCCAACCTCGGGCTGATGTCCTATGAGCAGGCCATGGGCGAAGTGGACAAGGCGCAGGGCGAGATCGACCGCGCCTGGAAGCGTTACCTGGAGACCCTGCTGCTGGACGAAGAGCAGCAACTGGTGGCCCGCATCGACCCGATGATGCAGGAGCTGCGCGCCCCGCTGGCCAACCTGCGGGAGATCCTGCGCAGCAAGAATTCCTTCGATCTGCAGCAGTTCGTCGACACCGAGCTGTACGGGCGTATCGATCCGATTTCCGCGGCCATCAACGCATTGATGGATGTTCAGCTCCAGGCGGCCCGTGCCGTGTACGACGAGTCCGTCGCCCGCTACGAGACCAATCGGCTGGTCACCATCGGCGTCATCCTGGGGCTGCTGGCGCTGGGCGCGGGCCTGGCGGCGCTGCTGCTGCGCAGCATCCTCGGGCCGCTGGCTACCCTCAAGCAGGCGGCCGGCCGGGTGGCGGAAGGCGACCTGACCCAGCCGCTGCATCCGGTCGGTCGCGATGAAATCACCGAGGTGCAGCGTTCGGTACAACAGATGCAGCAGAACCTGCGCGATACCCTGCAGCGCATCCAGGGCTCGGCCACCCAACTGGCCTCGGCCGCCGAGGAGCTGCACGCGGTGACCGACGACACCGCGCGCGGCATCACCCGCCAGAATGACGAAGTGCAGCAGGCCGCCACCGCCGTGACCGAGATGTCCACTGCCGTGGACGAAGTGGCCGGTAACGCGACGCGCACCTCGACGGCCTCCGGCGAGGTCGAGCGCGAAGCCCGCGATGGCCTGCGCCAGGTGGCGGCGACCCGCGAGAGCATCGACCAGTTGGGCGGCAAGCTGGGGCAGACGGCGGCGACCGTCGAGCGTCTGGCGGCCGAGGCGGAATCCATCGGCCAGGTGCTGGTGGTGATCCAGGGCATCGCCGACCAGACCAACCTGCTGGCGCTCAACGCGGCCATCGAGGCGGCACGCGCCGGCGAGGCCGGTCGCGGCTTCGCCGTGGTGGCCGACGAGGTGCGTGGCCTGGCGCAACGCACCCACAGCTCGACCCAGGAGATCGAACGCATGATCGGCGCCATCCAGGCCGCCACTCAGGCGGCGGTGCGGGAAATGCACGAGAGCGGTGAAGTGGCGACGCGCAGCCAGAGCATGGCCGGGCAGGCCGACCAGGCGCTGGCGCGCATCGCCGAGCGGGTCAGCCAGATCAACGAGATGAACCTGGTGATCGCCAGCGCCGCCGAGGAACAGGCGCAGGTGGCGCGCGAGGTGGATCGCAACCTGGTGACCATCCGCGACATCGCCCAGCAGAGCGCCGCCGGCGCCCAGCAGACCTCGGCGGCCAGCGACGAACTGGCCCGCCTAGCCACCGACCTCAACCGGCTGACCAGTCGCTTTCAGCTCTGAGTCAGGCTTTTCCCTGGCCGCGAGTCTTGGATGGCTCTTGTAGGGCCGGCTTTACGCCGGCCAGCGGGGTCGCATTCCCACGCTGCGGCGCCGTTCCCGGCCGGGGTAAACCCGGCCCTACATGCCCGTGAACACCGCAGGGATCTTGTAGGGCCGGCTTTACGCCGGCCAACGGGGCTGAATGCCCACGCTTCGGCGCCGTTCCCTCCCTCCGCCGGCCGGGGTAAACCCGGCCCTGCATGCCCGTGAACACCGCAGGGATCTTGTGGGGCCGGCTTTACGCCGGCCAGCGGGGTCGCATTCCCACGCTGCGGCGCCGTCCCCGGCCGGGGTAAACCCGGCCCTACATGCCCGTGAACATTGCAGGGATCTTGTGGGGCCGGCTTTACGCCGGCCAGCGGGGCTGAATGCCCACGCGTCGGCGCCGTCCGTCCCCACCTTCCGCCGGCCGGGATAAACCCGTCCCTACATGCCCGTGAACACCGCAGGGATCTTGTGGGGCCGGCTTTACGCCGGCCAGCGGGGCTGAATGCCCACGCGTCGGCGCCGTTCCCCCCCCCTCCGCCGGCCGGGATCAGCCCGGCCCTACAAGTGCAGCTCCGGCCGGCCTATACCACCACCAGCCCCACCGCCATCAGCAGCGGCGTCGCCACGCTCACCGCCGCGTTCAGCCCCAGTGCCGGCAGCAGGCGCTGCGGCTCGAGCGCATCGCGGCGCAGCAGCCAGGCGGCGCGCAGCGCCAGCGGCAGGGTCAGCAGGCCCAGGGCGGCGCCGGCCAGTTCGGGTCGCCACAGCGCCGCCAGCAGCACGCCGTAAGCCAGCAGCCAGTGCAGCAGCGCCACGCGTAGTGCTGCACGCGTGCCGATCTGCATGGGCAGCGTGCAGCGGCCGGCGGCGCGGTCGGCGTCGATGTCGGGAAACTGGCTGAGCAGCAGCAGGTTGTTGCACAGCAGCAGCGGCACCAGGGTCAGCAACAGGTCGCGGCTGTCCAGCGGGCCGCCGAGCACCAGCCTCGCGCCGAGCACCATCAGCGCGAAACCGACCCCCGGGGCGAACAGGCAGAGCCAGGGATGGCGGGTCAGCCAGGGGGTATAGGCGAGCACCAGCAGCAGGCCCGCCAATCCCAGCGGCGCCAGGCTGGCCAGCAGCTGCGGCTGGCGCAGCAGGAAGAACAGGCCGATCAGCGCGCAGGTCAGCAGGCTGCCGACGCCCAGCAGCAGGGCGCGGCCGAGCAGCTGCGGATGCGCCACCAGCGTGCCGCTGCCGCCACTGAAGGCGGTGCGCCGGGTGCGCAGGTCCAGGCCGCTGCGGTAGTCGCCATATTCATTGAGCGCATTCACCGCCACATGCGCGGCCAGCGCGCCAAGCAGCACCAGCAGGGCTTCGCCGAGCGGCAGCGCTGCGGATTGGCCGGGCGGCAGGGCCAGCGCCACTCCCAGCGCCACACAACTCAGCGTCAGCGGCAGAAACCGCCCACGCGCCACACCCAGCCAGGCCCAGGTTTCGCTCATTGCATTTTTCCTTGAGGTATCGGCGTGCCCGCCGGACGGCGGGCATTGCACTCTGCCAGCAACGCGCGCCGGCGGTATTGATGGGGCTCAGTCGTCCGGGTGCTGGCAGCACTGGCGCTCGTCCAGCGCTTCGAGCAGCCGGCAATGCTCGGCCTCGGCACTCCGGCAGTCGCATAGCTTGCGCAGTTCCTGCCGCAGGTTCTGCAGGTCGCGGATGCGCGTCTCGATGGCATCCAGATGCTCGCGGACCATGCGGTCGGCGCTGGCGCACGGCTGCTGCGGTTGCGCGGCCAGCTCCAGCAGTTCGCGGATTTCCTCCAGGCTGAAGCCCAGCTCCCGACCGCGGCGGATGAAGCGCAGCCGGCGGACATCCTCGGGGCGGTAGCTGCGATAGCCGGACGGGGTGCGCTGCGGCGGGGGTAGCAGGCCGGAGCGCTCATAGAAGCGGATGGTCTCGACGTTGACGCCGCTTTGCTTGCTCAGCGAGCCGATGGTGAGGGTGGTGGACATGCGCTTGACCCTGTAGCAACTACAGGCTTTAGCCTACGGCCAGTTCTGAAAAACACCAAGGAGACTCCATGGGAGCCAATTGCTGCAGTCACGAAGATACGTGCGCGACCGCGCTGCGGTCGGGCCGTTACCGGAAGATCCTGTGGATCGCGCTGGTGGTGAACTTCACCATGTTCGTGGTGGAGATCGGCGCCGGCTTCACGGCCGGGTCGGTATCGCTGCTCGCCGACTCGCTGGATTTCGCCGGCGACGCCGCCAACTACGGCATCAGCCTGCTGGTGCTGGGCATGGGGGTGGTGGCGCGGGCCCGGGCCTCGCTGTTCAAGGCGCTGTGCATGTTGCTGTTCGGCATCGCGGTGCTGGCCACCGCCCTGTGGCATCTGGTCAGCGGCACGGTACCGAGCGCGCCGACCATGGGCGTGGTGGGCACCCTGGCGCTGCTGGCCAACGTCGGCGTGGCGGCGCTGCTCTACGCCTATCGCGAGGGCGACAGCAACATGCGCAGTGTCTGGCTGTGCTCGCGCAACGACGCGTTGGGCAACCTCGCGGTGCTGCTGGCCGCGCTCGGTGTGTTCGGCACCGGCAGCGCCTGGCCGGACCTGCTGGTGGCCGGCATCATGGCCAGCCTGGCGACCAGCGCCGCCACGCAGATCCTCTTGCAGGCGCGGGGTGAGCTGAAGGGTGAGCAGGGGCTGGCTGGCCAGCGGCACTGACAGCGGCTGCGCGCTTTCTTGTAGGAGCGGCTTCAGCCGCGAGGCTCTTGTGTGCGGAGCGCGGGCAAAGCTCGCGACTGAAGTCGCTCCTACAGGTTGGTGCGGCGGCTTCGGGCGGTGGGGGATCAAAAAAGCCCCGGTCTCTGGCGAGGCCGGGGCTTTTCGTTGCACCTGTGAATCAGCGCGGCATCAGCGCCATTCGTAGGTGTTCTTGTCGGTGGCTTCGCCCATCGGCGTGGCCAGTTCGCGGAACTGCTTCATGGAGGTCCAGATGCGCTGGTTCAGGTCGCTCTCGGCGGCGAACTTGTCCATCACCTGCTCGGATTGCTGCTGCAGCGCGGCGAGCACGGTGTCCGGGAACTTCTTCAGGATCACGCCCTGCTTCTGCAGTTCCTGCAGGGCCTTGGCGTTGTTGTAGACGTACTCGTCGATCATCAGCTGCAGCGAGCCACGGGCGGCCTCTTCGAGGATCGCCTGCAGGTCGGCGGGCAGTTCATCCCAGGCGGCCTTGTTGATCAGCAGCTCGATGGCGGCCTGCGGTTCGGCCCAGCTCGGGTAGTAGTAGTACTTGGCGGCCTTGTGGATGCCGGAAGCCAGGTCGTTGTACGGGCTGACCCAGTCGGTGGCGTCGATCATGCCGGTCTGCAGGGCGGTGAACACCTCGCTGCCAGGCACGATGACCGGGGTGGCGCCGATGCTGCCGATGACTTCGCCGCCCAGGCCCGGCATGCGGATCTTCAGGCCCTTGAGGTCGTCGACGCTGTTGATTTCCTTGTTGAACCAGCCGCCCATCTGCATGCCGGAGTTACCGCCCAGCAGGGGCTTCACGCCGTGCGGCGCGTAGGCTTCTTCCCACAGCTGCATGCCGCCGCCGTAGGTCACCCAGGAATTGAATTCCATGGTGGTCAGGCCGAAGGGCACCGAGGTGAAGAACTGCGCGGCCGGCACCTTGCCCTTCCAGTAGTAGGAGGGGCCGTGGCCCATCTGCGCGGTGCCGCGCGACACGGCATCGAACACTTCCATGGCCGGCACCAGCTCGCCGGCGGCGTAGGTCTTGATGACCAGGCGGCCATTGCTCATGCGCTCGACGCGCTTGGCAAAGTCCTCGGCACCGGTGCCCAGGCCCGGATAGTTCTTCGGCCAGGTGGTCACCAGTTTCCAGTGCACGGTTTCCACCGGCGCGGCAGCGGTGGCTTGTGATTGTTGTTCGTCCTTGCACCCGGCCAGGCCGAGAGCCAGCAGTAGCGCCGAAGTGGCACCGAACAGTTGGCGGCGATTCATCAGGAGTGTTCCCCTCGCGGAAGGTTGGGCCCCGCCCGGTCGGTTCCGGGGACGGGGAGACCGCGGTCCGGGTGCCGAAATGCCTGGGCGGAGCGAGGCAGAACCCGCGCGCCAGAGGCAGCGGGCGTGGCGCACAATAATCCAGCGTCGCCGCGAATCACAAGCTCGCCAGTTTTTGCACCGCCATCGACAGGCTCACCAGCACCAACATCAGCGCGAACAGCCGCTGCAGCAGCGTGCTGTTCAGGCGTTGCGCCAGCAGGTTGCCGCTCAGCACACCGATGGCGCCGCCCAGGGCCAGGCCGCCGAGCAGCGGCAGCGGCGGGTTGGCGCCGCTGAGGTAGATCAGGAAACCGCCACCGCTGACCAGCGCGATCACGGCCATCGAGGTGGCCATGGCGCTGAGCAGTGGCAACGGTGAGAACCACAGCAGCGCCGGCACGATCAGGAAGCCGCCGCCCACGCCCATCAGCCCGGACAGCGTGCCGACGCCGACGCCGATGGCCAGCAGCGGGCCCGGGCGCAGCGGACCCGGATCGACGCGAGGCGGCTGGCCACTGCTGCGCCACAGGCGCCAGGCCGACCAGAGCACCAGGGCGCAGAACGCGATGATCAGCGCGGTTTCCGGCACGAAGCGGCCCAGCCACTGGCCCAGGGCGTTGCCCGGCAGGCCGGCCACGGCCAGCAACACGACCGGGCGCCAGGCCACCTGGCCCAGGCGCGCGCGCGGGATGGCGCCGATCAACGCGGACATGGCCACCGCGCCGAGGCTGACGCCGATGGCATCGCGCAGTGGCAGGTGCAGGCTGAGCAGCAGGGGCAGGGCGACCAGCGAACCGCCGGCGCCGGTCAGGCCCAGCAGCAAACCGAGCACCAGACCGATGCCCAGCGCTTCGGCCAGCAGAAGTTCCATGGGCAAAGGATCAGGTGTACTTGGTGAAGATGGTGCGGACCCGGCTGAGCATCTGCGCATCGTCCCGCTCGGGGTCCAGCACGGTTTCCTCCAGCAGGCAGGCGAGCATCTCCTGATAGGCCTTGTCGAGCGCCTTGCGCGCGGCGGCGAATTGCTGGGCGACCGCCTCGCAGTCCTCGCCACGGCGGATCATGCCCTGGATGCCGCGAATCTGGCCTTCAACGCGGGCCAGACGCTTGAGCATGGTGTCCTGATGCAGCTGGATCGAATCGGGCATGGTTACTCCCAGGGGGTATCAAGGGGGCGCAGTGTACTGTCGGGGCGGCGCTGGCGGCAACGCGAGAGCGGACCGCCGGCTCAGGCCCCCGGGCCACGCACCAGTTGGCGGAGCGGGAAGCGGTTGGGATGGCAGGCCTCGGCGACAGCCAGCGGCAACGGCAGGGGTTCGTTTTCCAGCCAGGCGGCCAGCAGCTCGCCGCATAGCGGCGCGGTGACCACGCCCCGCGAGCCGTGGGCCAGGTTCACATACAGGCCGTCCAGCCAGGGGCAGGGCGCATCGGGAACCTGGCGGGCATCGCGGGCCAGCACCGCGTAACGCTCGGCGAACGCCAGCGGATCGGCTAGCGGGCCGACCAGTGGCAGGTAGTCCGGGCTGGTGCAGCGGTAGGCGGCGCGGCCGTGCAGGCTGGCCGGGTCGAGCCGATCGGTCTCCAGGCGCTCGGCCAGGTCGGCGGAAATCTCCCGCAGGCGCTTCAGGTTGCCGATGTGCTCCTCGGTCGTGACGCCCTGCTGGCGGTTGTGCAGGTCGAAACTGGCGCCCACGGTGTGCTCGTCGCCGCGCGGCGGCGCCACGTAGCCCTCGGCGCACAACACGGTGCGCAGCGCGCGGCTGGCCGGTGTGGCCGGCACGCGGGTGATCTGGCCGCGAATGCGCTTGAGCGGCAGGTGCTGGGTCGGCTCGAAGGTAGCCGCGTCGGTGGCGTTGGCCAGTACCAGGATCGGCGCGGCCGCCAGCAGGCCGTCCGCGCCGTGGGCCTGCCATTCGCCGTCCGCGCGGCGAATCGACAGCGCTTCGTGGTGGGTCAGCAACTGGATGTTCGGGTGCTGGGCCAGCAGACGGCAGAGCGCCGGCGGATGCGCCCAGCCGGCCTCCGGGTAGAAGAGTCCGCCGCTGGGCAGGGCGATGCCGGCGCGCTGTTCGGCTTCCGCCTGGGGCAGCGGCTGCAGCAGGCCGGGCGGGAAGGCGGCCGCCAGTTGCGCCTGGCGCTCGGCTTCCTTGGCGTCGAAGGCCAGCTGCAGCACGCCGCAGGCGTCCCAGTCGACGCCACGTTCCAGGCGCTCCAGCAGGCGACGGGTATAGCCGAAGCCGGCGAGCAGCAGGCGCGACAGCGGCGTGCCGTGCGCCGACAGCTTCAGGTAGAGCACGCCCTGCGGGTTGCCCGAGCCTTCCTCGGCGACCTCGCCGTGGCGCTCCAGCAGTGTCACCTGCCAGCCGCGCGCGGCCAGACTGGCGGCGCTGGCGCAGCCGGCCAGCCCGGCGCCGATGATCAGCGCGCGGCGCTCGGCCGGGCGCGGCGGCCGGGCGAACCAGGGTTTGCCGGCCGCTGCGGGCTGGCCTTCGTATAGCCCGGCAAGCATTTCGCGCTTGTGGCCGAAGCCCTTGACCTTTTCCATGCGGAAGCCGGCCTCGATCAGGCCACGGCGCACCGTGCCGGCGCAGGTGAAGGTGGCCAGGCTGGCGCCGGGGGCGGACAGCCGCGCCAGCTGCGTGAACAGCTCGGACGTCCACATCTGCGGGTTCTTGGCCGGGGCGAAGCCGTCGAGGAACCAGGCGTCCACCTGGGCATCCAGCTGCGGCAGGCATTCCAGGGCGTCGCCGACCAGCAGGGTCAGCAGCACCCGGCCGCCGTCGAACAGCAGGCGCTGGAAGCCCGGCTGGATGCCGGCGTACTGCTCGAGCAGCGGCGTGCTGAAGGCGGCCAGTTCCGGCCACAGCGCCAGGGCGCGGCGCAGGTCTTCCCCATCGAGCGGATACTTCTCGACGCTGACGAAGTGCAGGCGCGCACCGGCCGGCGCATGCTCGGCGAAGGTCTGCCAGGCGCAGAGGAAATTGAGGCCGGTGCCGAAGCCTGTCTCGCCGATCACCAGGCGGCCATCGTCCGCCAGGGCGGCGCAGCGCTCGGCGATCCGGTTGTGGCGCAGGAACACGTGGCGGGTCTCTTCCAGGCCGCTGGCGCGGGAGAAATACACATCGCCGAACTGGCGGGAAAGGGGCTGGCCGTGCTCGTCCCAGTCGAGCTGGGCCCGGGAACTCTCGGACATGGATCTGGCTCCGCAAAAGGTGCGGCATTGTAGCTCGCGTGATGGCATTACGACTTTGTCGACTGGTGCGCATTTGGGTAGTCTGGCCGCCTTGCAGTTCAGGAAGCGTCATCCATGTTCGAATCCGCCGAAATCGGCCACGCCATCGACAAGAAAACCTACGAAGCCGAGTTGCCCGCGTTGCGCCAGGCCCTGCTGGAAGTCCAGTACCAGCTGCGCGAGCAGGCGAATTTCCCGGTGATCATCCTGATCAATGGCATCGAGGGCGCCGGCAAGGGGGATACGGTCAAGCGGCTCACCGAATGGATGGACCCGCGCCTCATCCAGGTGTCCACCTTCGATGTGCAGAGCGACGAGGAACTGGCCCGACCGCCGGCCTGGCGCTACTGGCGGCAGCTGCCGGCCAAGGGGCGCACCGGCATCTTCTTCGGCAACTGGTACAGCCAGATGCTGCAAGCGCGGGTCAAGGACAAGATCGACGACGCCCAGCTCGATCAGTCGATCGAGGGCGCGCAGCGCCTGGAGCGCATGCTGTGCGACGAAGGCGCGCTGATCTTCAAGTTCTGGTTCCACCTGTCCCGCCCGCAGATGGAAGCACGCCTGCAGAGCCTGGCCGACGATCCGCTGCACAGCTGGAAGCTCAGCCCGCTGGACTGGCAGCAGAGCAAGACCTACGACCAGGTGGTGCGGCATGCCGAGCACATCATCCGCCGCAGCAGCCGGGACTATGCGCCCTGGTACGTGGTGGACAGCAGCGACCGCAATTACCGCAACATGACGGTGGGCAAGATTCTTCTGCAGGGCCTGCGCGCGGCCCTGGAAGCGGCACGCGGGCCGCGTCCGGCGCCGCATGCCGTGCCGGTGGCCGCCAGCCTGGGCACCCGTCGTCTGCTGGAAAGCCTGGACCTGAGCCAGGCGCTGGAGAAGGACGCCTACAAGGCCCAACTGGCCCACGAGCAGGCGCGCCTGTCGGCGCTCATGCATGACAAGCGCATGCGCCAGCATGCGCTGGTGGCGGTGTTCGAAGGCAATGACGCGGCGGGCAAGGGCGGCGCCATCCGCCGGGTCACCGAGGCGCTGGATCCGCGCGAGTACCGCATCATCCCCATCGCCGCGCCGACCGAGGAGGAACTGGCCCATCCCTACCTGTGGCGCTTCTGGCGGCACATTCCCGCGCGTGGGCAGTTCACCATCTTCGACCGCTCCTGGTACGGCCGCGTGCTGGTGGAGCGCATCGAGGGCTACTGCTCGCAGGCCGACTGGCTGCGCGCCTACGGGGAAATCAACGACTTCGAGGAAAGCCTGGTGGAGCATGGCGTGGTGCTGGTGAAGTTCTGGCTGGCCATCGACAAGGACACCCAGCACGCGCGTTTCAAGGAGCGCGAAGCCACGCCGCACAAGCGCTTCAAGATCACCGAGGACGACTGGCGCAACCGCGAGAAGTGGGACCACTACGTGGACGCGGTGGAAGACATGGTTGATCGCACCAGCACCGGCCTGGCGGCCTGGACCCTGGTGGAAGCCAACGACAAGCGCTTCGCCCGCGTGAAGGTGCTGCGCACCATCAACGATGCGCTGGAGCGGGCGTTCGAGCGGGACCGGTAAGCTCCACCAAGCAGCCTCGCGGCGGGTGGGGCCGGGTTATCCCGGAGGCCTGAAGGTGGCCTCCGACTCCTCCGGCCGGCGTAAAGCCGGCCCTACAGGGGTTCGGTGTTGCCCGGCCGACGCGGGCGGGCGCGATCAGAGACTCAGGCGCATCGACAGGTCGACGGCCTTGATGTCCTTGGTCAGCGTGCCCAGGGAAATGTAATCCACGCCCGTCTCGGCCACGCCGCGCAGGGTGCGCTCGTTGATGCCGCCCGAGGCTTCCAGTTTGGCGCGGCCGGCGGTCAGGCGTACCGCTTCGCGCATGTCGTCCAGGCTCAGCTCGTCGAGCATCACGATATCCGCCCCGGCATCCAGTGCCTGGCGCAGTTCGTCGAGGCTTTCCACTTCCACTTCCACCGGCTTGCCGGGCGCGATGCTGCGCGCCGTGGCCACCGCCGCGCCGATGCCGCCGCAGGCGGCAATATGGTTTTCCTTGATCAGGAAGGCGTCGTACAGGCCGATGCGGTGGTTGTGGCAGCCGCCGCAGGTCACCGCGTACTTCTGCGCCAGGCGCAGGCCGGGCAGGGTCTTGCGGGTGTCCAGCAGCTTCACGGCGGTGCCTTCGACCAGGTCGGCGTAATACCGGCAGCGGGTGGCTACCGCCGAGAGGGTCTGCAGGAAATTCAGGGCGCTGCGTTCGCCGCTGAGCAGCGCGCGCGCCGGGCCTTCGACGCGGAACAGCACCTGGTTGGGTTCGACGCGCTCGCCATCCTGCACGCACCAGTGCACCGCCACGCGCGCATCCAGCTGGCGGAACACCGCATCGACCCAGGCCGTGCCACAGACCACGGCCGCCTCGCGGGTGATCACGCTGGCATGCGCCAGGCGTTCGGCGGGGATCAGTTGCGCGGTGATGTCGCCGCTGCCGAGGTCTTCGGCCAGCGCCAGGCGGACGTTGGCTTCGATGTCGGCGGTCAGCTCGGCAAGGGTGAGGTTGGCCATGGCGGGCTCCTGCGGAGGGGGGAGGGCGGCGATTATACGAGGCCGGAGGCCGCTGTGCCCGGGTTGCGTTCGTCGGCCCCTCAGCCGGTCTTGTGAAGCACGTCATGTACGCGTGGTGCAGGGCTTGAGCCTCTGGCGGGCTGGCCAATAATTCGGCCAGTTCGTTTTTCCCGGACGCCGGTTCCGGCGTCTGGCGGGTGCTGGCCTGCGCTGGCGCCTGCTTCACTCCGAGGTTCCGAGATGAATACTGAAGCCAAGGTGGTTGCCTTCGGTCTGCCGACGTCGCGTCGCCGCAGCGGACAACCGTTGCCCGCGCCGTTGGAAGGCATTCGCGAGCTGGCTCTGGCGCAGTTGCGCCAGGGCATGCAGACCCTGTTCGACGAAGTCGACGATGCGCTGTTCGACATGGCCGACCGCGCCGAGAACAACCAGGAACAGAGCCTGTACTTCGAGGCCATGCGCGATCTGCGCCTCAAGCGACAAGGCATCGAGCGGACCTTTGCGGATCGTTGCGCGGGCGGTTTCGAGGGCCTCCTGCAGGACGACGAAGCGCTGCCGCGTCAGCGGGGACATGCCGAGCACGAGGCGCGGGTGGCCGATGACGCAATGGTCGGCAAGAGCCTGGGCCTGCTGGGCGAGCGGCTCGGCCGGTTGAGCGCGTGCTTCGCCGCCCTGCGCGGACGCGCGCTCGCCATTTCGGACAACCCCTTAGGGCCCCGGGCGCTCTGCGACTGCTTCGCCGAGGCGTGCAGCGAGGCGGACATGCCGATTCGCATCAAGCTGATCGTGCTCAAGCTGTTCGAGCGGCACTGCCTGGGCCGGCTGGGCGTGCTGTGCGACGAGGCCATCCGCGAGCTTGGCGGGCTTGTAGCGGCGCAGCCGGAGCCTGACGAGGAAGCAAAGGCACCGGTCGCACCTGACGCAGAGGATGTAGTCGAAGACCGTCAGGTTGATCAGTTGCGGGTTGGCAGCTGGCTGGAAATCCGCGTGGACGAGGCGCAGAAGCTGCGCTGCAAGCTGGCCGCCTTCGTCAAGCCGACCGGGCGCTACATCTTCGTCAATCGCAGTGGCGCGAAGGTGCTGGAACGCACCCGGGCCGAGCTGGCGGCCGACTTCGCCGCAGGCGCGGTGCGCCTGCTGGACGATGCGCTGATCTTCGATCGGGCGCTGGAGTCGGTGATCAACCTGCGGCGCGTGAACACAGAGCCCAACTGAGCCGCCCCGCCATCGGCAGTGGAGCAAACCGAGGACATAAAAAAGGAGCGGGGGATGACCCCGCCCCTTTCGTCCCGATCCCTTTACTCCCCGCCGTCTTCCTGACGACGATGCATCCTGCATCGGATCCCTGCGGGCCACCGTCCTGGCAACCCGGTCGATCCCTCGACACGCTCTGGATTCTAGTGCGCCGGCTGGGCACGGCAATCGCCCGGAGCGCCTGGCAAGCGTCTGGCAACCCGCCAGCCGGATCCGGTAATTCCATGAAAAACAAAGGCTTATATGAAGTGTGCGTGGCGCTGCTTGGGGGATTTCGGGCGAGCCGCTTACAGGAGGTGTAAGCGATTTCCTACAGGTGTCGGCGCGAGGAGTCGCCTGTTCCTCCCGTTCGCGGCCAAAGGCCTGCGAGGGGAACGAGCGGGAGGAACAGACGGGGGCATTCTCGGCCCGAGTCGCCTTCGGTTGAATGACTGTCGTCAATTTCCGCGAGGCCGTCGGCGAATCCGGCGTTGGGGAACCTTGCTGGCCTCGTGCCGCTCCTATCGCGGTAGCCAGTTTTTGCGGCGGACTGCTAAGCTCGCCGCTCGTTTGAAACCCCCCGCAAGGCGGAAGAAGGAAACAGCATGAGACAACATCGGTTGGCGGCGTCCATGGCGCTGGTGGGTCTGGTTCTGTCTGGCTGCGATTCGCAGACCAGCGTGGAACTCACTACCCCGGCCCAGAAAGCCTCCTATGGCATCGGCCTGAACATGGGCCAGAGCCTGGCGCGTGACGGCATGGACGATCTGGATCCCCAGGCGGTTGCCCTGGGCATCGAGGACGCGCTGGCCGATCGCGAGCCGCGGGTAAAGGATGAGGAGCTGATTGAGGCCTTCACCGCCCTGCAGGCGCGTGTGGACGAGCGTCTGGCGGCCCAGCAGGCGGAAAGCGTTGCTGCCGGCAAGAAATTCCTCGAGGAAAACGGCAAGCGCGATGGGGTGGTCACCACCGCCAGCGGGCTGCAGTACGAAGTGCTGAAGAAGGCCAGCGGCGCCAAGCCGAAGGCTGATGACGTGGTGACGGTGCACTACGTGGGCACCCTCACCGACGGCAGCGTGTTCGACAGCTCGGTCGAGCGCGGCGCGCCGATCGAACTGCCGGTGGGCGGCGTGATTCAGGGTTGGGTCGAAGGCCTGCAGCTCATGAGCGTTGGTGAGAAGTACAAGCTGTACATCCCCAGTGATCTGGCTTATGGCGATCAGAGCCCGAGCCCGCTGATTCCGCCGAGCTCGGTGCTGGTGTTCGAGCTGGAGCTGCTGGGCATCAAGGGCAAGAACGCCAAGTAACTGCGCGTCAGGCCAGGCGCCCCGTCTTGACGGGGCGCTGTCGTTTCCGCCGCTGGAAACCGGTAGCGGCCGCGGCGGGTCTTAGTAAGGAGTCAGTGATGGGCTGCGCATGAAAGCCCGGGCAGCCCGCCCGACTCCTGTGTACCCTTTCAGGAACAGCTTCTGTTTTGCAGCGGAGCGGGACGCCGGTCATTCGCGCCCCGCCTGGAGACCAGCATGAATGTGCCGTGGCATCTGGCCCGCTTCCTGCCCATTGCGGCGCGTATCCTGCGCCGCAAGCGCCTGCCGGCGCTGTTGCTGGCGGTGTCCGGCAAGGCGGCCCGGCGGGGCGGCAAACGCGGGTTGGGCGAGAGTCTGGCGTTGCTCCAGGCGCTGTGCCTGGCCTGGTGGCGTGGCGAGTATCGGGCGATCAGCGGCAAGGCGCTGCTCAGCGTGGTGGCGGGACTGGTGTATTTTCTCTCGCCGCTGGACCTGATTCCCGATTTCCTGCCGGGCCTGGGACTGATCGACGACGTGGCCGTGCTCGCCTGGATCATGCGCACCTGGAGCGGCGAGCTGGATGCCTTCGTCGCCTGGCGGGATGCGCAGTCCGCGACGCGGCGCCAGCAACTGGAGCGCCTGCCGGACGAGGCGGAAATTCGCTCCCGCTCGGCGCCCTGATGTGCGCTCGGCGGACGAATGAAGACGGTTGGGCTTGTTAAGATGTGGTCGCCGAGGGATCGGTGGTCGTGCTTCCAGGAGACGTATCCATGAATGTGCAAGTGATAACACGCGAAGGTCAGCCGGAATATGCCGTGCTGCCCTGGGACGAATACCAGGCGCTGTTGCGCGCCGCCGGTCACGCTGCCGAGCCCCATGCAGCGGTGGCCAGCAGCCTGCAGGCGAGCGGATTCAGCCTGCAACGGCTCGCCGAATTGCGCGAGGCGCTGGGCATGAGCCAGGCGGATCTGGCGCGTGGCGTGGGCATCAGCCCGTCCTATCTGGCGATGATCGAGCAGGGTGAGCGCGAGCCCGACGACGCCATCCGCCGCTCCCTGGCCCGGCTGCTGGGTGTTGCCGCCGAGGGGGTCTGAGATGCGCATCAGTCGACAGCACTGGGATGCCCTGCTTGCGGAACTGAACGATGCCAGCCGCCAGCGTCACCTGCTCACCTACCGGGCGCTGATCGAGCGCCTGCAGTTGCCAGCGCCGGCCATGCAGACCCTGGTGGCCGCGCTGGAATACCTGGCTACGCTGGATGCCCGATCGGAGCGTCCGCTGCGCAGCTCGCTGGTCATCAGCCAGGGCGCGAGCCGACTGCCGCGCCCCGGCTTCTTCGAATGCGTGACGCGCCTGGGTCGTTTCACCGGGCCGAGTGATGGCACCGCAGCCGCCTCCTGGCATGCCGCCGAGGTGGCGCGGGTCTTTGAGTTCGATTACCCACAGGAGCCCTGATATGGCGTGGTGGTGGCGACTTCGGGCGCGACTGGGCTATGCGCTGGCGCGCCGCCTGTTTCATTGGCGCTGGCTGATGCAGAAACCCGGCGCCTGGCGCTGGATGGAAGGACAGTTCTCGCGCATGGCCGCCCTGGGCCATGTTCCGGCGCAGAGCTTCTATGGACATGTCCTGCTGTTTCGCGGGCGTGGCTTGGGCGCGCGCGAGGAAGGACTGCGCCTGTTACGCCTGGCTGCCCAGAACGGCGACAGCAAGGCGGCCTACCAGTTGGGTGTGACCAGCCTGGCCGGCAGCCCGCAGCAGGAGCCCGATGGTCAGGAGGCTGCGCGCTGGTGGATGCTCGCCGCCCAGGCAGGGCACCCGCTGGCGGCCCGCAAGCTGGCCGATCTGTATCGCAGCGGTGGCTACGGCCTGATCGCCGATGCGGATCTGGCCGAACGGTATCAGCGCCGGGCCGAGGAGCTGGGGCTGTAGCGACGATTCGCGCGTGAATGAAAAAGCCGGCGGAAGCCGGCTTTTTCATTTGTGGTTGCTGCTGTAGGAGCTGCACCGCATCGCGGCTGAAGCCGCTCCTACAGGGACATTGCGTGGGGCGGTCAACGCTGCTCTTGCCCGCCATCCACTGCCGAGGGTGCACAAGGAAAGCCTTGTCCACCCTAGATCCCTTCAGTGCTTGGCCACGCGGCTGTCCAGGGACAGGTAGTCGAGCAGGATATGCCCGGTTTCCGCCAAGTAGGCGTCCTCTTCCGGCTTGGGCTTGTCGGCGTCGTGCGGGCTCAGCGTTTCCTCGTCTTCCGACTTGATCTTCTTCAGCGGTTCCTCGCCACGGGCCAGGCGGCGGGTGTTCTCCAGCTTCAGCTGACGCGCCTCGATGGCGGCGTGCTGGGTGCGACGCTGGGTTTCGTTCAGGGAAACCCGGGTTTCCTTCATCAGCTCCTGGGACAGTTGCAGACGTTCGCGGGTGAAGACGAAGTCCGGGTTCTGCGCGGCGCGCGCGTCATGGCGGGCCTTGAGATCCGCCAGGAACGGCTTGAAGGGATCGGTTTCCGGGCGGATCGCCGGATGGATGCGGTCCCAGGGCATCGCCTCGGGCAGCGCACTTTCGCCGATCTCGTCGGTATCCACGTCCGAGGGGTAGAGGATGTCGGGCACCACGCCCTGATGCTGGGTGCTCTGGCCGGACACTCGATAGAACTTGGCCAGGGTCAGCTTCAGTTCGCCGTGGTTGAGCGGCTGGATGCTCTGCACGGTGCCCTTGCCGAAGGTCTGCACGCCGATGATCAGCGCCCGGTGGTAGTCCTGCATGGCACCGGCAAAGATTTCCGAGGCCGAGGCGGACAGGCGATTGACCAGTACGGCCATCGGACCGGTGTAGTGGGTGCCGGCATTCTCGTCGGCCAGCACGTCGACCCGGCCATCGCTGTTGCGCACCAACACGGTCGGTCCCTGCTCGATGAACAGTCCGGTCAGCTCGGTGGCTTCCTGCAGGGAGCCGCCGCCGTTGTTGCGCAGGTCGATGACGATGCCGTCGACCTTCTCTTCCTTCAGCTCGGCCAGCAGCTTCTTCACATCCCGCGTGGTGCTCTTGTAGTTCGGGTCGCCGGCACGGTAGGCCTTGAAGTCCAGGTAGAACGCGGGGATCTCGATGACGCCGAGCTTGTAGTCGCGACCTTCATGTTCCAGCTGCAGCACCGACTTCTTGGCGGCCTGCTCTTCCAGCTTCACCGCCTCGCGGGTGAGGGTCACGATGCGGCTGGTCTGGTCGTTGGGCGCATTGCTGGCCGGGATGATCTCCAGGCGCACCTTCGAGCCCTTGGGGCCGCGGATCAGCTTGACCACTTCGTCCAGGCGCCAGCCGATCACGTCGACCATTTCGTCGCTGCCCTGGGCTACGCCGACGATGCGATCAGCCGGCACCAGCTGCTTGCTCTTCTCGGCCGGGCCGGCGGGTACCAGACGCACGATCTTGACCATCTCGTTGTCGCTTTGCAGCACCGCGCCGATGCCCTCCAGCGACAGGCTCATGTTGATGTCGAAGTTTTCCGCATTGTCCGGCGACAGGTAGTTGGTGTGCGGATCGTAGGTCTGCGCGAAGGCGTTGATGTAAGTCTGGAAAATGTCCTCGCTGCGGGTCTGCTTGAGGCGCGCGAGCTGATTCTGATAGCGCTTGGTCAGCAGCTCCTGGATGGCTGCGGGCTCCTTGCCGGCGATCTTCAGGCGCAGCACCTCGTCCTTGACCCGCTTGCGCCACAGGTCATCCAGTTCGGCGCGGTTGCGGGCCCAGGAGGCGGTTTCGCGGTCGATTTCCAGAGACTCGTCGACGCTGAAGTCGATGCCGTCCACGTCCTCGAGCAGGGTCAGGGCGTATTCGATGCGTTCGATCAGCCGTTGCAGGTGGCGCTGGTAGATGGCGAAGCCCGGCTCCAGCTGGCCTTCCTTGAGGAAGTCATCGAACTTCAGTCGCAGGGGTTCGAACTCGGCGATGTCGCTGGCCATGAAATAGCTGCGGGCCGGATCGAGCAGCTTGATGTAGCTGTCGTAGATCTTGGCGGAGCGGGCGTCGTCCAGCGGTGGCTTGTTGTAATGATGGCGGCGCAGCAGCTCGACGACGTTGAGGCTGGCGATCACCTGGTTGCGGTCGGGCTTGAGGCTGGCCCAGTCGAGATCGGTGGTCTTGGCCTGCAAGGGCAGGCTCAGGCCCAGCATCAGGGCCAGGGCGGCACCGCCGAGCAGGCGCGGGAGGGTGAGTCGACGCAAGGACAAGTGATAACGCATAGTAGGCCGTCTTCTGGTACCGGGTTTCGCGAAGGATCCGGCGTTATGGCGCGAAAGCCCGGCATCGCCCGGGCTCGATGTGAGAGTCACTATGGAGGCAGCGTGAAGGCATTGCAAGGTATCGAGGGACGCGTGGAGTGGGCCGAGCGGGACAACGAGACGTGCGGTTCCGGGCAGATTCGCATCCGTGTGGCGGCGGCCGGGCTCAACCGTGCCGACCTGCTGCAGCGGGCCGGTCACTATCCGCCGCCGCCCGGCGCCAGCGACATTCTCGGCCTGGAATGCGCCGGGGTGGTCAGCGAGGTGGGCGCGGGCAGTCCGTGGCGAGTGGGTGATCGGGTGTGCGCACTGCTGGCCGGTGGTGGCATGGCCGAGGAGGTGGTGGTGCATGCCGGGCACGCGCTGCCGGTACCGGACGACGTGAGCCTGGCCGAGGCCGCCGCGCTGCCGGAGGTGTATGCCACCGCCTGGCTCAACCTGTTCCAGCTGGCCCGCCTGCAGCCAGGCGAGAAGGCGCTGATCCATGCCGGCGCCGGCGGCGTCGGTTCGGCGGCCATCCAGTTGTGCATGGCGTTTGGCAATCCCTGCTGGGTGAGCGTCGGCTCGGCCGATCGTCTGGCCTACTGCGAAAGCCTCGGCGCCCAGGGCGGCGTGCTGCGCGGCGAGAACCTGGAAAGCCTGAAGGACTTCGCGCCGTTCGATGTGATCCTCGATCCGGTCGGCGCCAGCTACGCGGCCCTCAACCTCAACCTGATCGCCCTGGATGGTCGCTGGGTCATCATCGCCATGATGGGCGGGCGCCGCGCCGAGCTGGACCTGGCCAAGCTGCTGGCCAAGCGCGTGCAGATCACCGGCTCGACCCTGCGCAACCGCGACGATGCGTTCAAGGCGGCGCTGATGGCTGAGCTGCGTGAGCGGGTCTGGCCGCTGTTCGCCGACAAGCAGCTGTCGCCGCAGCTGGAGCGCAGCTTCCGCGCCGATCAGGCCGAGGAAGCCTTCGCGCTGCTGGAGAGCAACCAGGTCAATGGCAAGATCGTTTTGGTGCTGGACGACGGCTTGGCCTGAGTCTGTGCATCGGACCTGTGGGGCCGGGTTTGTCCCGGCCAGAGGCCGGCGCCAGCCGGCCCCGCACCGGTAATGCCTCGACTCCGTCGGCCGGCATAAAGCCGGCCCTACAGGGATCTGTGCCGCCCTTAACCCTCCAGCTCGCGCACCGCCTCCGGGGCGATCTCCAGTGCCACGGAGCGGCCGCTGGGCAGTAGGTCCGCGGCCGAGCGGTTGAGCACATCCACGCATAACTCCACGCCGCAGCTCTCGACGCGGTAGCGAATGATATTGCCGAGCAGGCTGTGGCTGCGGATCAGTCCGTTGAGGCTGCCGCTGCCCAGGCGGATGGCCTCGGGGCGGATCGCCACGCGCTGGCTCACCGGGCGGCCCAGCAGGCGGCCGGCCGCCTCGGCATCCAGCAAGTTGTAGTGGCCGATGAAGCCGGCGGCGAAGGCGTTGGCCGGCTCGGTGTACAGCGCCTCGGCGCTGCCGTTCTGCACGATGCGCCCGGCGTCCATCAGCAGGATACGATCCGACAGGGTCAGCGCCTCCTCCTGGTCGTGGGTGACGAACAGCGTGGTCAGGCCCAGTTCCCGCTGAATGCGGCGGATTTCCTCGCGCAGGTGCTTGCGGATGCGCGCATCCAGCGCCGACAACGGCTCATCGAGCAGCAGCAGGCGCGGCCGGGTGACCAGCGAGCGGGCCAGGGCGACGCGCTGGCTCTGCCCGCCGGACAGCTGCTGCGGATAGCGGTCGGCCAGCGCATCCAGTTCCACCAGGGCCAGCACCTCGGCGACGCGCCGGGCGCTTTCCGCTTTCGCTACCCGCTGCATGCGCAGGCCGAAGGCGACGTTCTGCGCCACGGTCATGTTGGGGAACAGCGCATAGCTCTGGAACACCATGCCGATGCCGCGCTTCTGCGGTGGCAGCGGCAGCAGGTCCTGGCCGTCCAGATGAATCGAGCCGCCGTTCACTTCGGTCAGGCCGGCCACGCAGCGCAGCAGGGTGGATTTGCCGCAACCCGACGGGCCGAGCAGGGTGACGAATTCGCCCTGCGCGATGCTGCAGTCGATGTCGCTGAACACCGGCGTGGCGCCATAGCGCTTGTGCAGCCCCTCGATGACCAGAAAGCTCATGGCAGATCCTTGTTCAGGCGGTTGGCCGCCCAGGTGAACAGCAGCACGAAGAAGAAGTAGGAGATCACCAGGGCGCTGTTGAAGTGGCCGCTGCTGTTGCGCATGTTGTTCAGGTACACCTGCAGGGTCTCGTAGCGGGTGCCTACCAGCAGGTTGGCAAACACGAACTCGCCGAGCAGGAACGAGAACGACAGGAATAGCGCCACCATCACCCCCTTGCGCAGGTTGGGCAGCACCACCCAGAAGGCCGCCTGCCAGGTGCTGGCGCCGTGGATGCGCGCGGCGTCCATCAGGTCGCGCAGGTTGAGCGACAGCAGGTTGTTGCTGATCGCCCGGTACATGAAGGGCAGGGCCACGGTGAAATAGCAGCCGATCAGGATCCAGGGCGTGCCGATCAGCGGCAGCGGCCCGCTGCCGTACACCTGCAGCAGGCCCACCGAGGACACCACCGGCGGGATGGCGAAGGGCAACAGGATCAGCACGTTCATCAGGCCATCGAGGCGCGGGAAGTGGTAATGCACCACGAACAGCAGCGGCAGGATGAGCAGCACCGACAGCAGCAGCGCGCCGAAGCACACCAGCAGCGAATGACCGAAGGCGGTGAGGAAGCGCGCGTCGCTCCACAGCGCCAAGTACCACTTGAGGGTCAGCCCGCTGGGCAGGATGGTCGCCGACCAGCTGGTGGCCAGCGAGTAGAGCAGGGTGCCGGCCAGCGGCAGCAGCAGGATCAGGAACAGCAGCCAGACCACCAGCCGGTGATAGAGCGCTTCAGCGCGCGGCATGGTAGCTCCTCCTCAACAGCCATTGGTGCACCAGGGTGATCAGCGCCATCAGCCCGACCAGCAGCATGGCCAGGGCGCTGGCCAGCCAGGGATCGAGGCTGATGTCGCCGGCCACCAGCGCGGCGATGCGGATCGGCACGATGTTGAAGTTGCCGGTGGTCAGCGCATACACGGTGGCGTAGGCGCCCAGCGCGTTGGCCAGCAGGATCACGAAGGTGCCGACCAGCGCCGGCGTCAGCACCGGCAGGCCGATGTGGTACCAGAAGCGCCAGGTCGGGGCGCCGAGCAGCGCGGCCGATTCGCGCCAGTCTTCGCGGATGGCATCGAAGGCGGGGAAGAGCAGCAGCACCCCCAGCGGAATCTGGAAGTAGGTGTAGATGACGATCAGCCCGGTCTTGGAATACAGGTTGAAGTCCTCGATCCAGCCGATCTGGCGCAGCAGCAGGGTCAGCGCGCCGTTGAAGCCGAGCAGGATGATGAAGGCGAAGGCCAGCGGCACGCCGGCGAAGTTGCTGGTCATGGTGGCAAAGGCGTTGACGAAGTCGCGCAGCCGCGAGTCCACCTTGTGCAGCGAATAGCTGCCGAGCAGGGCGATCAGCAGGCCGAACAGGCTGGACCAGAAGGCCACCTGCAGGCTGTGGCTAATCGCCTGCCGGTAGAAGCGCGACTCCAGGATGCGGGTGAAGTTGGCCAGGCTCCAGCCCTCGGCCGTCTGCACGCTGTTGACCGCTACCCAGAACAGCGGTGCGATCTGGAAGGCGAAGAACACCAGCGCGAACGGCAGCAGGCAGAGCGCCGCCAGCCAGCGGCCGCGACGGGCGGCGGTCAGCGGCGGCGCGCGGCGTGCAGGGGCCGTCATGGGCTGGCCGTGCTAGCGCATCTCGATGATCACGTGCTCCTGCCAGAGCTGCGGCAGCGCCTTGGCGGATTTCTCCCAGGCGGCGGCATCCTCGATCGGCCGGACCTTGGCGTACTGCTCGTTGGGCAGCAGCCTGGCCTGGACGTCGGCCGGCAGGGTCAGGTGCTCGGCACGGATGGGCCGGGCGTTGCCCTTGGCCAGGTTGATCTGCCCGGCGTCGGAAAGGATGTATTCCCGGGCCAGCTTGGCGGCGTTGGGGTGTTTTGCATATTTGTTGATGAGGGTGCTGTAGCCGGAGATCACCGAGCCGTCGGAGGGGATCAGCACTTCGAAGCGGCTGGGGTCGATCTGCTCGCGATAGCCCAGACCGTTGAAGTCCCAGACTACGCCGACTTCCACCTCGCCCTTTTCCAGGGTCTGGATGGTCGGGTTGGCCAGCGACAGGCGGCCCTGGCGGGCAATGTCGGCGAAGAAATCCAGCCCCGGCTGAAGGTTCTTCTCGTCGCCGCCGTTGGCGATGGCCGCGGCCAGTACGCCGTTCACCGCCTGGGCGGCGGAGCTGACGTCGCCGATGGCCACCTTGTAGCGACCGTTCTTCAGTTCGGCCCAGGAGCGGGGCACGTCCTTGACCAGTTGGGTGTTGACGATGAAGGCGATGGAGCCGGTGTAGGCCAGCATCCAGTGGCCGTCCGCATCCTTGGCCCACTCGGGAATCTGATTCCAGGTACTCGGCTTGTAGGGCTGGGTGACGCCCTGCTGCACCGCGATGGGCCCGAACGCCGCGCCCACGTCGCCGATGTCGGCGGTGGCGTTGTTCTTCTCGGCGGCGAACTTGGCGATTTCCTGGGCCGAACTCATGTCGGTGTCGCTGTGTTCCAGGCCATACAGGCGCTTGAGGTCGGCCCAGGTGTCCTTCCAGTTGGCCCAGCTGTCCGGCATGCCCACGCTGTCCACGCGCCCTTCGGCGCGAGCGGCCTGTTCCAGTTGCGCCAGGTCCTGTGCGCCAGCCGGGTTGCCCACGGCCATGGCCGCGCCCATCAGTGAAACCCATAGCAGTCGTTTCATCGTGCAGCTCCTTGCAGGGTGAGTCCTTGAGGCGGTTCCAGCACTGTGGCGGCCCTGGATGACTGGCCGATGACAGCTGTGCGCAAGCGTGCCGGCGTTGGCAGAGCGTAGCCCAGCCGGCTGCGGCAGGAGCGCACCAATTCGGTGCGCGGAAAACTGTTAGTGAGCTATTAAAGAGCTGGCGAAGCGTCAGAATGTCGCGTTTTCCCAGCTAAATCATTGTTTTTACAGGTGGCACGCTTGCTGCTTTGGGTGTTCGGCGCGGTGTTCGAAATATTGGCCGCGCCTATTCCTAGAAGTGGAGAACATCATGCAAGCCTTGGGTATTACGCTAGGTGCAATGCTGAGTGTGCTGACGATCGGCATCGCTCAGGCATCGGAAACCTTCGTTCCGGAAGTGCTGACGGTCGAGAAGGCCATCAAGCCGGGGACGAATGTCTTCGTTCTGGATCAGAGCTGGAAGGGAGCCAGCCGCATCAACGTGCTGTCGGCCGATGACCTTGAGCACAAGGGCATCCTGAGCGTCGGCATCACCGGCCAGATGGTGTACAGCAAGGATCGCAAGACCGCCTACGCCATGTCGGCGTATGCGACTCGCATCACCTACGGCAAGACCGAGGCGGTGCTGCAGGAGTTCGATGTCGACACCCTGAGTCTCAAGCGCGAGGTCGTCATCCCCGAGAAGATGGCTCAGGTAGCGCCTTCCAGCGCCGTGCTGGCGCTGTCCGGCGACGAGCGCTTCGCCTTCGTGCAGAACGCCACGCCGGCCACCTCGGTGACCCTGGTGGACCTGCAGGCGGGCAAGTTCCTCCGCGAGATCCCGACTCCGGGCTGCTTCGGCATCTTCCCGACCCCCACCGGCAGCCGCTTCACCACCGTGTGTGGCGACGGCACCCTGGTGAGCTTCGATGTGAAGGCCAACGGCGAAGTCTCCGCCCCGGCGCGCAGCGCCAAGATCTTCGATCCGGATGCCGACGCCCTGTTCATCGTGCCCGAGCGCGTAGGCAAGGACCTGGTGTTCCCGTCCTTCAAGGGCAACCTGTACCGCGTCGCTGACAGCGGCAAGGCGCCGAAGCTGGTCGAAAAGATCTCGGTGGTGGATGGCATCGACGGCGACTGGGCGCCGGGTGGCGTCGATGTGTCCGCCTACAACGCGGCCCACAACGTGATGTTCCTGACCATGCACTCCGGTGCGGAGGAGGGCACCCACAAGAACGGTGCCGAGGAGCTGTGGGCCTTCGACCTCAAGCGCAAGCAGGTCCTGTACCGCTCGGTGGTTCCGCACCTCGCCTCCATCGCCGTCACCAGCGGCAAGCAGCCGGTGCTGTTCGGCCTGAACGAGGAGAGTGAGCTGATCCGCTACGCGATCGATCCGCAGGCCCGCTTCGCCGCCAAGCCGACCCATACCCTGGAAGGCGTGGGTGAGTGGACCGTGTTCGCAGTCACCAGCGAGTAAGTGCCATGAATGCCTCTGTCCTTCATCTGGCAGCCCTGGCCGCGGTGGTCTTCCTGGCGCTGCTGTTCATGCGAGCCGCCTGGCACAAGGCGGGTGACTACGGGCGCTTCGTCGGCTTCGTGGCCGACTATCACCTGGTCCCCGATCGACTGCTGGGCGTGCTCAGCCGCCTGCTGATCGCCGCCGAGTTCGCCGTCGTGGCCCTGCTGGTCTGGCCGCCTCTGGCTGCCTGGGGGGCAGTGGGCGCGCTGGTTCTGCTCGGGCTCTATGCCCTGGGCATCGCTGTGAACCTGCTGCGTGGTCGCACTCGCATCGAGTGTGGCTGCGGCGGGGCGGCGCAGCCGCTGTCCTGGCTGCTGGTGGTGCGCAACGGGGTGTTGATGGCGCTGGCCGGTCTGGCCCTGTCGATCCCCTACACGCTCGCCGGTGTGCTGGAAACCGCTGTTGCGCTGCTGGCAGGCGCGTTGGCCTTCAGCCTGTACGTCATCGCCGAACAGGTGATGGCCAACCCGGGCCCCCTGCTGTTGGCACGCAAGGCCAACTCGCTTTCCCAATCGAACTGAAGAAGAAGCCGTCCCATGTCCTTACTTATCTTCGCCGTATGTGTGCTCACTGTGCTGGTCCTGGCACTGATCGTCATGGTCTTCGCCCTGGCCCGCCAGATCGGCATCCTGTTCGAACGTATCTCTCCCGTCGGCGCCATGGTCAATGACAGCGGGCCGAAGCTGGGCGAGGTGTCCCCCGCCTTCAACCTGCCGAGCCTGACCGGCGGCCTGATCCAGATCGGTGCGGTTTCCCCGAAACACACGCTGATCTTCTTCCTGTCGCCGACCTGCCCGATCTGCAAGAAGCTGCTGCCGGTGCTCAAGTCCATCCACCAGAGCGAAACCTGGCTGGACGTGGTACTGGCCAGCGATGGCGAGGAGGCGCGTCACCGCACCTTCATCGCCAGCGCCGAACTGGAGCAGTTCCCGTACGTGATTTCCGAGCAGCTGGGGGTGACCTACCGCGTGGCGCGCCTGCCCTTCGCGGTGCTGCTCGACGGCGAAGGTGTGGTCAAGGCCAAGGGCCTGGTCAACACCCGCGAACAGCTGGAAAGCCTCTTCAACGCCGCCGAAACCGGTTACGCGTCGATCCAGGACTTCGCCAGCCGTACCGCACATTCCTGATCCCCCGTGGAGTCATCAATCATGTCCAAACTCTTTGATCGCCTGTTCACCGTCATCGACAAGACCGCCGAAGCCGGCGCGCGCAAGACGGCCATGCAAACCGGTCGCCGCTCTTTCCTGGCCAAGGCCGGCATGGCGCTGGCCGGCACCATGGCCATGCCGCTGCTGCCGTTCGACCGCTCCCTGGGCGGCCTGGCGATGGCCGCCACCGGCGCCGGTGGCGACGTCAACGACGAGTTCAGCTGCGAGTACTGGCGCCACTGTGCCCTGGACGGCAACCTGTGCAGCACCTCCGGCGGCACCCTGACCTCCTGCCCGCCCGGCAGCGAGGCCTCCAAGGTCGCCTGGGTCGGTACCTGCCGTAACCCCAACGACGGCAAGGACTACCTGGTCTCCTACAACGACTGCTGCGGCAAGGCTTCGGTGGCCAGCTCCACCTTCTGCTTCCGCAGCGAGCGCGAGCGTCCCGGCTACCGCATGGGTCTGCACAACGACATCAACTGGTGCATGGCCAATACCAACAAGGGCTACCACTGCACCGTGTCGGTGGTGGTGGGGCTGGCCGATGCGTGATCGGGCTGTAAAGGGCGGGGCGCTTTGCGCCCTGCTGCTGGCCCTGGGCGGTACCGCCCAGGCCAGTGAAGCGTTGTTCCAGAAGCACTGCGCCAGCTGTCATGGCGCCAGTGCCGAAGGCATCCCCGGACTGGCTCCGCCACTGGTGCATCCCGCCCTGTGGCAGGGTCTCGGCGAGCAGGCTCCGCACTACCTCACCGGCGTGATGGCCTCTGGCATGAGCGGCAAGCTCTCCGCCCAGGGTCAGCTGTACATCGGCCTGGTGATGCCGCCGCAAAGCAACCTGCCCAGCGACGAGCTGGCGCAGGTGGCCAGTTATCTGCTGAACCTCAATGGGGTGAAGGCGACGGTGACGGCGGCGGACGTGGAGCAGGCGCGCAGTCCGGCTCAGACCCATGCGCAACTGCGTGCCCTGCGGCCGCAGAATCTGTAAGCGAGGTAGCGATATGCAACGGTGGCAGTCGTGGGTGATAGCGATGGGGCTATCACTGGCTGCCCCCGTGCTGTCGGCCCAGGAGTACTCGGCAGTGGTCAACTATCAGTTGCGCTGCGCCGGGTGCCATGGGCAGGACGGCACGGGGGTTCCAGCGGGTGGTATCCCGCCGTTTCCGGGATTCGTCGATGGCTTCTTCTCGACCGAGAACAGCCGTCTGTATCTGATGCACGTGCCGGGGGTCAACGGCGCCAGTCTCACGGATCGCGAGATCGCGGCGGTGATGAACTATGTGGGCGAGCGCTGGGGCGAGCCCGGTGCGCGCAAGCTGTTCACGGCAGAGGAAGTGACGGTGCTGCGAGCCAAGCCGGTGGAGGATGTGGTGGTGCTGCGCCGGCAGGTCACGGAAGAGCTGCATGCGGCGGGCTACGGGGTTCCGGACTATCCGTGGCCCTGAGGCTCGTGGCCGCCATGGTGGCCAACGCGTAGCGTGACCACCCTACGAACTCAGCGCCAGTCGAGAATGTCCCAGCCCTGCGCCTCGGCATGGGCGCGCAGGGTGGGGTCGGGGTTCACCGCGTGGGGATGCTCCACCGCGCAGAGCAGCGGCAAATCGTTCTGCGAATCCGAATAGAAGTGGCTGTCACCGGCGGGTACACCGCAGCGGGCCCGCCACTGTTGCAGCGCTGCGATCTTGCCTTCCCGGTAGGTGAGGATGCCCTGGGTCCGGCCGGTGTAGCGACCCTCCACCACCTCCATGTCCGTGCCCAGCGCGTGCTCGATATCCAGTTGTGCGCAGATGGACTCCACCAGAAAGCGCTGCGTGGCGGAGATCACCAGAATCGCGTCGCCGGCCGCGCGATGGCGCTCCAGGCACTGCAACGCCTGGGTATAGAACAGCGGCGCAATCACCTCGGCCGAGAAACGGTCAGCCAGCGCCCGGCACTCGGCCGGCGTGCGACCGGCCAGCGGTTGCAGGGTGAAGGCCAGGTAGTCCTCCAGCGTCAGCTGGCGCTCCGCGTACAGGCGCACCATGGCCTGTTCGCGCGGCACGAACTGCTCCAGATCCAGCCAGCCCTGCGCGCCCAGGTAACGGCCCCAGAGGCTGGGGCTGTTGCCGGCGATCAGGGTTTCGTCCAGATCGAAGATGGCCAGCGCCATCAGGCCAGCTCGGCGCTGTTGTAGAAGGCGGTCAGCACCTTGACCAGATGCTCCAGATCCTGGCTGCCGGCCAGCTCGCGGATCGAGTGCATGGCGAAGGTCGGCAGGCCGATGTCCACCGTCGGCACGCCCAGGCGGCTGGCGGTGATCGGGCCGATGGTCGAGCCGCAACCCATGTCGCTGCGGGTCACGAAGCTCTGCATCGGCACTTCGTTCTCCAGGCACAGGTGGCGGAAGAAGCCGGCGGTTTCGCTGCTGGTGGCATAGCGCTGGTTGCTGTTCACCTTGATCACCGGGCCGGCGTTGAGCTTCGGCCCGTGGTTGCCGTCGTGCTTGTCCGGGTAGTTCGGGTGCAGGCCGTGGGCGTTGTCGGCGGAGATCAGCAGCGAGCGCTGGGTGATGCGCACCAGCTCCTCGCCGGCCGCGAAGGCGCGCTGCAGCGTCTGTTCCAGGAACGGGCCGTCGGCGCCGCAGCAGGAGGTGGAGCCCACCTCTTCATGGTCGGTGCACACCAGCACACAGCTCTGTTCGTCGTCGGCGGCCAGCAGCGCCTGCAGCCCGGCGTAGCAGGACAGCAGGTTGTCCAGGCGCGCGCCGGCGATGAAGTCGCCATGCAGACCGACCACGGCGGCGGGCTGGGTGTCGTACAGGCTGAGCTCGAAGTCGAGGATGATGTCGGCGGTCAGCTCGTGCTCGCGGCTCAGCTGATCGGCCAGCAGGGCGCGGAAATCGTAGGGCTCGGCACCGGCGATCTGGGCGAGGATCGGCGGCAGTTCGTTCTGCGCATTGATCGCCCAACCCTGGTTGGCCTCGCGATTGAGGTGGATGGCCAGGTTGGGGATGACCGCGATGGGCGCCTGAAAGTCGATCAGCTGGCTTTCCACCCGGCCGTCACGGCGGAAGGTCACGCGGCCGGCCAGCGACAGGTCGCGGTCGAACCAGGGCGCCAGCAGCGCCCCGCCGTAGAGTTCCACGCCCAGCTGCAGGAAGCCGTGGCGCTGCAGCTCGGGCTGCGGCTTGACGCGCAGACATGGGCTGTCGGTGTGCGCGCCGACCAGGCGCAGGCCGCTTTCCAGCGGCGCGTTGCGGCCAAGCTTGAAGGCGATCAGCGAGGAATCGTTGCGGATCACGTAATAGCGGCCGCCCGGTTCGCAGCGCCAGGCCTGGCGCTCGTCCAGCGCCAGGTAGCCGGCGGCGTCGAGCCGCTGGGCGAGGGTGGCGGTGGCGTGGAAGGGGGTGGGGGAAGCCTTGAGGAAATCGATCAGACCTTGGGTGAGCTCAGCACGCATGACGGACTCCGAACAACAGTGGCGGCAGTGTATCGGATTTGGCCGTGGCTGAGGGCGGGCCGGTGCAGGGCTGCCCGCCTCAGATGATCTTGTCGCGCAGTTTGTTCGCCGCCTCGTGCAGCGCCTCGATCACCAGTTCTTTGTCGAGCTGCTGCAGGCTGTTGGTGTCCAGGTACATGGAGAAGCCGGGCAGTTCGTGCTCGATGAAGCTGGGCGAGGCGCCCAGGTCGCGGCGGAAATCGATCACCTGGTAGATGTGGATCGGCCGGGCGAAGCCCTTGACGGTGATCTGCCCCTTGTCGCGGCACATGATCACATCCTTCACCAGCGAGTAGGTCTCGTGGGAAATGAGGATCTCGCCGATCTCCGCCGCGTTCTCCAGGCGGCTGGCCAGGTTCACCTCGCGGCCGATGATGGTGTAGTCCATGCGCGTTTCCGCGCCGAAGTTGCCCACCGTGCAGTAGCCGGTGTTCAGGCCCATGCGGATTTCCAGCGGCTTGGTAATGCCCTGGGCGCGCCACTGCTGGCGCAGCACCTTCATGTGCTTGCGCATGGCGATGGCCATGGATACCGCCGCCACGGCGTCCTTGCGGGCGCCTTCGGTGGTCGGGTCGCCGAAGAACACCATCACGCAGTCGCCGACGAACTTGTCGATGGTGCCGCCGTACTTCAGGGCGATCTTCGACATGTCGTTGAGGTAGGTGTTGAGCAGGTCGGTGAGCTGCTCGGCTTCCAGTTCCTCGGAGAGTTCGGTGAAGCCCTTGATGTCCGAGAAGAACACCGTGAGCTTCTTGCGCTGGGTTTCCAGGCACACGCTCTTGCGGCCGCTGAAGATGGATTCCCAGATCTGCGGCGACAGGTACTTGGACAGGCTGCGCGCCAGATGCGCGGCGTTCTCCTGTTCGCGCTGGATCTCGCGACGCGCCTGGTAGAGCTTGAGACTCTGCTGGTGCACGAAATAGGCGTTGATGCAGATGTACAGACTGCTGGCCAGGATGCTCACCAGCACCACCGGCGGCGGGGTTTCCAGTTGAAGGGTCGGCGGTTGGTGATAGCCATAGACCAGGGCGGTCAGGCCGGCCACCACCAGGGTCAGGACGAACGAGCGCACGCCGCCGCCGATCATGGCGCTGAAGCCGAGGATCAGCAGGATCATCAGGGTGGGAATGATCGACAGGCCGAGCAGCACCAGGGCGCCCCCGACATTGAAGGCATCCAGCAGCAGCAAGACCTGGTCGGTGCGCTGCGGATGGCGTCGGTGCACGGGGCGACTCAGCAGATGGGCCAGCTGCGGGTAGAGCAGGGCGTAGGGCACCATCCAGAGGATTTCCTGCGGACAGTGCTGCACGTAGGTGCCCACCACCACGGTGGCTGCCACCGTGAGGTAGGCGAGCACGCGGGTGTAGTAATCGCGAAGCGGGAGGAGGTTTCCCCGGGAACCGGACACGGCGGCGGACTTGATAGGCACGACAATTCCCTGTGTACGCTACTGCGGCGAGTCAGGGTCGGGATCATAACCAAGCGGGGGAGGATGGGCCAAGCCGGGAATGGTCGGTCCTGCATCGTTTCGCCTGCCCAGCGCACCCTTGCCGTCCGCCGTGGTCTATTGGCCCGGACAGGGCGGGAGAACGGAACATGCGGCGCTGGTGCTGGATGCTGATGCTGGTGAGCGGTTGCCTGGTCGCGCCGTCGCGCGCGGACGAACAGACCCTGTTCAGCTTCGTGCGCCCGCTGGATGTGGTGCAGGTGGCCACCGAGGATGCCTGGTTCCCGGAACTGACGGCCGAGACGACGCCCGAAGGCGCCATCCTGCGGCGCCTGAGCTTCAATGCCGCTGCGCGGCCCACGCTGCTGCTCGAACCGCAGGAAGGCGCGTGGGACTGGACCGGTCAGCGCAGCATGACCCTGCGCCTGCGCAATGCCATGGAGTGGGATCTGACCCTGTACGTGCGCATCGAAAGCGGCGATGACCAGGCACTGGAGGCCCGCATCGACCTGCCCGTCGGGCCGGTGCAGACCCTCGCCATGCCCCTGCAGGCCACCACTCCGCGGGCCTGGGGCATGCGTGCCGGCCCGCCGATGCCCTGGAGCCAGGGCGGCCGGCGTCTGCTGGTGGCCACCCGGGTGGAAGGCGGCATCGCCCTCGACCGGGTGCGCGCGGTCAAGCTCTACCTGCGCGATCCGGACGTGCCACAGCACATCCTGCTCGGCCAGTTCGGCGTCAGCGGCAGCGACGAGCTGACCGGCGCCTACCAGGGACTGGTCGATGGCTACGGCCAGTTCACCCGCCGCGACTGGGGCGACAAGGTCACCCGCGACAGCCAGCTGCGCCGCCTGCTGGGCAACGCCACGGCGGCGCTGGAGAGCTGGAACCGCCAGTTGCCCGAACGGGACCGCTTTGGCGGCCTGCGTGGCGGGGAGCGCTTCGAGGCCAGCGGCTTCTTTCGCACCGAGAAGCGCGCGCAGCGCTGGTATCTGGTGACGCCGGACGGTCATCCGTTCTATTCGCTGGGTGTCAACGCGGTGACCCGCCAGCACAGCCAGACCTACGTGCAGGGTCGCGAGGTGATGTTCCAGGCGCTGCCGGCGCCGCAGGATACCCTTGCGTTGTTCTACGGTCAGGGCGACAGCCGCAGCGATGTGGGCGCCACTCGGGATCGTGAGTATGCCCATGGCCGCTGGTTCGACTTCTACAGCGCCAACCGCTATCGCGCCCAGGCCGAGGCGGCCTGCGAGCGCCACGAACCCTGCGCGCCCTGCCGGGTGCGCAAGCCCGGCCAGGAACCGCTGCCCGACGCCGAACACCGCGACGAGACCGCCTGCCTGGTGCTGCGCACCCAGGCCCTGAACGCGCAGTGGCCCGAACAGACCCTGGCGCGGCTGCAGGCCTGGGGTTTCAATACCCTGGGCAGCTGGAGCGACGCGGAGCTGCATGAAACCCAGCGCCTGCCCTACGTACTACCGCTGTCCATTGCCGGCGACTATGCCAGCATTCCCACCGGTCACGACTGGTGGGGCGCCATGCCCGATCCGTTCGACCCGCGCTTCGCCATGGCCGCCGAGCGCACGGTGGCCATCGCCGCCCGGGGCCGGCGCGAGGATCCCTGGCTGATCGGCTATTTCGCCGACAACGAACTGGCCTGGGCGGCGCCGGGCGACACGCCGCAGGCGCGCTACGCGCTGGCCTACAACACGCTGCGCCAGACCACCGACGTGCCGGCCAAGCGCGCGTTCCTCAAGCAGCTGCGCGACCGCTACCGCAACCAGCAGGGGCTGGCGACGGCCTGGGGCATCGAACTGCCGGCCTGGGAACTGATGGAAGACCCCGGCTTCGAGGCGCCGCTGCCCGACCCGGCGCACCCGGCCATCGAAGAGGACCTGCAGCGCTTTTTGCGCCTGTACGCCGACACCTACTTCCGCACCCTGGCCGACGCGCTGGCCTGGCATGCGCCGAACCACCTGCTGCTGGGCGGACGCTTCTCCAGCGTCACGCCGGAGGTGCTGGCCGCCTGCGCGCAGTTTTGCGATGTGCTCAGCGTCAACACCTACACGCGTGCCCCCCAGCAGGGCCAGGATTTCGCCGCCCTGCGCGCGCTGGACAAGCCGGTACTGATCAGCGAGTTCTCGTTCGGCTCGCGGGATCGCGGACCGTTCTGGCCGGGACCGCTGGAAGTGCCCGGCGAAAACGCGCGCGGCGCCGCCTATGCGCACTTCCTCGAACGCGCCCTGCAGGAGCCGATGATCGTCGGCCTGCACTGGTTCCAGTACCTGGACCAGCCGGTGACCGGGCGTCTGCTGGACGGCGAGAACGGCCATGTCGGCCTGGTGGCCATCACCGACGTGCCGTTCGACGGCTTCGTCGACGCGGTGCGCCGCGCCAACCTGCGCCTGCTGCGCCGCTGGCTGCCGCCGGCCCCGGCGCCCTGACCACGGTGACCCCAAAACCTGTAGGGCCGGGTTTACCCCGGCCAGCCCCCAGGTGCACGGCCTGTGCCCCATCGGCCGGCGTAAAGCCGGCCCCACAAGGAAAAGCCAGCCCCCCGGAAGGCCCGGGCTGACCAGAACTGTGGGGCCGGGTTTACCCCGGCCAAAGGCTGGCGCCAGCCGGCCCCCAGGTGCACGGCCTGTGCCCCGTCGGCCGGCGTAAAGCCGGCCCTACATGAAGCCAGACTCCCCGGAGGCCCGGGCTGACCCGAACTGTAGGGCCGGGTTTACCCCGGCCAAGGCCGGCGCCAGCCGGCCCCGCAAGGTTCCACGCTTGCCGCATGCGCCGCGCCGCGCCGACAATACCGGCCTTCCAACCGACACCCGGGAGTGCGCGCGTGCAGATCCAAGGCTATTACGACCTGCGTTTCGAGGCGGTCCGCGAGGCGTTCGCCGCGCTGTTCGACAACCCCGGCGAGCGGGGCGCCGCGCTCTGCGTGCAGGTCGCCGGCGAGACGGTCGTGGACCTGTGGGCCGGCCCCGCGGACAAGGACGGCCAGGAAATGTGGCAGGAAGACACCCTGCTCAACCTGTTCTCCTGCACCAAGACCTTTGCCGCCGTCGCCACCCTGCAACTGGTCGGCGAGGGCAAGCTCGAGCTGGACGCCCCGGTGGCCCGCTACTGGCCGGAATTCGCCGCCGCCGGCAAGGAACGCATCACGGTGCGCCAACTGCTCTGCCACCAGGCCGGCTTGCCGGCCATCCGCGCCAGCCTGCCGGGTGAGGCGCTGTACGACTGGGCGGCCATGTGCGCGGCGCTGGCCGCCGAGGAACCCTGGTGGACGCCGGGCACCGCCCACGGTTATGCGCCGATCACCTTCGGCTGGCTGATCGGCGAGCTGCTGCGCCGCGTCGAAGGCCGTGAGCCGGGCGAGGTGATCGTGGCGCGCACCGCCCGGCCGCTGGGGCTGGATTTTCATATCGGTCTGGACGACGCCGAATTCCACCGCGTGGCCCATATCGCTCGGGGCAAGGGCCCGGTCGGCGACGAAGCCGCCCAGCGCCTGCTGCGCACCATCATGCGCGAGCCCCAGTCGCTGACCACCCGTGCCTTCACCAATCCCCCTTCGGTGCTGACCAGCACCAATCGGCCGGAATGGCGGCGCATGCAGCAGCCGGCGGCCAACGGCCACGGCAATGCCCGCTCGCTGGCCGGCTTCTACACCGGGCTGCTGGAGGGGCGACTGCTCGAGCCGGAGCTGCTCGCCGAGCTGACCCGCGAGCACTGCCGGGGCGAAGATCGCACGCTGCTGACCTCCACGCGCTTCGGGCTCGGCTGCATGCTCGACCAGCCGGGCGTGGCCAACGCCACCTACGGCCTCGGCCCCGGCACCTTCGGCCATCCGGGCGCCGGCGGCTCCGTCGGCTGCGCCGATCCGCAGCGGGAACTTAGCTTCGGTTTCGTGACAAATACATTGGGGCCCTATGTGCTGATGGATCCGCGTGCGCAGCGGTTGGCCCGGGTGGTCGCCGCCTGTCTGGCCTAAGCGGGCTGAAAAGGCGAGTGATTTACGCAGTCTTTCAAAGGCTTACCGTCTGTCAGCTGGCTGGCGCCAATATCTTGCGTATTCCTCGCTTGACGGCAAAATGCCACTGGCATGCCAAATGAACGGGCGGTCTGAAACCGACTGCTGTTATCAACTTATGTGCTAGGGCAACCGTCCATGACTATCAAACTGATCCACTCCGCGACTCTGATGTTCTGCATGGCAGTGGCTGGCTGCAGCTCCACCGGCAACGGCGGCAGCACCGGTCCCAACGTCTCGCAAGCCTGGCTGGACAGCCAGGAAGCCGCCCTGCGCACCGCCATGGCGGGCAGCAGCTTTACCCTCAGCCGTACCGACAACGCACTGGTGGTGACCGCCCCGGCCGACGCCACCTTCAACGCCGACCGCCCGGACATGCTGCTGCCGGCCAGCCTCAAGCCCATCACCACCGTGGCCAAGCAGGTGAGCGGCGATGCCGAAGCCGGCGTGCTGATCCTCGGTCATCTGGACAACACCCTGAACAACGAGGCGGCCGCCAAGCTGAGCCAGTCCCGCGCCCGTGCCGTGGCCTCGATCTTCCGCCTCAGCGGCCTCAAGCATGACCGCCTGCAGGCGCTCGGCCTGGGCGGTGTCCAGCCGGTGGCCAGCAACGATAGCGCCGCAGGCCGTGCCAGCAACCGTCGCGTGGAAATTCTCGTGACCCAGCAGAAGGCCCTGACCGCCCTGGCCGGCGACTATCGCGCCAGCGCCACCAAGCTGGCAGCCAAGTAAGGGGCTGCTCGGTTAAGCTGGGGGCGTTCCGTTCCTTCCTTCCGGAGACGACCATGCCCCCCAGCCTTGCCGATATGCGTCGCGAGTACATTCGCGACGGTCTCACCGAAGAACAGGCGCCGGCCGAACCGCTGGCGCTGTTCCACACCTGGTTCAGCCAGGCCGTCGAAACCGAGCACCTGCCGGTCGAGCCCAACGCCATGACCCTGGCCACCGTGGATGCCGACGGCCGCCCGCATTGCCGGGTGCTGCTGCTCAAGGGCCTCGACGAACGGGGCTTCACCTTCTTCTCCAATTACGACAGCGCCAAGGGCGAGCAGCTCAAGGCCAACCCCTTCGCGGCCATGACCTTCTTCTGGCCGAGCCTGGAACGCCAGGTGCGCATCGAAGGACGCATCGAACGGGTCAGCGTCGAGGAGTCCGACGCCTACTACCGTGTGCGTCCGCTGGGCAGCCGTCTCGGCGCCTGGGCCTCGCCGCAGAGCCGGGTGATCGAGGGCCGTCATGAGCTGGAACAGCTGTTGCGCGATACCGAAGAACGCTTCCGCGAGCAGGAACCGCATTGCCCGGAACACTGGGGCGGCTATCGCCTGCTGCCCGAGCGCATCGAGTTCTGGCAGGGGCGGGCCAGCCGGCTGCACGATCGTTTGAACTACCGTCGTGTCGGCGACGCCTGGGTGCGCGAACGCCTGGCGCCGTGACGCGCAGGGCTCGCTGTCCTGGCCGCCAGTCCAGTGCCTTGGTGTGTCCACTCTGCATCTCTGGGCGCATGGCCGATGCCCCGTCGGCCGGCGTAAAGCCGGCCCTACAGGGCGCGACGCTATTGGTAGGGCCGGGTTCATCCCGGCCAAGGTCGGCGCCAGCCGACCCCAAAGGTGCACCGGTTGTAGGGCCGGGTTTACCCCGGCCAAGGTCGGCGCCAGCCGACCCCAAAAGGTGCACCGGTTGTAGGGCCGGGTTTACCCGGCCAAGGTCGGCGTCAGCCGATCCCAAAGGTGCACCGGTTGTAGGGCCGGGTTTACCCCGGCCAAGGTCGGCGCCAGCCGACTCCGAAGATGCACCGGTTGTAGGGCCGGGTTTACCCCGGCCAAGGTCGGCGTCAGCCGACCCCAAAGATGCTCCGGTTGTAGGGCCGGGTTTACCCCGGCCAAGGTCGGCGCCAGCCGACCCCAA